>JAWLCV010000062.1:0-23212 GCA_041686955.1 Pseudomonadales bacterium
AATCCCTCCCTCTCCGCCAATGAGAAAGGGGCCCAGCGGGCCCCTTTTTCATTGGCGAAGGGGGTTGGCGAGTCGGAGCACCTATAGGGTTCGACTCGGAGGCGACCGGCGCGAAGCGCCAGGAGCCGGAGAGAACGTCGCCGCCCAGCGGCGGCGGTAATCCCTCCCTCTCCGCCAACAAAAAAACGGGGCCCGATCGGGCCCCGTTGTTCGTTTGCTTCATCCCCTCGGTAGCGGGTTGACCACAGTCAGATCCGGGAAGCGAGAGAAATCCCGGTCGGCAGACCAGAGTTCTCGCACGCCGTGAAACAGACAGAGTGCCGCAATCCTCGCATCGTGCACGATCGCGCCCTGAAGCAAGGCCGGACGCGCGACTCGCTCGAGAGCATCCAAATAACCCTCACCTTCCGCCAGGAAACCTCCGGAGAGGCTCGCCAGGAGACGTCTTATGGCATCCAATGCCGTGTTCATGGGTGTGGGATCCTTGAAGATGCGGGGATTGGAGACCACCGCGAGAAACTCGTGAGCACAGGGCCAGGGAACGGACACGGGTTCCGCGCCCGCGACGGCTTCGCTCAGCACCTGTCGAGCGCGTTCATGAAAGGACATTTCGGGGCGATGGGCGTAGACCAGCAGGTTGGTGTCGACAGCGATCACGCGCCATGCTCCCGATAAATCTCGTCACGAATTCGGCCCCACGATGCACCCTCGAACTCGGCTGTCAACCCGCTCCCCCCGTAAGTCGGAAAATCAAGCTGCCGGCGGGCTGCCTGCCGGCGGGCTTCGAGGCTGCGCTGCAGACCTTCTTCGACGAGGGCACGCAAAGAGGTGCCCTCCTGCTGGGCTACACGCCGAGCCTGCTTCGCCAACTCGTCCGGAAGCTCTATGGTAGTTTTCATACGGGTGACCCGTTTCTGATATATGGGTCTACCGTACTCCCGGTCCTATCGAGACGCAAACCCATCTCGCCGGCTCGGCCCTGAACCTGCATCCGACCGCAGATCGGTTGACCATAGGAGACATCGTGCCCGCGATGGAAAACATCGTGCCCGCGACGCGACCGCCGCGCACACTGGTATGGTTTCGCAACGACCTGCGGGTGGCGGACAACCCCGCGCTGTTCCACGCCATGGAGCGCGGCGAGGCCGTGGGCGTGTTCTGCATCTGCCATCGCCAGTGGCGTGCTCACGACGCGGGCGACAATCGCCTGGCCTTCCTGCTGGACAGCCTTCATGGCCTCGCGGCTGATCTGGAATCGCTGGGCGTGCCCCTCCGCCTCATCGACGAGCCCTGGTTCGAAGGCGTGCCGCGCCGGCTGGTCAATCTGGCACGGTCGATCGACGCCGGCGCGCTCGCGTTCAACGACGAGTATCCACTGAACGAACGGGTGCGGGACGACCGCGTACGGCAGGCCTGCCGAGAAGCTCGAATCACCGTCACCACCCATCACGCCGGCGCGCTGCTGCCGCCCGGCACCGTGCTCACCACCCAGGGCGAGCCATACACGGTCTTCACGCCGTTCAAGCGCCGATGGCTGGCGCAGGTTTCCCCCGCGGCCTGTCAAAGTCTGCCACCCCCGCGCCGGCAGGAACGCCCGAACGTCGGGGACGCACGGATTCCGAATCGCTCTGGCGGCGTTCCGCGGGATCGGGTGGCGGCCATGTGGCCGGGCGGCTCGAAGGAAGCCGAACTGCGCCTGACTCGGTTTCTGACGGAGCGCGTTCATCGCTATCACCTGGACCGCGACTTTCCCGCCGTCGACGGCACGAGCGCCCTGTCCCCCTACCTCTCCACGGGCTGCATTTCCGCCCGGCAGTGCCTCGAGGCCGCGCTCCACGCCAACGGCGGCCGGCTCACCGGCGGCAATCCGGGCATCGCCGCCTGGATCAACGAGCTCATCTGGCGCGACTTCTACGGGCACGTCATTGCGCAGTTTCCCCGGCTCAGCCGGGGGCAGGCCTTCCGCCGGCCTCTTGACCGGCTGCCCTGGCGCCACGCCGCGGCGGACCTCGAGGCCTGGAAGCACGGACGCACCGGCTATCCTCTGGTCGACGCAGCCGTGCGCCAACTCAGCGCCACGGGCTGGATGCACAACCGGTTGCGCATGCTCACCGCCATGTTCCTCAGCAAGCACCTGCTCATCGACTGGCGGGCCGGTGAGCGCCATTTCATGAATCTGCTGGTCGACGGCGACTTCGCCGCGAACAATGGCGGGTGGCAGTGGTCAGCGTCCACGGGCACGGACGCAGCCCCGTACTTCCGGATCTTCAGCCCGCTGGCCCAGGCGCGGCGGTTCGACCGCCAAGGCATCTTCATCCGGCGCTGGATTCCCGAGCTCAACGATGCTCCGCTCGAGGCGCTGATGGATCCGTTCCGCCACCCCGTGAAAGGCTATCCGGGACCCGTCGTCGAGGACCGGGGCGCCCGGGAGCGTGCGCTCGAGGTCTATCGAGAGGCGGCACGAGCCTGAAAGCGCGCGCCCGGTAAAGCCAGGTTGCGTCGGTCAGCGATCTTCCAGGCCGCGTTGGCGCCGCAGCTCGTTCATGCGCTCGCGATCGGCCTCCAGCCGCTCGCCGAGCTCCTCTTCGCTGATGGTGCCCGCCATGTGCCGGCCCGCCGTCCCCGAGTTGTACATGATCTTCTTCACGGGCGTGACGGCGATGATGGTCCGTAGTGGCGAGTCGAGCAGGTTGTTGAAGTAAGCCTCGAATTTCTCGTCCGTCGGGCTCACCTTCTTCGACAGTGCCGGGTAGAACCAGGCCTTCGTGGCGTCGTCGTTGAAGAACTCGGCCGTCCCCTTGAAGGTGATGGCCCCGGTGGGCAAACCCTCCGGCGCATCTGCGCCGTAGCTCGTGCTGCTCACGTTGACCGACACCCGTGGGTCGCGGCGGATGGCGGCGGCGCGGTGCCGATGCTCGGCGAAGGTGAGCCAGATCTTGCCGTCTTTCCAGTAGAACGCGTGAGTGACACCCACCGGCCAGCCGTCCTTGGTCGCCCACATCAGCACGGCCTCGTGAGCATGGGTCATGAGAGCGTCCACTTCGTCGTCGGTGAACGGGTAGATCGAAACGATCTCGTGGTCGTGGGTCTGGAGCATCGGCTATCCCCTCTGCTGTGTGCGGATGGTCTGATTAGAACCGCAACCGGCGAAAACAGTCAACCGCGCCGGTTTCTTCGAGCGGTCGTATCCGCGAGTCCGCTCGCCGGCAAAACCGGCGAGTGGACTGGTGCTAGGAGCTACAGCCGTCGTTGCCGGCAGCGCATCCGACGGGTACGCCGTGCCAGCGCCAGGCATGCCGCACCGGCACCGAACAGTCCGAGAGAGCCCGGCTCCGGCACGGAGGCAGCCAGCCTGCTCTGCAGCAGGACGTCGGAGGCGGCATCGAACGAAAGCTCCCCGAACGACAGCGGAATGAAGTGGAACAGGTCGGTGACCAGGACGGAACCCACCGCAGCGACGGGCCCGAACTCGCTGGTCAGATCCAGCGGCGCGCCCACGTCGATGTGGAGCAGGTCCAGACCACCCAACTCATCGCTGAGGGAAAAGAACACTCTGCTGCCGCTGGTCGTGCTGACACTATTGTTGATTCCGATTCTCATGGGAACCGGGAAGTAGGCCGTACCCACACCGGCCAGTGTGATGCTGGCGCTCGCGAGCGGGTCGATGGTTTCGACGAAAGTGCTGTGGAAATTAGCGGTGTCACCGATCAGGTCGATGGAAAACGCCTGATCGCTGAAGTTCTCGCCGTCTATCGCTCCGCTTGCGGTACCGCTGATCTGATACTCCATGAGCACTGCCTGAGCGCTCATCGCGGAGCCGAGCAGCAGGGCGGCGAGCATGCTCGCTAGGACTTTCATGTGTGTCTCCTCTTCTGATTGATCGCTGACCTGGCCATCGGCCGGTAAAGCTACTTTCCAGGAGGAGCGTGTGAGCGAGCGTTTGATACTTCGTGGTTTTGGGCAATCACGGGGCCCCGGGGCCTTTGAGCGCCCCAGGGCCGGGTTCGCAATCGGGTACAGCTAGGGAGTCTCCACCAGCATCAGCATGCCGACCTCGATGGGTTCGCCACCCGTATCCGCATACCGGGTGTGGAAGACGCCGAGGCTGCCGTCCTGGTTCATGTAGCCCTCCACCAGGAACGTTCCCCAATCATCGGTCAGCGTTATGGTCATGGCGCCGTCTGCGGCGAGATCGATCTCCACGGGCAATGCCGCGTCGGAGTCGACCTCGATGGCGACCTGAGCAGACATGTCGTCCTTGCGGAGATAGGACGATGTGACATCCAGCTCGCCGGTGGTGACGCCGGTCACCCGAAACACGGAATCGAAGCGGGTGTTGCTGACCGCGAAGGCCGAACCGTCCATCTCCATGCCCAGGAACACGACTCGATAGGTCCGGCCCTCCAGGTTCAGCATGCTGATGGGCAGCTTCACCGCCAGGGTCGTGTCGAAGGCGGCATCCAGGTACAGCTCGTCGTCGGGGTTGCCATCGTCGGTGGCGGACGCTCCATTGAGCACCACCAGACCGTAGTCGGCGGCAACGAAGCCGTCCACCGCATCCCCGTTCAAGGTCAGCAGGTCGCCGTCCACGTCCATGGTGAAGCTCATGCCACTCTCCGCCAGGAAATCGACGCTCAAATAGCCGCTGGAGCTGAGCTCGTGGGAGGTCCCGGCCCCGGCATCGAAGCTGCCGGCGCCATCGAAGGTGAGCTTGTTGCGCTCGATGGCAAGCTCTACGAAGCCCGCGTTCGACATGGCGGTGCGGAAACCGACGCGGCCGTAGTCACCGGTGAGGCCGGAGACGCTGGCATCGGTGATCTCTTGCGCCAGCAGCAGCAGCGAGCGACTCACCTCGTCGCCATCCCGCTGGTCCGGGTCCACGGCGTCGGGGATACCGTCCTCGTCGGTGTCCGTGGTGCGGTACCGAACCTCGACGTGCTCCGCGATGCCGGCCAGAACGTTGGCGCTGGCGGCCTTCTGCAGACGCAGCACGCTCGGCGGCTGACGCCAGCCGTAGTCGCCGTCGATGTCCTCCTCGAAAGGCGATTCGATCGTCAGCACGCCTTGTTCGCTCAACGGCGCAGTGAAGGTCTCCTCGAAAACCTCGACGCCGGCCTCGTAGCGCAGAGAGTAGGCTCCGAAGTGAGACAGGAGTGCTCCAGCCGAGTCCTCGCCGCCCAGGGCGACGTCCACCGAGCCGCTGCCGCCGTCCGACAGGGTCATGCCGTGCATGCGGTTGATCTCGATCTCCACGTCGCCGCCAGTACCGTTGTCCGCGTCGTGGAGGCGGAAGCCGATTTCGGTAGCGTGGTAACCACCCGCCACGTTCGCGGCATTTCCCGGCGCGGACTGCGCGGCGTAGATCTGTGCGTCCACGAAGTCCCCGGTCTCCGCTTCCAGGGTGGCGAGCATCTGGGTCAGGTCCGCCCCGGCCGTGATATCGAATTCCTCCACCTGGCCTTTCAGCTCAACCACGGTGCTGGTGGTGAGGTTCTCCAGGTCCGCGCCGTTGTCGATGAACTTCTGCAGCACGAACTCCGACACCGGGGAGATGTCCACCTCCTGGGTGACCGCCTGCGCCCGCATCTGCACGCCGCCGAGACCCTGGATGCGGACGATCAGGTTGCCCGCCAGATTCACGCCAGCCGGCACATTGAGGGTGTAGTTGCCGGTCGTGGACGTGGTGGTCGTGGCCAGCACATCGCCCACCTGATCGCCGTTGTCGTCGATGCGGACGAGCTCCACGGTCGCGCCGCCCACCGGCTCGAGCCCGGTGATGGCCGCAGCAGCGGGAGAAACGAAGAATTCGAGCGCAAGCTGGAACGGGCTACTGGGCTCGAACAGCGCGACGCCCGAGGCCGGGGCCGAGGCGACTCCCTCGATGGTGGTCGCCTCGGATCCGCCGCCGGGCGACGGAGTGCCACCGCCTCCTATGGCGCTGCCGCCGCCATTGCCGCCACTGCACGCCGCCAGCACCATGGCGGCTCCCAACATCAGCATGCACCGTTTCCAGCGCGTACCGCGCCATTTCGACTCGTGTCTCTCCATCGGGCTCGTCTCCTCCAAATTATTCGGGGCGGCCATCGTGGCGCCCGCTTCGTTGCGGGGAGGAGACTAGGAATGGGGTACGAGCCGCGCATACCTCAGTTTGGGTACGCGTCGTGACCGCCATGCGAGACTGCGAAATGGTTCTCGCTCAGAGCGTGCCGGCGTTCACCGCGCGCAGCTCGTCGAGCACCCGCCGCGCATGGGAATAGAAGAAGAGCTGACCGGCGCCCTCGACCAACGCCACACTGAGATCGGCGCCGGCGTCGATGCATCGCTGGGCGCGCCGGGCCCGGTCGTGAGGGTCCCTGGCGCCGATCAGGCAGCGTATGTGCACCGGACAGCTCAGGGTCCGGCGCCAGGCCCGTACCGGATCGTGCGCGACGTCGTGGATGTAGCCGAGGTAGCCGTTGGCGGACGAGAAATCCATGCCGGGGCGGATGAGCGCCCACTGCTGCGGATCGTCCAGCACTGCCAGATCCTCCGCGCACCCCCGGTTGAGAAGCTGCGCCAGCCTCTTCGGACCCATCTGCCGGTAGTAGCGGATGCCCGCCTTGCAGACCAGCTCCAGCAGCGCCGGGTTCTTGAACACCGCCAGAGAGATGAATCGAGCCAGGCGGGTCATATGCCGGTAGTCCTCGGGGGATTGCGCCGGCAGTCCGGGCGAAAGAGCCACGACCCCGACCACCCGATCACTCGTGCGGTGGGAGACCTCCACGGCAAAGCGGAAGCCCGTGCGCCGCGCCAGCAGCGTGAAGCGGCCAATGCCGAGATGGTCGAGGAGTACCTCGAGATCGGCCGCGAACTGCTCGGTTGCCTCGACGCCGGGCGGGTAGCCGTCACTCCGGCCGTAATGCGCCCGGGCAGGCGCGATGATGCGCAGCCGCCGCGCGGTGGCCGACGTGATGATCTCCCTGGCCCAGGAATCCCCGTAATACTCGTCGTGGAGAAACACGACCGGGCGTCCCCGGGGGTCTCCCATGTCGGAGTAATCGAGCCGCCGGCCGTCCGGGAGCATGAGCAGATGGCGCTCCGCCTCCGTCGGGTGGTGACGCGGCTCCAGGCCGTCGTCGTCGCCATCCGCAGCCGTCGGCTCCGAACGGAAGAGACTGGCGAAGCTGATGGCCAGCCGCAACAGCTCGGGCTGGCTGCGCACGCCGGTCTTGTCGTAGATGGACCGCACCTGCACCCTCACGGTCGCCACGGAGCTGCCGCGCTGCTCCGCCACCTTGGCGACGCTCGCGCCCTCCGCCATGAGCTGCATCACCGAGCACTCGGCCGCGGAGAGGCCGAAGGTGCTCTGCAGTACACGGTTCAACTCCTCCGGCCAATGCAGATCGTTGCTCGTCAGTCGCACCCGCCCTGCAGCGCCGCCGTCAGCCGTGCGGCCCGGCTGATGCTGCAACGACACCACCGTCCGCTGGTCGCGTGAACGACTGCGCGCGACGACCACAGTGGGGGTTCCCGGGCCGCTGGCCAACCGGGCGGCATCCCGCAGGATGGCTTCGATGGCGTCGGCATCAAACGGCAGCTCGGCCACGTGCTGCACGTCGTAGCGGCTGCGGGCGGCAGGGTTGGCGCCCTGAATGCGACCGTGCCCGTCACACAGGAGAACGGCATACGGGCTGTTCGCTCCCGTTTCGTCTTCGCCCCATCCGGCGGACCCGGACTCCGCATTCATGTCGTCCAGCACGGAAAGCGCCTGGCGAATGTGGGCGACGATTTCCGGGCGATCCAGCGCCGCCGGCTCGCCCAGCGCGTGGTTGGCGACGATCTTGTCGGCCCAGACGTTCAGCAGGTCCTCGAAACGCGCGGGATCGACGCCCGCCGTATAGATCTGCTGTATGAGCTGGTGATCCACCGCCGGTCTCGCAGAGCTACGTCTCGGCGGTGACGTGCTCCTCACCCAGCCCGAATTCGTCGTGAATCGCCCGCACGGCCAGCTCGAGGTAGCGCTCCGCCACCACCACCGAGATCTTGATCTCCGAGGTGGAGATCATCTGGATGTTGATGTTCTCCGCAGCCAGCGCGTCGAAAACCCGGGTAGCCACGCCGGCATGGGAGCGCATCCCGACCCCCACCACGGACACCTTGACGATGCGGTTGTCGCCGGAGAGCGAGCGGGCACCGAGCTCCTCGCGCACCGGGCCGAGCAACTCCAGGGCGCGCTCGTAGTCGTCGCGTTTGACGGTGAAGGTGAAATCGGTGAGTCCGTCGGCCCCCGTGTTCTGGACGATCATGTCCACCTCGATGGGCGCCCGGCCGATGGGCCCGAGGATGCGGGACGCCACACCGGGGACGTCCGGCACTCCGGACATGGTGATCTTCGCCTCGTCCCGGGAATGCGCGATGCCGGACACGATGGGCTGCTCCATCTCGTTCGTCTCCGTGGTGATCAGGGTGCCGAAGCCGTCCTCGAACGACGAAAGCACCCTGAGAGGAACCTTGTACTTGCCGGCGAACTCCACCGACCGTGGATGCAGCACCTTGGAGCCGAGACTCGCCAGCTCGAGCATCTCCTCGAAGGTCACGTGGTCCATGCGCCGGGCGTCCTCGACGATGCGGGGGTCTGCGGTGTACACCCCGTCCACGTCGGTGCAGATCTCGCATTCGTCCGCCCCGAGCGCAGCCGCCACGGCCACCGCCGTGGTGTCGGAGCCGCCGCGGCCCAGGGTTGTCAGGTTGCCGTCCCCGTCCACGCCCTGAAATCCGGCCACGACCGGGACGACGCCGCGGGCGAGATCCGCCTGCAGACGCTCGGTGTCGATGCCGTTGATCCGGGCCCGGCCGAAGCTGGAATCGGTGCGGATGGCTACCTGGTCGGCCAGGTAAGACTTGGCCGGGTGGCCCCGGTCCGAGAGCGCCATGGACAGCAAGGCCACGGTGACCTGCTCGCCGGCGGCCTGCAGCACGTCCATCTCCCGCGCCAGCGGCCTAGCGGAAACCGAGCGGCCGAGCTCCACCAGCCGGTTGGTCTCGCCGCTCATGGCGGAGACCACCACCACCACGCGGTGCCCGCGCTGCAGATAGCCGATGACGCGATCCGCCACGGCGTGGATGCGCTCCACGCTGCCGACGCTGGTACCGCCGTACTTCTGAACGATGAGCGCCACGGAGGTCAGCCCATGCGCTCGGCGACCCAGTCCTGGACCTTCTCCAGGGCCGGCATCAACGCGTCTGGCTTGTCGCCTCCACCAGCCCGGGCCATGTCCGGACGACCGCCGCCCTTGGCTCCCACCGCCGGCCCCACCAGGGAGATGAGATCCGGTGCCGTTATCTGATCCGTCAGATCCTTGCTCACGCCGGCGATCAGGTTGACCTTGCCGCCGCTGATGTTCCCCAGCACGATGACCGCGGACCCGAGCTTCGATTTGAGGGAGTCGAGGGTCTGCATGAGCGACTTCGGATCGCCTTCCACCGCGGCGGCGAGCACCTTGACCCCATCCACCTGCACGGCCCGGCCGGCGAGATCGGCGCCTTGCGAGGAGGCGAGCTTCTGGTTCAGGCGCTCGAGTTCCTTGGCCAGGCGGCGGTTCTCCTCCGCCAGCCCGGCGACCCGGTCGACCACCTCGGAGCGTCCCGCCCGCAGCAGCTCGCCCACCCGGGCGACGATGCGGTCGGTGCCCTCGATCCACTCCAGCGCGCCGGGCCCGGTCACCGCCTCGATCCGCCGCACGCCCGCGGCCACACCGCCTTCACTGACGATACGGAACACGCCGATGTCGCCGGTCCGGGAGACGTGAGTGCCGCCGCAGAGCTCCACGGAAAAACCGTCTCCCATGGACAGCACGCGAACGCGATCGCCGTACTTCTCGCCGAACAGCGCCATGGCGCCCCGACCGATGGCCTCGTCGTACCCGAGGTGCTCGATGCCGACAGGCGTATTGGCCTGTATCTCCCGATTCACCTCGTGCTCCACCGCCGCAATCTGCTCCGGCGTCATGGGCTCGGGATGGGAGAAGTCGAAGCGCAGGCGATCCGGCGCCACGAGAGAGCCCTTCTGCTGAACGTGCGGACCCAGGAACTTGCGCAGCGCGGCGTGCATCAGGTGGGTGGCCGAATGGTTCAGCATGATGCGCCGCCGGCGCTCCCCGTCCACCCGCGCATGCAGGCGCCGCCGCACTTCCAGGGAGCCGGATTCCATCCGCCCCACGTGCAGGTGCTGATCACCGCTGGCCTGGGTGTCGTCGACCCGGAAGCTGAAACCTTCGCCGCCGAGGACACCCGCATCCCCCACCTGACCGCCGGACTCGGCGTAGAACGGCGTTCTGTCGAGCACCACCACGCCGCGCTCGCCGGCGCCGAGGCGTTGAATCTCGCCGCCCTCTTCATCGAACAACGCCGTCACGGTGGCGTCGCCTTCGAGAGCTTCGTATCCCAGAAACTCCACCCGTCCCGACGTGTGCACCCGCTGGCCCAGGCTCGCGGAGAACTGGGCCGCCGCGCGGCCGCGCGCCCGCTGCGCCTCCATGGCGGCCTCGAAGCCCGCCATGTCGATGGCGAGGCCACGCTCGCGAGCCACGTCCGCGGTGAGGTCGGTGGGGAATCCGTAGGTGTCGTAAAGCTGGAAGACCACGTCGCCGGGAATCACCGTGCCGTCGAGGGCATCGATGGTGCGGTTCAACAGCTCCATGCCCTGGCTCAGGGTCTCGGCGAAGCGCCGCTCCTCCCGCAGCAGGGCCGCCTCCACTTCCGCCGCGCGCTCGCGGATGATCGGATAGGCATCGCCCATCTCATCGGCCAACGGCCCCACCAGCTTGTGAAAGAACGGCTCGCGGATGTCGAGCATGTAGCCGTGGCGCAGCGCCCGGCGGATGATCCGCCGCAGCACGTAGCTGCGGTCCTCGTTGCCCGGCAGCACGCCGTCAGCGATGAGAAAAGCGCTGGAGCGAATGTGGTCGGCAATGACCCGGACGGACGCATTGTCGAGCTGCGCCCGGGGATCGTCGATTCCCGCCAGACGGCCCACCGCCGCCATGAGGTTCTGGAACAGATCGATCTCGTAGTTGCTGTGGACGCCCTGCATGATGGCCGAGATGCGCTCCAGGCCCATGCCCGTGTCGACTCCAGGCTGCGGCAACGGCTTCAGCTCGCCGTCGGCCTGTCGGTCGAACTGGGGGAACACCAGGTTCCAGAACTCGATGTAGCGGTCGCCGTCCTCGTCGGGCGAGCCCGGAGGCCCGCCGGCCACCTCGGGGCCGTGGTCGTAGAAGATCTCCGTGCACGGGCCGCACGGCCCGGTGTCGCCCATGGCCCAGAAGTTCTCCTCCAGGCTTATGACCCGGTCCTCGGGCACGCCCATACGCTCCACCCACAGGCGGCGGGACTCGTCGTCGGTGGGATGCACCGTCACCCACAGCTTCTCCGGCGGCAATCCCAACACGTCGGTGACGAACTCCCAGGCCCAGGCGATGGTCTCCTCCTTGAAGTAATCGCCGAAGCTGAAGTTGCCGAGCATCTCGAAGAACGTGTGGTGACGTGCCGTGTACCCCACGTTCTCCAGGTCATTGTGCTTGCCGCCGGCTCGGACGCAGCGCTGGGCGCTGGCCGCCCGCTTGAAGCCGAGGTCCTCGCGGCCGAGGAGCGCGTCCTTGAACTGGTTCATCCCGGCATTGGTGAACAGCAACGTGGGATCGTTGTGGGGCACAAGCGGGCTCGAGGGCACCACGCGGTGTCCTCGCTCCTCGAAGAACTTCAGGTAGGCCGAACGGACGTCAGCGGTTTTCATCGAGCACGGGTCGGTCGAATGGGGCGCAAAGTATAAAGAAACGGTAGGCGAATGCCATGGCGCCGGGGCGCGGTCCGGACCCGCGCCGCTACGCTTCGGCGCCCTCGAGCACTCGGTAGATCAGGTCCGACGGAAAGCCCCGCGTTGCGAGAAAACGCGCCTGCCGGTTCCAGGCGTCCCGGTCCGCAGGGCGCTCGGCGCCGAACTTCTTGGCCCGCACCCGGGCCGCCAGATCGAGCCAGTAGCCCCCGGGCCGGATGAGCACCTCGTCAGCGATCGAGTCGTCGATGCCCCGCTGAGTCAGTTCCCGTCGGATGCGCGCGGGGCCCTGGCCCCGCGCCGTGCGGCTGTGGACGAAGGCCTCGGCGAACCGCACATCGGACTGGAGCCCGCGCCCTCGGAGATCGTCCACCACCAGGCTCGCCGTTGCCGCATCCACCCCGCGCGCCGCGAGCTTGTCGCAGAGCTCGCGCACCGAATGCTCGCGCTGGGCGAGCAGGCGAACGGCACGCTCCATGGCGGTGCGATACCTGCCATCCGCCTCCGTCAGGGCGCCCGGCGCCTCGGAATCGGGGTCGCTCGGGGAAACGAACGGCTCCTTCGGCGGCGCCTGGTGCAGATGATCGACCATGGCCGCTTACAGGGAATCCTGAGCCGGCTCGGGAATCACCACGTCGTCGGCGGCCTGAGCGTTCGGCAGAAGCTTCCGGCGAACCTCGGCCTCGATGGCCTCGCTGATCTCCGGATTGGCGCCCAGGAAATCGGCGGCGTTCTTGCGTCCCTGACCGATGCGATCGCCCTTGTAGGAGTACCAGGCTCCGGATTTCTCCACCAGTCCCTGTTGCACGCCGAGGTCGAGGATCTCGCCCATGCGGTTGATGCCCTGACCGTAGAGGATCTGGAACTCGGTCTGCCGGAACGGCGGGGCCACCTTGTTCTTCACCACCTTCACGCGGGTCTCGTTGCCCACCACCTCGTCGCCCTCCTTCACCGAGCCGATGCGACGGATGTCGAGACGCACGGAGGAGTAGAACTTGAGCGCGTTGCCGCCGGTGGTGGTCTCCGGAGACCCGAACATGACCCCGATCTTCATGCGGATCTGGTTGATGAAGATCACCAGGGTGTTGGAGTTCTTGATGTTGCCCGTCATCTTGCGCAACGCCTGGCTCATCAGGCGTGCCTGCAGGCCCACGTGGGAGTCGCCCATCTCGCCCTCGATCTCGGCCTTGGGCGTTAGGGCCGCCACCGAGTCCACCACGACCACGTCCACGGCGCCGGAGCGCACGATCATGTCGCAGATCTCCAGCGCCTGCTCGCCGGTATCGGGCTGGGACACCAGCAGATCGTCGGTGTTGACCCCGAGGGACTCCGCGTAGATGGGATCCAGGGCGTGCTCCGCGTCGATGAAGGCGCATGTGCCGCCGTTGCGCTGGGCCTCGGCGATGACCTGGAGCGTGAGGGTGGTCTTGCCCGACGATTCCGGGCCGTAGATCTCCACCACCCGCCCCCGGGGCAAGCCGCCCACGCCGAGGGCGACGTCGAGCCCCAGCGAGCCGGTGGATATGGCGGGCACCGAGACCTGTTCGCGGTCGCCGAGGCGCATCATGGAGCCCTTGCCGAACTGGCGCTCGATCTGCGCCAGCGCCGCGGACAGGGCGCGCTCCCGGTTGGCGTCGCTGTTGGCGTCTCTGCTGTCTCTGCTCATCGCGCTCTCCCTGATTCGGTGGGTGCACTGTATATTTAGTCAGTACTTTTGGCAACCGTGGCTGCGGAAAATTCGGCCCTGGCTTACGCCAGCCACGGGCGTTGGCTCACGCCCCGGCTGCCGCGGGGTCCTGACGGTAGAACCGCGCGAGCTGCCGGTACACGGCCGGCAAGGCCTCGAGCAGAGCCTGGGGGCGCAGAAAGAACGTCTCCGTGGCGACGGCGAAGAACTCCGCGGGATCCGTGGCCGCATACTCGTCGAACGGCGGCTCCGCCCCCGCCTCCAGCCAGCCGACGAAGGTATCGTAACCGGCCAGAAACGCTTCCGACCACTCACGTACGGGCATGTCACCGGGCAGGGGCGGCATGCCGTTGGCGTCGCCGCTCTGCTCGTCGAGCTTGTGAGCGAACTCGTGCAGCACCACGTCGAGCCCCTCGCCCTCCCGGTCCGGCCCCGGACCGGCCGGGGCCGCCTCCTCCCAGTTGAGCACCACGGCGCCGCGGTGCATGGATTCACCGTCCAGGGCCTCCACCCCGGTGTGCACCACGCCGAACTCGTCTTCCACCTCGCGCTCGGCGACGAAGCCGCCGGGATAAAGGATCACGGTACGCCAGCCGCGGTAGTACGTAAGGCCCAGGCCGAGCACCAGCAGGCACGCCCGGGCCGCCACGCTGACCCGCATGAAATCCTCCACCTGCAGGCCGTGCGTGCCGAAGAAGCGCTTCCCGGCGAGGAACAGCACGGTCAGCTCGTAGAGGCGGGCCCGCTCCGCCGGGGACAGCCGCGCGAACATGGGGAAGGCCTCCAGCACCCGCCGCCACAGCGTGGAGTCCACGGCGTACCGGGCCAGCAGCCGGCTGCGCCGCCATTTCCGCCAGCGCTCGAGCATGGGCCTCAGAGCTCGCCGCGGGCGCCGGAGAGGTTCAGGCCGATCACGCCCGCGATGATGGCGGCCAGGGAAACGGCCTTGATCACGTCCATGCCCTCGCTGAAGAACATGACCCCGATGGCGGCGATGAGCGCCGTGCCCACCGCCGCCCAGATGGCGTAGGCGATGCCGATGTCGATGGTTTTCAGGGCGATGGCCAGCATGTAGAACGAAAAGCCGTAGAAGACGTACACCAGAATCGAATAGACCAGATGCTCGAAGCCGTTGGACAGCTTCATGCACACGGTTCCGCACACCTCCAGCAGGATGGCGCCGGCGAGAAAGATCCAGTGGCTCATGGGCCGAGGATCATACCCGGTGTAACGCTCACACGCCCTCTTTCACCAGGAGCCCCTCGATCCTCGAGATGGCGTTGCGGGGATTCAAGCCCTTGGGACACACGGCCGTGCAGTTGAGGATGCCGCGGCAGCGGAACACGCTGTAAGGATCCGCCAGCCCGGCGAGCCGCTCACGGGTCGCGGTGTCGCGGGTATCCGCCAGGAACCGCCAGGCCCACAGCAGCCCGGCCGGGCCCACGTACCGGTCGGGATTCCACCACCACGAAGGGCACGCCGACGAGCAGCAGCCGCAGAGGATGCATTCGTAGAAGCCGTCGAGCCGCCGCCGCTCCTCCGGAGACTGCAGCCGCTCCTGGGCCGGCGGCGGCTCGTCGTTCATGAGGTACGGCTGCACCGCCTCGTACTGACGGAAGAACTGGCTCATGTCCACCACCAGATCGCGGATCACCGGCATCCCCGGCATCGGCCTGAGCTCGAGCAGGCCGCGGGACGCCACGTCCGAGACGTGGGTGGTGCAGGCCAGCGCATTGGTGCCGTTGATGTTCATGCCGTCGGATCCGCAGACCCCTTCCCGGCAACTGCGGCGGTACGTGAGGGTGGGGTCCCGCTCCTTGAGCCGCTCGAGCACGTCGAGCACCATGAGATCCTGCCCGGCCGGCAGGTCGAAGTCGAAATCCTGCATGTGCGGGACGTCGTCGAGCTCGGGCCGGTAGCGGTAGACGCGCACCTTCATCACCGACGCTCCGTCGTGGCTTGCGACCGCCCCATGGTAGCTCAGGGTCAGCGCAGGCCCAATCGCTTGCACAGCCGGTAGAAGTTGCCCCGATCCAGCCCCAGGGAGCGGGCCGCGGCGGCGGCGTTGCCCTGGTGGCGCGCCAGCCGGCTGCGGACGAGCTCCCGCTTGAACCGGTCCACCGCCTCGGCGAAGGTGAGATCCGGAAGCTCGGCGGCAACCGCGCCCGCGGCCGCGGTCCCGTCGCCCACCGGGTCCGCCCCGAGGTGCCTCGGCCCGAGCTCGATGACGCGACTTCGCGAATGCCCTTCGCTCAACGCCCGCACCACCGCCCGGGTTATGGCGTGCTCGAGCTCCCGGACGTTGCCGGGCCACTCATAACGGGTGAGCCACTGGCGGGCGGCGGCGCTGAGGCGCAGCCCGCGCAGCCCGAGCTTGCGCTCGCATGCCTGCATGAACGCCCCGGCCAGCAGGCTGACGTCGCCGCCCCGCTCCCTTAGCGGCGGCACCACCAGGGGATAGACGTTCAGGCGATGAAACAGATCGGCCCGGAAGCGCCGGGCCCGCACCTCCTCGTCCAGATCGCGGTTGGTGGCGGCGACGACCCGCACGTCGCAGTGATGGGCGCGGTCGCTGCCCACCCGCTGCAGCTCGCCGCTCTGCAGGGTCCTGAGCAGCTTGGCCTGAATGCCGAGGGGCAACTCGCCCACCTCGTCGAGCAGCAGGGTCCCCTGGTCCGCCAGCTCGAACTTTCCGGCCCTGTCCTGGGTGGCGCCGGAGAACGCGCCTTTCACGTGACCGAACAGCTCGCTCTCGGCGATGGCTTCCGGCAATGCGGCACAGTTCACGTGAATCATGGGCTGGCTCGCCCGGGGCGAATGGCGGTGGATGTGCCGGGCCACCAGCTCCTTGCCCACCCCGGTCTCGCCCTGGATCAGCACCGGCACGTCCGCCCGGGCCACCACGTCCGCCTCCCGCATGAGGCGCCGCATCGCCGGACTCTCGCCGATCAGGGGCTGCTCCGGCTCCGCGGCCAGCCAGGATTCCTGGACGTGCTGGCGATGCTCGAGCTCCACCTCGAGGGAGTCGATCACGTCCGCCGCGCGGATGGAGGCGGCCGCCACGGACACGTAGGCCTCGAACAGCTCCAGGTCGAGCTCGGCGAAGCGTCCCGGCGCCAGCGCGTCCAGGGTCAGCACCCCCCAAGCGCGGCCGTCCACGTGCAGCGGCGCGCCCAGGCAGTCGTGCACGTAGATGTGGCCGTCCGGCGCGTCCACCAGCCCGTCGTAAGGATCCGGCAGCCCCGAATCGGCGGGGAAACGCACCGGGCCGCGGCTGTGGAGGATCTCCTTGAGCCGCGGCTGCTCGTCGAGGCGGAAGCGCCGCCCCAGGGCGTCGCGGGAAAGCCCCTTCACCGCGCGTGGCACGAGGCAGTCGTCGTCGAGCTGCAGCAGGGCGGCGGCATCGCAAGGAAATCCCGCCATCAACGCCTCCAGCAGCCGCTGAAACCGCGCTTCCGGCGGCAGCGCGCGCGACAGGTCCGCGACGATGTCGGACAGGGAGGCGAGCACGGGAGATGTCGTCATTCTGATGCCATTGCTGTGGTTTTCACATCCACCGAGCGATGTTACTAAAACATCGCTTGCAAGCGAAGCACAAGTGTTTCAATAAGTTACGAAATGGCCCGATCCTTGAAACAGCGGTGGACGCAATCGTCCTCGAATCAGAACAAGGAGAGACCATGTCGAGCCGCATTCTCGGCGCCCTGCTCACTGGCGCTGCGACCCTGCTGACCACCCCGGCACAGGCTGCCACGGTGGAAGTGGAGATGACCGTGAAGGAGGTGGAGATCGCCGTCGACAACGCCGGCAACAAGCAGAAGATGTGGACCTACGGCGGCACCATCCCGGGACCGCTGGTGCGGGTGACCCAGGGCGACGTGGTGGACTTCAAGCTCCACAACCACCCGGACAACGGCAACAGCCACTCCATGGACTTCCACGCCGCCCGTGTGGACGTCCTCGACGAGTTCGCCGAGGTGCGCCCCGGCGACACCAAGCACTTCCAGTTCAGCGCCGACTACCCGGGCGTTTTCATATACCACTGCGGCGCCGAATCCATGTCGGAACACATCGGCCGCGGCATGTACGGGGTGATCATCGTGGATCCCAAGGAGGGCTACAGCGATGCCTACCCGCGGCCCGACCGTGAGTACGTGCTGGTCCAGGGGGATCTGTTCGAGGAAGGCACTCCGGCGGATCGGATGACCATGGGTGAGGGCTGGAAGGCCAAGCTCATCAACGGCAAGGTGTTCCACTACGACCCGGTGCACGACGCCAACGCCAGCCTGGCCCTGGAAGCCAAGCCCGGCGAGCGGGTGCGCATCTACTACGTCAACGCCTCCATCAACGATGCCGCCGCCGTTCACCCCATCGCCGGCATCTGGGATCGGGTCTGGGACAACGGCCATCCGCTGAACGTGAGCTACGGCCTGCAGACCGTGGACGTGGCCCCCGCCCACGGCATGGTGCTGGACATCATCCCCCCCGCGGACCGGGCCAGCAACAACGCCATCGTCGACCACCGCATGCGGCACGCCCTGAACGGCGCCATCACGGTGCTCATGACCCACAAGGACGCCGACCCCAAGAAGGGCCGCGGCGACCAACTCATCCTGCGCTGACCGGAGCACGACATGCCGAGAGCGACCCATCTGCTGATCGCACTGCTCGGGGTGTGCCTGCCCTGGACCGCCGCGGCAGACGGCGCGGCGCTCGCCGAGAGCCGGTGCGCCGGTTGCCACGCGCTGGCGGCCACGGAGCACGGCGATACCGGCGCCGTGGCGCGGGCGGAGCGTCGGGCCCCGCCCCTGCACTACGCCGGGGACAAGTACCGGGCGGAGTGGCTCGAGACCTGGCTTCAGGCGCCGGTGCGCATCCGTCCGGCCGGGTACTTCCCGCCAGCCCACGTCCGCCACGACGCCGACGGCGACCGGGTGGACCCGGCGAGCCTGCCGGAACACCCGGCCCTCGACCCCGCCGAGGCCAGTGCGGTGACCGGGTTCCTGATGACCCTGCGCGCCGCCGATGGCCTGGTGGACCCCGATGCCTACGAGCCGGGCTCGGTGGCCCTGCGCATGGGCATGCTGGACTTCCGCAAGTTCAAGGGCTGCAACGCCTGTCACCAGGACGCCCCCGGCGAAGGCGGCGTCTCCGGCCCCGAGGTGTTCACGGCCTGGCAGCGGCTGCAGCCCGCCTTCCTCTTCAGCTACGTGAAGAATCCCGCCGCCTGGGACTCCGCCAGCATGATGCCGGTCCCCGACATGAACGACGCGGCGGTGGCGAAGCTGGTGAACTACCTCAAGGTGATCGGGGAGCCACAGCCATGAGCAACAGGATCGTCATCCTCTTCCTGCTGGCTGTGGCCGGCACCTGCGCGGCGGACGAGGGTTCCGTCCTCTACCGGGTGTATTGCACCCAGTGCCACGGCATCGAGGGGGACGGCAACGGCATCAACGCGCCCCACATGGCCGTTCAGCCCCGGGACCACACGGACCCCTCGGAGATGGCCACGCGGACCGACGAGGACCTGTTCAAGGTCATCAAGCACGGCGGCAAGGCCATCAACAAATCCGTGCTCATGCCCGCCTGGGGCGGCAACCTGAGTGACGAGCAGATCCACGCATTGGTGGCCCATCTGCGCGACCTGTGCTGCCAGGACGCCGCTCAGGCCGCACGCTGACATCAAGGAGTAGAAGACATGCCCATCGCGAAACAGGTCTGCCTCACCCTCATCCTGCTCGTCGTGGCCGCACCGGGCTACGCGGAGCTGCGCAAGTTCGAGATGACAATCGAGGAGGTGGAGATCGACGTGGCCCCCGGGTTCAAGGCCAAGGTGTGGGCCTACAACGGTCAGGTACCCGGCCCGTTGTTCCACGTGAAGGAAGGCGACGAGCTGGAGGTGACGGTTCACAACATGACCACCCTCAACCATACGGTTCACTGGCACGGGGTCTACCAGACCGGAACCTGGCGCTCCGACGGCGTGCCCGACGTGACCCAGCCGGCCATTCAGCCGGGTGACAGCTTCACCTACCGCTTCGTGGCCGACAAGATCGGCACCCTGTGGTATCACTGCCACGTCAACGTCTCGGAGCACGTGGGGCTGCGGGGTATGTGGGGACCGTTCATCGTCGACCCGAAGAAGCCGACGCGGCTGGAGAAGCGGGTGACCAAGGACGCGATCCTCATGTTCTCGGGATGGAACTCCGAGGTGGCCGGCAGCTACGGCGAGGGCGGCCATCCCGGAGAGGTGATCAACTACTTCTCGATCAACGGCAAGAGCTTCCCCACCAATCAGCCGCTGCGGGTGGAGAAAGGCGACGTGCTGCGGCTGCGGCTCATCGCGGCGACGATTCCGGTGGCCTTCCATCTGCACGGCCACGACATGCTGGTGACCCACAAGGACGGCCTGCCGCTGGAGCAGCCCTACCCCGCCGACGTGGTCAGTCTCGCCCCCGGCGAGCGCTACGACGTCATCGTCGAGATGAACAACCCAGGACTCTGGATGACCCACGACCACATCGAGCACCACACCACCAACAACGGCAAGGAGCACGGCGGCTCCATGCTGGTGGTGGAGTACGAGGGCGTGGAGCCCGACGACTACTACCACTGGAAGAAGGTGGACTACCAGCCCGACTTCTACATGATGGACGCCATGGCCAAGCCCCACGGGCTCCACGACACCCAGGTGCATCGCGGCCGGCTGCTCATGGAGTAGCCGCCCCCTCGCTCCGGCTCCGGCCCCGGCCGGGGCGGTGCGCGGATCGGGGTGATTGGCGGGAGCGCCGGCATTCCCTACCATCCCTCGAATCGCACCCGATCGCGCACCTTCTGGAGATTCGTGAACTCGCCGGACAACAACCAGAAATCCGACCACACCCCCATGATGCAGCAGTACCTGCGCATCAAGGCAGAGCACCCGGACGAGCTGCTCTTCTACCGCATGGGGGACTTCTACGAGCTGTTCTACGACGACGCCCGCCGCGCCGCGGAGCTGCTCGACATCACCCTCACCACCCGGGGCCAGTCGGCGGGGGCACCCATCCCCATGGCCGGGGTGCCGTATCACGCGGCGGACGGCTACCTGGCGCGGCTGGTCAAGCTCGGCGTATCCGTGGCCATCTGCGAGCAGATCGGCGACCCGGCCGCCAGCAAGGGGCCGGTGGAGCGTCGGGTTCAGCGAATCGTGACCCCGGGCACCCTCACCGAGGAGGCGCTGCAGGACGCCGCCCGGGACAGCCTGCTCATGGGCGTGAACCCGAGTGGCGACGGCTTCGGCGTGGCGCTCTTGAACCTGGGCAGCGGCGAGCTCGCGGTGGCGGAGCTCGCCGATACCGCGGCCCTCGCCGACGAGCTGGCCCGGCTCGGTCCCACGGAAATCCTCACGCCCGCGCCCCTGCCGGTCCTGCAGGGCCTGCGGGTGGCGGTACGCGAACGGGACCCTCTCGAGTTCGACGGGGAGCTCGGCCTGGCACGCCTCACCCGGCACTTCGGCACCCGGGATTTGGCCGGCTTCGGCGTGGCCGCCGACTCGGCCACGGTGGGCGCTGCGAGCGCCGTGCTCGAGTACGCCAAGCTCACCCAGTGCCGGGAACTCGAGCACATCGACCGCCTGGTGCCCCTGGGCGAAGATTCGGTGATCACCCTGGACGCCCACTCGCGGCGCAACCTGGAGATCGACCGGCGCCTGGACGGCAGCGAGGACGGCACCCTGTTCGCCCTGCTGAACACCTGCCGCACGCCCATGGGCGCGCGCCTGCTGCGGCGCTGGCTGAACGCGCCGCTGCGCGACCCGGCGCGGGCGTCGGCCCGCCACGACGCGGTGGCCCAACTGCAGGAAACCATCGACCTGGAGACGCTGCGCCGGGAGCTCAAGGAGGTGGGTGACCTGGAACGGGTGGTGTCGCGGCTGGCGCTGGGACGCGCCAGCCCCCGGGATCTGGCGCGGCTGCGCACCGCCATCGACCAGTTCCCGCGGCTCACCCGGCTGCTCGCCGGCGAGCCGTTCGGCGAGCCGGCCGGCGAGCCATTCGGCAAGCCGCCCGGGGAAAGCCTCGGGGCCATCGCCGCAGCCTTGCCGCCCTTCGACGACGAACTCGCCCTGTTGCGCCGCGCTCTGGTGGAGGCGCCGCCGGCCATCGTACGCGACGGCGGGGTCATCGCTCCGGGCTACGACCCCCGGCTCGACGAGCTGCGCAACCTCACCGAGAACGCCGCCCAGTGGCTGGCGGAGCTCGAGCAGCGCGAGCGCGCCCGCACCGGCATCGCCACGTTGAAGGTGGGCTACAACCGGGTCCACGGCTACTACATCGAAACCAGCCGGGCGGCCGGCCACGAGGTGCCCGCGGACTACGTGCGGCGCCAGACGCTGAAGAACGCGGAGCGCTACATCACCCCGGAGCTGAAGGCCTTCGAGGACGAGGCGCTCACGGCCCAGGCGCGTGCCCTGAAGCTCGAGCGGCAACTGTTCGACGAGCTGACGGCACGGCTCGCCGAGTCGGTAGCGGGCCTGTCCGCCGCCGCGGCCGCGGCGGCGGAGCTGGACGTGCTGGCCAGCTTCGCCGAGCGTGCCCGGACCCTGGGCTGGACCCGGCCCGGGCTCGAAACGGCGCCGAAGCTCGAGATCCGCGGCGGCTGGCATCCGGTGGTGAAGGCGTCGAGCTCCGATCCCTTCGTCCCCAACGATCTGTGCCTGGACGACAACCGACGCATGCTCATCGTCACAGGCCCGAACATGGGCGGGAAATCCACCTACATGCGCCAGGCCGCGCTCATGGTGCTGCTGGCCTACAGCGGCAGCTTCGTCCCGGCGGAGGATGCGCGCCTCGGGCCCGTAGACCGCATCTTCACCCGCATCGGCGCGTCGGACGATCTGGCCGGCGGCCGCTCCACCTTCATGGTCGAGATGACCGAGACCGCCAACATTCTGCACAACGCCACGGCCTCCAGCCTGGTGCTGCTCGACGAGATCGGCCGTGGCACCAGCACCTACGACGGGCTGGCGCTGGCGTGGGCCACGGCGACCTTTCTGGCGCGCCAGCGGCGCGCCTTCACCCTGTTCGCCACCCACTACTTCGAGCTCACGAGCCTCGCCGACGAGCTGCCCGCCACCGCCAACGTGCACCTCGCCGCCACCGAGCATCGGGGCAGGATCGTGTTCCTGCACAGCGTGGAGCCGGGCGCCGCGAGCCAGAGCTACGGCATCCAGGTCGCCCGGCTGGCGGGCGTTCCCGCCCCGGTGCTGGAGGCGGCCCAGCAGAAGCTCGCGGCCCTGGAGCAGCAGAGCCATCCGAATCCGGCGCAAGCCGACCTGTTCCACCCCCGACTCGACGCTCCCTCCCAGTCCGCCAACGGCACCGGTAACGACGCCCCCGGCGGCGGTTCCGGCGCCGATGTCATCGCCGCCGTGGATCCGGCGGCCGCCGCGCTCCTCGCCCGCCTCGATGCCGTGAACCCGGACGAACTGACCCCCCGCGAGGCGCTGAGCCTGGTCTACGAGCTTCGGGAGCTCTGCGGTGAGCCGTGAGCGGCGGCCATCGGGCGCGAGCACACGCCGTGGCGCATCTGCTAAAATTCCCGTTTCTCCAAGCCAGGATTGCGTAAATGACGTTCGTCGTCGGCGAAAACTGCATCAAGTGCAAGCACACCGATTGTGTGGAAGTCTGCCCCGTCGACTGCTTCTACGAAGGGCCGAACATGCTGGTGATTCA
>JAWLCV010000063.1:0-22974 GCA_041686955.1 Pseudomonadales bacterium
CGGCTGGGTGGTGGTGGGCGGCATGACGTTCGGTACCTTGTTCACGCTGTTCGTGGTGCCCACGGTCTACACCTACCTGGCCCGGCGGACGCCGCGGCTGGCGGCCATGCAGGACGGAGCGCTCGACGCCGCCGCTTGATTGCGATCAAAGTGCCTTTCCCGGCACCGTCCATGATGGGCTCGAAGCAACAGTGGAGCTTTCATCATGGCGGCGATCGCGAAGGACATTCCGGTAGAGCCCTCCGACACCTACGAGACCCTGATGCAGGTGGCGTGGAACTTCGACTACGGCGGGCAGGTCGCCAAGATCGACGACCTCTACCACCGCGCGAAGGAGAACCAGTGGAACGTGGCGGAATTGGACTGGGACACCCCCATCGATCCGTCCAACCCCATCATCGCGCCGGAGCACAGCCAGTACGCGCGGATGCCGTTCTTCAAGCGGCTCTCCAAGACCCAGCAGGAGACCTTCTCCGCCCACTCCACGGCTCAGCTCCTGTCCCAGTTCCTGCACGGCGAGCAGGGAGCGCTGCTGACCGCGGCCACCGTGGCCCATGGCGTCCCCGACATGAAAGCCAAGTGGTACGCGGCCACCCAGACCATGGATGAGGCCCGCCACGTGGAGGCGTACGACCGCTATGTCAACAAAATCGCCATCCACTATCCCATGGTGCCGTGGCTGAAGCTGCTCATCGACACCACCCTGCAGACCAACAACTTCTGCAAGGTGATGATCGGCATGAACATGATCATCGAGGGCCTGGCGCTGGGCGCTTTCAACAACATGTACAAGCAGACCCAGGAACCGCTCCTGAAGTCCATCACCTTCAACGTCATGCGCGACGAATCCCGGCACGTGTCGTTCGGGCACGTGTACCTTGCGCCCACCGTGGCGGCGCTGCACCCCGACGAGCGCGAGGATCTGGCTCAGTTCGCCTTCGACGCGGTGCGCATTCTCATGGAAGGACAGGTGGGCCCCATGGACGCCGGTTTCCTCAAGGTGCTGGAAGTCAGCGGCATCGATCCCGCGGATTTCGCCGCCGGCATGAAGGAAGCCGAGGCCGCCGGCATCACCCGTGATCTGCCCCCCGGCCAGATCCACTCGGTGAACGACCTGATGATGCCCGCCCTGGTTCGGGCCGGCCTGGTGACCCCGCGCACCAAGGGGATGTTCGAAGCCGCCGGGATTCCGGTGAACGCGGATCTCCGGGTACTGGAAGCCATGGAGGACAAGAAGTCGGACATGAACGTCCTGAACGCCTCCCAGGCTGCCTACTGACGGCGCGCTTCGGGCCATGCTACTCGAAGAGCTCAGCGCCTCGACCCTGGTCGAGGCGCTGCCCGACCCGGTGCTGGTGATCGGCACCGACGGCGGCATCCTGGGAGGCAACGCGGCAGCCAACGCGCTGCTGGCGACCGAACGGGTCCCGGTGGGCGGCAACATCGTGGATTTTCTGCCCGAGCAGGAGCATCGGCGGCTCGACCCGCTGGTGTGGCTGCGGCGCTGGGCCGAGCAGCCCCAGGCGCCGGAGCTGGCCCACGTCTGGTTGCTGTGCCGCGACCGTAACGGGGTCGAAAAGCCCGTGCGGGTGCGGGTGGGCCGGCTGCCGACCCGGCCCGTGAGTTACCTGGTGATGCTGGTGGACGTGACCGAGGAGCAGGCCCGCCAGCACCGCGCCCGCTCCGCCGGAAGGCTGGCTGCCCGGCTCCTCGAGATCTCCGCCGACGCCATCGTCAACGTGGACGAGAACCTCACCATCGTCTACGCCAATCCCAGCGCCGAGCGGCTGTTCCGTCACCCCCCCGGCTCTCTGCCGGGGCAGAACCTGGCGGTGCTGATACCGGAGCGGTTTCACGACCAGCACCGGCGCTTCATGGAGCACTTCGCCGCCGCGCCGGAGGCCTCCCGGCTCATGGGCCAGCGCAACGAGATCCGCGGCATCACCCGGGACGGCGAAGAGCTGACCCTGGAGGCCTCCATCACCAAGGTGACCATGGACCAGGGGCTGATATTCAGCGCCTCGTTGCGCGAGGTCGGCTCGCGCGCCACCGGCGCTGGCGCTGGCGCTGGCGCCGGCCCTGCCGGCCGGGAGCGCTGACCGTGCCCGTGATCACCTACGTGGAGGCCAACGGCACGGAGCACCAGGTGGAGGTGCCCGTGGGCACCAGCGTGATGCAGGGGGCGGTCAATCACGCGGTGCCCGGCATCGAAGGAGACTGCGGCGGCATGTGCGCCTGCGGCACCTGTCACGTCTACGTTCCCGAGGAGTACCGCCCCCTCACCGGCGAGGCCGAGGAGCTCGAGCAGGCCATGCTCGAGTTCGCCTTCGACGTGGACCTGCGCAGCCGGCTTTCCTGCCAGATCATCGTGACCGAAGACATGGAAGGCATGCGGGTCGAGATGCCGGAACGGCAGTACTGAGCGCTAAGGGTATTCCCGTATTCATGACGGCGGTGGCAGAACGCACAGTCCGTTACATGAACACGGTTGCCCATTGCCACGAATGCCCTACCCGCCGGCTGTGCCTGGCGGCCGGGCTGCAGGGCGAGGCCCTCGACGAGCTCAGCACCTGTGTGCGGCCCAGCGCGCCCATGAGCAAGGGCGAGTACCTGTACCGGGCCGGCGACGCGGCCGGATCCTGCTTCGTGGTGCGCTCGGGGGCCTACAAGACCTTCGCATTGAGCGCCAGCGGCGAGGAGTACGTCACCGGCTTCTATTTTCCCGGCGAGCTGATCGGCCTGTCCGGCCAGGCGGACGGCTGCTATCGCGACTCCGCCGTGGCCCTGGAGACCAGCACCGCCTGCCGGGTGCGCCTGGAAGACGTGCCGGCGCTGTGGCGCATCGGCGGCGGCGATTCCCTGCTGCGCCTGGTGGGCCAGGCCGAGCGCATGAGCGCCGACGACCACATGAACCTGAGCCAGAGCGCGGCCGGCGCGCGCGTAGCGGGTTTCCTGATGTCGCTGTCACGGCGCATGAAGCAGCAGGGCCGCGACCCGCGGGTGGTGCCCACCCCCATGAGCCGGACCGACCTGGCCAACTACCTCGGCATGACGCTGGAATGCCTGTCCCGGGTGCTGGCCCGCTTCTCCAAGGCCGGTCTCGTCACCGCGAGCCGTGCGCACATCAATCTGGAGGCCCCGGATCAGCTCAAGGCGCTGGCAGTTCACCTGGAGCGTTAACGCCGGCAAGCAGTACCATCGCGAGAACTCCCATGACCCACCACTCCAGCAGCTTCGAAGCGGACCTCGTTCGCCGCTACGACGTAAACGGCCCCCGTTACACCTCCTATCCCACCGCCAACCTGTTCAGCGAGTCGTTCCAGGCATCGAGCCTGGAGGACGCCCTGAAACGGCTGGCGGCGAAGGAGTCGGCGCCGCTCTCGCTGTACCTTCACGTGCCGTTCTGCGCCACCGTCTGCTACTACTGCGCCTGCAACCGCATCATCACCAACAATCGCCGCCACGCGGAAGGCTACCTCGAGCGGCTGCTGCGCGAGATCGCCATGGTGAGCGAGCGCCTGCCCGGCACGCACCGGGTGGAGCAGCTCCACTTCGGCGGAGGGACCCCCACCTACCTGAGCGACGCGCAGCTCGAGGAAGTGTTCACGAGCCTAGGTCGCCGCTTCGCGCTCGCAGACGGCCCGCAGAGCGACTTCTCCATCGAGATCGACCCGCGGACCGTGGATCCCCAGCGAATCCGCTTCCTCACCGAGCTCGGCATCAACCGGATGAGCCTGGGCATTCAGGATTTCGACCCGGCGGTGCAGGCGGCGGTGAACCGGATCCAGAGCGTGGAGGATACCCGCGCCATCATGGAGGCCGCGCGGGACAACGGCGTGCGGTCGCTGAGCGTGGATCTGATCTACGGGCTGCCCCGGCAGACGCCGGCCAGCTTCGCGCGCACCCTGGAGATCGTTCTCGACCTGGCCCCGGACCGGATCTCGCTGTACAGCTATGCGCATCTGCCGGAGCGTTTCAAGACCCAGCGGCAGATCAACGTGGTGGATCTGCCCGCGGCGGCGACCAAGCTCGAGCTCCTGGAGCTGGCCATCGACGCCCTCTGCGAGACGGACTACGTCTACATCGGCATGGATCACTTCGCCCGCCACGGCGACAGTCTGGTGGCGGCCCAGCGCGAAGGCAGCCTGCACCGCAACTTCCAGGGGTACACCACCCACCGGCACTGCGACCTGATCGGCCTCGGGGTCAGCGCCATCAGCAGCGTGGACGGGGTGTACGCGCAGAACGCGAAGGATCTGAAGGCGTATCAGGCCGCGGTGGACGCCGGACGCCTGCCGGTGGAGCGCGGGGTGGTGCTGACCGCCGAGGATCGGATACGCCGGGATCTCATCGTCGAGCTGATGTGCCACTTCCGCATCGACACGGCGGCGTTCTCCGCCCGCCACGGCATCGATTTCCACAGCCACTTCGCCCGGGAGCTCGAAACCCTCGAGACCATGGCGGCGGAGGGCCTGCTGGAGCTCCGGCCCTCGGCCATCCAGGTGACGCCGCGGGGCCGCTTCCTGATCCGCAACATCTGCATGGCCTTCGATGCCTACCTGGCGCCGAACACCACCGGCTTCTCCAAGGCGATCTGAAGAGAGCGGGCAAAAAGAGACGGGCGCCGCGCGCGAGGCGGGCGCCCGTGGGAGAGCCGTCCGCGGCCGGGATCAGCCGAGGACGGTGGAAACGAGGATCAGGGCCAGCGCCACTCCGACGAGTACCGCCACGTTGATGCCCACCTTCTTCAGGGTGCGGGAATCTTCACCGGCGAGATATTGCATGACCAGCCTCCTGTGCAACCTCCGGAGACGTTAGTCCGGCGTTGCTGGAGGCATCTTGATCACGATCAAGTCACGGCGCGTTGGACGTCGCTCGCATCGGCCGGGTGAGGCGGTCGAGCATTCCCATGCCGAAGGCCGAAGCCACGAAGGTGAGGTGGAGCAGCACGTACCAGAGCAGCTTGTCGTTGGCGATGTTGGGCGTGTCCATGAACACCTTGAGCAGGTGGATGGACGAGATGGCCACGATGGAGGAGGCCACCTTGTTCTTCAGGCTGGTGTAATCCATCTTGCCGAGCCAGCCGAGCTTCTCGGTGCCGTCGCCGATGTCGAGCCGGGAGACGAAGCTCTCGTAGCTCGACAACATCACCATCACGATGAGCCCGCCCACCAGGGCCAGGTCGATGAGGGACAGCACCACCAGCACCAGATCGGCTTCCGAGATCGTGAGGATCACGGGGAGCACGTGAAACACCTCCTGGAAGAACTTGATGCCCAGCGCCAGCAGCGCCAGGCTCAGCCCCAGGTAGATGGGCGCCAGAATCCAGCGCGCCGAGTAGATGAAGTTCTCGATCAGCCGTTCCACCATGCCCGCCGCTCAGTCCTGAACCAGGGCGCTCAGCCGCTCGGCGGCAGCGGCGAAATCCTCCATGAACCCCGCCACCACGGAGCGGACGGACTGCGCCGAGTTCATCAGCCCCACACCCTGCCCCACCCAGTAGGTGGCGAGCTGCCGGGCGCCGGGGTCGCCGGCCTCGGCCAGCTTGTCGATGGTGCGCAGGGCTGGCTCGCTCACCAGGCTCTGCAGCGGCATGGGCAGCGGCTCCGGCGCATCCGGCGCCTGCCACGCGTCGGTCCAGGCGGAGCGAAGCTGACGGGTGTACTTGCCGGTCCGGCTGCGCGAGCGCACCGTCTGGCGCGAGTTCGCCGCCAGCATCTTCTCCTTGACCACGGGGTTGGTCTCGGCCTCGGCGGTGGTCAGCCACACCGAGCCGGTCCAGGCTCCGGCGGCGCCCATGGCCATGCAGGCCGCCATCTGCCGGCCGGTGACGATGCCGCCCGCCGCCAGCACCGGAATGTCGCCGTAGGGCTCGAGCGCCTCGATGACCTCCGGCACCAGCACCAGGGTGGAAATCTCACCGCAATGGCCCCCCGCCTCGGTCCCCGACACCACGAGGATGTCGACGCCGGCCTCGGCGTGCTTCACCGCATGCTCTTTGGCACCGGTTAGGGCCGCCACCGCCACCCCTTCCTGCCGCGCGCGCTCGAGCATGATCTTCGGCGGCACGCCGAGGGCGTTGACGATGAGCTTGATGGGGTGGGAGAAGGCAACGTCGAGCACCGCGGCGGCGCCCCGCTCCCGCATGCCGGCGGCGAAGCTCTGTCCCACCGGGCGCGACCAGATGTCTTCCGTGGCGATGCCGTGCTCCGCCAGGATGCGGTTGACGTAGGCCTTGTGCTCGGGCGGGATGCGGGCCTCGATCTCCTCCGGGGTCAGGACTCCCTCCTTGTCCTCCATGCTGGTGGGCACGATCAGGTCCACGCCGTAGGGGGCGCCCTCCACGTGCTCGTCGATCCACTTCAGCTCGATCTCGAGGCTCTCCGGCGTGTGTCCGGCGGCCCCCAGCACGCCGAACCCGCCGGCCTTGCTCACCTCGGCCACCACGTCCCGGCAATGGCTGAACGCGAACAGGGGAAAGTCGATCCCCAGCATTTCGCAGACTCTGGTCTTCATCCCGATACCTCCTGAAACCGCCCTTCCGGGCGCGGAACCGGCTTGGACTATAGCGGCGGCGCCGGGGCGAGACCACCCTCGCCGGTCCAGGCACGTCATTTGCCTGCTCACGGCCAATCCCAGAACATGGCTACATGTCCAGTCACATGCCTGTGCACCCTTTCCCGCGCGGCCGGCGGATGGCGGCGCTCGCGCTCCTCTTGCTCGGCGCCTGCGGCGGCGAGGCCGGTCCGGACGACGCCGCCGAGCCGCCGGTGCGGGTACGCGTGGCCGAGGTGCGGGAGCAGACGCTGATGGAGACGGTCCGCGGCATCGGCACGCTGCGCGCCCTGCAGACCGTGGAGCTGCGCCCGGAGATCTCGGGCCGGGTGACCCGCATCGCCTTCGAGGAAGGGGGGCACGTCGAACGCGGCGCGCTGCTGTTCGAGCTCGATACCCGCAAGCTCGCCCAGGAGCTCCAGGCCCGCCAGGCGGCGCTGGAGGCAGCCGAGGCGCGTCAGCACAACGCCGAACGGGAGCTGGCCCGGGTGGAGCGGCTGTTCGAGCAGCAGGTGGCCACCGAGGACACCCGCGACCAGGCCGCCACCGACCTGCGTGCCGCCCGGGCCGAGGTGAACCGGCTGCGCTCGGAGGTGAGCCTGGCCCGGGAGCGCCTGGCGGACGCCCGCATTCACGCGCCGTTCGACGGCAGCATCGCCGAGGCGCTGGTGGATGAAGGGGACTACGTCCAGGCCGGGGCGCTGCTGACCACGCTGTATCGCGCCGATCAGCTCGAGATCGACTTCACCCTGCCGGAGCGCCACATGGGGCGGATCGAGCCGGGGCAGCCTGTGGAGCTTGCGGTGACCGCCTATCCGGACCGCACCTTCTCCGCCACCACCACCTTCGTGAGCCCCAGCGTCAGCGAGCGCTCCCGGGACATTCTGGTCAAGGCCCGCCTCGACAACCCCAATGAGCTCTTGAAACCCGGAACGTTCGCTACGGCGCTGCTCACGGTGGGACGGCGCCAGGCGCTGGTGATTCCCGAGGAGGCGCTGGTGCCCACCCGACAGGGCTACATCGTCTTCGTGGTGGGCGAAGACGGCCGCGCGCAGACCCGGCGCGTGAGCATCGGCTTGCGCAATCCGGGCCTGGTGCAGATCACGGAGGGGCTGCGACGCGGCGAGCGGGTCGTTCGCACCGGCCACCTGCGGCTCGCCGACGGCTCGCCGGTGGAGGTCGTGGCGGAGCGGGAAGCGCCGCCGGCCGAGGCCGCTGCCACATGATCTGGAACTTCTGCATCCGCCGGCCGGTGCTCACCTCGGTGATCTGGATCGCCGTTGCCATCTTCGGCATCTACGGGTTCAACCAGCTCCCCGTTCGGGAAGAGCCGGACGTGGATTTCCCCGTGGTGAGCGTGAACGTGGTGCTGCTGGGCGCCGAGCCCGAAGTCCTGGAAACCGAGGTCATCGAGCCCCTGGAGGAGGAGATCAACACCATCGAAGGGCTGAAGGAGCTTCGCTCCACCGCCCGCGAGCAGGTGGCGACGGTCACCGCGGAGTTCGAGCTGTGGCGCGACATCGACGTGGCGGCCCAGGACGTCCGCGACCGGGTGATGCGCGCCCGGCGCCAGCTCCCGGACGAGATCGAGGAGCCCATCGTCCAGAAGCTCGACCCGGACGCCCAGGCCATCATGTGGATCTCGCTCATCGGCGACGAGCGCTGGAACACCATCCGCATGTCGGAATACGCCGACAACGAGATCGAGGAGCGCCTGGCCGGAGTCCGCGGCGTGGGCCAGGTGATCATCGGCGGCGAACGCTCCTACGCCGTGCGGGTGCGCATCGACCCGGCCCGGCTGGCCGCTCACCACCTGACCGTCCAGGACGTGGTGGACACCATCCAGCGCAACAACATCGACATTCCCTCGGGGCGCATCGAGAGCCTGGCGCGGGAGTTCCTGGTGAAGACCCGGGGCCAGTTCGACGCCGCCGAGCCCATCAACGATCTCATCATCACCTTCACCGACGAAGGCCCGGTGCGGATCCGGGACGTGGGCGAGGCGGTGGACGGCGTCGAGAACGACCGGCAGCTCGCCCGCTTCGCCGGCGAGCCCACGGTGGGACTCGGCGTCGTCAAGCAGAGCGACGCCAACGCGGTGGCGCTTTCCGATGCGGTGCGAGCGCGCATGGCCACCATTGCCCAGAGCTTTCCCCCGGGGCTCTCCTACGTGATCGCCACCGACGACACCGAGTTCGTAGCGGAGAACATCGCGGACCTGCAGATGACCATCGTTCTGGCCACGGTGCTCGTGGTGCTGGTGGTGCTGACCTTTCTGCGAACCCTGAGCGGCACCATCACGGTGGCGCTGGCCATCCCCACCTCGCTGGCGGCCGGGTTCGCTCTGATCTACGCGCTGGGCTTCACCCTCAACGTTCTGTCGATGCTCGCCTTCATCCTGGTCATCGGCATCGTCGTGGACGACGCCATCGTGGTGCTGGAGTCGAGCTATCGGCACGTCGAAGCCGGCGCCGAGCCCAAGCCCGCGGCGCGCACCGGCACCACCGAGGTCGCCTTCCCCGCCATCGCCAACAGCCTGTCTCTGGCGGCGGTGTTCATTCCCGTGGCTTTCACCGCCGGGATGATCGGCCGGTTCTTCTTCGAGTTCGGGGTCACCGTCACGGTCACCGTGCTCGCTTCCACGGCCGTGGCGCTCACCCTGACACCCATGCTGTGCTCCCGCTTCATCCGAGTGCCCAGCCAGCGGGGCCGTCTCTACCATGTCTCCGAGCGGGGCTTTCAGGGACTCGAGCGCGGCTACGAGCGGCTGCTCGGCGCCGCCCTCCGGCATCGGCTCGTCACGGTGCTCATCGGCCTCGGCGCGCTCGCCGCGGGCGTCGCCGCGTTTCTGAACCTCTCCACCGAGTTCGCCCCCGAAGCGGACCGGGCGGACCTGATGATCTCGTTCGAGGTGCCCCAGGGGGCGACCCTGCGGGAAACGGACGAGTATGCCCGCGCCATCGAAGCCGTGCTGGCGGACACGCCGGAGGTACGCCACTGGTTCCAGGCCATCGCCCTGTCGGGAGCAGGCCCCGGCGAGGTGAACCGCGGCATCGTCTTCACCAAGCTGACGCCGCGCCAGGAAAGGGACCGCCACCAGCAGGAGATCATGCAGGAGCTGCGCGGCCGGCTCGACGCCATCCCCATGGGGCGCGCGTTCGTGGTCTCGGGCGGCGGCGGGCCCGGCGGTGGCGGCGCGCCGCTCCAGGTGGTGCTGCAGCACAGCGATCTGGACGAGCTGGCGGGCCAGCAGGAGCGGCTGATGCGCTGGATGGAGAGCCAGCCAGAGTTCGTCGGCGTGGATTCCGATCTGGAGGTGAACGCGCCCCGGGTCGAGATCGAGATCAACCGCGACAAGGCCTCGGAGAGCGGTGTCAGCGTGGCGGACATCTCCAACACCCTGCGCTACATGCTCGGCGAGCCGGAGATCTCGCAGATCGAGCGCGGCAACGAGCGCTACGACGTGATCACCCAGGTCAGCAGCCGCGGCGGCATGGTGCCCTCCATGCTCGCCGACCTCTACGTGCGCTCCGGCGCCGGCGAGCTGGTGGCGCTGGGCAATCTGGTGGACGTGGAGGAATCCGTGGGGCCGAGCGCCGTCCATCACTTCAACCGTCAGCGCTCCGCCACCATATCGGCTTCCAGCCCGCCCGGGGTGGCGCTGGGCGATGCGGTGGCCAAGGTGGAACGCTTCATCAACCGGGAAATGCCGCCGGAGCTCGACTTCGAAGTGGCCGGCATGGCGCAGAACTTTCAGGAATCCTTCTACTACCTCACCATCGCGCTGATCATGTCGGTGGTGTTCATCTACCTGGTGCTGGCGGCGCAGTTCGAGTCCCTGCTGCATCCCCTCACCATCCTCATGTCGCTGCCGCTGGCCACCGCCGGCGCGTTCGGCTCGCTGTGGCTGCTGGACATGACCTTCAGCGTTTTCGCCTTCATCGGCCTCATCATGCTCATGGGGCTCGTGACGAAGAACGCCATCCTGCTGGTGGACTACACCCTGGTTCTCGAAGCCCGGGGCCGCGCCACCCTGGACGCCGCCCGGGAGGCGGCCCAGGTGCGCTTCCGTCCCGTGCTGATGACCGCCAGCTCCACCATGCTCGGCATGCTGCCCATCGCCCTCGGCTTCGGCGCGGGCGGCGAATCCCGCTCGCCGCTCGGGGTCTCGGTGGCGGTGGGCGTCGCCTCCTCGTCGCTGCTCACCCTGGTGGTGATCCCGGTGGTGTTCACCCTGTTCGACGATCTGCGCCGGAACCTCAGCCGTGTCCGCGCGCGCATGACCCGCAAAGCCACCGCCGCCGGAGAATCTGCATCGTGAAGCTGGTGATGGTGAGCGTGCATTTCGAGTACACCGACGTCATCGAGGAAATCATCGAGCGGCACGACGTGCAGCACTACCTGGTGTACCCGCGCATCGAAGGCCGCGACAGCGAAGGCTTCCACGAAGGCTCCCAGGTGCATCCCGGCAACCTGGCGGCCCTGCACGTACGGGTGGACGACGACGCCGTGGACGCCCTGCTCGACGACCTGCAGGCCTTCCGGGTGGAGAAGAAGGCCCATAATCACCTGGAAGCGGTGGTGGTGAATGTGGAGCGGTGGATGGGGTGAGGTCGCTTTCTGCTATCCGCTGTCCGCTATCCGCTGGATGCGCGTCGCAAGATTGAGGCGTTCTTGCTGCACACCAAATTAGAGGAATCGGTTCAGGTTCGCGTCGTCGCCTCTAGCGGATAGCGGACAGCGGACAGCGGACAGCGGACTAGCAATTCGCGATCCCCACGCCCAATCCTGTATCCTCTCTTTGCGCTCGCTCTTTGCGCTCGCTCCGGAGGAACCATGCTCGAACGACTGTCGGACCGGCTCGGTCTGAACGCGATTCCGCAGATATTCTTCGCCTCGGCGGCCATTGCGGCGCTGTTCGTCGCCTTCGCCATTCCGTTTCACGGCGAGTTTTCCGCGTTTTTCGGCGCCATCACCGGCTTCACGGTGGCGTATTTCGGCTGGTTCTACATTCTCAGCGTCACGGGGCTTCTAGGCTTTCTCGTCTGGGTGGCGCTGTCGCGCTACGGCCAGATCCGCTTGAGCGCCGATCACGAGGCGCCCGAGTACGGCACCCTGACCTGGTTCGCCATGCTGTTCGCCGCCGGCATCGGCACCATTCTCATGTTCTGGGGCGTGGCGGAACCCATGTCCCACTTCGCCAACCCACCGCTGGTGGACGTGGAGGCGGGCACGCCGGAGGCCGCTGAGCTGGCCATGACCATCGCGCTGTACCACTTCGGTCTGCACACCTGGACCATCTTCACGCTGCCCGCTCTGGCCATCGGCTATTTCTCCTATCGCCACGGACTGCCCATGCGCATCAGCAGCATCTTCTACACGGTGCTGGGCGAGAAGATCTACGGTCCGTGGGGCTGGGCCATCGACATCGTCGCGGTGCTGGGAACGTTGTTCGGCGTGGCGGTATCGGTGGGGCTCGGCACCCTGCAGCTCAACAGCGGGCTCCATTACCTGGTGGATCTGCCCAAGGGCGCGGGGTGGCAGATCGCCATCGTCGCCGTGATCACTGCGGTGGCCACCGTGTCCGTGGCCCTCGGGCTCGACCGCGGCATAAAGCGGCTGTCGGAGTTCAACATCGTCATCGCCCTCATGATCCTGCTGTTCGTGTGGCTGGCGGGGCCGACCCTGTTCGTCACCGCCGGGATGGTGCAGAACCTGGGCGAATACCTGCAGAACCTGCCCTGGCTCGCTTTCTGGACGGAGACCTATCAGGGGACTCACTGGCAGCGAAGCTGGACGGTGTTCTACTGGGCCTGGACCATCTCCTGGGCGCCGTTCGTCGGCATCTTCATCGCCCGCATCTCCAAGGGGCGCACCATCCGCCAGTTCGTCGGCGGAGCGCTCGGGGCGCCGCTCCTCTTCACCCTGGTGTGGTTCTCCGTGTTCGGGCTGGCCGCCATCGATCTGGAGCTGAACAACGGCGTGGCACTGGCGGCGCAGGTGGAGGCGGACGTCTCGGTGGCGCTGTTCTCGTTCCTCGAGAACTACCCGCTCGCCACCATCACCTCTCTGCTCAGCGTGCTCATCATCGTCATCTTTCTCACCACGTCCGCGGATTCCGCGGCGCTGGTCATCGACCTGCTGTCCCGTCACGCCGACAAGCCGTCCCACACGGGCCAGCGGGTGTTCTGGACCCTGCTCACCGGCACCATCGCCGGCACCCTGCTGCTGGGCGGCGGGCTGAACGCCCTGCAGAACGTGATCACCACCCTGGGCTTTCCGTTCTGCGTGCTGCTGGTGTTCATGGCCGTGGCGCTGACCCGGGCGCTGCATGCCGACTACCTGGGTTATACGCTGGAGGACCTGGCTGCGGGCCGCGCGCCCCATCTCGATCCCATGGGTTCCGACACCGAGAAGACCGTGGACGGAGCGAGACCTCCAGAGCGTCCCAGACGCCGCTGAGCCGCCGGCCCGTTGTGAGAGATCATCGCGAAGGGCCGTGGTTTCGGTTAAGTTGTCGCGGTCGTTTCGCAGGGACACGCCATGAACGGTGCAAACCCGCGCTCGCGGTGGCAGTTCTTCCAAGCGTTCCTCAAGTCGCCCCGCGTGGTGGCTTCCATGGTGCCGAGCTCGCACTTCCTCGAGCGGCACGTGGTGGAGGCAGCCCGGCTGGAATCCGCCGCCGCCGTGGTGGAGCTCGGTGCGGGCACGGGGGGCACCACCCGGGCGCTACTCGACGCCCTGGGAGACGACGCCCGGCTCTTGGTCATCGAGCGCACTGCAGCGTTCATTCCGGGGCTCCGGAGCATCGACGACCCGCGCCTGGAGATCATCCAAGGCTGCGCCAGTGACATCCGCGCGGAGACCGGCAAGCGCGGCGTCGCCCGCGTCGATGCCGTCGTCTCCGGGGTTCCGTTCTCCAGCCTGCCGCCGGCGCTGGCCCGCACCGTGGTGAACGAAATACATGCGTGTCTGTCGCCCGGCGGGCGGTTCGTGGCGTATCAGGTCACCGATCGGGTGGCCGAGTACGCGCGTCCCGTGTTCGGGGCACCTCGGGTCGAGCACGAGATTCTGAACCTGCCGCCGCTGCGGATCTTCACCTGGACCAGGCCCTAGCCGCCAGCTTCCTCCCCCGGAGCGTTCACGGTGTCGTCAGGGGACAGCGCGTGCCAGGACCGGTCCGCCGTGTCCTCCCGGGTCAGCGACGGCTCCCGCGCCCGTGACTGCTCGCGTGCTTCGGCCATCCGCGGGAGGCTACGTGACGCGGCCGTTCCGCCGACACGACGGTCGTCAATCGAGGGCCGCGGCCGGCGTTCGAGCGCGGGAGCCCGGCCCGGTCAGTCGCGCCGCGCCACCTCCCGGGCCGCCAGGTGTTCCAGGTTGCGGCGGGCATTGGCGTTGTCGCCGTCGAGGCTGAGGGCTCGCTCGAAGTCGGCCCGGGCGCCGTAGGAGTCCCCGCTCATGGCCTTCACCACACCCCGGTTCGAGTACAGGTCCGTCAGCACGGCCAGGCGTTTGCGGTGAAAGGTGGGTCCGAGGGAGTAGGCGAACTCAGCCGGCGCCGCGTCCAAGGCCCGCTGGCAGCTCCCCAGAGCCGCGTCGATCTCACCCGTCATCAACCGGCTGACGCACAGGTTGGCGTGCCTGGCGTAACGGTCGAGGTCGACGCTCGGCCGCTCGAGCGCCGCGCGGGCGCCTTCGTAATCTGCCGCCATGATCTCGTCGAAGCCGACGGTGCCGTCGAAGGCGGTGAGGTGGTAGGCGGCGTGGGCCGGTCCCGCCAGCGCGCCACCGACTAGGGCAGCGGCGACAGTGCGGCAGAGCGCGCGGGAGAATCGGGAAGGTAGGGGGGTCGTCATGATCAGGCTCCTGTGGTGTGGTGACGACCAAGCTAAGGCGCGGGCCCGGCGCCGACAAACGATGGTTTCTCCGCCGACGCATGAAGGAACTTCAGGCGTTCGCGTGGCGCTGCTGGAACGTCTCGGCCACCCAGCGCCACAGCACCGCTGCCGCCTCCGGATGCTCGCTCGCCGGATCCGCCACCACCACGTAGCTGTCCGCGGTGACGAGGTCCTGACGGAACAACCGAAGCAGAGCGCCGGAATCGAACCAGGTCTGGCTGATGGGCATGGGGATCAGCGCGATGCCCGCACCCCGCTGCGCCGCGCGAGCCAGGGCGAACATGCTGTCGAGTCGGATGATCTGCCGTGGCGACGGCGACGGCAGCCCGGCCAGCTCGGCCCAGCGGTGCCAGGCGCGCGGGCGCGCCTGATGAACCAGCAGGGTGGCCTGCTCCAGGGCGCCGTAGCCGTCGCCGCTCCAGCGCTGGTGAAGCTCCGGGTTGCATGCCGGCACGTAGCTGATGGGGAACAACAGCCGGCTGCACGCGCCTTGTGGCGGCGAGGCGGTCAGGAGGATGCTGACGTCCGCCCGGCCGCCGGGCGATTCCTTGGGTCCGGTGGTCTCGATGCGCAGATCGATGTGATGGTTGCGCTCGGAGAACTCGGCCACCCGCGGCATGAAGAGCTCGCTGGCGAAGAACTCCGGCATTCGGATCACCAGCGGGTAGCGCTGGGGCCGTTGCCGGAACCGGACCACCGACCGCTCCAGCGCCTGCACGTGCTCCTGCACCTCCCGCAGCAGCGCAGCGCCGTCCTCGGTGAGCACCACGGCGCGGGTGCGCCGCTCGAAGAGCCGAACGCCCAGGTACGTCTCGAGGTCCTTGATCTGGTGGCTGATGGCGGAGGCAGTGAGACACAGCTCGTCTGCCGCCGCCTTGAAGCTCAGGTGGTCGGCTGCCGCACAGAAGGCCCTGAGCCCCCGAAACTGGACGGGCATCTACACCCACTCGCCATTGGACGCCCCTCGGCAGCAAGCAGCGTGCCATGCCCGGACCGTGCACCGGCGGGCGACCGCGCGCGCCTCGGCATCCGCCGCACCCACCATACCGGTGCAGCGCCACGGTTGCGTGCGCCAGCGTGGTGCACGGCCGTCGCGCGCCACCGAGCGCTGTGCTACGGTGGCTACCGCCCGCTTCCAGGTGTACGCATCCGCCATGACGGCAATCGCACGTCCGCCATCTCCGTAAGCCCGCCGCGTGGACGTGCTGATCGGCAAGCTCGCTCTCATCGGCGCGCTGGGCGCCGGAGCCCAGTGGCTGGCCTGGCGCACCCGGCTGCCGGCCATCGTGCTGCTGCTCGTGGCGGGCTTCGTCGCCGGCCCGGTGACCGGCCTCCTGGAGCCGGCGAGCGACTTCGGCCACCTGCTGCGGCCATTGGTCGCCCTGGCGGTGGCCCTGATCCTGTTCGAAGGCGGACTTTCCCTCGACTTCGCAGAAATTCGCGAAACCTCCCTGGCCGTGCGCCGGATGGTCACGCTGGGGGCTGCCATCGCCTTCGCCCTCGGTGCCCTGGCCGCACGTCATGCCGCGGGGCTGAGCTGGCCCACCGCCCTGGTGCTCGGCGCCATCCTGGTGGTGACCGGGCCGACGGTGGTGATCCCCCTGCTGCGCCACGCACGGCTGGAGCCGCGCGCCGCCTCGCTGCTGCGCTGGGACGCGATTCTCTCGGACCCGATCGGCGCTCTCCTGGCGGTGCTGGTGTTCGAAACGGTTCTCGTGGTGAATGCGGAGCTGGAGTTCCATGAGCTGGTGCTCCACGTTGGCGGTGCCGCGTTGTGGACGGCCATCGGCGGATACGGCCTGGGCAAGCTGATGGTGCGGGCCTTCATCGGCGGCAAGGTGCCGGAGTTTCTCAAAGCGCCCGTGGTAGTGGCCGCCGTGCTGGCCACCTACGCGGTATCGGACCTCATGCTGGAGGAAGCCGGGCTGCTGACCGTGACGGTGCTCGGAGTGACGATCGGCAACTCGCGCATCGCCAGCCTCACCGAGCTGCGCCGCTTCAAGGAGCTGGTTACCGTGCTGCTGGTGTCCGGCGTGTTCGTGATCCTCACCGCGAGCCTCGAGCTGTCGACGCTGGAAGCGCTGAATCCCCGGGACGGGCTGTTCCTCGCGCTGCTGCTCTTCGTCGTGCGCCCGGCCGCCGTGCTGCTTTCCACCGTCTTCACCGGCGTCGGCGTGAAGGAGCGTCTGCTCGCGGCGTGGATCGCTCCCCGAGGCGTGGTGGCGGTGGCGGTTTCCGGCCTCTTCGCCGTAGCGCTGACGGAGCACGGCATCGCCGACGGCGATCGGCTGGTGGCGCTCACCTTCGCCGTGGTCGTGGTCACGGTGGTGGTGCACGGCCTCACCCTGGCGCCGGTGGCGCGGCTTCTGGGGCTCGGTGCTTCCGGTCCGGAAGGCTTGCTCATCGTCGGCGCCGCGCCGTGGACCACCGCGCTGGCGGAGCAGCTCGTGGACATGAAGCTGCCGGTCACGGTCGTCGACCGCAACTGGAGCCTTCTGCGTGAGCCCCGCTACCGGGGGATCGAGGTCTTCTACGGCGAGATTCTCTCCGAGCTCGCCGAACATCACCTCAACCTGAACCGTTTCGGTTACCTGCTCGCGGCCACGGACAACGACGACTACAACGCTCTGGTCTGCACCGACTTCGGCAGCGAGTTCGGCCGCGGCAACGTCTTCCAGATCGGCCGGCCGGACAGCGAGCAGGGCCTCTACAGCCTGGCGGTGACGCTGGGCGGCCGACCGCTGCTCGGCGACCTGGGCGACATCCGCAGCCTGAACGCGCGGCTGGCGGCGGGCTGGGTCTTTCGCAAGACCACGCTCACCGACGCCTACGACGAAACACGGCTGCGGGAGGATCTCGGCGAAGAAGGCCGGCTTCTGCTCGCGTTGCGCGGCGACAGGGTGATGTGGCTGACGGGTTCCGAGCCGCCACAGCTCGCCGCCGACGACGTGGTGCTCACCTTCGCACCGGACGCTCGCTAGCGCCATCCGCGGTCCACGACTAAACTTCGGGCCGATCCCCATCGCCCGACACACCACTGGAGCGGCCAATCGCATGGATCTGACTGGACATTGGGTAGGCTTCGCCGCCCTAGCCACCTTCGTCGTTGCTTACGCGGTGGTCATCGCCGAGGAGTTCACCCATCTCAGGAAGTCCAAGCCGGTGATGCTCGCGGCCGGCATCATCTGGGCGATCATCGCGCTGCAGTACGCGAGCGTCGGCGAGCCGCACGCCGTGGAAGAGGCGGTGAGGGAGTTTCTGCTGGAGTTCGCGGAGCTCTTCCTGTTCCTGTTGGCCGCCATGACCTACGTGAACGCCATGAGCGAACGGCAGATCTTCGACGCCCTGCGCTCCTGGCTCGTGCGGCAGCGCTTCGGTTACCGCAGCCTCTTCTGGATCACCGGCGTGCTCAGCTTCTTCATCTCGGCGGCGCTGGACAACCTGACTACGGCGCTGGTGATGTGCGCCGTGATCATGGCAGTGGGCCGTGACAATCCCCGCTTCGTGGCGCTCGGCTGCGTCAACATCGTGGTGGCCGCCAACGCCGGCGGCGCGTTCAGCCCATTCGGCGACATCACCACCCTCATGGTGTGGCAGCGGGGCGTGCTGGATTTCGCCACGTTCTTCAATCTGTTCCTCCCCTCCGCCGTCAACTATCTGGTGCCCGCGTCCGTGATGTTCCTGGCGGTGCAGCGCGGGCAGCCGGAGGCCGAGCAGCAGCGGGTGAGGATGCGTCGCGGCTCCGTGGCCATCATGGGGTTGTTCGCGGCCACCGTGGCCACGGCGGTCTCGTTCCACCACTTCCTGCACCTGCCGCCGTTCCTCGGCATGATGACCGGGCTGGCCTACCTGAAGATCTACGGCTACTACCTTCGCGTCACCCACGTCCGCCATCTCGCCGACAACGAATCGTACGGCGAAGCGGGCGACATCCAGCCGTTCGACAGCTTCCGGGAGGTGGCCCGCGCCGAGTGGGACACTCTGCTGTTCTTCTTCGGCGTGATCATGTGCGTCGGCGGCCTCGGTTTCATCGGCTACCTGGCCCACGCCTCCGAGTTCATGTACCTGGAGCTCGGGCCCACCATCACCAACACGATCATCGGCGTGCTCTCGGCGGTGGTGGACAACATTCCGGTGATGGTGGCGGTGCTGGAGATGAACCCGGACATGGACGTCCTGCAGTGGCTGCTGGTCACCCTCACCGCCGGTGTCGGCGGCAGCCTGTTCTCGGTGGGCTCCGCCGCTGGCGTCGCCCTCATGGGGCAGGCACGCGGCTACTACACGTTCTTCAGCCACCTGCGCTGGACCCCGGCCATTGCCCTGGGCTACGGCTTGTCAATCTGGGTCCACCTGCTGGTGAATCAGGGCTTCAGCGGCATGCCGCCGAACTGAGCGATGAGCGGGACGGCCGGACACCCGTTCCACAACGGCAGCCTCTGGTTCGACGGCCTCGACGCGCTGCCGAACCCGCAACTGACCGAGCTGCCGTCGCACACCGACGTCGCTATTATCGGCGCCGGCTACACCGGGCTGTGGACTGCCTATTACCTGAAGCGGGCCGAGCCCGGCCTCGACGTCACCGTCTTCGAGGCGGAGACGGCCGGCTTCGGCGCCAGCGGCCGCAATGGCGGCTGGTGCATCGGCGCCGCCTGGGGCGTGGATGCCCTGCTGGAGGATCCGAACACCCGCAGCCGCGGAATCGCCCTGCAACGGGCGCTGTTCGATGCGGTGGACGAGGTGGGCCGGGTAGCCCAGGCGGAGAACATCGACTGCCACTACGCCCGTGGCGGCAGCCTTCGCGTCGCCACGGCGGCCTTCCAGGCCGACCGGCACCGCCGGGAGCTGGATCGCCTGCTCGGCCTCGGCTTCGACGACAACGACTACCGCTGGCTCGACGCCGCCGCCTCCCGGGAGCGGCTCGCCATCACGCCGAATCACGGCGCGCTCTACTTCGCCCACTGCGCGGCCATCCAGCCCGCGCGGCTGGCCCGCGGGCTGGCCGACTCGGTGCGCGCGCTGGGCGTGCGCCTGCTGGAATGCACGCCGGTCACCAGGCTGGAGCCGGGACGGGTTCACACGCCCCGCGGCCCGGTGGCGGCCCGACGGGTGCTGCGCGCCACCGAGGCTTACACGGCGAGCCTGCAGGGCCACGCACGGGACCTGGTGCCCATCTATTCCATGATGGTCGCGACCGCACCGCTCCCCGATGCGCTCTGGGCCGAACTCGGACTCCACCGCCGCGAGACCTTCGGCGACGATCGCCGGGTGGTCATGTACGGCCAGCGCACCGCCGACGGACGTCTCGCCCTCGGCGGCCGTGCCGGCTACGCCTTCGGCTCCCGGCGCCGGCGCATCGTCGAGCGCGAGGACCCGCGCGTGCAGCGCGTGGCCGCCCTGCTCCGCGAGCTGTTCCCGCAGCTTCGGGACGTTCCCATCAGTCACGGCTGGGGCGGCGTGCTCGGCGTGCCCCGCCACTGGCGCCCCTGCGTCAGCTACGATCCGCGCTCGGGCGTGGGCTGGGCCGGGGGCTACGTGGGCGAAGGTGTCGCCGCCTCGAACCTGGCGGCACGGATACTCACGGACCTGGTGCTGGAGCGCCCCTCGGCACTCACCGAGCTGCCCTGGGTGGAGGACGTCCCGCGCCGCTGGGAGCCCGAGCCTCTGCGCTGGCTCGGGGCCAAGGCCATCGAGCTCGTGGGCGACCGCGCCGACCGGGTGGAACTCACCCGCAACCGCCCCTCCCGCTTCTGGGGCCGGCTGTTCGAATTCCTCGTCGGCTGAGCGACGCCGCCCCGCCACATCGGCTATAGTGCCGGCTTCCCACCCCGTCCCGAGGAACCGCCATGAAAGGTACCGTCCACTACGAGAAGAAAAACGACGTTGCGCTGCTGACAGTGGACAACCCGCCGGTGAATCCGCTCTCCAGCGGCGTGCGCCAGGGCCTGTACGACGGCGTCAGCCGGGCGCTGGCCGACGACGAGGTCAAGGCCGTGGTGCTCACCGGGGCCGGACGCGCGTTCATCGCCGGTGCCGACATCTCCGAATTCGGCGCCGCTGCCACCGAGGGTCCCGGCCTGCACGACGTGCTCGAGATGATGGAGCGCAGCCGCAAGCCGCTGGTGGCGGCCCTCAACGGCACGGCCTTCGGCGGCGGGCTGGAGGTTGCGCTGTGCTGCGACTACCGGGTGGCGGCGCCCAAGGCTCCGGTGGGATTGCCGGAGGTGAAGCTGGGGCTGCTTCCCGGGGCCGGCGGCACCCAGCGCCTGCCGCGGCTGATCGGCGCCGAGAAAGCGCTCCAGGTGATGCTCTCCGGCGATCCGGTTCCCGCGCCCCGGGCCCGGGACCTGGGCATCGTCGACGAGGTGATCGAAGGCGACATCGTCGAGGGCGCCATCGACTTCGCCCGCAAGGTGGTGGCCGAGGGCGGGCGGCTGCGCAAGATCCGCGACGAGAACGAGCGCATCGCCGCCGACCGGGACAACCCGGAGATCTTCGCCGAGGCCCGCAAGAACGCCGCGCGGCGCATGCGCGGCCGCTTCGCGCCGGAGATGATCATCCAGTGCGTCGAGGCGGCGGTGAACCTGGGCGATTTCGACGCCGGGATGCAGGTGGAGCAGGAAAACTTCCGCAAGTGCCTGGAGCATCCCCAGCGCGAGGCGCTGATCCACGTGTTCTTCAGCGAGCGCGAGGTGGCGAAGATCCCGGACGTGCCGCGAGACACGCCGGTGAAGGACATCCGTTCCGCCGGCGTGGTGGGCTGCGGCACCATGGGCGGCGGCATCACCATGTGCTTCGCCAACGCCGGCATCCCGGTGACCGTGCTGGAAATGAACCAGGAAGCGCTGGAGAAAGGGCTCGGCGTCATCCGCCGCAACTACGACATTCAGGTTCAGCGCGGCCGCATGGGCGCCGGGGACGTGGACCGGCGGATGAGCCTCATCACCGGCACCACCCGCTACGAGGACCTCGGCGGCGCCGACGTGATCATCGAGGCCGTCTACGAGAACCTCGACGTCAAGGTGGAGGTGTTCCGCAAGCTCGAGGCAGTGGCGAAGCCCGGCGCCATCATCGCCAGCAACACCTCGGGGCTCGACATCGACGCCATGGCCGATGCCACCACCCGACCCGGTGACGTGATCGGCCTGCACTTCTTCAGCCCCGCCAACGTGATGCGGCTTCTCGAGGTGGTGCGCGGCGCGAAGACGGACAAGACCACCATCGCCACCGCCATGCAGCTCGGCAAGGCCCTCGGCAAGGTGGCGGTGCTCTCGGGCAACGCGCCCGGCTTCATCGGCAACCGCATGCTCGCGGGTTACACCCGCCAGGCCGGGGAGATCATCCTGCAGGGCGCCACGCCCTACCAGGTGGACAAGGTGATCCAGGAATTCGGCATGCCCATGGGGCCCTTCCAGATGAACGATCTGGTGGGTCTGGACCTGGGCTGGCGGGCCCGCAAGCTCGCCGGCATGAAGCCGGAGGACGTGCCCATCACCGCCCGGGTCGCCGACAAGCTGTGCGAACTGGGCCGCTTCGGCCAGAAGACCAACCGCGGCTACTACATCTATCCCGAAGGCAGCCGCGCCGGCCAACCGGATCCCGAGGTGGTGCAGATCGTGGAAGAGACCTCCCGCGAGCTCGGCATCGAGCGCCGGGACATCAGCGACGAGGAGGTGCTGAAGCGCTGCCTGTACCCGCTGATCAACGAGGGCGCGCGCATCCTCGAGGACGGCATCGCCATCCGGCCGTGCGACATCGACATCGTCTACATCAACGGCTACGGCTTCCCCGAGGTGAAGGGCGGCCCCATGTTCTGGGCCGACAAACAAGGGCTCGACGGGATATATCAGGACATCCTGGCGTTTCAGCGGGAGTACGGCGACGCCTGGAAGCCGGCGCCGCTGCTCGAGCGCCTGGCGCGGGAAGGCAAGAGCTTCTCGAGCCTGACCGCCGGCTGACAAGCCCGCCCCCGGGCGGCAACTGCAACAACATGAGGTGATCGGTGAACGGCGACGGCAATCTGGCTCTGTTTTGCGACTTCGAGAACATCGCCCTCGGGGTGCGTGACGCCAAGTACGACCGCTTCGACATCCGGCCGGTGCTCGAGCGGCTGCTCGTGAAGGGCTCCATCGTGGTGAAGAAGGCCTACTGCGACTGGGAGCGGTACAAGGAATTCAAGGCCGCCATGCACGAGGCGGCCTTCGAGATGATCGAGATTCCCCACGTGCGGATGTCGGGCAAGAACTCCGCCGACATCCGCATGGTGGTGGATGCCCTGGATCTCTGCTACACGAAAGAGCACATCGACACGTTCGTCATCATCTCCGGCGACTCGGACTTCTCGCCCCTGGTGAGCAAGCTCCGGGAGAACGCCAAGACGGTGATCGGCGTGGGGGTGAAGAACTCCACCTCCGACCTGCTCATGAGCAACTGCGACGAGTTCATCTTCTACGACGACCTGGTGCGCAGCAGAAAGCCGGCACGCAAACGCACCCGCAGCAAGGCGAAACCCAAGGCCAAG
>JAWLCV010000064.1:0-22881 GCA_041686955.1 Pseudomonadales bacterium
TCCAGCGCCATCACGTCGAGCTTGACGTAGTCGGCGATGGCCAGGAGCGGCTCGCATCCCGGCCGGTAGACGAAATCGTCCAGCGCCAGCTTGTAGCCGGAACGGGAGAGCACGTCGAGCCGTTCCAGCAGGGCCTGATCCACGGTGATGTCCTCGAGCACCTCGAGAACGATCTGGCCCTTGAGCTCCGGCAGCGGCAGCGCGCCGTGCAGCACCCCGGCGGTTGCGTTGATGAACGCCGTGTGGGAGCCCACCAGATTCTCGAGACCGATGTCGATGACGCTGCTGGTGATGACTTCCGAGGTGGCCCGGTCCGGATCGGTGATGTGCGCCTGATCGTCGGGACCGCCCCGGAACAGCAACTCGTACCCCGCGACCCGGAGGTCACGGTCGTAGATGGGCTGTCTGGCGAGGTAGAACGACTGCACTGTTATGAATCACGAGGCTCGAGAGCCTGCAGCTTCCCGCAAACGCTCCCGACGGAGTGTGACGTATGCACGCAAAGGGTGCTTTGGTTACATACGTTCACATCGAAAGCAAACGCCGCGCCACCACCCAGCGGTGCACCTCGGAGGGGCCTTCGTAGATGCGCATGGTCCGCACCTGCGCCGCCATGAGCTGCAATGGCAGCTCCTTGGTCATGCCCATGGCGCCGTAGGCCTGCATGGCGCGGTCCACCACGTCGCTGGCGAGCTCCGTGGCGAACACCTTGATCATGCTGGCTTCGGTGCGGACGTCCTCGCCACGGTCCCGCTTCCAGGCCGCGTGCTGCACCATCAGCCGGCAGGCGTGGATGCGGGTGGCGGCGTCCGCCACCCACCACTGCACGGCCTGGCGGTCCTTGAGCGGCGCGCCGAAGGTTTCGCGCTGGTTGGCCTGCTCCACCAGCATCTCGAGCGCCCGCTCCGCCATGCCGACGCACCAGCCCCCCATCTGCAGGCGCCGAACCGTGAGGCGAAGCTGCATGGGCGCGAACCCTTCGCCGCGGGCGCCGAGGAGCTGCCCCTGGGGGATGCGGCAGTCCTCGAACACCACCTCGTAGGTACGGGTGCCCCCGATCATGGGAATCTCCCGGGCCACGTGAAATCCCGGGGTTCCGGCCTCGACGATGAACGCCGAGATGCCGCCCCGCGAACCCTTCTCCGGGTCCGTCACCGCCATGACGATGGTGAATGCCGCCTGCTTCGCCCGGCTGATCCAGATCTTGCGGCCGTTCAGTACCCAGTCGTCGCCGTCCGGCACGGCCCGGGTGCGCATGCCGGCGGGATCGGCCCCGGCACCGGGTTCCGAGATGGCGATGGCGGAGATCGTCTCGCCCCGGGCGTAGGGCTCCAGGTATTTCTCCCGCTGCTCCGGCGATGCGGTGGCCAGCAGCATGTGCAGGTTGGGCGAGTCGGGCGGGAAGGTGAACGGCACCACCGTGCGGCCGAGCGCCTCGTTCACGCCCACCAGCGCCAACGCAGGCAGGTTCGCGCCGCCCGTCTCCTCCGGCGCATCCAACCCCCACAACCCCAGCTCGCGGCAGCGGGCGTTCAGCGGCGCAAGCTCCGCATCCGTGAGCGCACAGGGCTCCCCCGCCGCCTCGCGGGCGAGCACCGCAGGCTCGAGCGGTATCAGCTCGCGCTCGACGAACCGCCGAACCGTTTCCTCGAGCATCCGGTGCTCGTCGTCGAGCTCGAAGTCCATGGCACCCCCAGGGGTTCTCCCGTTTTCTTGTATTATGCCGCCTTCGACGCATTCACACCGACCTCAACCGGAATCTTGGGAGCGAATCACATGAGCGAAACACCGATACTGGTGGGCGTCGCGCAGCTCGAGCAGCGCATCGACGACCCACGGACCGGCAAGGAGCCCATCGAGCTGATGATCGATGCGGTGCGCCAGGCCGCCGAGGACGCCGGCGCGCCCGCGCTGCTGGAGCAGGCCGGATCGGTTCGGGTGATTCGCGGCATATGGCCCTACCAGAACCCCGCCAAGGCCGTGGCCGAAGCCATCGGCAACCCGGGGGCGGAAACGGTGCTGACCCCCTTCGGCGGCAACTTCGTGCAGACGGTGGTGAACCAGAGCGCGCTGGAGATCCAGCGCGGCGACCACGAGGTCGTCATCATCACCGGGGCCGAGTGCGGGAACACCCAGGCGAAGGCGCGCCGCGCCGGGGTGGAGCTCGACTGGCAGGCGCTGCCCGGTACCCCGGACCGGGTCATCGGCGAGGACAAGGACATGCGCCATCCGGCGGAAAAGGCCTTGCGCATCGGCCAGCCCATCCAGATCTATCCGTTGTTCGAGAACGCCCTACGCCACCACAACGGCGAAAGCATCGACGATCACCTGGTGCGCATCTCGGAGCTGTGGGCCTCGTTCAGCCGGGTGGCGGCGGGCAATCCCCACGCCTGGATCCGCGAGGCCAGAAGCGCCGAGGAGATCCGCACCATCTCCAGCAGCAACCGGCCGGTCTCGTTCCCCTACCCCAAGCTCATGAACTCCAACAACAACGTGGACCAGGGCGCCGCGCTGATTCTCTGCTCGACCACCAAGGCGCGCGCGCTGGGCATACCCGAGGACAAGTGGGTCTATCCCTGGGCGGGCACCGACGCGCACGACCACTGGTACGTGTCGAACCGCGACAATCTCTACAGCTCTCCGGCCATTCGCATCGCCGGCCGGCGCGCGCTGGAGCTGGCCGGCGTCGGGCCGAACGATCTCGATCTGGTGGACGTCTATAGCTGCTTCCCGGTGGCGGTCCAGGTGGCGGCCGCCGAGATCGGCCTCGACACCGACCGCCCGCTCACCATCACCGGAGGGCTGACCTTCGCCGGCGGTCCGTTGAACAACTACGTCATGCACTCCATCGCCCGAGGCGTGGAGCTGTTGCGGGCGCAGCGCGACTCGAAGTGCCTCATCACTGCCAACGGCGGCTACCTCACCAAGCATGCCTTCGGCGTTTACGCGGCAGCACCGCCGGACCAGCCTTTCCGCCACGAGGACCTGCAGGCCGAGGTGGACGCCACGCCGAGCCGCGAGGTCGCCATGGACTACGACGGCGAAGCCACGGTGGAGAGCTACACCGTCATGTATGGCCCGGAAGGCCCGAGCATCGGTCACGTGGTGTGCCGGCTGCCGGACGGCCGCCGCGCCTGGGCACATTGCCAGGACACGGACACGCTGCAGGCCATGACCCGCGAGGAGTTCTGCGGCCGGCCCGTGCGGGTGACGGACCATCTCGCCCGCTTCTGAGGAGCCCGGCTCCCCCGAGACGGCGCCCCAGGCAGGCCTGCAGCCCGCGGGCCTGCTGCGGCGCCTGGGCGCCATGCTCTACGACACCCTGCTCGTGCTGGCGCTGTGGATGTTCACCCTGTTTCCCATGGTGGCCATCAGCAACGACGCCGTGTACGGCGCCACGGTGCGCTCGGTGCTGTTCATCGAGCTGTACGCGTTCTTCGCCTACTTCTGGGTTCGCCGCGGGCAGACCCTCGGCATGCTGGCGTGGCGTCTCGAGGTGCAGAGCGTGGATGGCAGTCCGCTGACCCTCACCCAGGCCACCTGGCGCTTCTTCGGCGCGCTGGTCTCGTTCGCCTGCCTCGGGGTCGGCTACCTGTGGGTGCTCTTCGACCGGGAGCGCCGGAGCTGGTCCGACCTGCTGTCGTCGAGCCGGGTGCTCTACCGCCCGAAGCGGCCCGCGTGACCGGCCGCCATATGCCAAGTCATTGTTTTACATTAGAATCGCGCCGAAACAGCGGATAGCAGCTTCATGAAGTACACCACCAAGACCGGAACGCTCAGCGAATTCTCCACCCCTTGCCTCATCGCCAGCCTCGACCAGGCCCGCAAAGTAGCGCGTCACAACCGGCAACAGGGACTGTTCGACGCCGCCGTCGAGGACTTCACCGACAAGCCGGGCAAGGTGCAGATCGTCGCCCTGCCCCGGGAATCGGCGGTGAAGCGGCTGGTGGTGGCCGGCGGTGCCGACGCCGAGGTCGGCGCTGGCGACTTCAGGAAGATCGCCGACGCCGTCGCCAAGGCCGTGAAGCCCATGAAGGTCAATTCGGTGGTCTGGGCCCTGGGCGCCACCCGGGTCACCGACCGGGATCTCTACTGGCGCTACTCCTCCGGCCTCGCCGCCATGGCCAACGCGCTGTATACCTTCTCGGCGCACAAGACCGGAAACGACAACGGCGGCATCACGGTGCGCACCGTGGCCCTGCACGCCGATGCCCGCGGCCGCGCCACCGCCCAGCGCGCAGCCCGGGAAGCCAATGCCCTGCAGACCGGGCTGGATCTCGCCCGGGATCTCGGCAACCAGCCCCCCAACATCTGCAATCCGAGCTATCTGCTGCGCGAGGCGCGCAAGCTCTCCCGGCTCGACAAGGTCAAGGTGTCCAACCTGGACGAGCGCAAGATGAAGGAGCTCGGCATGGGAGCGTTCCTGGCCGTGAGTCAGGGCAGCGAAACCCCGGGGCAGCTGATCATCGTTCAGTACCAGGGCGGCAAGGCGAGTGATGCTCCGGTGGTGCTGGTGGGCAAGGGCATCACCTTCGACACCGGCGGCATCAGTCTGAAACCCGCGGCCACAATGGACGAAATGAAGTTCGACATGTGCGGCGCCGCTACGGTGCTCGGCGCGGTTCGGGCCGCCGCGGAGGCGCGGCTCCCCGTGAACGTGATCAGCGTGGTGGCGGCTGCGGAGAACATGCCGAGCGGCAAGGCCACACGCCCCGGCGACATCGTGCGCACGCTCTCGGGGAAGACGGTGGAAATTCTCAACACCGACGCCGAAGGCCGCCTGGTGCTGTGCGACGCCCTCACCTACGTGGAGCGGTTCAAGCCGAAGACCGTCATCGACGTGGCCACCCTCACGGGCGCCATGATCGTGGCACTCGGCGCCCACGCCTCGGGGCTGTTCAGCAAGGACGACGCCCTCGCCGATACCCTGCTGCAAGCCGGCGAGTGGAGCGGCGACCGGGCCTGGCGCATGCCGCTGTGGGACGACTACCAGGAAGCGCTGAAGAGCAACTTCGCCGACATCCCCAACATCGGCAGCCCCGGCGCAGGCTCCATCACCGCCGCCTGCTTTCTCTCCCGGTTCGCCGAGAAGTACCCGTGGGCGCACCTGGACATCGCCGGCAGCGCCTTCCAGGGCGGGGCCGCCAAAGGCGCCACGGGACGGCCCGTGGGGCTGCTGTTCCGCTACCTGATTCAGCAGGGGAACGGGTGACCCGGGTCGACTTCTACATCCTGCAGGACGTGGATCTCAACGCCGCCTGCCGCTTCGCCTGCCGGCTGGCGGTGAAGGCCATGGGCAACGGCAACCGGGTGCACATCCACACCGACGGCGCCGAGGCCGCGGCGGACCTGGACGACCTGCTGTGGAACTATCCGGAGCATCGCTTCGTGCCCCACGTCCGTGAAGACGAGGATCCCGGCACGGGCCCCGTTCGCCCGGCGCCCGTGGTGCTCGGCTGGAACACGCCGACGGAGCCGGACGGGGTGCTGATCAACCTGGCGAGCGAGATCCCCACGTTCTTCGGACGTTTCGAGCGGGTGGCGGAAATCGTCGTCGATGCCAACCGCGCGCTGGGCCGCGACCGCTACAAGTTCTACCGCGACCGCGGCTATCCCCTGTTCCATCACGAGCTGGACGACTGGGAATCCGCATGAGCGACGACCACGGCAAGAGCGGCGCCAGCGGCCTGCTCGGCGACCTGGAATCCATCCGCACGCTGCTCGACGAAGACCGGGCCGCGGACGCCGATGCGCCGGCCGAGGACCGGGACGACGACGTGCCGCTTCTCGAGGACGTGGTGCGCGGCGGGGTGAGCGTCAACGAGACCTTCCTGTCCGGCGAGGGCGACTTCGCGGAAACCGCGGATGCCGATCCGGGTCTGAACGAAGAGATCTTCAAGGCGCTGCTTTCCGACGAGTGGCGGCAATCGGCCCGGGAAATGCTCGACCAGGCACGGGCGGCCATCGAGCGGCATCAGAACGACTGGACCCCGGAGCACACCGACGAGCTCAACGCGGCGCTGAAGGTGCGCATCGACGAAACCGTGCAGCGGTGGCTGCAAGAGGTGGTGCAGAGCCGCATGGACGAGCTGCGCAAGGCACTGCTGGCGGCCGTCGGCGCCGAGCTCGATGCCATGGTCCGCGAGCAGCAGCACCGGACATCATCATCGCCATCATCAGCAAGCGAGGAATCGGATGGAGCATAGTTTCGATCCCCACAGCATCGAGCAGCCGTTGTACGAGGAGTGGGAGACCGCCAACTACTTCGCTCCGACGGGTGACGGGCCGGCCTACTGCGTCGTCATACCGCCGCCCAACGTCACCGGCAGCCTGCACATGGGCCACGCGTTCCAGCACACGCTGATGGACGCCTTGATCCGCTATCACCGCATGAAGGGCGACCGCACCCTGTGGCAGATGGGCACCGACCACGCCGGCATCGCCACGCAGATGCTGGTGGAGCGCCAGCTCAACGCCGAGGGGAAGACCCGTTACGACATCGGCCGCGAGGCCTTCGTCGAGCGCGTCTGGCAGTGGAAGGCAACCTCCGGCGACAACATCACCCGGCAGCTCAGGCGCATGGGCTCGTCGCTGGACTGGAGCCGGGAGCGCTTCACCATGGACGAGGGCTTCTCCCGGGCCGTGCTCGAGGTGTTCGTCCGCCTCTATGACGAGGGGCTGATCTATCGGGGCCAGCGCCTGGTGAACTGGGACCCCGAGCTGAAGACGGCCATCTCCGATCTCGAGGTGGAGAACAGCGAGGAACAGGGAAAGCTCTGGCACTTCCGTTACCCGTTGCTGGATGGCGCCACCACCGCCGACGGCCGCGATTACCTGGTGGTGGCCACAACCCGGCCGGAAACCATGCTGGGCGATACCGCGGTGGCCGTGCATCCCGACGACGAGCGCTATCAGGGGCTGATCGGCAAGCGGGTCCGCCTGCCCCTGGTGGGCCGCGAGATTCCCGTCATTGCCGACGACTACGTCGATCCCGCCTTTGGTACCGGCTGCGTGAAGATCACGCCGGCGCACGACTTCAACGACCACGAGGTGGGCGCCCGGCACGATCTGCCCCTCGTCAACGTCTTCGCCGAGGACGCCACCCTGAACGACAACGCACCGGAACCGTACCGGGGCCTCGACCGCTTCGATGCCCGCAAGCGGGTCGTGGCGGACATGGATGCCCAGGGGCTGCTGGACAACGTCGAAGACCACAAGCTGATGGTCCCCCGGGGCGACCGTTCCGGCGCCGTCATCGAGCCGCTGCTCACCGCGCAGTGGTTCGTGGACATCGAGCCGCTGGCGAAGCCCGCCATCGCCGCGGTGGAGAACGGCGACGTGGAGTTCGTGCCGAAGCAGTACGAGAACGTCTACTTCTCGTGGATGCGCAATATCCAGGACTGGTGCATCTCGCGCCAGCAATGGTGGGGGCACCAGATTCCCGCCTGGTACGACGAGGCCGGCAACGTCTACGTGGGCCGCAGCGAAGCCGAGGTTCGGGAAAAGCACGGGCTCGGCGGGAACGTGACGCTGACCCGCGACCCGGACGTTCTGGAGACCTGGTTCTCCTCGGCGCTGTGGACCTTCGCCACCCTGGGCTGGCCCGAAGAGACGCCGGAGCTCGAGCTCTACCACCCCACCGACGTGCTGGTCACCGGTCACGACATCATTTTCTTCTGGGTCGCGCGGATGATCATGATGACCCTGAAGTTCACCGGCGAGGTGCCCTTCCGTAAGGTCTACATCCACGGCCTGGTGCGCGACGCGGAAGGTCAGAAGATGTCCAAGACCAAGGGTAACGGCCTCGACCCCCTCGACCTCATCGACGGCGTCACGCTGGACGAGCTCGTGAAGAAGCGCACCGAGAACCTGACCCAGCCGCAGATGGCGCCGCGTATCGAGAAGCAGACGCGCAAGGACTTCCCCGAGGGCATCCCCTCCTACGGCACCGACGCATTGCGCTTCACGTTCTGCGCCCTGGCCACCACGGGCCGCGACGTGCGCTTCGACCTGAACCGCATCGAGGGCTACCGCAACTTCTGCAACAAGCTCTGGAACGCGGCTCGATTCGTGCTGATGAACTGCCGGGAGGCGGAGCTCGACGGCGAAGCCCGCTTCACCCTGGCCGACCGGTGGATCCTCTCGCGCACCCACCACCTGCTGGCGGCCTCCGAGCGGGCCATCGATACCTACCGCTTCGATCTCTACGCGGCGGAGCTCTACGACTTCGCCTGGCACGAGTACTGCGACTGGTACCTGGAGCTGACCAAGCCCCTGCTGTGGAACGAGGATACCGATCCGGCCCTGCTCCGCGGCACCCGGCGCACCCTGCTGACGGTGCTCGAGGCTCTGCTGCGGGCGACGCATCCGGTGATGCCGTTCATCACCGAGGCCGTCTGGCGGGAAGTGGCGCCGCTCCTCGGCAACGGCCGTCCCACCATCATGCTGGAGCCCTACCCCAAAGCCGCGGAGTTCGCCGCCGACAGCGAGGCGGATGCCGCCATCGAGTGGCTCAAGGGCGTGGTGCTGGGCGTGCGCAACATCCGCGGTGAAGCTGGCATCAAGCCCCGGCAGACCGTGGACGTGCTGCTGCAGGGCGGCACCGCCCGCGACCGGGAGCTCGCAGCGGCCACGGAGGAGCTGGTGAAGCGCCTGGCGACGGCCGAATCCATCGGCTGGCTGGAAGCCGACGCCGCGCCGCCGGCCAACGCGCTGGCCCTGGTGGGCGATCTCAAGGTGATGGTGCCCCTCGCCGGGCTCATCGATCTGGACGCCGAGCGGGCGCGACTCGAGAAGGAGATTGCCCGCAAGGAGAAGGAGGTGCAGCGTCTCGGAGGCAAGCTCGCCAACGCCGGTTTCGTCAGCAAGGCGCCGCCGGCGGTGGTGGAGACGGAGCGGCAGAAGCTGCGGGACGCCGAGAGCGCGCTCGCGACGCTGCGTCAGCAGCTCGCATCCATCGGCTGACGTTCATCTGTCCCGGCTCCGGCTGCCTCAGATCGGGTCGAACCGCACCGGTAGCGGGCCCGCCGGACCGAGGACCGGCACGTATTTCATTCGCGGCGGCGTTCCGGTTGCGTCGATCCTGACGGCTTTGAGCAGGTGCGCGAAGAACGCCTTCGTCTCCATGCGCGCGAGCTGCATCCCCAGACAGGTGTGCGCGCCTTTGCCGAAGGGAACCCAAGCGCACCGGTGAGCTCGATCTTCCGCCCGCCCCGGAGCGAAGCGTCGCGGATCGAACATTGTCGGCTGAGGGTAGATCGATTCCATCTGATGCACGAATCCCGGAGACACGATGACGGGCGTGCCGGCCGGAATCGTATGGCCTTCGATCCGAACGACGCCGGTAGTTCTTCTGGGGATGAAGGATATTGGCGGGTACAGCCTGAGCACTTCCTTCAGAACCCAGTCGGTCTCTGGCAGATGGTCGAGGTCTGCCCACGACGGCCCCGATGGGGCGTTCCATCTCGATATCTCATTTCTCAAGCGGTCTTGCCATGACGGATTCTCCGCCAGGGCCCAGACCATCATGGAAATCGTGCTCGCGGTGGTTTCGTAGGCCGCGACGAGAAGCCCAATGACGTTGTCGACGATCTCGTCGTCGCTCTGCACACCGCCCGCCCCCGCACTCTGACACAGCATCGTGAACAGGTCGAAGGTGGTCGCTTCGCGACGGGACGGAATCTGCTCTCGGAGCTGCCTGTCCAGCCACGCGCGGGTACGCCTTCCGCGGAACCGCGTCAATGGATTCAGGCTGACCATCGCCGCCAGCACGCGGAGGAACTTCCGGTTCAGTGCCGGGATTTCCCGTTCCGGTTTCGCGCCGACCACCACGTCGATCGCCACGGCCAGCGTGAGTTCCCGAATGCCGAGCGCCAGGTCTACCGGCGGGGTCTGCCGCCAGTTCCTCACGGCACGGGCGATCCGTCGATTGATGGCAGGTAGATAGGACTTCAGCCTTTCGGTGCGAAAGGAGGGATTCAAAACCTGCCGCAGCCCACGGTGCTCGGCGCCGTCACGGAACAACAGCACGTGCTCACCCAGATAGCGGCTCTGATCCGCATAGCCACCGGCATTGGAGAACAGCCCCGCCCTGTCCTGCAGCGCCATTTCCGTCGCCTCAGGCCCGAGGAGGAAGACCACCTTCCGGTTTCCCGCGAATCGAGCAAAGAACACGTTGCCGTATCGATCGTGAAGGTGTTTCACGTACGGCAACGGGTCGGGCAGCAGTTGCGGCAGGTTGCCGAGGAACGGCAATCCCTTCGGCCCCGGAATCCGCCCGAGCCTCTGATTCGCCTTGGGCTGCATTGGTGATTTCTCCGCGTGTCCCCAAGGGATTATGATCCGAGGGATTCCTCGGGATTTGTACTCGGGTTTCGGAGCCGGCAGGAATGGGCAGACGAATCAGTCGAAAGCCTCGGAAATCGCCCACACAAGCGCGAGCGAAGGCGACCTGGAACGCCATCCTCGAAGCAGCGGCTCGGGTTCTGGTGCAGCGGGGATACGAGAAGGCCACCACTGACCGCATCGCCGAACGGGCCGGCGTCGGTATCGGCAGCCTCTACGAGTACTTTCCCAACAAGGAAGCGATCTTCGCCATCCTGAATCAGCAGTGGAATGAGGAACGCTGGTCGGGCTTTCAGGCCGAGCTCGCCAGCGCACCGCAAGACGATCTGCAAACGCTGATCCGCAGCACCGTGCGGGCCCGGATCAACGCCACACGACGCAACCCTCGCCTGAACTCGGCGTTGAGGAATCTCATCCCCCTCTCGGTAACGCTACCGCAGGCCCGAGCGATCTACGAGGACTTCGCGGAACACACGGTCCGTGCACTCCAGTCTCATGCTCGGCTTGGTGACAGGGATCCTCGACTGGTTGCGCAGGTGATGCTGCACGCCACGCATGCCGTGGTCGACAACGTCGCGGAAATATCCCCGGACCTGCTGGATTCACCGGCACTCGAAGACGAGTTGACGCTGATGCTGTACCGCTACGTTACCGAGTCAGGTCCGAGTGACTGACGTCCCGGGAAGACGGCCGGACCCCGGCGACTTCCCGCGAAACCTCATCGCGCCGCGGCGTGGGACCCCGGGAACTCCACTACTTTCCAGTAGTTCTCAACCAGTGACACGGCGCGGATGAAGCTGTTGCCCATGTCGGACTTCAGCATGTAGCCGGCGACGTTGAGGTTGTAGGCCTCGAATTTGTCCTGGTCGTCGTTGGAAGTGGTGAGCACGAACACGATGGTGTCGTGCAGGGTCTCGTCCTCACGCAGCCGGCGCAGCATCTCCAGGCCGTTCATGCGCGGCATGTTGATGTCGAGGATCACCAGGTTCGGACGCGGCATCTCCTTGAGCTTCTCCAGCCCCTCGACGCCGTCCTTGGCCACGGTCACCGGGTTGGCGATCTTCAGCTTGTCCATGGCCCGGACGAAGGCTTTGGCGTCGATGCTGTCGTCTTCCACCAGCAGGATGTTCACGGCTTTCCTGTTCATGCGGCACGGCTCCTCGGCTGATTGCGCTCGCCCAGCAGCGACTCCGCCGACTCGGCATCCACCACTTTCCATTCGAATCTGAACACGGTGCCGCTGCCGCCTTCCGCCGCGGGCTCGTGCCAGATGCGTCCGCCCTGCCACTCCACCACCCGGCTGACGATGGCCAGACCCATGCCGCTGCCCTCCACCTCGTCGCGGGGCTGCAGGGTCTGGAACATCTGATAGATGCGCTCCCTGTATTCCTCGGGAATGCCCGCGCCGTCGTCGGCCACGGCGAATCGGTAGTGCCCGTCACAGCGTTCACCGCTGACCGTGATGCGGCCGGTGGGTCCGGGGTGGTGCTTGATGGCATTGCCGATTAGGTTCCGGAACACCTGCTCCAGGGGCCCGCGGAAGGTTGTGATTGTCGGCAGATCTCCCTCGAGCTCCAGGCGGAAGCCGTCCGGCGCCGCCTGCATCGACCACACGTCCTCCACGAGCGCGCCCACGTCCACCGTCCCGACCTCGCCGACCCGGCGGCCCACCCGCGAGTACGTGAGCAGGTCGTCCAGCAGCCGGTTCAACCGGGCGGTACGGGTCTTCAGCAACCCCAGGTTCTCCTGAACGTCGCCTTCCGCGTAGTCGGCCAGATCCTCCATGAGCCAGCCCGCCAGCACCTCGATGGAGCGCAGCGGCGCCTTCAGGTCGTGGGAGGCTACATAGGCGAACTGCTCCAGATCCTGGTTGGAACGTTTCAGCTCGGCGTGACTCGCCTTCAGGGCATCCTCGGCGTTCTTGATGTCGGTGAGGTCCACCACGGTGACGCACACTCCCAGCACCGTGCCGTCTCGACTGCGAACGGGCTCGTAGACGTAACGGCAGTAGCGAATGGGGGCATCCGGCACCGCCGAGTGTCCTTCCCGATACACCCGGCGGCCCTGCTGCAGGCACTCGAGAAACGCGGCGCGCCCCGCTTCGCTCTCCTCGGCGCTCAGCAGGTCCCCCACCGGCCGGCCGTCCACGTCGTCGCCGCTCAGCCGGTTCGCGCGCCGCAGCGCGCGATTGGTGAATCCCACCGCGCCGTCGGCCTGGATGTAGATCACGGGGTACGGAATGGCATCGGCGATGATGCGCAGATCATCCGGCGTGTAATCAGGCATGTCGAACCTCCTGTTCGGCCGCCGGCGCGATGTGCCGAAACGCCGCGTCGCCGGCGGGCAGCGGTCTGCTCAAATAGAAGCCCTGGCCCCGGGCGCAGCCGTGCTCGAGCAGGAAAGCGAGCTGTTCGGCGTTCTCGATGCCCTCCGCCACGGTATCCAGGCCCAGGCTTTCCGCCATGGACAAGATCGCCCGGCAGATGGCCGGACCGTGGGGATTGACGCCGATGTCCTTCACGAATGAACGGTCGAGCTTCAGGGTGTCGATGGGAAAGCGACGGAGGTAGTCGAGGCACGAATGGCCGGTTCCGAAGTCGTCGATTGCCAGGGCGAACCCCAGATCCTTCAGGCGGCTCAGCACCCGCTGCGCGCCGCAAACGTCCTGAACCAGACTGCTCTCCGTGAGCTCCAGCTCGATGGTCTGGGGATCGACCCCGTAAGCCTGGACGAGTCGCTCGAGATCCTCACAGAAGGTGGCGTGCAGGAGCTGACGCGGAGAGACGTTGATGGCGATGGGGCCCGGCCCGGCATTGCCGCCGCACCAGGCGATGCTCTGCTTGAAGGCCGCTTCCGTCACCCAGCGTCCGAGCTCGATGATGTGCCCGTACTCCTCGGCGATGCCGATGAAATCGCCCGGCAGGATCATCCGGCCGTCCGCCCGGCGCCACCGCACCAGCGCCTCGGCGCCGGCCATGGCGCCGTCCGCCAGGTTGAACTGCGGCTGATACAGCAGGTAGAACTCGCCCTCCGCCAGCGCGCGCCGCATGTCCTGGGCCATCTCGTGCTGATGCAGGATCTCCCGGTGCATGCTCTCGGTGAAGAACTTGAAGCCGTTGCGGCCCGCGTTCTTCGCCTGATACATGGCGATGTCGGCATTCTTGATGAGGGTTTCGGGCTCGCCCCGGTCGTTCGGATAGATGGTGACCCCGATGCTCACCGTGACGCTCACCTGGTGCCCGTCGAGCAGGTAGGGCTCCGACAGGGCCGCGGCCAGCTTCCTCGCCACCGCCTCCGCAGCGCGCACCCCCGAAACACCCTCGAGCAGAACCGCGAACTCGTCTCCCCCCATACGGGCGATGACGTCGCCGTTGCGCACGGTTTGCTCGATGCGTTTGGAGGCGGCCACCAGCAGCTTGTCGCCGAAATGATGTCCCAGGGTGTCGTTGACTCCCTTGAAACGGTCGAGGTCGAGGAACACCAGGCCGAGCATCGACGCGGTGCGCTGAGCCCGGCTCACCGCCTTCTCGAGGTACTGAACGAAATGACTGCGGTTCGGAATCTGGGTGAGCGAATCGTAGGTGGCCAGGTGATTCAGGCGCAGCTCCGAGCGTTTGCGCTCGATGGCGTAGCGAATGGCACGGAGGATGATCTTGCCCTCCCCGTCCCATTTCACCAGATAGTCCTGAACGCCCTGCTTGAGGATGCCGAGGGCGTACTCCTCGCTGTCCTCGCCGCTCAGGACCACGATGGGAACGGCGGGATTCACCTGTTGGATCGCGCGTACGCACGCTTCCCCGCTGGCGTCCGGCAGATGCAGGTCGAGCAGCACCACGTCGAAATGCCCCGTGCGGAGGGAATCCAGGGCGTCGTTGAGACACTCCCGGTGAACGAGATCAGGCGGCGACCCCTGACTCCGGGTCAGACAGGAGCGTAGAAACCGCGCATCGGCGCGATCGTCCTCGACCAACAGAAGCTTCATGGGCGCCTTCGAGTTCCCTCATCCCACACCAAATCCGGGGATTGCCGGATCGGGCATACCTATCCGATGTCAAGTTAGGATCAAGAACCGGCGGGAAATGCGAAACGCGTCACGATCCGAGCAACCAGACCCGCTCGCGGCCGCGCCGGTCCGGCTTCTGTGAAGCAGGTCACACCTCGGCGTAACCAACGCTCCCCTTATCGCCATTCGTTCTAGACCAGAGTCCCCACTCCGGTTGCAGGCTCAGCCTCGTGGTGCTAAAAACGCAACATGTGCTAATAAATTAGCACCCATGGGAGGAACCCGCCGTGCGAAGCGACCATGCGCACCTCTCCCGCCGGGAACGCCAGATCATGGACGTCCTCTATGCCCGGGGCGAGGCCTCGGCGGCGGATGTGCAGGCCTCCATTCCCGATGCCCCGAGCTACTCTGCCGTGCGTGCGCTGCTCGGCAAGCTGGTGGACAAGGGGCACGTCACGTTCCAGCAGAGCGGGCAACGCTATCTCTACCGCCCGACCCTGGCGCGAGCCACGGCTCAGCGCAATGCCTGGCGGCGCCTGCTGGACACCTTCTTCAGCGGCTCCGTGGGCGACGCCGTCGTGTCGCTGCTCGGCCGCGATGGCCATTCCATCAGCGAAGCCGAGCTCGACGCCATCGAGAAGAAGCTTCTCGATCTGAAGGCAGAGCGCCGTCGCAGGAGTTCATCGTGATCAGTCCTCTCACGCTGCAGACACTGTTGACTCTGGTGGTCTGCTCGCTGCTGGCGAGCGCGGCGCTGCCCATGATCTATCGCCGCAACCCCTCACGGCGCAAGGTGCTGGCGGCGGCTTCGGCCGCGGTGCTGCTGATCGTGCCGTGGTGGGCCCCCGTCGGGATGTGGACCGTCCCCGTAGCTACCGGAGCCGAGCTGCGCCGCCTGCTGAACCAGCCGTTGCCCTGGTTGCTGCTGACCGCGTGGTGGGCGGTCTCCGCATTTCTCGTGGTTAGGTCTCTGGCAGCGGTGGCCCACAGCCGGCGTTGGCTGTCTCGCCTCCCCCCGTTGGCGGATCCACGGCTCGAGCACGAAGTCCGCCGGCTCGCCCGGTACCTGGGGCTGCGGCATCCCATACACCTCCGTTGCGGCCACACCGCCTGTGCCAGCACGTTGGGTGCCTACACCCTGGTGCTGCCGGCGGCGGCCGCGCAGTGGAGCATGGAGACCCGCACCGCCGTGCTGGCTCACGAGATCACCCACTTGCAGCGTCGGGACGACCGGCTGCTGCTCGCCGTGCGCCTGCTCGTCGACTGGTACTGGTGGATGCCGTGGCTGCGCTCGCTGCGGCAGCGGTTCGAGGAGGCCATGGAAGAGAGTTGCGACGATCGGGCCAGCGCGGCGCTTCCCAGCCGCGCCGCCTACGTGGCGGGCGTGGTGCACGCGGCGAGAAGCCTAGCCTGGCGAGGGCGCCACGATACCGGTCCCGAGCGCTGGCTGGCGCTGCTCGGCTCCGCGCATCTGACCATACGCGCGAACCGGCTGCTGGAGCGGCCGGCAGCCCGGTTCAACCCGTCGGACGGCCACTGGACGCTGCTGTGGCTCATCCTGGTGCTGCTGGTGGGTGCCGCGGCCCGACCCATCGCTGCCCCGATTCCGATCCCCGGGGACGCCATCGTGGTGCCGCTGGTTTCGTCCGGACCCGCGGATCCCGCTCCGCCACAGGTACGGGTGCGCAGCTTCGTGCTCGATAGGGCCTCGGCTCGCTGGCGGGCCTTACCCGAGAGCGCACGAGATCCGATGCCTGTCTACCCGGCCGCGGCTCTGGAACGGGGGCTGACGGGGATGGTGATCGTGGAGCTTCAGGCCCGGTTCACCCGCTTCGGCCTCATCCGCACGAGCCCGCCACGCATCACGTCCACGGATCCCAGCGGGCTCTTCCGCGGCGCCGTCGAGCGGGCCCTGGCCCGCTCGCCCAGCTTCGAGCACGGAGCCGCGCTGCGGATCGCATCCCTCCACGACTTCGCCGGAGCATCCCTCCCGGCGAGAGACCTGCTGCTGCGGCAGGAATACCGGTTCGAGCTGCCGCTACCCGAGGCGGCGTCAACTCAGTGAACGGAGAATCATCATGATCGCACTCGCTCAGCACGCACCGCGGTCCGCCGCATCGGCGATGCTTGGCGCCGCCGTGACGGTCGGCCTGGTGCTCGTCATGCAGTACCTGATCCGCAGCGACGGCGCGGCTCCCGAGCAGCCGTTCTCCGGACCCAGGCTCACCTATCTGCCTCTCATCGAGGAGACGCCTCCGCGGGTCGAGGACGACGCACCGGTGGAGCCGCCCAAGCCCCAGTCACCGCCTTCGACGCCGCCCCGACCGACGGCAGACGGCACGCCCATCGGCACGGACGTAGCCGCGACGGCGCCCCGAATGGGTGACGACTTCGGGCCCCGAGGCTTCGGAGTCGCCGACGGCCCGGCCTTGCCCGTCGTGAAGGTGACGCCCCGCTACCCGGCGCGGGCGCAGGAGCGCGGCATCGAGGGGTACGTGCTGCTGGAGTTCACCATCGACGAGCTGGGCCGCGTCGTCTCACCCCGCGTTCTTCGGGCCGAGCCGGGCGGCGTATTCGAACGGGCGGCACTACGCGCGGTGGAGCGCTTCAAATACAAACCCCGGATCGTGAACGGCCAGGCCGTCGCCGTGACCGGCGTTCAGCACAGGCTGACCTTCGAGCTCGAGGGCGATTAGGCCTGCCGCTCGCCCAGGTGCCCGCGAACGGCCTCGAGGAGATCGGCCTCCGGGACGCGCGCGGCGCCGGGCAGGAACAGCTCGTGCACCTCGATGGCGAGCAGCGCCAGGACCGCGGGCCGCGCCGCCTGCAGGTTTCCCGGGAGCTGCCCCGCGTGTTCCCGGAGGAAGCCGGCGGCCGCGACTACCGCGGCGTGCCGCTCCTCATCGCCGGCAGCGGAGTACTGGAATCGCCAGCGGCGCACCTGCCGGTCCACCGGGCTTTCGCCGCCGCCGCCCGCCGCCACGCCGCTGGCCGCGAAGATGCGGCAGTCGAAACGTCGGCACGTGCGCGGGCGATGCTCGTAGATCGTGCATCGGCCTTCGCGCAGCATTGGGCAATGCCCCCGCTCATCGTAGCCGAGCACCATGTGCCCCTGGGGGAGTCCGGGGGCGGGGAACAGCAGCTCTCGGGGAATGCGAGCCAGGGTCTCGCGCTCGTCCGGCTCCACGTGAATGAAGTACGACGACCGGCAACAGGCGTTGCAGTCGCCGCAGGGCACCGCCATGCCGGCACCACCGCTGCGCGACCGCGCCAGCTCGCGCAGCCACGAACCGAATGCGCCCGCCGACAGCGCCGCCGGCTCGGAGCGGTCGACCACGGGGAGTCGGCGCTCGCGATCAGGCATCCACCTTCAACACCACCTTGCCCACGGTGTCGTTGCTGGCGACGAGTTGGTGAGCCCGCTCCGCCTCGTGGATGGGCATCACCGCCTCGACCACCGGCACGACGGCTCCGGCTTCCAAGAGCGGCCACACTCGAGCCTGCAGCGCGTCCATCACCGCCGCCTTCTCACCGATGGGGCGGGCACGCAGCGTCGAGCCGATGATGCGGGCCCGTTTCATCATCAAAAGGCCCAGATTCACCGGCGCTTCGGCGCCACCCATGAGGCCGATGAGCACGAGCCGACCGCCGGTAGCGAGACAGCGCAGGTTCTGAGCCAGGTACGCGGCGCCCACCGGATCGAGGATCACGTCCACCCCGCCATCCGCCCAGGCCTGCACCGCATCCTGAAAATCGCCGGCGTGGCGGTCGGCCCCGCCGTCGGCGCCGAGCGCCACGCATCGCCCGACCTTGTCGGCGCTGCCCGCGGTGACGAAGCAGGGATTGTGGAACGCCTTGCAGAGCTGGATGGCCGCGGTTCCGACGCCGCTGGCTCCGGCATGGATGAGCACCCGCTCCTGCTTCGCGAGCGCCGCCTCCATGTACAGGTTCAGGTAGGCGGTGGCGAACACCTCGGGAACGGCGGCGGCACGCACCGCATCGAACCCGACCGGTACCTTCAACACCTGGCCCGCGGGCACCACCACCTGCTCGGCGTACCCGCCGCCGGCCAGCAGTGCGCATACCACGTCGCCCGGCCGCACCCGGGTCACGCCCTCCCCCACTTCCAGCACCTCGCCGGCGCATTCCAGGCCCAGGATCGGGCTGGCGCCGGGAGGCGGCGGGTAGGCCCCGGCCCGTTGCACCAGATCTGCCCGATTGACCGCGGTGGCATGCACGCCGATGCGCACCTGCCCGGGTCCCAGCTCGGGCTCCGGCACATCGCGCCAGACCAGCTTGTCGTCGTGAAGGACTATCGCTTTCATTACCAGGACATCCGCATCTTCACACCACGATCGTGCAGGTAGCGCTTCAACTCGCTCACCCGATAATCGCCATAGTGGACCATCGACGCCACCAGCGCCGCATCGGCCTTGCCCTCGGTCAACACGTCGTAGAGGTGCTCGGGCCGGCCCGCGCCGCCGCTGGCGATGACGGGAATGCGCACGGCCTCCGCCAGCATGGAGGTGAGCTTCAGCTCGTAACCGGCCCGGGTGCCGTCCGCGTCGATGGAATTCACCACCAGCTCTCCGGCGCCGAGCCGCTCGCCCTCCAGGGCCCAGGCCAGGGCATCTTTGCCCACGGGCGTGCGCCCGCCATTGATGACGACCTCGTACCCCGAAGGACAGATCTCGCTCTCCGGCACCGCGCGGATGTCCATGGACAGCACCACGTTCTGGTTGCCGATGGCCTCCGCGCACTCGGCGATGAGCGCCGGACGCCGAACCGCGGCGGAGTTGACGTTGATCTTCTCGGCCCCCGCCAGCCGCAGATCCGTGGCATCGGCCACCGAGCGCACGCCGCCCCCCACCGACAGCGGGATGAACACCTGCTCGGCCACCGCTTCCACCACGTCCAGCATGATGTTGCGCTTGTCACTCGAGGCGGTGATGTCGTAGAAGACGAGCTCGTCCAGGCCGTCTTCGTAATACTCCCGGGCCTTCTCCACCGGGTCGCCGATGTCCTTGGTATCGACGAACTTCACGCTCTTGGCGAGCTTGCCGTCGCGCACGTCCAGGCAGGCGATGAGGCGTTTGCTCAGCATGACCCGTCCCACTCGGCAAAGCGCTTCAACACCCGCAGCCCCACGTGGCCGCTCTTCTCCGGATGGCACTGCATGCCGAAATAGTTGTCACGGCCCAGGGCGCAGGCGAAGTCGATCTCGTAGTCGGTGACGGCATAGACGTCCGCGGCTTGCTCCGGCTCCGGGTAGTAGGCGTGGACGAAGTAGAACTCGTCACCGGGCTGCACGTCCGCGAGCAGCGGGTGGGGCTTGACCACCCGCACCTCGTTCCAGCCCATGTGGGGAATCTTCAGCTCCGGGCGGTCGAAGGCGAAACGCCGTACCCGGCCGGGGATGAGGCCGAGGGTTTCCTGGTCGTTCTCCTCGGAGTGCGCGAGCGAGATCTGCATCCCCAGACAGATGCCGAACACCGGCACACCGCGCCGGATCACCTCGCGCAGCGCCTCGTCCAGGCCGTTGGCGGTGAGGCTCTTCATGGCGGCCCCGGCGGCCCCCACGCCGGGGAAGATCACCCGCTCCGCCCGCAGCAACCGCTCCGGATCGGCGGTGATCTCCGCCTCCAGGCCCACCTCCCGGCAGGCCCGCTGCACACTGCGAAGATTGCCGGCGTCGTAATCGATGATGACGGCCAAGGGATTCCGATGACATGGCGAAGGAGCGCGGATACTATCGCCTTCTTTCAGGGCGTATCAATGTCTCGAGGAATTCTCCTGGTCAATCTGGGTACCCCGGCCTCGTGCGCCGTGCGCGACGTGCGGCGGTACCTGAACCAGTTCCTCATGGATCCCTACGTCCTCGACGTGCCCTGGGCGCTGCGCCGGGCTATCGTGTCGGCGGCCATCCTGCCGTTCAGGCCGCGCCGCAGCGCCGAAGCCTACGCCAAGATATGGGACTACGCCGGTCCGGGCACGGGGTCGCCGCTGCTTCACTACAGCCGCAAGCTCGCCGACGCGGTCGATGAGGCGGTGGATGTGCCGTGCGAGCTGGCCATGCGCTACGGCGAGCCGAGCCTGGCCGCGGCGGTGCAGCGCCTCGAGGAGCAGGACGTACGCGAGCTTTTGCTGGTGCCGCTGTATCCGCAGTTCGCCGACTCGACCTGCAGCACCACGGTTCACGCCGTGCAGCAGCTGATACCCGTCTGGATGAAGCTCCACGTCCTGCCGCCGTTCTACGCCCGGCCCGGTTACATCCGGACGCTCACGGATCTGGTGCGCGAGCACCTGCCCGCCCGCTGGGACCACCTGCTGCTGTCTTATCACGGCCTGCCGGAGCGGCACATCACCCGGGCCGATCCCACGGGCAATCATTGCCTGAAGTCGCCGGACTGCTGTCAGGTGCGCTCCCCTGCCCACGCTACCTGCTATCGGCATCAGTGCCTGCGCACCTCGGAGCTGCTGACCCAGGCCCTCGGCATCCCGGAAGACCGCTTCACGGTCAGCTTCCAGTCCCGGCTGGGCCGGCTGCCGTGGCTTACCCCGTACACCGACCAGACCCTGGCGGCGCTGCCCCACCACGGCGTCCGCCACGTGGTGGTCGCCTGTCCCGCGTTCGTCGCGGACAACCTGGAAACCCTGGAAGAGATCGGCATGACGGGCCGCAAGACGTTTCTCGACGCCGGCGGCGAGAGCTTCACCCTGGTGCCGTGCCTGAACGACCGCCCCGACTGGGTGTCCGAGCTGGTCGGCTGGTGCCGGGAGGCCATGGACACGTCCGCCCCGGCGACCGGCTAGGCGGCCGCCACCTCGAACCCGGGCGAGGGAAAGTGCACCATCACGGGCCCCGTCTCGGCGCTCTCCCGCTCCACCACCACCTCCTCGTGGGACCACGCCGCGAGCCGGCCGCAGACCGGGATGCGCCCGTAATCCACCGGGGTCACCGTCACCTCCTGACCCAGGGTGAAGCCGGCTGGCAGGTCGTCGATGATGGCGGGCCGCCGCGGCGTCGCGGCCCGGGCCGTGGCCAGCGCCGCTTCCCCCGTGGAGACCACCACCTCGCCGTGACCGAACCCGGCCATCCGCTCCATCCACCGTCTCACGTTCGGATAGCGGTCCAGCAGCGGCGCGTTGACGGGATTGTTGGCCAGGAACCAGAGGCAGTGATAGACGGAGAAGTCGGCGATGGTGGGGCGCTCGCCGAACAGGAACGTTCCGTCCGCCGCGTCGTCCAGCTCCGCGAGATGATGGCGCAGATACGCCGCGGCGGCCTCCGCGGAAAAGCTGGAGATGACGGCGCCCCGGGTCAGCTCGGCACGATCCTTCTGGAACGCGGCCGCTTCCCCGGCGGGAATCCCGCTCATCATGGCGCCCACAGCCTGGGGCGCGAAGTTGAGGGCCACCGTGACCTGAAACAGGTGAGTGTCAGCCCAATCCGCCACACGCTGGGCGACGAATCCCTCGCGGAAGAGCTCACGGTTGCCGCAATGGCGCGCCAGAGCCCGAGCGATGATCCGGGTGTCGCAGTAGACGTTGGCGCCGATCTGCAGCACCGGAGTCTTGCGGTAGCCCCCGGTGAGCGGCATCAACAGCGGACGGGGCATGATGCTGGGGATCACCACCGAGTGCCAGCGCTGCTCCAGATAACCCAGCAGCGCCCGCACCTTCTCGGAGAAGAGCGACGCCGGATAGTGGTGCAGGACGATATCCATGGCTGCCTCTCAGACGCTTTCCGCCCATTGTGACACGGCCGCGTAGAAGTCCTGCACCAGCGGCTGGGAGAACATGGACTTACGCGCTACGAACCGCACGGGGCGGTGCAACCCCGCCTCGTGCAGGCTGATCCAGCGACTCTCCTCCACGCCCAGGGTTCTGGCCACGCCTTCGGGCACCAACCCATGACCGAACCCGGCCAGCGCCATCTGCGCCACCGAGAAGAACGACTCCAGCGACACCCGGCGCTTCAGGTTCAACCGCCGCATGTCCTCTTCGATGGAGCGCCAGGCGCCGGAACGCGACTCGATGGTGATGACGTCGAGCTCGTCGCCCACCCGATAGTCGACGGGCTGGAGCCCGGACGGCAGGATCACCATGTTTTCGCGCCGGATCACTTCGCTCTGCAGGTCGGTGTCCGCGTCCGGAGAGCCGGTGCAGATGCCCAGCATGTACTCGCCGGAGCGGATGCGATCCAGCACCACCGGTGAGCGCTGGGCGTGGAAGGTGAACTCCACCTCGGGCATGTGCCGCTGCACCCGGGCGAACAGGCGGAATCCCCAACTCGCCAGGATCGCCTCGGAGACCCCCATGATGATCTTGCCGCGGCGCAACGCGTTGTCTTCGAGGAACACGCCGCGCAGCTCCGAGAGCACCGGGGTGACCTTCTCCACCAGCCGCGTGCCGTGATGGGTGAGCACCACCCGCCGGCCGTGCCGCTCGATGAGGGGCCGGTCGTAGTAGCGCTCGAGCGCGGCGATGCGCTTGCTCACCGCCGACTGCGAGATCTTCAGCACCGTGGCCGT
>JAWLCV010000065.1:0-22317 GCA_041686955.1 Pseudomonadales bacterium
ATCTTCGGAGTTCGGAAGGATGAAGAGGGTGATCGGTGGCGAGCGGCGCACCCTCGCCCGCCTTTCCATCCTTCAGGCTCCAAAGAGCGCAACACGCGACTGACGGCTCCCCACGAATGCCTACGCGGCGCCCCGCACCGCCACCTTCTCAACCCCGAGCCACGCGTCCGGAATGTTCTCCTCCACCAGCCGATCGATGCTGATGCTGATGATGCCGTTCTCCGCCCCCACGTCCTCGGCGAACAGCGACACGTCGTTGGTCCGGGTGAACACCAGCGCATTCGGCCACTGCTGCTTCACCCACAGCGCGGCGCGCAGGTTCTCCATGGGCTGGCCGGTGCCGAGAATGACCGTGGGCTCGCTGCGGGAGAGATCCACCCCCTCGCTCAGCTCCCGCCAGGCGTCCGGGTGCCCCACGTTGCCCTGCACCAGCACTCGGCGGTAGCCCTCGCCCAGATAGCCCTGCTCGCGCACCACCAGCACACGGCGGGCAGCGTCCACGTCCATGATGGCCACGGTGCCCACCTCCCCGGCCGCCGCCACCTGGAGTTCCTCGAGGATGGTCTGGCCGAAGCGGCCGAAGCCGGCCAGCACGACCACGTCCTTCACCCCGGTGCGCTGAAAGTGCTGCAGAAGCTGATCGCGCACGAGGCCGGAGGCGGCCAGGTGGTAGATGTTGAAGCAGGTGCAGCGCTGACCGATGGAGGTTCTCTGCATCATCCGCAGGAAGCGCAGGTTGTGAGAGTGCAGCAGAATCCGCGAATCCAGGGTCGGGTAACGGCGCAGGATCCGGCTGGCCACCTCGAAGGCGGCGAAGTTTTCGTCCGGCAGCAGCACCACCTTGCTGGCGTGGCGCAGCCGAAGCTGACGCAGCATGAAGTCGTGGGTGGCGTCCCCCACCACCACGGTGACGCCGAAGCTCTGCTCCAGCTCCTGCTTGCGGGTGGGCTCGATGGCGTCCACCAGCACCACCACGTCCACCCCGGGGCGCTTCCTGCGCAGCACCCGCAGATAGGTGATTGTCAGGCTGCCGGCGCCGACGATGACCACGTGATTCGCCAGCCGGCGCAGCCGCCAGTGATCCGGGGTCACCGCCTTCATCAGCGTCTCGATCACCGCCGAGGCGGTGAGCAACGGCGCACCGAAATAGGCGGCCCACAGAAGGATCCGCGCGCCCACCGGACCGCCCGTGGGCATGCCGAGCTCGAGCCCGCCGAACACGAACAGGCCCAGGCTGTAGTAGGCCAGGGTGAGCCAGCCCGCCCCGGCCACCTCCCCCTGCTCGGTGAGGGACACCCCGGAGGCGAAGCCGACGAGGGCGAACAGGAACAGGGTTCCCGCGGCGATCCAGCGCCAGCCGATCCGTGATTCCGCCAGGCTCACGAGGCGGGCGCCACCATCCGCTCCACGGCCTCCACCAGCCGCGCGAAGTGAGGCCCCTTCCAGTAGACCTTGCCGCACTGGTCGCACTGGTAGAACTCGTCGTAATAGCGCCGGGTCTTGGGCTCCAGACGGTGCTCGATGCGGTCTTTCGCCACCGGGTGGATCAGCCCGTTGCACGCCAGGCAGCGGTGGAAGGGCCTAATGCTGCCCTCGAGCTGGAAGCGCCGCACCACCTCCGCTACCTGCTGTTCCGGATCCACGGCCCGCACCCAGTAGCCGTGGCTGACCGCCTTGTGGTGCAGCAGTCGCCGGTCGCGGGTGAGCAGGATGCGCTCCTCGTCGGCGGCGATGCGCACCAGCTCCGGGTCGTCCAGGTCGTTGCGGTAGATGGTGTCGAAACCGAGCAGCCGCAGCCAGCGCGCGAGCTTGCCCAGGTTGACGTCCACGACGAAGCGGTTCTGCCGCAACGGTGCGGGCCGCAGCTTCGCCACCGGCGCCACGTCGAAGCTCTCGAACACGGGATACACGGCCACCCGCTCACCATCGCGCAGGTGGTGCTCGAAATCCACCGGCTCGCCATCGACGAGGATCAGCTCCACCTCGGTGTGCGGCACGCCCTGGGCCTCGATGGCATCCTTCACGGAAGGATGACCGTCGAACCGGTAGCTCCGCTCACCGCCGCCGGGCGCCGACGCCAGGAAGTCGTTCAGCTCCGCGTAGAAGCGGAATCGGGCGGTGGCAGGCACGGCGGCCTCGAGGCTCAGGTGATCGACGCCTCGTAGATGCTGCCGATGGACTCGTCGAGCAGGGCGTCGAACTCCTCGTCCGACTGCTGCTTCTTCAGCCCCTCGGTGAGGGCCCGGGAGAAGCTGGCCACCATGCGGTTCTGCCGCGCCAGGCGTTCGTTGGCCTCGGAGCGGGAATAGCCGCCGGAAAGGGCCACCACCCGAACCACGTTGGGGTGCTCGATGAGATCCATGTAGAAGTTGTCCTGCTCCGGCAGGGTGAGCTTGAGCATCACCCGCTGATCCGGCCCCAGGGAATCGAGCTCCCGCAGGATCTCCGCCTTCAGCATGGTCTCCGCCTTCGCCTTCTCGGGGCACTTGATGTCCACTTCCGGCTCGACGATGGGAACGAGCCCCGCAGCGATGATCTGCCGGGCCAGCTCGAACTGCTGCTCGACGATCCTGCGGATACCGGCTTCGTTCGCCTGCTTGATCACCGAGCGCATCTTGGTGCCGAAGATGCCGTTGGCCTTGGCCCGGGCGAGCAGGTCGTCCAGATTCGGGATCGGCTTCATGAGCTGCACGCCGTCCGCTTCCTCGGCGAGGCCCTTGTCCACCTTCAGAATGGGCACCACCTGCTTGGTTCGCCACAGGTACTCGGCGGTGGGCTTACCCTCGATCTGCCGGTCCATGGTGTTCTCGAACAGGATGGCCGCCAGGATGCGGTCGCCGTTGAACGCGGGGCTGGTGATGATCCGGGTACGCATCTCGTGCACCAGATCGAACATCTCCTCCTCGCTCGACCAGGCGCCTTCCTCGATGCCGTACAGGCGCAGCGCCTTGGGGGTGCTGCCGCCGCTCTGATCCAGGGCGGCGATGAAGCCCTGGCCGCTCTTCATCTTCTCGAACTGAGTGTCGAAATCGCTCACGGTGTTCCCCTTCGCGCGTGTCGCGTGCGCTGTGAATGTGATGGCTGAGTGTGACCTGCGTATTATGGTCCACGCCGGCAGCGTGGTCAGCAACACCCACAAAAGCATCATGCAGCCGACGGACCAGAATGCCCCGCTGGCCAGCAACGCCAGGGGCGGGTCCCCACCGCTCCAGCCCATGCGGGCGGCGGCGGCCGCGCTCATGAGCAGCGCAGCCAGATGCGCCGCGGGGGCGATGTTGGCGTCCCGGTACCGGTAGAGGAGGCGCGTTCGCGCCATCACCGCCACGGTGAGGGTGCCCACGGCTCCCACCGTCAGCGCATGGAGCGCCCGCGTCGTTGCGGGCCAGCCGGCCAAGAGCGAGAGACCGAGCAGCCCGAGCCCCGCGGCGAGCCAGCCGTAACCCAGCCCGAGGACCAGCAGATCCGGCCGCCGGCGGCAGCGCCACAAGGACCACCGGACGAGCCGTACCAGGGTGAGCAGCGCCGCCGCCAGCAGAGCGATGCCGGCAACCCTGCCGCCTGCGGGGAACGCCGAGGCGGCCAGCGCCGCTGCGAACGCCAGCAGCCCGCCGCCCTCGATGCGCGGTTGCACCCGGGCGTCCAGACGGCCGCCGCCACGGACCAGGTAGCCGGCGACGGCGGGGGCGATGATGCGCCCGCCCATGAAGAACAGCAGCGACGCCAGCAGCACCGTGGTCGCCAGGTACAAGGTCGATCCCATCGCCGCGTGCCCGGCCGCGGCGGTAGCAAATGGCGCGAGCGCCGCGAGCCCGCCGAGGATGAGCACGATGGAGCGGTTACGCCATTTGCGCGCCGAGCGGGCGAAGCGGGGAATCACGGCCACGGCGAACGCGGCGCTGAAGGCGGCCGTGGCCGTCACCGCTAAGGCGCTCCCCGGCCAACCCAGAAAAGCGATCCGCGCGGCGAGCCAGAGCCCGAGCAGGCCCAGAATCCGCCGGAGCCGCTGGCGGCCGAGCAGGAAGCCGCCCGCCACCGCCAGTACGTAGCCGAACAGCATCTCGTGGGCGTGACCCGCCGGACTGGCGAGACCCGGCAGCCGGGGCAGGAGCCCCGCGACCGCGCCCACCCACGGCACCACTGCGGCGGCTCCGTAGGCGGCGGCCACGGGAAAGAACCAGGCATGGGCGAAAGGCGGTCGAATCAAGCGGCAGCGTTCCCGGCTGGCGATTGCGGCGCGACCTTGTCCGACAGGCGCCGGCACCGTGCGCCGAGGTCGCACCGTGGTTTAGAATGCGCGCCAGCCACTGCCGAGGGCAACGTCATCGTTTACATCGAGGACATCGGGGCCTATGTCCCCGAGATGCGGGTCGACAACGCACGCTTCAGCGAGCTGACGGGCCAGGATCCCGAATGGTTCGTCGCGCGCACGGGCATTCACAGCCGCTCGCGGGCTGCGCCCGGCGAAAACGTCACCACCATGGCCGCGGCCGCGGTGCGCAGGCTCCTGGACAAACGCCCGGACGCCCTCGACGGGGTGGATCTCGTGCTCGGCGCCAGCTACACCCCCGAGGACACCCTCTCCACCATGCCGTTCCGGCTGCAGCGGGAGTTCGGGATCAACGACGCCCGGGTCTACTTCCTCTCCTCGGCGTGCTCGTCGTTCATCAGCGGCCTCGAGCTCGCCCGCATGATGCTGCTGGCGGGCGAAGCACGGAAGGCGCTGCTGGTGGCGTCGGAGCACAACAGCCGCTACAGCGACGATGCCGACCGCTTCTCCGGCCATCTGTGGGGCGACGGCGCCGCCGCCGCGGTGCTCTCCCGGGAGCCGGACCGCGCCGCCTTCAGCCTGGAGTACGCCCGCTCCCGGGGCGTCGCCTGCGCCGGCAAGGGTCCGGACGCCATCACCCTGGATCCGTCCCTCGGCACCCACGGGCTGGTGATGCGGGAAGGCCGCGACGTCTTCGCCCGGGCGTGCGAGTACCTGGCGGAAGAGACCCGCACCGCCATGAGCACGCTGGGCCTCGAGGTGTCCGACATCCGCTGGCTGGTGCCTCACCAGGCGAACCTCCGCATCATGGTCAACGTGGCCAAGGCGCTCGGCCTGCCCATGGAGCGCTGCATCGTCACCGTGGACACGCTGGGCAACACCGGCTGCGCGAGCATTCCCATCTCCATCGAACTGGCCGGCGCCATCGAGCCCGGCGACCTGGTGGCCGCCACCGCATTCGGCGGCGGCTATTCCTGTGGCGCCGCGGTGCTCCGCAAGTTACCACCGCAGCCCTGTTAGTCATCGTCGTGGCCCTGCGCTAACATCTGCCGTCTTCGGGCAACCGACGGCGGGAGGTTCTCATGCGTCTGAATGTGAACGGCCGCGTGCACGAGGTGGAGGTGGTCCACGAGGACACGCCTCTGCTCTGGGTGCTGCGGGATCATCTGGGGCTGGTGGGGACGAAGTTCGGCTGCGGCATCGCCCAGTGCGGCGCCTGCACCGTGCACGTGGACGGCGTGCCCACGTTCAGCTGCGCGGTCCCCGCCGCGGCCCTGGAAGGGGCGGAGATCACCACCATCGAAGGCCTCGCCGCCGCGGACGGCACCCTGCACCCGCTGCAGCAGGCCTGGATCGACCACGACGTTCCCCAATGCGGCTACTGCCAGTCCGGCCAGCTCATGCGCGCCGCCGCGCTGCTGGCGGACAACCCCCGGCCCTCGGCCGCGGACGTGGACGCGGCTCTGGATTCCGCCCTGTGCCGTTGTGGCACCTACAACCGCATCCGCGGCGCGGTGATGGCCGTGGCAGGAGGCGAGCATGGCGAGTGACAGGGGCGACATCGTCAAGCTCGACCGGCGGGCGTTTCTCAAGCTCACGGGGCTCGCCGGCGGCGGGCTCATCCTCGGGGTCACGGTCGGCTGCTCGCGGCCGCAGCCGGTGGCGGCCACCGGCGAGGACGGCAGCTTTCAGCCGAACGCCTACGTACGGATCTCCGACGAAGGCATCTTCATCTACGCCCCCAACCCGGAGATCGGCCAGGGTGTGAAGACCGCCCTGCCCATGATCGTGGCGGAGGAGCTGGATGCCGCCTGGGACGACGTCACCGTGGTGCAGGCCGACATCGACGCGGCCCGCTACGAGCGCCAGGCGGCGGGCGGTTCCCGCTCGATTCCCGACAAATGGACCCCCATGCGCCGGGCGGGCGCGGCGGCACGGCACATGCTGGTGGCCGCGGCGGCGCTGCGCTGGGAGGTCAGCCCGGAGGAATGCGAGACCCGGGACAGCACGGTGATCCACACCCCCAGCGGCCGGCGTCTCTCCTACCTGGAGCTGGCCTCGACGGCGGCGGAGCTGCCCGTGCCCGATCCGGACGACGTCACCCTGAAAGATCCCTCGGAGTTCCGCCTGCTCGGCAAGCGGATCAGCGGCGTGGACAACCGGCCGCTGGTCACCGGCGCCGCTCTGTTCGGCATCGACAAGCAGCTCCCGGGGCTGCGCTACGCCAGCTACGTGCAATGCCCGGCGGAAGGCGGGCGGGTGAAGCGCGCCAACCTGGAGGCGGTGAAGCGGCTGCCGGGAGTGCTCGACGCCTTCGCCCTGGAGAGCAACGGCGAGCCCACCGAGCTCTCGGCCGGAGTCGCCATCGTCGCCGTGGACACCTGGTCCGCCTTCAAGGCGCGCCGCAGCCTGGAAGTGGAGTGGGACGAATCCGACGCCGCCGACGACAGTTGGAGCCGTGCGCAGCAGGAGGCCCGCCGTCTGGCCGAGGGCGAGGGCCGGGAGACGGTGGCGGACCGCGGCGACGTCGACCGGGCCTTCGGCCAAGCTGCAAAAACCGTCTCCGGCTTCTATCAATACGCCTTCGTCAGCCACGCCCAGCTCGAGCCGCAGAACACCACCGCCTGGTGGCACGACGGGATCATGGAGCTGTGGGCGCCCACCCAGTCGCCCCAGGGCGCGAAGAAGTCGGTGGCCGAGCTGATCCGCATTCCGGAAGACCGGGTGGTGCTGCACCAGATGCGCGCCGGCGGCGGGTTCGGCCGGCGCCTCATGAACGATGCGGTGGTGGAGGCGGCGGCCATCGCCCGCCGCGTCGACGGCCCGGTGAAGCTCACCTGGATGCGCGAAGACGACATGGCTCACGATTTCTACCGGGCCGGCGGATTCCACGCGCTCCAGGGGGCGCTGGACGGCAGTGGGCGCCTCACGGGCTGGCGCAACCATTTCATCAGCTTCAGCGAGGATGGCCGGGAGCCGGTCCGCGGCGGCGGCATCAGCGGCGACGTGGACCCGGGCCCCTTCGTTCCGAACTACCGCCTCACCCAGACGCTGCTGCCGTGGCGCACCCCCTGCGGCTACTGGCGCGCGCCCGGCTCCAACGTCATCGCGTTCGCCCACCAGAGCTTTCTCCACGAGCTCTCGAGCGCCGCCGGGCGCGATCACGTGGAGTTCCTGCTCGAGCTCCTCGGCGAGCCGCGCTGGCTGGAGGAAGGCAATCTGTGGGCGCTGCACACCGGCCGCGCCGCCGGGGTCATCCGCCGGGCGGCGGAGGCCGCCGGCTGGGGCCGCGCGCTGCCCGAAGGCCGCGGCCTGGGCCTCGCCTTCTACTTCAGTCACGCCGGCCACGTGGCGGAGGTGGCCGAGGTGAGCGTCGGGGCCGACAAGCGCCTCGACGTGCACAAGGTGACGGTGGCCGCGGACGTGGGCCCCATCGTCAACCTCTCCGGCGCCGAGAATCAGGTGCAGGGCTCGGTGATCGACGGGCTGAGCGCCATGCTGGGCCAGCGGATCACCTTCGAGAACGGCCGCGCCCGGGAGCTCAACTTCCACCAGTACCCGCTGCTCAGGATCGGCCGCGCGCCGCAGGTGGACGTGCACTTCGTGCAGGGCGACTTTCCGCCCACCGGGCTCGGCGAGCCGGCGTTGCCGCCGCTGGCGCCCGCGGTGGGGAACGCCATCTTCGCCGCCACCGGCGAACGGGTCCGGCGGCTGCCGCTCTCGGCGGAGGGCTGGAGCTAGCGGCGGAGGCCCGGCCCATGCCCCTGTTCCTCACCTCCCTGACCTTCGATGGCCTCGGAGACTGGCTCGGCGCCCACGCCGGGCCGGGTCCGGTGGCGGTGATCACCAGCGCGAGCCGGGAGCTTGCCGATGGTGAGGCCATCGTCGAGCCGGCCCTGGCGGCGCTGCAGCCGCTCGGCCGGGTAGTACGTCGGCTCGACGTGGGCCGGGAGGACGCCGGCGCGCTTTCCGCCGCGGCGGCCGTGGTGATGACGGGGGGCGACCCCTTCGCGCTGCTGGCGGCGCTGGCCGGATCCGGGGCAGACGCTCTGCTTCGGGATGCCCACCGCCGGGGAATACCCATCGCCGGTCAGAGTGCCGGCGCCATGGTCTGCGGCCCGAACCTTGCGCCGGCCCGCATCACCAGCCCGTTCACCGCACCGACGGAGCTGGACCTCGCAGGGCTCGGCCTGATTCATCACCTGGTGCTGCCCCATCAGGATCGCCCCGGCCGGGCCACGCTGCATCGGCAGGCGGCCCGCGCCGCTCAGCCGACCCCGGCGCTGCTGCCGCTCTGGGACGACGAGGTGCTGCTCGCGGACGACGCCGGGTGGTGCATCCGCCGGGGCCCTCGCCACACCCGACCAGCCACCCCGGCGGACGCGGGCGCGGTGGCCGCCGTCTACCATGCTGCCGCCCGGAAGGCCTGGGCGCCGTTCCTCGGCGCCGATCGCCTGGCGCGTGCGGAGCCCGACCCGGACCGCTGGACCGGGCGCATCCGTGACGCCGGCGAACGGTTCCTGGTCACCGAGGATTCGGACGGTATCACCGGTTTCGTGCTGTGGGGCCCGGACCCGGACGCCGGTTGCGGCGAGATCGCCCTGCTCTACACCCACCCCCGCACCTGGGGCGACGGCAGCGGCCGCCGGCTGCTGGAGCGGGCCACCTGGTCGCTGTGGTGCGAAGGCCATGAGCGGGCGGCATTGTGGACCGAGGAGCGCAACGAACGGGCACTTGCCGTCTACCGCGCCAACGGCTGGCGGCTCGAGGGCGCGAGCCGGGAGCGGGAGTATCTCGGGGTCCCCATCCGCGAGCTGCGCCACGTGCTCGACCTTTCCGAGCACGCCGGGGGACGTTGACGCCAGCGCCTAGCGGGGCCGCCTGCCAGCCGCGGCGGCCATCACGGCACCCGTGAGCAACGCAAGCGCGGCGGCGGCGAGCCAGGGCCGGTGCCGGGTCGCCCAGAGCTGCACGCTCGCGCCGTGGGACTCGGCCCCGAAACGGCCACGCGCCCCCTTCTCGCCGGGGACGCTCTGCCAGAGATTGTCCGGCCGCTCCGGAATCTCCGGCTCGTCCGTCTGCTGCCCTTCGACGGCGGTTCGTGCGAGCAGCCTGGTCACCAGCCCCGGGGCGAAGCGATTGCCCCAGACGGTCAAGAGGGTGGAACCCCCCACCAACACCTCGCGCCGGCGCGCGGTGGCGGCCCAGACGATGGCGTCCGCCACCATTTCCGGCTGGAACACCGGCGCCATGGGCCGGGGCCGCCGGGGCATCTTGTTGCGGGCCCAGTCGAACTGGGGCGTGTTCACGGCGGGCAGCGACACGGTGGTCACGTGAACGGCGCTGCCGTCGGCGGCGAGCTCGGCGCGCAACGCTTCGGTGAACCCCTGAATGGCGTGCTTGGCACCGCAATAGGCGGCCTGCAGCGGTATGCCCCGGTAGGCGAGCGCGGAGCCCACCTGGACGATGCAGCCGCGGCCGCGGCCGCCGTCCCGGGGCAGCATCCGCGCCAGCGCCGCCCGGGCGCCGTTGACGTTGCCCAGGTACGTCACCTCGGTCACCCGCTTATACTCGTCCGGGCTCACCTGGGGAAACCGCCCGAGGATGGTGACCATGGCGTTGTTGACCCAGACGTCGATGGGGCCGAGAGCCGCCTCTACGGCGGCGGCCGCCGCCTCCACGGCGTCGGGGTCCGCCACATCCGCCGGCGCCACCACGGCCCGGCTGCCCAGGGCTTCCACCTCCGCGCGCGCCGCCTCGAGGCGCTGACGATCGCGCGCCACCAGGCCGATCGAGGCGCCTTCACGGGCGAACGCCCGCGCCGTGGCGCGGCCCACTCCGGCGGACGCTCCCGTGACCACCACCACCTTGCCGGCGAGTTCATGGTTCCCGGTCATGACTGGCCCTCCCGACACCGGCGCGTCGCTCAGCGGCTCGGCGCGAAGTTCTTCATGAACTGCTTCACCGTCGTCTTGACGACGCCGTAAGCCTCGGGGTCGCCGTGAAGCAGCGCCGACATGTAGGCTCGCGCCTGCTCCACCTTGAGGTGCGGGGGAATGGGCGGCACCTTCGGGTCGGTGTGCGCGTCGATCACCACCGGCTTGTCGGCGGCCAGCGCCCGGTCCCAGGCACCGGCCACGGCGCCGGTTTCCGTCACCTCGATGCCGTCCAGCCCGATCAGCTCCGCGAAGCGCGCGTAGGGAAAATCCGGCAGGTTCTGCGAGCCCTCGAACTTCGGATCCCCCGCCAGGGCCCGCTGCTCCCACGTCACCTGGTTCAGATCCCGATTGTTCAGCACCAGCACCACCAGGGCGGGGTTGCGCCACTGGCGCCAGTACTTGGCCACGGTGATCAGCTCGTTCAGGCCGTTCATCTGCATGGCGCCGTCGCCTACCAGGGCGATGACCGGGCGGTCCGGATGGGCGAACTTGGCCGCGATGGCGTACGGCACGCCGCACCCCATGGTGGCGAGCCCGCCGGACAGCGATGCCATCATGCCCCGGCGGAGCTTCAGGTCGCGGGCGAACCAGTTGGCCGCGGAGCCCGAGTCACAGGTGATGATGCAGTCATCGGGCAGCCGGGGGGAAAGCTCGTAGAACACCCGCTGGGGGTTGATGGGGTCGGCGTCGCTCATGGCCCGGGCTTCGACGATCTCGTGCCAGTCCCGCACCTCCTCCTCTATGTGCTCGCGCCAGCTCCGGTCCTGCTTCCGCTCGAGGTAGGGTACCAGGGCCCGAAGCGTCGCCGCCGAATCCCCCACCAGGTTCACCTCCATGGGGTAACGCATGCCGAGGTTGCGGCCGTCGATGTCGATCTGCACGCCTCGGGCCCGGCCCTCCTCCGGGAGGAACTCGGAGTAGGGAAATGTGGAGCCGACCATGAGCAGGGTGTCGCAGCCGGTCATGAGCTCCCAGCTGGGGTTGGTGCCGAGAAGCCCGATGCTGCCGGTGACGAACGGCACGTCGTCGGGCGGGGACGCGCGGCCGAGCAGCGCCTTGGCGATGCCGGCGCCGAGAAGCTCGGCCACCTCGAGCACCTCGTCGGTGGCCTGGAGCGCGCCGGCGCCCACCAGCATGGCCACCCGCTTGCCGTCGTTCAGCACCGCGGCCGCGCGCCGCAGGTCCTCCTCCCGGGGCAGCACCACCGGGGGCTGGTAGCCGATGCCGGAATGCACGGTGCCGTGGGCGCGCGGCGGCTTCTCCACCGCCTGCATCTGCTGCAGGTCCTGGGGAAAGATCAGACAGACCGGCGTGCGCTGATCCATGGCCACGCGCATGCCCCGGTCCACGAGATGGCGCACCTGGGCCGGACTGGTGGCGAGATGCACGTACTCGTGGGCGACGTCCTTGAACAGCGACGCCAGGTCCACCTCCTGCTGGTAGTCGCCGCCGAGGGCGTCCCGGGCCTGCTGACCGACGATGGCCAGCACCGGCTGATGATCCTTCTTGGCGTCGTACAGGCCATTCAGCAGATGGATGGCGCCGGGGCCGGACGTGGCCATGCACACGCCCACCTCGCCGGTGAACTTGGCGTGCCCGCAGGCCATGAACGCCGCCATCTCCTCGTGGCGCACCTGCACGAACTGCACCTTCTCCTCGGCCCGGTCCATGGCGCCCATGAGCCCGTTGATACCGTCGCCCGGGTAGCCGTAGATGCGCCGCACGCCCCACTGATGCAGGCGCTCGACCACAAAATCGCTGACGGTATCCGCCATGGCTCCTGTCCTCCGTTGCCGGCGGCAGCCATGCGAAATGTCTGCCAGGCGCTCAGGGCACCTGGTAGAGCTGGCTGATCATGCTTGTGGGAGTCGTGCCGGGATCGCTCCGGGCGCCACAGTCGATGGGCGGCGAGCGGAACAGGCACAGCGGCTCGCTGCGGCGGTGGGAATAGAGGTAGAAGCGCATCCACGGCGGATCGGCGGCGGAACGGCGGGTGAGCTCGACGATGCCGAAATTGAGCCGGCCGCAGGGATTGCGCCGCGCGCCCGGCTCGCCGCGGGTGAGGACCAGATCCCCCGCCAGCAGCCCGCCCGTCTCCACGCGCCGGTTGGCGCGCATGATTCCGGCCGACAGGCTCTGGACGTAGCGGCCGGTGTCGTGGGTGATGCCGCTCGAGACGAACTGGTACAGGGTGGGGGGCGCGTCGCGCCAGCGGATCTGGTGCAGGCAGCCGATGTGGATGTCCCCGGAGAGCAGCACGATGTGCTGGTCCGGGTAGGTCTGCTGATGCTGATGCAGCAGCCGCAGAAGCTCGTCCCGGTCGGCCTGATGCCCCCGGCTCGACCAGCGATCCGAGAAGTCCTCGCCGTCCGGCGTGATCCATGCGGCCAGCCGGGTGAGACCGCCGGGCAGATGAACCAGGGGCACGGAGAGCACCACGAACAGCACCCGCTTGTCGTGCTGGACCTCGAGGAACGAGCGGAATGCCTGGACCTGCGCCGGCGACACCACCCGTGGCTCCTCACCCACGCGCCGGTTCGACCGCAGGTCCATCACGTAGGTGGCGGTATCGCCCAGCTCGATCTCGTAGTCCATGTGTTCCGGCAGCGCCGCGGCGTTGTCGCGCACGTGGGTGCCCTGGTAGTCGAGGAACGCTCGGAACGCGCCGTGGCGAAAGTCCTGCCAATGCGGCTCCTGGTGCTCGGCCGCCGAGCCCCAGTTGTCGACGATCTCGTGGTCGTCGAGGATCGGGTAACACGGGTAGTGGGAAAGCAGCTTCCGCCAGCCGGGGATCGCCCAGAAGTGCCGGTAGCGGCGATGGAACAGGGCCCGCACCTCCTCCTCGGTACAGTCGAGGATGGTTTCGCGGCCCCGGGGCGCCACCGCCCGGAAGTGGGACCGGTCGAACAGCGACAGCCGCGGCGGGCGGTCCGCATAGAGCTGATCCCCGGCGAGCACCACCTGGCGCACGTCGTGCTGGCGGAACGCCTGCCACGCCGCCTCCAGCATGGGCTCCGTGTGATGCGCCACCCGCCCCCGGCCATTGAACGGCTGGTGACAGCTCATGAGCGCGATGGAAAACCGCAGCGGTATATCTTTCCCGTCGTCGGGTGCGGTGTAGAACGAGCCGGTAGCCACCTGCTCGCCGCTTTCCCGATACAGCGCGATGCGGTAGCGCATGTCCGGCTCCAGGCCCTCGGTGACGACCATGCCGCCGGTGAGGTCCGGGCTGCTGCGGTCGATGCGCATGAGCCCGTGGCGAACGGGCCCGCCGAAGCGGGCCGAGGTCCAACGCAGCAGATAGCGGCCGGGGCGGTCCACCCGGACCCAGATGCGCGCGGAACGCTCGGTGACCGCGCCGATGGCCAGCATGTTGTCCAGCGGGGTGTTCTTGAACATCCGCCATGCGCCGCCGTGGGGACGGAGGCCTATGCACGGTTCGTGCCGCGGCCCCCGGGGGCTTGGCCGCCGCCCGGCGGATCTGTCATGCTCGCCCGACTCGGCCACGAGCACATGGAGTTCGCCGTGATCCCGAAGCACATCGACATCGAGCAGGCACGCCGCGACGAGGCCACAGTCGCCCGCGGCTTCTGGCCCAAGTTCCGCCGGGTGGCCGCCCGCCTACCCTTCGCAGAGGACCTGCTGGCCGCCTACTACGCGGCCACCGACCGCCGCACCCCGCGCTCGGTGCGGGCCGTGCTGCTGGGAGCGCTCGCCTACTTCGTCCTGCCCACCGACGCCATCCCCGACATCGCGCCCCTGCTCGGCTTCACCGACGACGCCGCGGTGCTGGCGGCGGCGCTGAAGACCCTGGCGCGGCACATCCGTCCGGACCACCACCGCCGGGCGCAGCAGACCCTCGCCCACGCCCGGGAGGCGGATCGAGGCGACCTCGCCTGAACCAGGCTTCGAGCGGGCTGGAGTTGCGGCCGCGGAGCCCGTAGAATTGCCGCCCCGATTCGCCGACGAATCGGTCCCCACGCGCCCGTAGCTCAGCTGGATAGAGCGTTGGCCTCCGGAGCCAAAGGTCACAGGTTCGAATCCTGTCGGGCGCGCCAGCAACGTACTGATTTTAACTAGTTTTTTCTCAAGAGTTTCTGGTAACGAAATCAGCCGGAATCGCCCAAACCTCTTTTCAGCCCACTTCTAGCCACCAGCGCGGTCGCCGAATCCCTGGTCGAGAGGTGCTCAGCAGGGAGATTTTGACAAAACCTAGAATTTGGGTAGAGTTACCTAATTTTTAGGTAGGACCACCTAGAATCTAGGTAATGGATCAATACATCTCCACTCCCGCCCTAGAGGCAATCTTCTCCAGCAAGGGAGCTGAAAGAGTCTTGCTGTATCTCCAGAACTATGGGGAAGGTTACGCAAAGGCAATTGCCGACACCTTCGGCATGTCGGTCAGCCAAGTTCAGAATCAGCTGCAGAAGTTTGAGGCCGCAGGAGTCCTGGTCAGCCGGCCCGTGGGATCCGCGCGCATCTATTACTGGAATCAACGGAACCCAACCGTCGGGCATTTGAGAGAGTTTCTCCAGCGCGCACTCGATGATCTTCCTAACGAGACAATCCAGACATACTTTCGACAACGACGTAGGCCACGAAGACCGGCCAAGCGACTAACCTAGCTTCGAGCCATGCCCGAAATCACCAGAGAGACCTCTCTCGTAGAACTGGCTGCAATCGTTTCTGAAGCCTTGACGGGCGCCGGGATTACGGCCGTCCTATCCGGCGGAGGGGCTGTCTCTGCCTATACCGAGAACAAATACGAATCCGTGGATCTCGACTTCGTTACCGCCGCCGGCGTGAAGGAAATTGGCAAAGCGCTCTCGCCACTTGGCTTTACTCAAGGTGCTGTGGGCCGCGCTCGCTACTTCGAGCATCCTCATTGCAATTGGTATGTGGAATTTCCACCTGCACCACTTGCCGTGGGCAGCCAACAAATCCGTGACGGAGAGTGGGTCCAACTCGACACACCATACGGTGTAGTCCAGGTCCTGAGCCCGACGCAAATCATCATGGATAGACTTGCCGCGTATTTCTGGTGGGACGACCAACAGTCGTTAGATCAAGCCGTCATGATTGCAGAGCACCAGGATGTGGTGTGGGAAGACCTAGAGGAATGGGCTAGTCACGAATCACCGCCCGAAGGCAAGCTGGAGAGATTCAAAAAACGGGTAGGTCGCGCGTAAATCAGGCGCGCCAGTAAGCACACGCCCAAGACCGCCTCCGCCTCCTGCGGACGATTCTCGTATCCTACGTATGCGGCTTCTTGGGGAGCGATACGTCAGATGCTCATCGAGACAATTACCGAGCGAGACGGTTTGCTGATTCGCCGGATGACCCTGGCGCCAGGCGAGAAGATGTACTGGCATATCGACGTGTGCCATCGCTTCACTGTGGTCATCCGCGGGTCACGATTGGCCATCGAGTTCAGGGACTCCGCCGAGACCGTAGAGATCGACGTGCGCCCTGGGTTAGCTGGTTGGGATGCTCCCGAGCCGAGAGTGCACCGTGCGATCAACGCGGGCGCAGAGGTCTACGAGGAGATCGTCACCTTCTATCGAAACAGCTCCGAGATCGACCCACAACCCGAGATCCCCTGACCCACCGATCTGGCGCGACGAGTCAGCGGCTGGCATTTCTCCAGCCGCGCGATCGCCGAGGCGTTCGCCGGCGGCGCGGTGATCTTCGAGCTCGCCGACGCGTGGATGGACATGTTCCCCGACGGACCGGTGAACCAGCTCGACATCGGCGGCGTCACCAAGGATGACGTGTTCACCATCTGCCGGGTGCCGCCGGACCAGTTCGAATCCCCCGGGGTCTGCCTCACCGAGAACGAAGACGAGTTCGACGAGTTCTCGTGGAACTTCGGCGCCGACTGGCTGGCTTGGGAGGACGGCAACAATGCCGCCTTCGTGTACGCCAACGTGAAGCGCAGCTTCCGCTCCGGCGGCCAGAATTTCCGCAGCACGTTCACCGAGAACAGCTTCGATCCCGAGTTCGTGACCCAGTACGCGGTCGGCGCCAAGCTCGACCTGCGGGACGGCAACCTGCGGCTGAACACCGAAGCCTTCTATCAGGACATCGAGGACAAGCAGGTGATCACCGTGGTTGCGGCCGCCGGCAGCGGCCTCGGCACCATCACCTCCAACGCGGCATCCGCCACGGTGCAGGGTCTGGAGATGGAGCTGATCTGGCTGCCGCTCCCGGACACCCTGCCTGGACTGCAGCTTTCCGGCGCTTTCGGGTGGACCGACCCCGAGTACGACAGCTTTCCCGACATGCAACCGGCCGATCCGTCCCTGCCGCTCGGGCCGGGGAATCCTCTCGTGGAGATCGACCGCTCCGGCGAGCCGTTCGTGCGCGTAGCCAAGTGGAGCGGTAACGCGTCGGCAAGCTATCACCGGCCCGTTCTGGATCAGTACGCGGGCAACCTGCTGCTCCGGCTCGACTGGTCGTACAAATCCAGCACCCCGCTGGAAGAAGGATCCGGAGGCGCCCTGCGCGCCTTCTCCACCGGCGAATACCAGCTGCTCAATGCCCGGGTGGCGTTGACGCTGTGGAACGACCAGGTCGAGGTGGGCCTGTGGTGCGCCAACTGCGCCGACGAGCGGTATGTCGACGCGACGCTGGATCTGCGCGACTCTCTCGGCTTCGCACTGGCGCAGCCGAGCCGGCCGCGGACCTACGGCGCCGACTTCACCTACCGTTTCGGGGGGTGATCGGAGCCCGTGTATCATCCACGTCGGGTCCCGCCCAGGCGGGGCCCGGCCGATTCGATGACGGGGTTACAACCAGCGAGGAAGGCTCCATTTCATGAACGAACGCCAACGCCGCAACCGTGCCGTCTCCGCGGCGCGGGCCTTCGATCCGACCACCAGCCAGTTTCTCGAGCACGAGTTCGAGACCTACGCGTTGCTGCGCGACGAGCTACCCATCGCCCGGATCGGCTCCCGGATGACCCTGGCCGGCCCGGGCGGTGACGGGGCCTGGCTCGTCACCCGCTACGACTACGCCTGCGATCTCCTGAGCAACACCGCGGATTTCTCCAGCCAGACGAGCAACTACCCGGTGCGGCCGTGGATTCCCCAGGCCATCGATCCCCCAGCCCACACGTCTTACCGGCGAATCCTGAACAAGTGGTTCACGCCGGACGCCATGAGCGCATTGGAGCCGCACCTGCGCCACTACGGCGGGGAGCTGCTCGACAGGATGACGGCGAAAGACGAGTTCGATTTCGTCGCCGACTTCGCCGACCCGTTCCCCACGGTGATCTTCTGCGAGCTGATGGGGTATCCCATGGAGGATTACCGTCAGCTCATGGACTGGAAGAACATGCTCATGCATTCCGGCGACGGCCATTCCCGCGGCCGCGAGCTGGCGGTGGCACGGGCGCGCGAGTTGGGCCTGGCGATGGCAGAGGACGGCAGCCTGAGCGACGAGGTGCGTGGACAGGTGGCCGGATCCGCGGCGCTGGCGTTGTACGAGTACTTCGGCAAGCTGCTGGAGGCACGGCGGAGCGAGCCTCGGGACGACATGATCAGTCACCTGCTCGCGGCCCGTTACGACGACGAGCGGCCGCTGACCCAGGAAGAGCTGCTAGACACCCTGTTCCTGTTCTTCATGGCCGGCCTCGACACCGTGGCATCGGTGCTCGGGCTCGTCGTGAAGAGCTTCGCGGAGGATCCGGCGAAGCGCCGCGCCTTCATCGAGATCATGGACGATCCACAGCGCCTGACCCTGGCCGTCGAGGAGCTGGTGCGCTATCACTCCATCGTGCTGCTGCCGCGCCGCGTCACCCGCGACCTGGAGCTCGACGGTGCCTGCCTGCGCTCCGGCGACCAGGTGGTGTGTCCGACCCAGGCGTGCAACCGGGATCCGGAGCAATTCGAGAACCCGGACGAGGTACGTTACGACCGGGTGCCCAACCGGCACATGGGCTTCGGCCACGGGCCGCACCGGTGCCTCGGCATCCACCTCGCCCGGCGCGAGCTGCGCATCGCCCTCGAGCTCCTGCACCGCAAGCTGCCGGACTACCGCCTGCACCGTTCCCGGCCGCCGGAGCTGTTCGGCGGCATGAAGGGCGTGAGCGAGCTGTGGCTGGAGAAAGCCTGATGAAGGTGCGCATCGATCCCGAACGCTGCCAGGGCCACGGCATGTGCAACATGGTCTGCCCGCAGGTGTTCAAGTACGACGACGAGGGCTTCGGCTACGTCGCCCCGGAGTACGAGACCGTGCCCGCGGAGCTGGAGGACGACGTGCGTCTCGCGGAAGTCCAGTGTCCGGAGCGCGCCATCGTGATCATCGAGGCCGACACGCAAGACTGATTGTCGCGCTGCCCCGGCCCTGTGGGCCGGCCCCGACCGTCGGCACGGGATGTGCTTTCTCGAAAAGCCGGTGGACATCCGGCGGCTGTTGCAGCTCATCGAGGCGCTGCTTCCGTAACGCCGCGCCGCCACGCCCGGCAAAACCTGGCACGATCCTGGCAAGACGACTGACGGCACGTCATGACGTCCAGCACACGGAGGAGATAGCGCCATGAGTATCCGCCGATTCGCTTTGATCTGGGGCATCGTATTTCTGCTGGTGGGCCTTGCCGGGTTCGTACCCGGTTTCCTCATGCCGTTCGCGCCGGATCATCCACCGCTCGCCGTGGAATCCGCCGGGGGCCTGCTGTTCGGCCTGTTCCCGGTGAACGTCCTGCACAATCTGGTCCACATCGCCTTCGGCATCTGGGGCATCGCGGTCTGGCGCAGCGTCGCCGGATCCCGCACTTACGCACAGTCTGTCGCCGTGATTTACGCCATCTTCGTCGTCATGGGCTTCTTCCCGGGGCTGAACACCACCTTCGGACTGATTCCGCTGTTCGGCCACGACATCTGGCTGCACGCGGTTCTGGCGGCCGGCGGCGCCTACTTCGGCTTCGTCGCCCGGCCGGCCGAAGCCCGCGGCACCGTGGCCCACGACCGCACGCCGTAGAGCGCTGGACCGGGGCCGCAGGGGGCGTATGATGGAGCCTGCGGTGCCCTCCGGGGCACCGCGTCACGGGATCCAGGTTGCGCATTCTGCGGGAGGGGAGAGTGCACCGGACAGCCGATCCGCGCCACGCGGCCGAGGATACGGTGGACGCCGCATTGCGCGTGTCCATCTCCCTGGTCGGGGAGATCCTGAACAACGTCTTCATCTACGCCGGGCTCCTCGAGCCCGACGGCACCGTGATTCAGGTCAACGATGCCGCCCTCGCGCCCTCCGGGCTCACGTCCGACCAGGTAGTGGGCCGCAAGCTCTGGGACTGCTTCTGGTGGGAGTTCTCCGAGGATCATCAGTCCGCCATGAGAGCGATGTGCCGGCGCGCGGCTGCGGGCGAGATGGTCCGCTTCGACACGCTGGTGCAGCCACGGCCCCGCGAGCACCGTCACCTCGAAATTCAGGTCGCGCCCCTGCGCGGCGCCGACGGCCGCATCGCTCACCTGGTGGCCTCTGCCGTCAACGTCACCGACCGTGTGCTCCAGGAAGAAGAGCTTCGGCAGCGCGCGGAGGAGGTGGAGAAGCTGATGGACCTGGTACCCGCGGCGGTGTACATCGCCCGGGACGTCGGCTGCCTGGAAATCGTCGGCAACCGAATGGGCACCGCCCTCTACGAGGCCGAGCCGGGCGAGAACGTCTCCGCCGCCGCCTCGCGGCGCCGCCGCTTCTTTCGGGACGGCGTGGAGCTCATGCCCGACCAGATGCCCCTGCCGGTGGCGGCCGCCACCGGCCAGGACGTGCGGGATGCAGAGATCGAGGTGGAGCTGCCCAGCGGCCGGCGCATCACCATATGGGGGAGCGCCACGCCGCTGCGCAACTCGGCAGGTAAGGTGCGCGGCAGCGTCGGCGCCTTCGTCGACATCACCGAGCGCAAGGCGGCGGAGCAGGCGCTGCGCGAATCCGAGAAGCGTTTCCGGGCGCTCGCGGAGCTCTCCCCCGACGCCACCTTCGTCTACGTCGAGAGCGAGTTCGTCTACGCCAACCCGGCGGCGCTGACCCTGCTCGGCGCCGACGACGAGCACGAGATCATCGGCCGGGACAAGTTGCAGTTCGTCGATCACACCTTCCACGAGCTGGTCCGCAACCGGGTCGAGCGGGTGCTGCAGGGTCACGCGGTGCCGGTGGTGGAACAGCAATGGCGCCGGCTGGACGGCTCGACCATCACCGTCGAAGTGGCCTCGGCACCCACCGAGTGGCGCGGCCGGGCCGCGGCCCAGGTGCTGATGCGCGATATCACAGAGCGCCGGGAAGCCGAGCTCGCGCTGCTCGAGAGCGACCGGCAGCTTCGCGAGGCAGACCGGCGCAAGGACGAGTTCCTCGCCATGCTGGCGCACGAGCTGCGCAACCCCCTGGCGCCCATCCGCAACGCGGTGAAGCTGCTGGAGGCGAGCTGCAGCGGCAACCCGGAGAGCCGCCGGTACATCGAGGTGCTGGAGCGCCAGACGGCGACCTTGAGCGCCTTGGTGAACGAGCTCCTGGACGTCTCGCGCATCACCCGCGGCCTGGTGGAGCTGAATCGCAGCCGGGTATCGCTAGGCACCGCGGTGGATCACGCCCTGGAGAGCGTTCAAGCTGCGGTGGAGGAGCGGAAGCACACGGTGGCCGTCACCCAGCCCCCGGAACCCGTGGAGATCGTCGGCGACCCGGTGCGTCTCGAGCAGATTCTGGTCAACCTCCTCAGCAACGCGGCCAAGTACACGGACCCGGGCGGCCGCATCGACGTGGAGCTGCAGCGCCGCGGCGATCAGGCGGAGCTGCGGGTCCGGGACTCCGGCATCGGCATGAGTGAGGAGGAGCTCGACCGCATCTTCACCCCGTTCGAGCAGGCGGATCGGACCATCGACCGTTCCAAGGGCGGGCTCGGAATCGGCCTGACCATAACCAAGAGGCTCGTGGAACTCCACGGCGGTCGCATCGCCGCCAGCAGCGAGGGGCCCGGCAAGGGGTCGGAGTTCGTGGTCACCCTGCCGCTGCCGCCCGACGTCGCCGCGGTGCCCGCGTCGGCCGCTCCGCCGGCAACGGGCCGCCCTGTGCGGGTCCTGGTGGTGGACGACAACGTGGACGCCGCCGATACCATGGTGCTGCTGTTGAAATCCCTCGGCCACGAGGTGGCCGTAGCCTACGACGGCCTCGGTGCCCTGGAGAAGGCCGACGAGCTGACCCCCGACGTGGTGCTGCTCGACATCGGCTTGCCGGGAATCGACGGCTACGAGGTGGCGCGGCGGCTGCGGCAGCGGATGCCGGGTAGCCCGGTACGGATCGCGGCCCTCACCGGCTACGGCCAGCCGAGCGACCGCCGCCGCAGCCTCGCGGCCAGCTTCGACGTCCACTTCGTCAAACCCGTCGATCTCGCCACCCTGGCGACGTTCCTGGCCGACGCTGCGCCTCTCGCCTAGCCTGCCGCGTCGGGAAAGTGGCGCGCCGACGAGCCGCTGCCCTTCTGCCCGTACAACCGGTACCCGCTCATCCCGACCTCCCCGACACCACGTCGATCTCCTCGGTGTGGCCGAACCCCTTGCGGTAGTCGAGCAGCGAGATCACCTCGGGATCGATGCGAAAGACCGCCGCCTGCTCCATGCCGTCGCTCGAGAAGGCGCCGATCTCCGGGAACCTGGCCACCATGGCTTCGAACACCCGCCGCAGCTCGGCTGCCTCCGTCACTTCCCGGGCCCGCCCGCCCAGCGACAGCCCGCGGATCTCCTCCCAGCGCTGGTACGGCAGGTCCGCAGTGAGCGACACCTTGTCGCAGCGGCGGATGTTGCGCGCCTTCTGAGATTGGCGGCCGCAGCCGAAATACATGACGAGGCCGTCGTGCACGAAGCTCACCGTGGTCGCCTGGGGGTAACCGTCGTCACGCACGGTGGCGAGGCTCATGTCGACTGCCCCGTCGAGGATCTCGAGAATCGCCTGGTTCTGTTCGGGGGTCATGGCTGGGCCCTCCTTGACGCGGGCAGAAGCCGGCCGGTCAGCGCAGTTGCAGGCCTGCGAGCCCTCCGTCCGCGCGCCACTCGGCCAGCAGTTCGAAGAAGCGGATGGAGCCGCCGCCGTACATGTCGGAGAAGAAGCCGTTGCGATTGCCGGCGG
>JAWLCV010000066.1:0-22299 GCA_041686955.1 Pseudomonadales bacterium
ATCGCAGCCTCGGCGTGTGGTCGGTGCTCCAGCAGATCGAGCTGGCCCGCCGGCTGGAGTTGCCCTACCTCTACCTGGGCTACTGGATCCGCGACTCCGAGAAGATGTGCTACAAGACCGACTACCGGCCCGTCGAGCTGTTCGTGAACGGGCGCTGGGTCAGGCTAGCGTAAGGCTCGCCGAAGGCTCGCCGAAGGCTCGCCGGAGGCTCGCCCGGGGCTCGCGAGCGGCTTACCTCAGGGGCGAACCCGCCGTCCGGTTGGCTCCCGCCTTGCATAACGCAGCGCCAGGCGTCGGGCCTCTTGACTTTGCCTTTGCCAGGACCTTGGGGCAGAATCGCGCCTCGCTTTACAACGGCAGGAGCCCTATGGCCAAAGAAGAGCAGATCGAGATGGAAGGGACGGTGATCGACACCCTTCCCAACACCATGTTCAGGGTGGAGCTGGACAACGGCCACGTGGTCACGGCACACATCTCCGGCAAGATGCGTAAACATTACATCCGTATTCTCACCGGAGACAAAGTGAAGGTGGAGCTCACCCCGTACGATCTGACGAAGGGCCGAATAACGTTCAGAAAATAGCGATCGGCTTTCGGCTGTCGGCCATCAGCAAGAGGGGTATCGCCAGGCACCAGGCCTCCTGCTGACAGCCGATCGCTGACAGCCAAACGGCTGGATACGCTTTTCTATACCACTTCCTCTCTCGCGGCCCCTTCCGGCGACTCGCAGCGCACCTTCAGGTCGCCGGTCTCCACGGTGACGTAGACGGTGCCACCGTTCTTCGCGAGCACGCCGAAGAGCACGTCCTCCGCCAGCGGTCGTTTGATCCGCTCCTGGATCAGCCGCTGCATGGGCCGGGCCCCCATCTTCTCGTCGTAGCCTTCCCGAGCCAGCCACTCGCGGGCCTCGTCGTCCACCTCGAGCATGACTTTCTTGTCGTCGAGCTGGGCCTGCAGCTCGGTGAGGAACTTGTCCACCACCGTCTTGATCACCTCCATGGACAACGAGCCGAACTGGATCACCGCGTCCAGGCGGTTGCGGAACTCGGGGGTGAAGAACTTCTTGATGGCCTCCATCCCGTCCAGCGCGTGGCTCTGCTCGACGAAGCCGATGGACGGACGCGCCATCTCCTGGGCCCCGGCGTTGGTGGTCATCACCAGCACCACGTTGCGGAAGTCCGCCTTACGGCCGTTGTTGTCCGTTAGGGTGCCGTGGTCCATGACCTGCAGGAGCAGGTTGAACACTTCAGGGTGCGCCTTCTCGATCTCGTCGAGGAGCACCACGCTGTGGGGGTGCTTGGAGACCGCCTCGGTGAGCAGCCCCCCCTGGTCGAAGCCGACGTAACCCGGGGGCGCGCCGATGAGCCGCGACACGGTGTGCCGTTCCATGTACTCCGACATGTCGTAGCGCAACAGCTCCACCCCCATGATGTTGGCGAGCTGGCGGCAGACCTCGGTCTTGCCCACCCCGGTGGGGCCGGCGAACAGGAACGAGCCGATGGGCTTCTCGCCCGACTTCAGCCCGGCACGCGACAGCTTGATGGCCGATGCCAGGGCATCGATGGCCTCGTCCTGGCCGAACACCACCATCTTCAGCTTCTTGTCGAGGTCGCGCAGCGCCTCCTTGTCCGAAGTGGTGACCTGGGCCGACGGGATGCGGGCGATCTTCGCCACCACCTGCTCGATGTCGGCGGGCCCGATGCTCTTCTTGCGCTTGCTCGGGGCGGCGAGCTGCTGGGCGGCCCCCGCCTCGTCGATAACGTCGATGGCCTTGTCCGGCATGAACCGGTCGGTGATGTAACGGTCCGCGAGCTCGGAGGCGCTGCGCAGCGCCTTGTCCGTGTAACGGATCCCGTAGTGATCCTCGAACCGGGATTTGAGTCCTTTGAGGATCTTGTAGGTGTCCTCAACGTCGGGCTCGACGATGTCGATCTTCTGGAACCGGCGCGAGAGCGCCCGGTCCTTGTCGAAGATGCCGCGGTACTCCTGATACGTGGTGGAACCCATGCAGCGCAGCTCCCCGGAGGTGAGCAGCGGCTTCAACAGGTTGGACGCGTCCATCACGCCTCCGGAGGCCGCGCCGGCGCCGATGATGGTGTGCACCTCGTCGATGAACAGAATACTGCCTTCCTTCTTCTTGAGCTCGGCGAGCACCATCTTGAAGCGCTTCTCGAAGTCCCCGCGGTACTTGGTGCCCGCGAGCAGCGCGCCCATGTCCAGAGCGTAGATGGTGCCGTGCGCCACCACCTCGGGCACCTCACCGTCGACGATGCGCTTGGCCAGCCCTTCGGCGATGGCCGTCTTGCCCACGCCGGATTCGCCCACGAGCAGCGGGTTGTTCTTGCGGCGGCGGCACAACACCTGAATGACCCGCTCGAGCTCGGCATCCCGCCCCACCAGGGGGTCGATGCGGCCGGCCCTCGCCTGCTCGTTCAGGTTCGTGGCAAAAGCCTCGAGGGCGCTCTGCTGACCGCCTTCGCCCTGGGCCACTTCTTCGTCGGTTTCCTGACCCATGTTGCCGGGCTCGTTTTCGCCGCTGACCTTGGAGATGCCATGGGCGATGTAGTTGACCACGTCGATCCGGGCGATGTTCTGCTGCTTGAGGAAGAACACCGCCTGGCTCTCTTGCTCGGAGAAGATCGCCACCAGCACGTTGCCGCCGGTGACTTCCTTGCGGCCGGAAGACTGCACGTGGAACACCGCGCGCTGCAGCACCCGCTGGAAGCCCAGGGTCGGCTGGGTTTCCCGGTCGGCGTCGCCGGCGGGAATCAGCGGCGTGGTGGATTCGATGAACTCCTTGAGGTCGGCGCGGAGCTTTTCGACGTCCGCACCCACCTTCTGCAGCACATCCACCGCGACGCTGTTGTCGAGCAGGGCCAGCAACAGATGCTCCACCGTCATGAACTCATGACGCTTCGCCTTGGCCTCGCGGAAGGCTTCGTTCAGGGTGACTTCGAGGTCTTTGCTAAGCATAGGGTCTTACGTTCCGCACAACGGCATCGCGCCGCATTGAGAATTCCCGGTGCAGCCGCCTAGTCATCGGCCATCTCCACCGTCGAGATCAGCGGGTGCTGATTCTCCTGAGCATATTGATTCACTTGCTCGGATTTAGTTTCAGCTATGTCCCGGGGAAATATTCCTACCACAGCACTGCCCTGAGTGTGTACCGCCAGCATGATCTGGGTCGCCTTCTCACGATTCATGCCAAAAAACACCTCGAGCACGTGGACGACGAACTCCATGGGCGTGTAGTCGTCGTTGAGCAGGATCACCTTGTACAGAGGCGGGCGTTTCAGCTTGGGCTTGGCCGTCTCGACGGTCAGCCCGGAATCCTGATCGGCGTCGCCTTCGTCCTGGGCCCGAACCGCGGGTCCCTGCGCATGCCGCCAGTCGTGGATACTCATACGCCAAGCATACCTAAGATTAGTTCATCTCCTGATCGGCACCTCCCCTATTTGGGGGTGCGGAGTCATATTACAACACGGCTTTTTCCTGCCAAGCATTGACTGCCAAGTACACTTGACTATGTAGGAAATTGGGTAGAGAGTCCGCGTTGGGGGCAGCACAGTCTGGGGGAACGGGGATGTTGAGCCCTTGCCTACGATTTCCGTCCGGTGGGTCGCCGCGCGACGCCGCACCCTGACTGCTGCGTGTTATTGCCTGGAAATTCCTGGTCGTAAGGGGGACGCTCTCTATGGCGACAGGCAAAGTCAAGTGGTTCAACAACGCGAAAGGTTACGGGTTCATTCTGCCCGAAGGAGGCGGTGAAGATCTCTTCGCCCACTACTCCTCGATCCAGATGGATGGCTACAAGACCCTGAAGGCCGGCCAGGACGTGCTGTTCGACGTTCTGGAAGGGCCCAAGGGGTACCATGCCGTGAACATCCGTCCGCTGGAGACCCCGGGAAGCCTGGAAGCGGGAGAGCCGGGGATGAACCCGGCTGCAGAGCACACTGGAGCCGCCGAGCCCTTCGCAGGGACTTCGGCGTTCCAGAACGGCTCTCAGTCTACATCCTAGCGATCATCGCTTCGCCGAACTCGGAGCACTTGAGCAGAGTCGCGCCGGTCATGAGGCGCTCGAAGTCGTAGGTGACCTTCTTCTCGGAGATGGCGCCTTCGATGCCCTTGACCACCAGGTCGGCGGCCTCGCGCCAGCCCATGTGGCGCAGCATCATCTCTGCGGAGAGGATGAGGGAGCCGGGGTTGACCTTGTCCTGGCCGGCGTACTTGGGAGCGGTGCCGTGGGTGGCCTCGAACAGCGCCACCGGGTCGCCGATGTTCGCGCCCGGTGCGATGCCGATCCCACCCACCTGCGCCGCGAGCGCGTCGGAGAGGTAGTCGCCGTTGAGGTTCATGGTGGCGATGACGTCGTACTCGTCCGGCCGGGTGAGAATCTGCTGCAGCATGGCGTCGGCGATGACATCCTTGATGACGATCCGGCCACCGGTCTTCGGGTTGGTCATCTCGTGCCACGGACCGCCGTCCAGCGGCGTGGCGCCGAACTCTTCCACGGCGAGCTCGTAACCCCAGTCTTTGAAGGCCCCTTCGGTGAACTTCATGATGTTGCCTTTGTGGACCAGGGTGAGGGAGTCGCGGCCCTCGTCGATGCAGTACTGGATGGCTTTGCGGATCAGCCGCTTGCTGCCCTCCTCGGACACCGGCTTGATGCCGATGCCGCAATGCTGCGGGAAGCGGATCTTGTTGACTCCCATCTCTTCGCGCAGGAACGCGATGACCTTGTCGGCGGCCTCGGAATCCGCCTGCCACTCCACGCCGGCATAGATGTCCTCGGTGTTCTCCCGAAAGATGACCATGTCGGTCTTCTCCGGGTGCACCACCGGGCTCGGCACGCCCTGGAACCAGCGCACCGGGCGCAGGCACACGTACAGGTCGAGCTCCTGGCGCAGGGCCACGTTCAGCGACCGGATGCCGCCCCCCACCGGAGTGGTCATGGGGCCCTTGATGCCGACGATGAACTCGCGCATGGCCTCCAGAGTCTCCTCCGGGAGCCACTGGTCCTCGCCGTAGACCTCGAGGGACTTCTCACCGGAGTAGATCTCCATCCAGTGGATCTTGCGCTGGCCGCCGTAGGCCTTCTCCACCGCCGCGTCCACGACCCGCTTCATGACCGGGGTGATGTCTACGCCGATGCCGTCGCCCTCGATGAACGGGATGATGGGGTTGTCGGGCACGTTCAGGGAGTTGTCGGCGTTCACCGTGATCTTCTCGCCTTCGGCGGGCACCTGGATGTGCTGATAGGCCATGGATTGCTCCGTCTGGTGAATGGAATCCGCAAAGCCCGCGATTATACCACTGGAACGAGGCGCGCATATGGCGTCTCCTAGCAGCACCGCAGCCGGCGCCGATCATGCTGATACGTTTCTACAAGCCCTTCGGGGTCCTGTCCCAGTTCCGCGACCCGGAACGCCCCACCCTGGGAGACTACGTGCCGGTCCCCGGCGTCTACCCGGCCGGCCGCCTCGACCGGGACTCCGAAGGGCTGCTGCTGCTCACCGACGACGGCACCCTGCAGGCCCGCATCAGCCACCCCCGCTACAAGCTGCCGAAACGCTACTGGGTTCAGGTGGAGGGGCGCCCGGCGCCCGGGGAGCTGGCGCGCCTGGCGGACATCCTCTGCCGGGGCATCGAGCTGGCGGACGGGCCGGCGCACGCCCGCGCGGTGACGGCCATGGCCGATCCCGACCTGCCGCCCCGGGAGCCCCCGGTGACCCCGCACCGGGCACAGCGCAGCTCCTGGCTGGAAGTGGTGCTCACGGAAGGCCGCAACCGTCAGGTCAGGCGCATGCTGGCCGCCGTGGGCCTGCCGGTTCTGCGCCTGCACCGCGCAGCCGTCGGCCCCATCGATCTCGTCGGTCTGCGCCCGGGCGAGTGGGAAGAGGTACCGGTGCCCGCGGAGCTCGCGGAGGTCCGCGACCGCAGCGGGGACGCCCGGCGCCGCCGGCTCAACCGCCCCCGTTCCAGTCGCTGACCCGGTGGCGGTCCTCCGCGGTGGCCTCCACCCAGCGGGAGCCGCCGCCGCTCTCCTCCCGCTTCCAGAACACCGCCTCGGTCTTCAGGTAATCCATGATGAACTCGCAGGCGGCGAATGCAGCGCTCCGATGGGCGGAAGCCGCCTGCACCAGGACGATCTGCGCCGCGGGGTCGAGCCGGCCGACCCGGTGAATCACCACCACGTCGAGCAACGGCCAGCGTCCCGCCGCCTCGGCGACGATGGCCTCGATGCTTCGCTCGGTCATGCCGGGATAATGCTCGAGGTACAGCGCCTCCACCGCGTCATCGGCGGCCGTCGATCGCAGGTCCCGCACCAGGCCGACGAAGCTCGCCACCGCGCCGGCGCGCGCACCCAGGCGTTCGCGGGCGGCCCGATACTCGTCGGCCACCGAGAAATCCTGCTCCTGGACTCGAATCTGCCGGTACACGTCAGCCCCCGGTCACCGGCGGCAGGAACGCTACCTCGTCACCTTCCGCCAGCTCGAACGGCGGCTGCGTCAGTTCCTGATTCAGGGCCACCCGCACGTTGTCCGCCCGCAGCGCGTCCAGCGCACCGGCGGGCAGCTCGTGCTCGAGGCTGTTCATGAGGCTGTCGAAGCTGGCCTCGTCCGGCAGGATCACCTCCCGCACGTCGAGCCCCGCCGCTTCGCGCAGCGACGCGAAGAATCGCACTTGCACTTTCATGGCGCCTCCCGGTGCCAGGTGCCGCTTCGTCCCCCGGCCTTGTGCACGAGCCGTACCTGCTCGATGACCATCCCCTTGTCCAGCGCCTTGCACATGTCGTAGACGGTCAGGGCCGCGATGCTCACCGCGGTCAGCGCCTCCATCTCGACGCCGGTGCGGCCGGTGACCCGGCATTCCGCCCGCACCTTAAGAAGATCGTCCCCCTCCGCGGAGAACTCCACGGTCACCTTGGACAGCGGCAGCGGATGACACAGGGGAATCAGATCGGCGCAGCGCTTGGCACCCTGGATGCCGGCCACCCGGGCCACCGCCAGCACGTCGCCCTTGGGTGTGCCGTGCTCCAGAATCTCCTTCAGGGTGGCCGGAGCCATGCGGATGCGCCCTTCGGCCACCGCGGTGCGGCGGGACTCGGCCTTGGCCGAGACGTCCACCATGTTGGCTTCGCCGGCCTCGTTGACGTGACTGAGCTTGGTCATGGGCGGGAGTATACGCCCGCGGCGCCGTGCATGTGGCGGCGCCCGGCTCAGCGTCGGCGGTAGAAGGCCCGGGTGCGCTCGAACAGCGGCCGGCTGTCGAGCTGATGGAACCCGGCCACGCCTTTCACCAGGGTCATGGGATGCTCCGTCCCGGGGGGATGCTCCTGCCAGTACTCCGTCAGGTTGCGGTCGCCGAGGTCGATGGCCGGCCAGGCGGAATCGGGGGGCGACAACGTTCCCGGGCCGCTCACCGTGTACATCACGGTGTGTGGGGTTCCCGTCGCGCCGTTGACCCGCAGCATGGCCGGGTGAACGGCGGCCACCACGGCCGCTACCGCCAGCGCACCGACCCCCATACGTTCCGCCGTGGGCGCCCCGCGACCGAGCACTGCGGCGAGGGCAACGGCGACCGCGGCGGCCATGGCGAAGGGCCACAGCGGCACGGGCTCCAGGGCCTGATACGGGCCCGTGGCGAACCCGTCGACGAGGCCGTAGCCCCCCGCCAACGCCATGACGCTCATCAGCGCCACCATCCCCCGATGCCGCGCCAGATCGTAACCCTCGGCCAGGGGCGACGGCTCCGACGCGTCGGCGGTGCGGACGTCGTAGCCGCGGCCCTCGAGCGCCTGAACCAGGGGGCTACGCATCACCCAGGCCGTCCCATCCCCTGCCCCGCTTCGCAACGCTTCGGTCAGGGTGAGCCGGTGATCGGCGCCATTCCGCTCCACCCAGACGAACGGCGAGAGGGAGATGCGCCCGTCGCGGGTACGAACCACGAGGCGCGCGCCCCTCACCGCATCGAGTGCCCGGGAGAAGCGTCCCCCCGACTGCAGCGACACCGACTCCACCTCGTTCCAGGTCGCGAGGAAGCGCCCGGTGGTCAGGCCCTGAAGCCCGAAGCCGGTCCAGGCCGGCAGGTAGCCCTCGAGACCGCGGATGGAGATTCGCAACCTGGCGCGGTGGAGCAGCAGAAGCATCACCGCGCCCACCGGTGACAGGACCAGCAGCGCCCAGGCGTGGAAACGGCCCGACGGGCTACCTTCCGTGGCGGCGGAGGTCAGCGCCTCGAGGACGCCCCCCAGGGCGGCTTCGTCCCCCAGCAGCGCCCACAGGAGCGCGGCTGTCAGCAGCAACACCGGTGTGAGCAGGGCAACGGTGTGACTGCGCCGCAGCAGCGACAGGCCCAGGCGCAGCTCGTAGTGACTGGAAGGTCCGCTCATCCTCCCACTGTAGCCAGGTATCCGCACCAAGAGCTTGACCGTCTTCACCGTCTCGCGCGACCGGCTTCCTGCGGCAGCGCTCTGGGTCCATTTCCACTAAAATGCCGCCTTGCTGCCAGCCAACCGTCTACAGTCGTCCATGAGCACCTCCCCAACATCGACCCGCGTCATCGTCGGCATGTCCGGCGGCGTCGACTCGTCCGTGGCCGCGCTGCTGCTGAAGCGCCAGGGCTACGACGTGCAGGGCCTGTTCATGAAGAACTGGGACGAGGACGACGGCACCGAGTACTGCACGGCGCGGGCGGACCTGGAGGACGCCCGACGGGTGTGCGAGCGCCTGGACATCCCCCTTCACACCGCCAACTTCGCCGCCGAGTACTGGGATAACGTGTTCGAGTCGTTTCTGGCGGAATACGCCGCGGGCCGCACGCCGAATCCCGACGTGCTGTGCAACCGGGAAATCAAGTTCAAGCAGTTCGCCGACTACGCCGCCATGCTCGGCGGCGGCCTCATCGCCACCGGCCATTATGCCCGGGGATGCTGGCTCGACGGCGCGGATCCGCTGGCGGCGCTGGCGGCGGACCCCGAGGCCAGGGCGTTCCGGCTGAAGAAGGGGGTGGATGCCGGCAAGGATCAGACCTACTTCCTGCTGGCGGTGCCGCGCCCCCAGCTCGCCCGCTGCCTGTTCCCGCTGGGCGAGCTGGAGAAGCGGGAGGTGCGCGAACTGGCCAGGCAGGAGGGCTTTCACAATCACCGAAAGAAGGACAGCACCGGCATCTGCTTCATCGGCGAGCGCCGCTTCCGGGACTTTCTGCAGCGCTACCTGCCTGCCCGTCCAGGACCCATTCGCGATCCGGAGGGCCGCCTGCTCGGCGAGCACCTGGGGCTCGCCTACTACACCCTCGGACAGCGCCAGGGGCTCGGCATCGGCGGCCGGGCGGGCTATCCGGAAGCTCCCTGGTACGTGGCGCGGAAGGACCTCGACAGCAACACCCTGGTGGTCACGCAGGACCCGCGGGATCTGGAGTCCCGCTGGCTCACCGCCAGCGCCGCCAACTGGCTGGTGCCCGGCCTCATCCTGCCGATGCGTTGCCGGGCCAAGGTGCGCTATCGACAGAGCGATCAGGCCTGCGAGGTGAGCAATGCGGCCGACGGGACCCTGCTCGTACGCTTCGACGAGCCGCAGCGGGCAGTGACCCCGGGGCAGTACGTGTGCTTCTACGAAGGCGACGTCTGTCTCGGCGGCGCGCTCATCGAAACCGCCGGGGACGGCGCGGGTGCCGTCACGCGGGCGGCGGCCGCGGTGGACGCGGCCGCAACGGACACGGGCCGTGGACGCTGACTCTCCGGACTACGCAGCCCTGGCCCTGGCCGGGGTGGTGCAGGCCGCGGCCCTGGTGCACGCCACCGCCCAGGGCCGGGCGCTGCTGCCCGGGGCCCGGGAGGCCCTGCTGCGCACGGTGCCCACCCGACACGCGCAGAATCTCGAGGAGATATTTCCCGACCCCGGGGAGTGGCGGACCGGCGCGCGGATCGCCACGGAAGCGCTCTCCGGCCGTGCCCAGTCTCCGGAGATCCTGCGCTACACGCTGCAGCTCGTGGAGCTGGCGACGGCCCTGCGCGGCGTTCCCCAGGTGGTGGAGAAGCTGGGCCGCCTGCTGGACGACGTGCATCCCACCGATCCGGATGAAGCCCAGCTCGCCCGGATCTATCAGCAGACCATCAGCACCCTGGGCAAACGCATCCAGGTGACCGGTGATCCGGGAGTGCTCCAGCAGGAACAGGTGGCGGCACGGATCCGCGCCCTGCTGCTCGCCGGCGTGCGGCTGGCCTGGCTGTGGCACCAGCTCGGCGGCCGCCGCTGGCATCTCATCTTGCGTCGCCGGGCACTGCTGGTAGCCTTGCGGCCCCTCGGAGAAGAAGCATGACCATGGAGAACGATCCCCTGCTGGCGGTCACCGCCCTCGACGGCCGCTACCGAGGCAAGGTCGAGGACCTGGCTCCGCTGGTGAGCGAGCAGGGCCTCATGCGCTATCGCGTCATGGTGGAGTGCCGCTGGTTCGAGCATCTGGCGGACGCGCCGGAAATTCCGGAGCTGCCGGCGCTCGATGCCGACGCGCGCCGGGCGCTGCGGGCGGTGGTGGAAGAGTTCGACCTGGGAGCCGCCCGGGCCATCAAACGCTTCGAGCAGACCACCAATCACGACGTGAAGGCGGTGGAGTACTTCGTCAAGGATCGGTTGGCGCAGGTGCCGGGCCTGGCGGAACACATCGAGTTCGTGCACTTCGCCTGCACCTCCGAGGACATCAACAATCTGGCCTACGCCCTCATGGTGCGCGACGCGAGGGAACGGGTGCTGCTGCCGGAGATGGACCGGCTCGTGACGCAGGTGGAAGCCCTCGCCGAGAATACGGCCGAGCTCGCCATGCTCTCCCGTACCCACGGGCAGACCGCGTCCCCCACCACCCTGGGAAAGGAGCTGCGCAACGTGGCGAGCCGGTTGCGCCGGCAGATGGCCCTGCTCGCGGGCAACGACGTTCTCGGCAAGATGAACGGCGCGGTCGGCAACTTCAACGCCCACGTGGCCGCCTATCCGGACGTGGACTGGATCGCCCTGAGCGACGCCTTCATCCGCGCCCTGGGGCTTCAGCCGAACCGCCACACCACCCAGATCGAGCCCCACGACTACCTGGCGGAGATCTTCCACGCCCTGGCGCGCTTCAACCAGATCCTCCTGGACTTCGATCGGGACGTCTGGAGCTACATCGCCATCGACTACTTCCGCCAGCGCAAGGTGGAGGGGGAAACCGGCTCCTCCACCATGCCCCACAAGGTGAACCCCATCGACTTCGAGAACTCGGAGGGCAACATCGGCATCGCCAACGCGCTGCTCGGACACATGGCGGAAAAGCTGCAGGTCTCCCGCTGGCAGCGCGATCTCTCGGACTCCACGGTGCTGCGCAACGTGGGCGCCGCGTTCGGCCATTGTCTGGTGGCGTATCGGGCGACCCTGAAGGGGCTGGACCGCCTGGAAGTGAATCAGGCGGCCATCGCCCAGGACCTGGCGGAAAGCTGGGAGGTGCTCGCGGAGGCGGTGCAGACGGTGATGCGCAAGCACGGTCTGCCCGAGCCCTACGAGCAGCTCAAGAAGGCGACCCGGGGGCGTCAGCTCGATGAAGCCCTGTACCGGGAAGTGCTGGCCGGGCTGGACCTGCCCGAAGCCGCCCGCCGCGAGCTCGAAGCGCTCACCCCGGCCCGTTACGTGGGCCTGGCGGCACGGCTGGCGCGAATGACCGGGCCCTGAGCCATGCAGATCCACGTGATTCCCGCCGACTGGAGCCGCTACCGCGACCAGCTCCGTGCGGTTCGCGAACGGGTCTTCATCGAAGAGCAGAGGGTTCCGCGGGAGCTGGAATGGGACGGCGAGGACGATGTCTCCCGCCACTTCCTGGCGCTCGACGAATCCGGGCGTGCCGTGGGATGCGCCCGCTTGTTGCCGTCCGGCCAGATCGGCCGCATGGCGGTCCTCCCAGAGCTTCGGGGCTGCGGCCTGGGGGCACGGCTGCTCGGTGCGGCCGTGGACGAGGCCAGGCGCCAGGGCATGCGCAAGGTTTTTCTTCACGCCCAGACCCACGCCGCGGGCTTCTACCGGAAGGCCGGCTTCGTGCCCGTGGGCGGGGAATACATGGAAGCGGGAATTCCCCATCAGAGCATGGAGCTCGAGCTGCCCATTCCGTTCGAAGCGCCTGGAGAGGTTCCGGCGCCGGTGGTCCAGCCGCGGCCCGGGTCCCCGAGCGACGCGCCGCCTTCGGAGCTCCGGCAACTGCACGGCGAAGGCGACTGCCTGCGGGGGCTCGTCGAGGCGCTCGAGCTGCCGCGGCGCAAGCTGCTGATCCTGAGCCCGCAGCTCGACCACGCGCTCTTCGATCACGCTGACGTGACGGAGGCCGTCTCCCGTTTCGCCCGCAGCAGCCCGTCCGCCACGGTACGCATCCTCATCGCCGACTCGAGCGCCATGGTCAGCCGCGGTCACGACCTGGTGGAGCTCGCCCGCCGCCTGGACAGCAGCATCGAGATCCGCAAGCTGCCCGAGGCCCAGCGCGGCGAGGAATCGAGCTTCGTCACCTGGGACGAGCAAGGGTATCTGCTGCTGCCGGACTTCCGCAGCTACGAGGCCGTGACCAATCCCGGTGATCCGGTGCAGGCACGGCGCCTGACCGAAGATTTCACCCGTCTCTGGGACCGGAGCGCGCCGGATCCGGAGCTGCGCACACTGAGGCTGTGATCCAGCCCCCGCGGGCCGGGCTCCGCGGCGCTACACTCCGACCCATGACGAGCCTCACGGCACTCACGGCAACCCTCGCGGCCCTGGCCCTGCTGCTCGGCGCGGCCGCCGCCGGCACTTCCCATGGGGACGCCGCGGCCCTGCATGTCCTGCGCATCGCGCCGAACCGGCCGCCCTGCTCGGCGCCTTCCGGCCTTCCTATCGTGCCGAACGATCCGGCGGCGGGATACGCCGGGAGCATCGGGCGCTGCTACGGCACCCGGCCCGCCGAGCTCGAGCTGCGCCTGCCCGCCGACCGCCTGGTTTGGCTGGATGCCGCTGCGGGCCATCCGGTGGAATGGATCGAGGTGGGGCCCCTGTGGGTGGATCCCCGAGGGGCACAACCGCCCCCCCTGGGCCTTCGGCTCACCCCCGACGGCGACGGCGCGACCCTGGAAATCCGCCGCGGGCACACCGCCTCGCTGACCCGCCTGGAGCCGGGGGTGTGGCGGGCGGTGGAGCTGCCGGACGGGCAGACCGTGTGGATGATGACGGAGTGAGCCCGGCGCGCTACTCGAGCTCCACCGGCGCCACCACCACGCCGTTCGGGTCGCAATAGACGAACTGGTCCGGAACGAAGTGAACGCCGGCGAAGCTCACCGGCACGTCGCGCTGGCCGTCGCCGCGCTTGATGCTGCGCAGCGGGTGACACGCCAGAGCCTGTATGCCCACGTCGATGGCGGCGAGCTCCTCCACGTCCCGCACGCAGCCGTAGACGAGGATTCCCGCCCAGCCGTTTTCCGACGCCAGCGCCGCCAGGTTGTCGCCCACCAGGGCACAGCGCCGGGACCCGCCGCCGTCCACCACCAGCACGGCTCCCTCCCCCGGCTCCCGGACCCGCTCCGCGACCAGACTGTTGTCTTCGAAGCACTTCACGGTGCGGATGGGCCCGCCGAAGGCTCTGCGGCCGCCGTAACCGGTGAACAGGGGCTCCGCCACGCGAACCACGTCCGGATGGGCATCGCAGAGATCGGGCAGCGAGAAGGCAGGACTTGGCACGGTATCTCCCGTCGATGGACTCCAGGGGTCGATTATCCACGATCGGAATGTCCCTATGGGCAGCGTCGGGTGAATCGGTTTCAATGACCCGAGCGTTAAGAGCCGGAGACGTCATGGAACCCCTGCCTCACCACTACCGCGCCACCATCGACCTGCAGGCCACCGCGGACGACATCCCGCTGCGTTCACCGGGGCTGCCCGAGCTGACCACCAACGCGCCCGCCGAGTACGGCGGCCCGGGCGATCGCTGGTCGCCGGAGACCCTGCTCGTCGGCACGGTGGCCGATTGCTACGCCCTGACCTTTCGCGCCATCGCCCGCGCCTCCAAGCTGGAATGGCACAAGCTCACCTGCGCGGTGGAGGGCACCCTGGAGAAGGTGGACCGAACGGTACGCTTCACCGAGATCACCATCGATGCGGTGCTCGAGGCCCCGGCCGGCTCCGAGTCCAGGGCCGAGCGCATTCTGCACAAAGCGGAGGAAACCTGCCTGGTGACCGCCTCACTCTCGGCCACGGTGACCCTCAACGCCACCGTAACCGTGGTCTGAGCCGCCGTCAGGCCGCCGCGAGCAGCCGCTTCAGGGCTTCGTAATCCGCGGCGAACGGGTACTGGGGAAACTCCGAACGCACGTTGTCCGGGGCGCAGAAGAAGAACCCGGCGTCCGACTCCTCCAGCATGGAGACGTCGTTGTAGGAATCGCCCGCCGCCAGCACCTTGTAGTTCAGCGACCGGAACGCCTGCACCGAGCGGCGCTTGGGGTCGGGCTGCCGGATGCTGTAGTCGACGATGCGGTCGTCCTTCACCACCAGGTCGTGGCACAGCAGCGTCGGCCAGCCGAGCTTGGCCATCAGCGGCATGGCGAACTGATAGAAGGTGTCCGAGATGATGGCCACCTGGAAGCGCTGCCGGGCCCAACCGAGAAACTCCGGGGCGCCGGGCAGAGGCTCCAGGCCGTCGATGACGCTCTGGATGGTGCTGAGCGGCAGATCGTGCTCCGCCAGCACGTCGAGCCGAAGCTGCATCAGGTCGTCGTACACCGGGATGTCACGGGTGGTCTTGCGCAGCGTGTCGATGCCGGTGTGGTCCGCCACCGCCTGCCAGATTTCCGGAATCAGCACCCCTTCGAGATCGAGACAAAGAACGTTCACCAACTTCTCCTAGCGAACCGGCAGCTCCAGCCCGGCGAACAGTGCCTCGCGCTCCGCCCGGGTGGCGCAGGACACCGCCGCGTTCACCCGCTCAGGATGCAGGTGGGGCGCGAAGCGCTCGATGAAATCGTACATGTAGCGGCGCAGAAAGGTTCCCCGTCGGAACCCGATGTGAGTCACGCTGGGCTCGAACAGGTGCGACGCGTCCAGGGCCACCAGATCCGCGTCCATGTCCGGATCCAGCGCCATGCGGGCGATGATGCCCACCCCGAGGCCCAGGCGCACGTAGGTTTTTATGACGTCCGCGTCCGTAGCCGTGAGCACCACGTGGGGCGCGAGCCCGGCAGCGGCGAACGCTTCGTCCAGCCGGGAACGGCCGGTGAAGCCGAACACGTAGGTGACGATGGGCTCGTCGGCCACGTCCGCCAGGGTCAGGCCGCCGGCCGACGCGGAGCGCTCGATGAGCGGATGTCCCGCCGGCACCACCACGCAGCGGTTCCAGGCGTAGCAGGGCATCATCACCAGATCGTTGAAATGCTCCAGGCCCTCGGTGGCGATGGCGAAATCCACGTCCCCGGCCGCCGCCAGCTCGGCGATCTGGGTGGGCGAGCCCTGGTTCATGTGAAGCACCACTTCCGGGTAGCGGCCGCGAAAATCCTCGATCACCTCCGGCAGCGCGTAGCGCGCCTGGGTGTGGGTGGTGGCGATGGAGAGGCTGCCCTGGGTTTCGTCGCTGTACTCCTGAGCCACCTGCTTGATGGCCTCCACCTGCCGCAGGATCTGCCCCGCCATGTGGATGATGGTCTCGCCCACCGTGGTGACGTGGGTCAGGTGCTTGCCGCTGCGCGCGAAGATCTCCACCCCCAACTCGTCCTCGAGCAGCCGGATCTGCTTGCTGATGCCCGGCTGGGAGGTGAACAGGCTCTGAGCGGTGGCCGACACGTTCAGATCGTGATGCGCGACCTCCCAGATGTAGCGGAGCTGTTGAAGCTTCATGAGGCCTTCCCCCGCGAAGGTTCGGTCTAAGAACTTGCGCGTATAACGAGGCCGCGAAGTATAACTTATTTGGTACGGTTGGCGATGCCGTGGGGCACATGGCCGGCCGCGACGTGCACGCTCGCCCGCTCGCAGTGCTGGCTCTGATCGTCGAAGAACACGTCGGCGCCGAACGCCCGGAGGAACTCGGTCTTGTCCATGCCGCCGAGGAACAGGGATTCGTCGAGGCGGATGTCCCACGCCCGCAGGGTTCGGATCACCCGCTCGTGGGCGGGCGCGCCCCGGGCAGTCACCAGAGCGGTACGGATGGGACAGTGCTGGCCGGCGAACTCACGCTGCAGATTGTGCAGGGCCGCCAGGAAATCCTTGAACGGCCCCCCTTCCAGCGGTCGTGCCGCCGACGCCGCCTCCATGGCGCTGAAGGCGTCCAGGCCCCGCTCCTGGTAGATCTGTTCCGCCTCGTCCGAGAACAGCACCGAATCGCCGTCGAACGCCAGGCGCAGGTCGTCGCCGGTCTCCCGGGTGCCCGCGCTGCGGCCGAGCAGCGTGGCCGCCGCCACCCCGTGCTCCAGCGCGTGGGTCACGTCATCGGGATGGGTGGAAAGAAACAGGCTGCAGCCGAAGGCGCGAATGTAGCGGTACGGCGACTCGCCGCCGCAGAACGCCGCCCGGGTGATGGCCAGGTCGTATGCCTTGATGGAGTTGAAGATGCGCAGCCCCGTGTCCGCGGAGTTCCGCGACAGCAGAATCACTTCGACCCTGGGCTGGCCCAGCAGCTTGTTGATGTTCAGGAGTTTCTTGACGAAGTGGAAGGCCTCGCCGGGTTCCAGCACGTCGTCCTCGTGGGCAATCTGGTACTGCCGGTAGGCTTCCAGCCCCTCGGTCTCGTAGACCGCGTTGCTCTCGGCGAGATCGAACAGCGTGCGCGAGCTGATCGCCACGGTGAGGGGCCGGTCCGCGCGCTTCATGCCGTCCGCCTCACGCGTCGAGGTCCGGAATGAGCTCGCTCTCCAGCTTCGACATCATGTCCTTGAGCTTGAGCTTGCGCTTCTTCAGACGCTGGATGCGCATGGTGTCGCTGTGCCGGGTTTCGACCAGGTGACGGATCACCTCGTCGAGATCGCGATGCTCGATCCGCAACTCCTCCAGCCACCGTTCGATCTCGTCCCGATCCATTCGCCTCCCAGGCACTCACGCCTCGAGCATCCGTGGCATCATAAGTGGTTGCTCAGTGCATTCAAAGCGTGCCTCCATGCTCCTCGTGCTCGCGGCGCTGCTGATCGGAGCGGCCCTGACCGTGCTGTTTCTCAAGGGACGCTACCGCACCCTGCTCACCCTCGCTGCCGCGACGCTGGTGGTGGCCCTGGCCCTGCTGGCCGTCACCGGGCGCCTGCATTGGCTCGCCCCGGTCATCGCCGCCGCGCTGCCGTTCCTGCGCCGGGGCCTCGGCCTGCTGCGCTACGTGCCCCTGTTCCGGTCGCTGTTCACCCGGCCCGCGGCAGGGCGGGGTGCGCCCGGGGCATCCGGCATGAGTCGGGATCAGGCTCTCGAGGTGCTCGGCCTGACGGGGCAACCCAGCCGCCAGGAGATCCTGGATGCGCACCGGCGGCTGATCCAGAAGCTGCACCCGGACCGGGGGGGCTCCAACTACCTGGCCCAACAGCTCAACGACGCGAAGCGGCGGCTGCTCGAGGACGCCTGAGGGCGCCGGGCGGCGCGGCCCTGGGAGCCAGTTCACAGTCGCGACCGGCACGCCCGGCTACCATCGGCCCATGACCAGCGGTGAAGCAGCGGGCGACCGCAGAAAAACCCGTCGCGTGGACGGCTCCCGGATCGAGGTGGCGCTCCGGCCCCGCGGGCGGCTCGGCGCGTTGCCGGCGATGGCGGTGGATTTCAGCCGGTACGGCATCGCCGTGCACATCGATCAGCCCCTTCCCAAGGACCGCCCGGTCTATCTCTCCCTGCGGTGCGACGAGCTCAGGGTGGACAACCTGGTGGGCATCGTCCACAACTGCGTCCGTCAAGGTCAGCGCTTTCGCTGCGGGATACGTTTCCGCCCGTCCTCTGAGCTGCAGCAGGACCGGGTGGAGGTGGAACTGGCGCTGGAACGCCTCGAGCGGACCCTGCTGGTGCCGGAAACCCGGCGCGCCTGAGGGTCGGTCAGCGTCCCATGAGGCGGCGGGCCTCGGTCTCCAGCGCCAAAAGCCGCCGCACCCAGTTGTCGAGCAGCAGGAAGTCCTCGTCGGAGACCTCGAAGGTGCGGCTGATCTCCTTGAGCAGACACTCCTCCTCGATCTCGAAGGCGCCGTCGGCGTAGCTCAGGCGTATCAGGTTCAGAAGCGCGATCACCCGGGACTTGCGGGTATCGAAGATGCGCTCGATGCCGTCGAGCTCCAGATAGTCGGACTCCTCGGCGGGATTCAACTCCATCTCGCGCTTGAACTCGTCGAGCATGCCCTCCTCGTTGGGATCGAGCAGCCCGTCGGAGACGATGACGTTGTGCGCCAGCCCGAGCAGCGCCTGTCGTTGCTCGGGGTGCAGGGACGAGAGCCACATGACGACCGGACCGCTACTAGAAGAACAGGCTGGAAAGCATGATGATCACCGACAGCCAGCCCCACGCGATGAAGAATTTCATCGCCAGGGATTGCTCGAAGAAGTCCTCAATCAGATACCACATCAGCCGTTCCTCGTTGCATAGATCGGAATTCTAATCCAATTCCACCGCCGTCCCCAGATACTCGGCGTGGAGATCGTGGGTGTCGCTCGACGTGACCCGCACCCAGACCCGCTCGCCCGGCTCGAGGCCCGCCGCCCCGCTCACCCGCACGGTGCCGTCGATCTCCGGCGCATCACCGCGGCTGCGGGCTTCGGCCACACCCCCCTCCACCCGGTCCACGAGCACCTCCATGCGCGAGCCCACCTTGCGCGCCAGCTTCTCCTCGCTGATCCGCGCCTGCAGCTCCATGAGCTGCTCCTGGCGGTCGAGCTTGACGCGCTCCTCCACGTGACCCGGCAGGCCGTTGGCCGCTGCGCCCTCCACGTCCGAGTAGGTGAAGCACCCCACCCGGTCGAGCTCCGCCTCCTCGAGAAAATCCAGCAGCCGCTCGAAGGCGGGGTCCGTCTCGCCGGGGAAGCCGACGACGAAGGTGCTGCGCAGCACCAGATCGGGGCAGATCTCGCGCCAGCGGGCGATCCGCTTCAGCGTGTTCTCCACCGCCGCCGGGCGGCGCATGGCCCGCAGGATGTCCGGATCCGCATGCTGCAGCGGGACGTCCAGATAGGGCAGCACCAGCCCCTCCGCCATGAGAGGCAGCAACCGGTCGACGCTGGGGTAGGGATAGACGTAGTGCAGGCGGACCCACGGCACGAGCCGCCCCAGCTCACGGCACAGGGTCTCGAGATCCGAGGGCAGCTCCCGGCCGCCGTGAAGCACCCTGCGGTATCGGAGGTCGACGCCGTAGGCGCTGGTGTCCTGGGCGATCACCAGCACCTCCTGCACACCCGCGGCGGCCAGTTTCTCGGCCTCCCGCAGCACGTCGTCGATGGAGCGGGATCTCAGCTTGCCCCGCATACTCGGGATGATGCAGAAGGTGCAGCCGTGATTGCAGCCCTCGGAGATCTTCAGGTACGCATAGTGCGGCGGCGTCAGCTTCACCCCCGCCGGCCCCATGAGCCGTTCCAGATCCACGGCGGCCGCAGCGTCTTGCGCCAGCGGCGCGTGAGCCCGCACGGCGCTCACCACCGCATCGGTCGCCTGGGGGCCCGAGACGGAAAGCAGCTCCGGAAAGCGGCTCTCGAGCGCCGCCGCATCGGCACCGAGGCAGCCGGTGACGATCACCCGGCCGTTGCTGCCGAGGGCTTCCTCGATGGTCTCGAGCGATTCGGCCTTGGCCGCATCGATGAACCCGCAGGTGTTCACCACCACCACGTCCGCGTCCTCGTAACGCTCCACGGTGCGGTAGCCTTCCTCGGCGAGCCGCGTGAGGATCCGCTCCGAATCCACCAGGGCCTTGGGACAACCGAGGCTGACGAAACCCACTTTGCCGCTCATAGGCGCTCGTTCACTCGATCACGGGGTGGCGCATTCTACTCGGACGGCGCCGGGACGCACACGGGACCCTGCCGACGCCGGCGCTTGATTTCCCCTCCGGCTCCGGTACCATCGCCGGTCATGAAGGGTCGAAGCAACCTGTTCGAGAACCGCATCAACCACCGGCACGTCGCTCGGCGTCGTTGGTGGGCGGGCTATTTCTTTTTTTCGAACTAGCGTTGCCTTGGTCCCACCGAAGGCAGCGCAGGCTGCCTCCGGATCTGAAACCCCGTGTGGCAGCCCGCCCCGGGGTTTTTTTGTGGCCCCGTGACATACGAGACGAGGAGCCATGATCATGAACGATGCGCCATTGAACCAGCCCGCCCGGCCGGCCCACCCCCACGAGCGGCTGGAGAACCTGAACATCGAGTCTCACCAGGTTCTGGTGACCCCGGAGCAGCTCAAGGCCCGGTTGCCAGCCACCGAGACGGTTCGCGAATCCGTCCATCAGGCCCGGGAGGCGGTCCGCGCCATCCTCTCGGGAGAGGATCACCGATTGCTCGTGGTTGTGGGCCCCTGCTCCATCCACGACGTGACCGCCGCCCGGGAGTACGCCACCCGACTGCGCGCCCTGTCCGATCGGGTGGGCGACAGCCTGCTGCTGGTGATGCGCGCCTACTTCGAGAAGCCCCGCACCACGGTGGGCTGGAAGGGCCTGATCAACGACCCGCACCTGAACGACACGTTCTGCATCGACGAAGGGCTCACCCTGGCGCGGCAACTGCTGCTGGACATCGCCGACATGGGGCTGCCGCTCTCCACCGAGGCCCTGGACCCCATCACCCCGCAGTATCTGCAGGACCTGATCGCCTGGTCCGCCATCGGCGCCCGCACCACCGAGTCCCAGACCCACCGCGAGATGGCGTCGGGGCTGAGCTGCGCCGTGGGCTTCAAGAACGGCACGGACGGTTCCCTGGACGTCGCCATCAACGCCCTGCAATCCGTGGCGAGCCCGCATCGTTTTCTCGGCATCAACCCCGCCGGACAGGTTTCCGTCCTGCATACCCGCGGCAACCGCTACGCCCACGTGGTTCTGCGCGGCGGCGCCAAGGGGCCGAACTACGACGCCGACAGCATCGCCGCCTGTGAGCGGGCGCTGGCCGCGCTCCCGGGCCCGCCGAACATCATGGTGGATTGCAGTCACGCCAACTCGGCCAAGAACCACGAGCGCCAGGCCGAGGTGGCGCGGGCCGTTCGGGATCAGATTCTGGCGGGAAATGAATCCATCGTGGGCCTCATGATCGAGAGCCACCTGCACGCGGGCAACCAGCCGCTGCCGGACGATCCGTCCAAGCTCCGTTACGGGGTCTCCATCACCGACGCCTGCATCGACTGGGAAACCACGGAATCGTTGCTCGAGGAGCTCCATGTCACCTTGAATGCCCGGCTGCGTGCTCGTCGGCCCCAGCCGCAGGTGGCCGCCGGCTGAAGGCGATCATCCGCTGCAGACGAGCGCCGGCGGATGCCTTCGCCGGCGGCCGCGTTCTTCAGCGCGCTCGTCAGCGATAGTACGCGTGCTCCGTGACGGTGTGGTCCGTGGCGTCGCGAATCCCGGCGAGATCCGGAATCTGCTCCATGAGCGTGCGCTCCACCCCGTTCTTCAGGGTGATGTCCACGGCGGCGCAGCCCTGACAGCCGCCGCCGAATTGCAGCACGGCAACGTTGTCCTCCAGGACTTCCACCAGGGTCACCATGCCACCGTGGGCGGCAAGGCCGGGATTGATCTCGTTGTAGAGAACGTAGTTGATGCGGTCTTCGATGGGCGCATCGGGCCCGACCTTGGGGACCCGGGCATTGGGCGCCTTGATGGTGAGCTGCCCGCCCATGCGGTCCTCCTGGTAGTCCACCACGGCGTCTTCCAGGTAGGGCACGCTGCGCTCCTCGAACCAGGCCGTGAAGCCGTCGTAGCTCACCGGGATGTCCCCGGACTGCTCCTCCCCCGGCCGGCAGTAGGCGATGCACGTCTCTGCATGGGGGGTACCCGGCTGGGCGACGAACACCCGGATGCCCACGTCGGGCTCCTCCTGCTTCGACAACAGCTCACGCAGGTAGGCCTGGGCGGATTCGGAAATCTCGATCATAGGTCAGTCTCATGCGCCGCAGCGCAAATCCGAGTAATTTGGTCGGGTATGTATGGTACGCGAGGGGGCGGGAGTGGGCAATGGAATCTGGCGCTGTCCGCTGTCCGCTTTCCGCTTTCCGCTGAAGGGCTTTCGGCGGTCGGCTTTCGGCTTTCGGCAAGAGGCGAGAGGCGAGAGGCGAGAGGCGAGAATCGGGCGACGGAGCTGGCTGGGCACCTTCCAGCGGAAAGCGGAGAGCGGATGGCGAACAGCGATCCTCGCCGAT
>JAWLCV010000067.1:0-22084 GCA_041686955.1 Pseudomonadales bacterium
ACCTCCCTGAGCATTCCGGAGACGTCCTTCATGACGTCCTGGAAGGCGCCGGACATGTGGTTCAGGGAACGGTCGGTGTAGACCACCGAATACTCGAGCAGGCCGTCGGGGTCGACGTCGGGCAACAGGCCGGGCATGGCGCCTCGCGGGTCACAGGGGGAGGCGGGAATTGTCGGGAATAACGCGGAACGATACAACCGGACTCAGGAGGCAGCGCCGTCGTCGGCGCCGGGACGGACCCGGACCAGGTAGGTGAACGCCAGCAGGGGCAGGTACACCAGCACCGTCACCAGATACGGCAACTGTCCGTCGATCTGGTACAGGGCCGTGCCGAGCAGGGGTCCCACGGTGAAGCCCAGCGGGCCGCAGGAGCTGGCGACCCCGGCCACGGCCCCCTGCTCGTCCGCGCTCACCGCCATGGAGGCCCCGGCCATGAACGCCGGGCCGGCGAGCCCCATGCCGAAGCCGAGTACCGCCATGCTGCCGAGGAACGTGGCGCGGCCGTCCGCCAGGGTGATGGCGACGAAGGCCGTGAGGAGGATGGGCATGGCGATGCGCAGCAGGGTGAACGGCGCCAGGTCCAGGCGCTGCACCACCAGGCCCTGGGCTACCAGGGAGGCCAGGGCCATGAGCATCATGGCGGTGCCGAAGGCGCGGGCGGTCTCGGCGCCGGTGAGCTGCAGCACGTCCTGGAGGCGGAACGCCAGGGTCTGCTGCACTACCGCCATCCCCATGAACATCACCACCCCCACCACCACGAAAGGCAGTATGCGACGGTCGCTGTAGCGCAGCCGGCGGCGCGGCTTGCTCGCCACGTGCTTCACCGGCTCCGGCAGCGCCGCCAGCACCGCGAACGCGGCGATCAGGGTGACCAGGGCGGCGAAGTAGATGGGCGTGAGCAGCGAGAACACGGCCAGCAGGCCGCCCAGGGCGGGGCCGATCACCGCCCCCACGTTGTTGGCGGCGCCGATGGCGCCCATGCCCCGGGTGCGGGTGCGCAGATCGGTGATGTCCGCCATGTAGGCGGCGGAGGCCGGCGGGGTGGCGGACATGACGGTGGCCTGAGCCATGCGCGCCACCGTGAGGGCCAGGAAGGCGGGCAGAGGTACCAGGATGCCGAGCAGCGCTGCCTGGAACACGGAGGCGAAGATCAGCGTGCCGGCGGTGTAGCCGAACAGGCCGATGAGCATGACCCGCCGGCGGCCCCAATGGTCGCTGACCCGACCCCAGATGGGGCTGGCGATGAAGAAGGTGATGGACGAGGCGGAGATGATGGCCCCGACCTGCACCTCGCTCAGGCCGATCTCCCGGCCCAGGGGCGCCAGCACCGCGAAGACGATGGTCTGCCCCATGCCCACGGCCACCAGGGCGGCGAACAGCAGATAGCGGGCGCGACGCGGCACGCCCGGCGGAGAACTCGCGGGAGAGGTCCGGGACAAACTCATTCCTGTTGGTCGTGGGGCGGAGCGTCGTGTGCGCTCGCGAAAGCCGGCGATTATACAGAGGGAGCGCGGCGGAGCGGGGGATGGGCCGTGATACACTGCCCGGCTCGTCCCAGAGGACCACCGTGGCCAGCCGCGACATACTGAAGGCGTTGCAGGTACCCGACTTCCGCTGGCTGTGGGTGGGTAGTCTGGCCTCGTCCTTCGCCATGAACATGCAGATCGTGGCGCGCGGATGGCTGGTTTACACCCTCACCTCCTCGGCCATGGATCTGGCCTGGGTGACCCTGTCGTTCATGGTGCCCCAGGTGGCGTTCTCCCTGTGGGGCGGCGTGGTGGCTGACCGGCTGCCCAAGCGGCGCATCATCACCCTGGCTCAGGCGCTGAACTGCGCGGCCGTGGTGGTGATGGCGCTGATCATCCTCGGCGACCGGGTGACCTTCTGGGATTTCATCTGGTTCGGCTTCTTCAACGGCACGGTGCTCGCGCTCTCCATGCCCGCGCGCCAGGCGTTCGTTCCGGAGCTGATTCCGGACCGGCTGATCTTCACGGCCATGGCCCTGAACACCACCGGCTGGAATCTGTCCCGCATCCTCGGTCCCGCGCTCGCCGGCTTTCTCATCGCCTGGGTGGCGGCGGGGGATACGTCCTCGACCTACGGCGTGGGCATCGTTTACCTGATGATCGCCGTGCTGTACTTCCTCTCCGCGGCGACCATGCTCCTGGTCAAGCGGCCGGGCCGGATCAAGGAGCCCGACGACAAGAGTCCCCTCACCGACATGCTGGACGGCCTGCGCTACGTCCGCGCCAACCCGCCGGTGCTGGGCTTGATCCTGCTGTCCATCGTGCCGTTTCTGTTCGGCATGCCGCTGAACACCCTGCTGCCCGCCTTCAACGAGGACATCCTCGGCGGCGGCCCGGACGATCTGGGGCTGCTCATGTCGTCCATGGGCGTGGGCGCGATTCTCGGCTCGCTGATGCTGGCGTCCATGGGCGGGCTCCGCAACAAGGGGGTCTGGCTCATCTCCACCTGCGTTGGCTGGGGCGTGTTCACCGCCGCTTTCGGCTCGGCTCAGGTGGTCTGGCTCGCCGTGGTGCTGGTGGCGGCCATCGGCTGGCTGTCCGCCTGGAACATGTCCCTCAACCGGGGAATGCTGCAGGTGCAGGTGGAGAGCGCCATGCGCGGCCGCATCATGAGCATCGACATGATGTCCCATGGCCTGATGCCCCTCGGGGTGATTCCCATTTCCTTCATCGCCGAGCGCTACAGCGTGGCGGTGGCTCTGGAGACGGCCGGCGTGGTGTTCGTCCTGGTGGTGCTGGGACTCGCGGCGTTCACCACGTCCGTGCGGCGGGTGGACGAGGGGGTGACGAGCCTGGACTTGTGAACTCGGCTACTCCACCTGCAAGGGGATGCTCACCTCGCCGAAGACGTTGCCGTCGCTGCTGTCCACCAGATCGAAACGGAACTCCACGGCGTCGGCCCGGCGGTCCACGGGCTCGAAGTAGATCAGCCCGCTCACCCGTCCGGCGGGCTGAACCACCCCCTCCGGCAGCGCCCGCTCGAGCATCTCGTCGGTGGGCAGGTCCACGTCGCGCCACACGGTGAAGTAGGTGTCGTAGTAGAAGGGGTCGTAGTAGAAGCGGCCTGGAAACGGCGTCAGCGACGGGTAGAAGTGCCGGTAGTAGGGTGAGACGTAGAACCGGTCGTAGATGAAGCCAGGAGACCGGTAGATGGGATGCGCGCGGACGCGTCCCGCGGGCTCGCGGATGGTGCCCTCGATCTCGAACGGCGGCAAGGCGGAGAACACCCGGCCGTCGTCCGCCACCAGGGCGAAGTCCTGGTAGCGGAGGGTCACCGGCCGATCCGAATGGTTTTCCACCGTCACCTGCAGCGGCGTGGTGTAGCGCAGCACGGAGCGATCCGACTTCCAGGCGTCCGTGCGCACGGCGAGGTCCACGCCGTCCACCTCGGAGACGACCCGATAACCGTTGGCCAGGGTGGCCCCGGGCGCCGGCTCGAGCCGGGGGTAACCGGCGCACGCGCCGAGGGCCGCAGAGCAGAGGACGACGAGCAGGGGTTTCATGCCCGCGGGCCATGCAGATCGCGTGCCGACCGTCAGGCCGGCAGCACCCGGCTGTGCTTGATCTCCTTGAGGCTGAAGCTGGATTCCACGTGCATGACACCGGGGAACTTGAGGATCCGCTGCATGCACAGCTCGGAGAAGTGGTCGATGTTGCGGGCCACGACTTTCATCAGGTAGTCGTGGGAGCCGCTGGTCGCATAGCACTCGACGATGTGCTCTTCCGCCTGCACCGCGGCGATGAAGGCCTCGGTGGCGGCGTCCGGCTGTTTCTCCATGGTCACCAGCACGAACGCGGTGACCTCGAGGCCCAGCAGCCGCTGGTCGACCATGGCCGCATAGCCGCGGATGAGCCCCGACTGCTCGAGCTGCTTCACCCGCCGGTAGCAGGGTGACTCGGACAGCCCGACCCGCTCCGCGAGCTCCACGTTGGACATGCGGCCGTCGCCCTGGAGCAGCCGCAGGATCTGGCGCTCGGTGTGGTCGAGTTGCACGAAAATTCTCCGGTTCAACCTCGTTCGCAAGAATATTCCATTTTCTGCATCCAGGCAGGCGGATTCTTTCCAGAAATTCCCCCGGTGGGCCGAATTAGAAGCAAGCTTGCGGCGAATGCTGTCTAACATGAGAGCCCCAGCGAATCAGCGAGGTAATCATGAGCACGCAGTCTGCGGAGAACCCCATGGGCCTGGACGGCTTCGAGTTCGTGGAGTTCTGCGCGCCCGAGAAGGGCCTGCTGGAGCCCGTCTTCGAGCGTCTCGGCTTCGTCAACGTGGCGCGGCACCGGTCGAAGGACGTCCACCTGTGGCGGCAGAACGACGTCAACTTCATCGTCAACTACGAACCCAGGAGTCTGGCCGCCTACTACGCGGAAGAGCACGGCCCCTCCGCCTGCGGCATGGCGTTCCGGGTGGGTGACGCGCACCGGGCCTACGAGCGGGCGCTGGCCCTGGGCGCTCAACCCATCGACATCCCCACGGGGCCCATGGAGCTGCGTCTGCCCGCCATCCGCGGCATCGGCGGCGCGCCGCTCTACCTCATCGACCGCTACGCCGACGGGGTCGCGGTCGAGGACGGCGCGACCATCTACGACATCGACTTCGAGTTCCTCGAGGGGGTGGAGCGCCGGCCCCGGGGGTGCGGCCTGGAAGTCATCGACCACCTCACCCACAACGTCTACCGCGGCCGCATGGATCATTGGGCGCGATTCTACGAGAAGCTGTTCAACTTCCGGGAGATCCGCCACTTCGACATTCGCGGCCAGCAGACCGGCCTCACCTCCCGGGCCATGACCGCGCCGGACGACAAGATCCGCATCCCGCTCAACGAGGAGGCGGGCGGCAACGGCCAGATCGAGGAGTTTCTGATGGCGTACAACGGCGAGGGCATCCAGCACATCGCCTTCGCCTGCGACGACCTGATCGCCACCTGGGACGCGCTCCACGCCCGGGGCGTGCCGTTTCTGACGCCGCCCCCGCACACCTACTACGAGATGCTCGAGGAGCGCCTGCCGGGCCACGGCGAGCCGGTTGCCGAGCTCGAGCGGCGCGGCATCCTGCTGGACGGCAGCACGGACGGGGGCGAGCCCAAGCTGTTGCTGCAGATCTTTTCCGAGACCGTGATCGGCCCCATCTTCTTCGAGTTCATTCAGCGCAAGCGCGACCAGGGGTTCGGCGAGGGCAATTTCCAGGCGCTGTTCGAATCCATGGAGCGCGACCAGATGCGGCGCGGCGCGCTCGGCGGTGAGCGGCGCCGGGGCGCGGGAGGTGCGGCATGAGCATCAAGCGCATCCATCACGTGGCGTACCGCTGCAACGACGCGCGGGAGACGGTGGAGTTCTACCAGAAGCTGCTCGGCATGGATTTCGTGCTCGCCATCGCCGAGGACCGGGTACCCTCCACCAAGGAACCGGACCCGTACATGCACGTGTTCCTGGATGCGGGCATGGGCAACGTCCTGGCTTTCTTCGAGCTGCCCAACTCGCCGCCCATGGGGCGTGATCCGAACACACCGGCGTGGGTTCAGCACATCGCCTTCGAGCTGGACACCATGGAGGCGCTCCTGGAGGCGAAGCGCAAGGCCGAAGGGGCCGGGCTGGAGGTGGTGGGGCCGGTGAACCACGGCATCTTCGAATCCATCTACTTCTTCGACCCCAACGGACATCGGGTGGAGCTGGCGGTGAACACCGGCAGCGAGGAGGATCTGCGCCGGCTCCACGAGGTGGCGCCCGCCATGCTGGAGGAGTGGAGCCGCACCAAGCGGGCGCCCCAGCATGCGGCGTGGCTGCACGAGCGCGAGCTCTCCGGGTCGGCGCAATGAAGCTGGCGAGCCTGAAAGCCGGCCGCGACGGGCGTCTGGCGGTGGTGTCCCGGGATCTGCAGCACTACGTGGCAGTACCGGAGGTGGCGCCCACCCTGCAGGCGGCCCTGGACGACTGGGCGGCCCTGCGCCCACGGCTGCAGGCGATCTCCGATGCGCTGAATGCCGGCGAGCGGGACGACGCCGTGCCCTTCGATCCGGCGGCCTGCGCCGCGCCGCTGCCCCGGGCCTACCAGTGGGCCGACGGCAGTGCCTACGTGAATCACGTGGAGCTGGTGCGGCGGGCCCGGGGGGCGCAGATGCCCGCCTCCTTCTGGCACGATCCGCTCATGTATCAGGGCGGCTCCGACGGCTTCCTCGGGCCGTGCGACGACGTGCCCCTGGGATCGGAAGCCTGGGGGCTGGATTTCGAGGGCGAGATCGCCGTGGTCACCGACGACGTGCCCATGGGGACGCCGGCGGACGAAGCGGCGGGTCACGTGCAGCTCCTGATGCTGGTGAACGACGTGTCGCTGCGCGGCCTGATACCGGCGGAGCTCGAGAAGGGTTTCGGCTTCTTCCAGTCCAAGCCGGCTTCCAGCTTCTCCCCGGTGGCGGTCACCCCGGACGAGCTGGGGGACGGCTGGCGCGGCGCCAAGGTGGCCTTGCCGCTGCTCACGTACTACAACGGCGAGCTGTTTGGCCGGCCCGACGCAGGCGAAGACATGACCTTCAGCTTCGCCGAGCTCATCGCCCACGCCGCCCGCACCCGAAGCCTCGCCGCCGGCAGCATCATCGGCTCCGGGACCGTTTCGAACCGCCAGGGCACCGAGCACGGCTCCGCCATCGCCGACGGCGGCGTGGGTTACTCCTGCATCGCCGAGCTGCGGATGATCGAAACCATCCGCCATGGAGCGGCGAGAACGCCGTTCATGTCCGTGGGCGATCGGGTGCGCATGGAGATGCGGGACGCGGAGGGCCGCAGCGTATTCGGCGCCATCGATCAGAAGGTGGTGGCCGGGCCCGGCGATTCGGCGAAGCCCAGGTAGATCAGGGTCAGGCTCAGCGTGTCCACCAGGCCGTGGGCGGCGATGGCCGGCCAGAGGTTGCGCCCCGCGCGCAGGTAGAGCCAGCCGAGCAGCAGACCCACCACGAACAGGTTGATCATGCCCGTGACGCCCTGGTAGGCGTGGCCCAGGGCGAACAGCAGCGCCTGCAGCGCCAGACCCCATCCGGCACCGAGGAGCCCGGCGAAGCGGTGCAGCGCGAAGCCGCGCAGGAGCAGCTCTTCGCCGAAGGCCGCGCTGCCCCACGCCACCGGGAACAGGAACACCAGGTAGGCGGCCGTGTTGCCCTCGATGATCTCCACCAGCAGGCCGGTGTCCATGGGCGGCGCGCCCAGAGCGCGCAGCGCGGGGGTCAGCAGGAAGGCGGTGACCACGACGATGGCGACCGCACCGCCGAGCGCCAGGCGCAGGAAGCGCCCCGGCGCCATGCGCCGGGGGAACCCCAGGTCGCGCCAGCCCAACCCCTGACGTCTCAGGAACGCGGTTGCCGCCGCAAGGGGCAGTGCCATGCCCAGGACCGACCCCAGCGCCAGACTTCCGGTGGCGGTCCCGAGCACGGACCCGGCAATGGCCAGCAGCACAACCGCCGTCAGCTCCGCCGCGACGCGCAGCGGAGACGTTCGCGGCCCGGGGAGCGGCGGAGCCTCCCGAGGCGCGGACACCGTCAGATGCGGGACGCGCTGATCTCGACGTCCGCGTGGCGCCAGGCCGCTTCGAAGCGGTCGTGGACGGCGTCGGCTTCCTCGTCGCGGCCCTGCGCCCGCAGCGCCTGCTCGAGTCCCAGCAGCGCCCAGCCGTTCTCCTTCATCACCGCCAGGTCCTCCCGATAGGTGCGCTCCGCCGCCGCGGCGTCCCCGGCGGCGAGCTGGATCACTCCGAGGGAGTGGCGGGCCGGGTAGTACCAGTCGGGGGGCTCGGTGTAGGGCAGGGCGTCTTCCAGCGCCACGGCCTGCTGCAGCTTGGCGGCGGCGGCCGTCAGGTCCCCGCGGGCGGCGTCGATCTCGCCGTTCAGCATCAACTCACCGATGACGAGCAGGTCGTCGCCGCTGCCGCGCTCGAAGAACCGCACCTCCTCCATGGCCGGGTCGGCCCGCAGCGCCGCGAGCTTCTCCGCTTCCGCCTGGGCTTGGGCCACGTCACCCTTGCCGAGGAAGGCGCGGCCGCGGGCGTAGTGCCAGACGCCGCGGGCGTACACCAGATCGGCGTCGGGCTCCGGCGCGGCGAGGATGTCGTCCCAGGCGCCGAAGCGCACCTGGGCGAAGGCCGGCTGCATCAGAAAATGCTGGGCCACGCCCATGCCCGGGGCGCGCAGTAGCTCCGGAGTGATCCGCGCCGCGGTGCCCTGGGCCATGGCGAAGGCCTGCTCGCTCCAGCCCTCGATGCCGGCGGTGATCCAGCCGAAGTGCCAGTTGTGAGGGATGTAGCCGGCGAGGTAGATGGGGCTGTTGGAGCGGCAGGCCTGGATGAAGGAGGCGTCCGCGTCCGCGGCTTTCATGTTGTTCAGCGTTGAATCGTGGTAGCGGCCGACGCGGATGTAGATGTGGGCCGGCATGTGAACCAGGTGGCCCGCCGAAGGAGCCAGGTCCGCCAGCTTGTCGGCGTAGGGCTCGGCGCGGGCGGCATCGCTCGACTGCTCCACGGCGTGGATGTAGAGATGGATCGCTCCCACGTGATCCTCGTCCAGCGCCAGGGCGCGCTCGATGTGATCCAGGATCTCCGCCGTCCATGGCCGGGCCTCGCCGTCGACGATCCAGAAGTCCCACGGGTGCAGGTCCATGAGCGCCTCCGCGGTGAGCGCCTGGATGTCCTCGTCCTCGGGGTACTTGGCGGCTACCTGGCGCATGGCGTCGGCGTAGGCGCTGTCGAGGGCAGTACGATCCTCCGGCTCCTCGGCCTGATAGCGCTGCACCAGCGCCGCGGTGAGGGCCCGCTCCTTGTCGGTGCCGTCCGCGGCCAGCGACTGGGCCTTGGTGGCCAGCAGGTGCGCCCGGGCGGCGTTGCCCGGATCCATGGCGGCGTTGACGTTGGGACCCAGGACCAGCGCGCTGCCCCAGTAGCACATGGCGCAGTTCGGGTCGTGGGTCGCCGCCTCGTTGAAGGCGAAATCCGCCGCGGCGTGGTTGAAGGCGAAGGCCAGGGCCAGGCCCTGGTCGAAGTATTTCTGGGCGGTCTCGGAGCTGGTGGTGATGGGGAAGTGCAGGTCCCCCAGCCCCTCGAACAGCGGTTGGCGCCAGCCGGGTTCCTGGGCGGCGCGGGGCGCCAGCAGATCGGCGGTAGCGGATTCGGCGTCGGCGGAATCGGCCCGATTCTCCGCGCAACCGGTGAGCCACAGGCCAGCGAGCACGACGAGCAGGCATCGCATGTACTTTCTCCCCGATCGAACGATGGACGGGGGATCATACGCCCTTCCGCCGGTCCCGGGTACCGCCCGGCGGCGCGGCAGCGGCCCGTCCGTGACAGGGCGGGGAGCGATCCGGATAATGCGCCGCTCGCCCGTAACCGGTACCGCGATGTTCAGGAACCTTCGTCTCTATCGTCTGCACAGCGACTGGCCCGATTCCGAGGAGGCGCTCTCCGCGGCCCTCGAGGAAGCCACCTTCAAACCCTGCGGCGCGTTCACCGAGCGCAGCTCCGGCTTCGAGCCGCCGGCGGGCGAAGCCTACGAGCTGCTGTGCCGCCGGGTGGGCGGCGCCGATTTGCTGCGCCTGCGAAGCCAGACCCGGCTGCTGCCCGCGGCGGCGGTGAACGAGGCTCTCGAAGAGCGTCTGGCCGAGTTCCGGCAGCGCGCCCAGCGGGATCCCAGCCGTAAGGAGAAGCGCCAGCTCAAGGACGAGGTGTTCGCCGAGCTGATGCCCAAGGCGTTGCTGAAATCCGAGCGGGTGAAGGGATTCTGCCTGGTGGCCGACAAGCTGATCGGCATCGATACCGCCTCGGAGGCCACGGCGGAGCGGTTTCTCGACGCGCTGCGCAAAGCCTTCGGCAGCCTTCAGGTGACGCCGCTCGAGTTCAAGCAGCCCGTGGGTACCCTGTTGAACCGGGTGTTTCTCGGCGACGGACCGCCGGCCTTCCGGCCCGGCCGGGAGTGCCGGATGCAGGACCCAGCCGCCGGCGCCGCCACGGTGAGCTGGCTCGACATGGAGCTCACCGACGACGACGTGCGCCGGCACGTCAGGAACGGACTCAAGCTGAGCCGCCTGGGGGTGGTGTTCGAGGACCTGGTGAGCTGCGTCATCGATCAGGACGGCATCATCCGCAAGCTTCGTCTGCAGGGCATGGACGCCGCCGAGGACCGCCTGGACGACGAGGACCCCCTGGCGCGGCTGGACGCGGAGTTCGTGCTGCTGACCGGCGTTTCGCGGCGCCTCATCGAGGCCCTGAAGCAGGCGCTCGGCGGCTTCGACTGAACCGGCTTCAGGTTCCCGGCGCCTCGCTCATGTCCTCGCTGCGGCACTCGCCCAGGACCTTCAGGCTGCGGGCCAGATCGCGCAGGGCCGAGCGCAGGCCCTCCTCGACGGTGGGGTGATAGACGGGCATGCGCAGCGCCGCCTGCACGGAAAGCTCCTGCTGGATCGCCCAGCCGAGCAGGTGCGCCAGGTGCTCCACCCGGGGGCCGAACAGCTCGGCGCCGAGCAGGGTGCAGTCGCCCTGCCGGGCGTAAACCCGCATGAGTCCGCGGTTCTGCCCCATCACCCGCGCCCGACCCTGATCGTCGAAAGCGGCCTGGCCCACGGCGATGGCCTCGGGGTCGAGCTCGCGGAACGGCCGGCCCACCAGGGCAATCTGCGGATCGCAGAACACGATGGCCAGGGGGGTGCGCCTGGCGTGGCGGCTGACGTCGGGCCAGCGCGCCGCGTTCTCGCCGCCGATCCGGCCTTCGTCGCCCGCTTCGTGAAGGAGCGGCCGCTGGCCGTTGGCATCGCCGGCGAGAAAGATGGGCTTGTCGCCGCACTGGGTGGTCTCGGGATCCCAGGGCGGCAGGCCGCGGCGGTCCAACTCGAGCCCGGTGGCGGCCAGGTTCAGCGACTCGAGGTTGGGGGGACGTCCGGCGGCGGAGAGCACCGCGTCGAATATCTGGCTCTGCTCGCCGGCCCCGGCCCCGTTCCAGGTAATCTCGATGCCCTGGTCCCGGCGAGCCGCCGCGGTGATGTCCGCGCCCATGTGCAGCCGGAGCTCCCGGGACAACACCGACTCGATGCTGCGAATCACCTCGGGGTCCGTGGCGGGTCCGATGTGCTCGGCCCGGTCCAGGAACGTCACTTCGACCCCCAGGCGGGAAAGCGCCTGACCGAGCTCCAGCCCGACGATGCCGGTGCCGATCACGGCCAGGGAGCGGGGCAGGGTCGGCAGCTCGAACACGGTATCGCTGGTGAGCACCGCCTCGCGCACCCCATCGAACACCGGAGGCACGAAGGGACGGCTGCCCGTGGCGATCACCGTGGCGGTGGCGTGGACCCGCGTGACCGGCGCCCCGGGCGCGTCGGCCACTTCCAGCGTATTGGCGTCCAGGAAGCGGGCCGTGCCCGCGAGCCGGTTCTCCGCCGGGAGCGCCTCCGTGTCCTCCACCACGAAACGGACGAATCGGTCGCGTTCCCGGCGCACCCGCTCCATCACCGCGGCACCGTCCACCTCGCAACCCTGAACCTGCACGCCGAACTGCTCCGCCTCCCGCACCTGCTGGGCGGCGTCCGCCGAGGCGATGAGGAGCTTCGACGGCATGCAGCCCACCCGGGCGCAGGTGGTCCCGTAGGGCCCGGGTTCCACCAGCAGCCAGGACTTGCCGGACTTCTGGGCCTCGCGGATGGCGTTCAAGCCCGCCGTGCCGGCGCCGATGATGGCGATGTCGACCTCGCGGCTGTTCACGCGGTAGCTGCTTGCACGGGCCGTGCCAGCGCCCGGGCGGCCTAGGCAGCCGACTCGCCGTAGGCCGGCCGCCGGTATCTCAGCATCTTGCCGCTGCCGGCACCGGTATGGACGCCGTCCTCGTAGGCCACGGCGCCGTTCACCGTCACCAGACGAATCCCCGTGGGCTCGCGCTTGGGGTCGTCGTAGCTGGCCGTGTCCAGCACCGTGTCCGGGTCGAACAGCACCAGGTCGGCCCAGTAGCCCGGCTCGATACGGCCGCGGTTCACCAGACCGAAGGTGGCCGCGGCCAGGGACGTCATGCGCCGCACCGCCTCCGGGAGCGACAGCACGTGCCTTTCCCGCACGTAGCGGCCGAGAACCCGCGGGAAGGTGCCGAACAGGCGCGGATGCGGCCGGCCGCGCAGGTCGGGAATGCCGTCGGAGCCCACCATCATGTCGGCATGGCGCAGGTTGGTCTCCACGTCCGCCTCGTCGATGATGAACTGAATGCAGATGGTGCGGTCGCCCTTGGGGGCGGTGAGCACGTGCTTGACCGCCTCCGTCACATCCACGCCGAGCTCCGCGGCAATGTCCGTGAGCATCCGCCCTTCGTACGGGCGGAAGGCCGGGCAACTGGCGATGCGGATCACCTCCGCCAGCTCGCGGCTCGGGTTGTCCAGATCGAAGTACTCGATCATGCGGCCGCTGCCCGCAGTGTACGGATACACGTCCAGGGTTACCCGCTGACCTTCCGCCAGGGCCGCGTCCACCCGTGCCAGGGACTCCCTCACCTTGCCCCAGTTGCCGGGCCCGGCGGCCTTGTGGTGGGAGATGTGCGCGTGCACGCCCGCTTCCCGGCCGATGGTGAGCGTCTCTTCCACCGCGGCGAGCAGATGGTCGCCCTCGTTACGCATGTGGGTGGTGTAGAGGGCGTCGTGGGGCGCCGCCGCCCGGGCCAGGGCGACGATCTCGTCGGTGTCGCTCCAGCGCCCGGGCCGGTAGATCAAGCCGGTGGAGAAGCCGCAGGCGCCCTGCTCGAGGGCGCGCTCCACGTGGCCGCGCATGGTGGCGAGCTCCGCCGGGGTGGGCCGGCGCTTCTCCATCCCCATGGTCAGGGCGCGGACGGTGTTGTGACCCACCAGCATCAGGTTGTTGATGGCGGGGCGGCGCGCCAGCACCGCGTCGAAGTAGCCCGCGAGATCGGTGAAATCCCCTTCGACCCCCGCCAGGATGCCGCCGCTGGCCGCCACCGAATCCTGCTCCGGATCGGCGGGCACGGCGCTGAACCCGCAGTTGCCGCTCACCACCGTGGTCACGCCCTGGGCCAGCTTGAACTCCATTCCCGGATGACGGAAGAAGGCGCCGTCGTCGTGGGCGTGGGTATCGATGAAGCCGGGGGCAAGGCAGGCGCCGCCGCCGTCGATCTCCCGCCGCGCCGGCCCGGCCCGGCCCACGGCGACGATTCGGCCGCCGTCCACTTCCACCTCCGCCTCCCGCGCCGGTCCGCCACCGCCGTCCAGCACGCGCACGTTGCGAATGGCCAGATCGCTCATCCCACCTCCTGCCGTCCGTCCGTCATGGCGAGCCTCACAGCCCGTAACGCGCCGGCCGCGTGCGCAGCCACTCGCCGATCATCTCACCGATCATGATGCAGGTGAGGTTGGTATTGGCCCGGGGCACCCCGGGCATGATCGAAGCGTCGGCCACCACCAGACCGTCGAGGGCGTGGCAGCAGCCGTACTGGTCCACCACGGCCATGGGGTCGCCGGCGGGGCCCATCCGGGCCGTGCCGCACGGATGGAAGCCACTGCCGCAGTAGCGGCGGCAGAGGCCCGCCACCTGCTCGTCGCCCATGGGCCGCGTGGGATCCGGGAAGCTCACCCGCTCGATGAGGTCGGCCAGGGGGCCCACCCGGGTGAAGGCGAAGGCGTCCCGGAAGCAGGCGCTCAAGCGGGCGCAATCCACCTCGTCCTCGCAGAAGCGGTTGTCGAGCACGGGCGGCACGTGGGGATCGGCGGACTGCAACCGCAATTCGCCGCGGCCGTGCTGATACTCCAGCACCGCGGCAATGGCGAAGCGCGGCGGCTCGGTGGGGCGGCCAGCGAAGCTCAACAGCTCGATCTGCAGGTCGTTGCGCTTGTCGGAGTCGGCGGAGGTGTAGCGCAGGATGGTCTGGATCAGGGGCTGGTCGAACTCGATGATGGTGGGATCGCGCACCTCACAGGTGAGCGCCAGGGCCGGATGGTCCGAGAGGTTGGCGCCCACCCCCGGCACGTGATGCAGGACCTCGATGCCGAGCGCCTCCAGCGCTTCCCGGGGGCCCAGCCCCGAGCGCATCAGGATGGCCGGTGACATGACCGCCCCGGCGGCCAGCACCACCAGCCGGCCGGTAATGCGCTCGATGCCGCCGTCGGCGGCCTCCACCTCCACCCCGGTGCAGCGCCCGCCGTTGCCGATCAGCCGGCGGACCAGGGTGTCGGCGCGAATCTCCAGGTTCGGCCGGATGCGGGCCGGGGCCAGATAGCCCACCGCGGTGGAGATCCTGAGGCGCCCCAGCTTGTTCATGGGATGGGGCCCGGCGCCCCAGCTCCAGGGGTCGTTGGCGTCGAGGCACTCCGGGTAGCCCAGGTCCCGGGCGGTCTCCAGGAACGCCTGGTGCTGAAGCAGCAGTTCCTCGGGAGGATAGCGGCGGATGGTGATGGGACCGGCGTCGCCGTGGTAGGGGGCGTCGCCGAAGTCCAGATCCCGCTCGAGGCGCATGAATGCGGGCAGCACCCGTTCCCAGGCCCACTCGGTGTTGCCGAGATCGGCCCACTCGTCGTAATCCTCGTGCACGCCGCGCAGCGCGATGCTGGTGTTCACGGCGCTGGAGCCTCCCACCACCCGGCCCCGGGGGAAGGGCACGCGGCGCCCCCGGGTGGGCTCGTAGTGGAGTCCCCAGTCGTGATCCCGGTAGGAGTTGTTGTGGCCGTTGACCAGGTCGTGCGGCGTGGCCTCGAGCTCCGGGTAGTCCGGCCCGGCCTCAAGCAGCAGGACGTTGCGCCTGGGATCCTCGGACGCACGGGCGGCGATGACCGCTCCGGCGCTGCCGGCGCCGACGACGATGATGTCGTACATCTCTCTCTCCAGTCCCGCGCGTCCCGTTGGCAGTGTACCCCCGAAACAGGGTCAGCGGCAGGCGAGGGCGCTTCGGGCCTCGCCGGGGAGATCCGTCACCAGTCCGTCCACCCCCAGCTCTGCCAGAGTCTTGAGCTCGTCGGCGGGGGCGTCCCCGGCGGTGACCCAGACCCGGGCCCCGGCCTCGTGCACCCGGCGCACCAGGTTCGGATCGCGGCGGATCCAGTGGGGCCACAGCCGGATGATCTCCACACCGGCGCGCAGGAAGCCTTCGATGTGCCTGGGCCGCCGGGCGAACGCCAGGAAGCGAAGCTCCGGCTCGAGCCGCGCCAGCCGCCGGTGATCGCGCAGCGTGCGCACGCCGAAGACGATGCGCTCGAGGTGGTGCTTGCGGGCCTCTGTGACGAGGTGCGCGTGGTCCACGCCGGATCCGCGCTTGATGTCGAGCAGCAGCTCCACGTCCATGCGCCGGCTTTGGTCCAGCACGTCGGCGAGGGTGGGAATTCGGGCGCCCCGGCCGGCATCCAGACGCGCGAGCTCGTCGAGCTGGAAACGGCTGACCGGGCCGCGGCCGTTGGTGGTGCGGTCCACCCGGCGATCGTGCAGGATCACCACCCGGCCGTCCCGGGTGGTCCTGAGATCCACCTCCAGCACCTGGGCGCCGGCCCCCACCGCATGACGGAACGCGGGCAGGGTGTTCTCCGGATACCCGGAGTCCATGCCGCCGCGGTGGGCGACGATGAGGGGCTGCGCGGTTTCGCAGGCCAACAAGCTCGTGGCCACGAGCAACCAGCCGACCATGGTCACCTCGAGATCAGGTGTCCATTTCGTGAATACCGCACTCCCGTTTCAGGCCGAAGAAACGGGTTTCCTCCACGCTGCCCGCCTGGTGCAGCGGTATCGTGGTGTGGGTATCGCCGATGGACACGTAGCCTTTTTCCCACAGGGGATGGTACGGCAGATCGTGGCGGGTGAGGTAGCGGTGCACGTCCCTGTCGGACCAGTCGGCGATGGGGCTCACCTTGAAGCGTTCCCCGGAGAACTGCACGAACGGCGTGTCCGTCCGCGTGCTCGCCTGGTCGCGGCGGAGCCCGGTGAACCAGGTTCCGGCGCAGAGCTCGCTGAGCGCGCGCTTGAGAGGCTCCACCTTGTTTTCCCGGTTGTAGGCCTCGATGCCGGCCAGCCCCTGCTGCCAGCGCTGCCCTTCCACGGCCTCCTGCCAGGCCGGGCTGCGGTGGCTGCGGTACACGTGGAGGTTGAGCGCGAGCCGCTCGGTGAGCGCATCGATGAAACGGTAGGTCTCCGGGAACAGGTAGCCCGTGTCCAGCAGGATCACGGGGATACCGGGGCACGCCCGGCTCAGCAGATGCAGGCACACCGCGGCCTGCGCGCCGAAGGACGAAGTGAGCACGTGGTTCCCGGGGAGATGCTCCAGCGCGCACTCTACCCGCCCCTCGGCGGTGAGGCCGGCCAGGCGCTTGTTCCAGTTCTCCAGGTGGGCCGCATCGGTGAAGGCGCTCGTCTCCACCACGGGCTCGCGATCCCCCTGGGGGAGGGTGGTGTCGTCCAGCCGCCTGGGACGGCCTCCGTTGCACGTCATCGTTCGTCCCCGGCCGCGGTCCGCACGCACCAGTCGCCGAAGCTCTCCGCCGCGCTCTCGCGTTCCCGGGCGAACCGGCCGAGGAGGTCGTCGAGGTGGTCGAGGATGCGCGTTTCGCTCTGGTTCTCGAGGGCCAGGGTGTTGAGCCGGTTGCCGAGCCGGCTGCCGCCGAGCATCAGGTTGTAGCGCCCCGGCGCCTTGCCGATCAGGGCGATCTCCGCCAGGTAGGGGCGCGCGCAGCCGTTGGGGCATCCGGTGATGCGCACGTTGATGGGCTCGTCAGCCAGGCCGTGCCGGCGCAGCAGCCCGGCCAGGCGCTCGTTGAACTCGGGGAGGTAGCGTTCCGCCTCCGCCATGGCGAGGCCGCAGGTGGGCAGCGCCACGCAGGCCATGGCGTCCCGCTGGAACGGCAGCAGGGTCTCGCCGGCGTCGAGACCAAGCTTGCGCGCCACGGCCTCCACGCGTTCCCGTTCCGCTTCGGCCACACCGGCGACGATGAGATTCTGATTCGGAGTGAAGCGGAACTCGCCCGAGTGCATCCGGGCCAGTTCCCCAAGGCCTGTGAGCAGGGGACGCCCCGGCCGGTCGACGATGCGGCCGCCGGGAATGAGCAAGGTCAGGTGCCAGCGCCCGTCGGCATCCCGCTGCCAGCCGAAGCGGTCGCCGTTGTGCAGGAACTCGTAGGGCGCTGCCGGCCCGAGGGTGAAGCCGAGCCGGGATTCCACCTCGCGGACGAACCAGTCCACGCCCCGGTCTTCGATGGTGTACTTGAGGCGCGCGTGCTTGCGCTCCCGGCGGTCGCCGTAGTCGCGCTGAACGAGCATGATGGCTTCGCACACCGCCACGGCCTGATCCGCGGCGCAGAACCCGATGACGGTGCCGAGCCGGGGATAGGTGGCGGGATCGCCGTGGCTCGCGCCCATCCCGCCGCCGGCGAGCACGTTGAACCCGGCGAGCTCGCCGTCGCGCTCGATGGCGATGAGGCCCACGTCGTGGGCGAATACGTCCACGTCGTTCCAGGGGGGGATGGCAAGGGCGATCTTGAACTTGCGCGGCAGATAGGTCGGGCCGTACAGCGGCTCCGACTCCGCCGCCGGGTCCACGCGCTCGCCGTCCAGCCAGATCTCGTGATAGGCGCGGGTCCGCGGCAGCAGGTGGTCGCTGATGTCCTGTGCCACGCGGCAGGCGGCGGCATGCACCCCGCTCACCTCGGCGAGCGGGGTGCACATGACGTTGCGGTTGACGTCGCCGCAGGTGGCCAGGGTGGTCAGCATCATGTCGTTGATGCGGCGGATGGCGGCCTTCAGCTCCCCCTTGAGCACGCCGTGGAGCTGGAAGGTCTGCCGGGTGGTGACGCGGATGGCGCCGCTGCCGTACTGCCGCGCGAGGGCATCCAGGTCGAGCCACTGGGCCGGCGTCAGCACGCCGCCGGTGATTCGCGCCCGCACCATGAACGCATACGCCGGCTCCAGCTTGCGCCGGGCCCGGTCCGCCCGCTGATCGCGGTCGTCCTGCTGATAGGTGCCGTGGAACTTGGTCAGCGCGGTATCGTCCTCGGCGATGGCGCCGGTCAGGGGATCCGCCAGGCCTTCGGCAATGGTGCCGCGCAGCAGGCGGCTCGCGCGCTTCACCGCCTCCACGTGGGAGAGTTCGTGGTTCGCTTCGCTGCTCATGTCAGTAGACGTCCCGCTGGTAACGTTGGCTCTGCTTCAGCTCCTCGAGGTAGGCCTCTGCCTGGGGCCGGCCGGCACCCAGGCCCTGCTCCACCACCTCCAGCAGCGCCTGGTGCACGTCGGGCGCCATGTGCGCGGCGTCGCCGCAGACGTAGAGGTGGGCGCCGCGCTCGAGCCAGCGGAACAGCTCCGCCCCTCGCTCGCGCAGACGATCCTGCACGTACACCTTGTTCTGCTGGTCCCGGGAGAACGCCACGTCGTGACGGGTGAGCAGACGGGACTTGCGGTAGCGGGCCCACTCGGTCTGATACAGGAAGTCCGTGGCGAAGTTGCGGTCACCGAAGAACAGCCAGTGGTCGCCCCTGGCGCCGCGGGCCTCCCGCTCCTCGAGGAACGCCCGGTAGGGCGCCACGCCGGTCCCGGCGCCGATCATGATCACCGGCGCGTCGTCCTCCGCCGGCAGACGGAAGCGCGGGTTGGGCGCGACGTAGACGGGCACGGCGTCCCCCGGCTCGGCCAGGTAGGTCGAGGCGGCGCCGAGGTGGGGCCGGCCGAAGGCCCGGTAGCTCACCACCCCCACGGTGAGGTGCACCTCGTCCGGATTGGCGGCGAGGCTGGACGCGATGGAGTACAGCCGCGGGGTGACCCGCTTCAGGGTGTCGGCGAGCTGCTGGGCGCTCGGTGCCACCGGGTGGTCGTGAAGCAGGTCGATGACCTGGCGCGCGCCCAGGTACTCGTTCAACGCGGTGCGGTTGCCGGGCTCGAGCAGCGCCAGCAGCGGTTCCACGGTGAAGCGGCGGGCGTAGTCCTCGAGCAGGCTGCGGCCGAGAAGGGTCAGCTCGAGGCGGTGCGCGAGAGCCTGGCCTAGGGGCATGACTTCGTCGTCCAGAGTGACTTCGGCGTCGGCATCCAGATCCAGCAGGGTGAGGAACCGCTGCACCAGTTGGGGCGGGTTCGTCGGCCAGACGCCCAGGGCATCACCCGGCTCGTAGCGCAGACCGCTGCCTTCGAGCGAGAGCACCACGTGCCGCACGTCCTTGCTCGAGCCCTGGCCGGTGATGGGCTGAATCTCGAGAACGGGTGCGAGGAACGGGTTCTTGCGGGAGTGGGCCCTGCTGGCCACCGGCACCAGATGCGGCCCGGTGGCGGGGTCGGTGCGCCCCGCCCGCTCGGAGCGCTCGGCTCGAGCCCGGGCGAGCATGGACTGGATCCAGCCCTCGCTTCGCGCCTCGAAGTCCACGTCGCATTCCACCCGCGGCTCCAGGGGCAGGGCTCCCAGGGCCTCGAGCCGGCTGTCGAGCTGCCGCCCGGTTTCGCAGAAGTCGTCGTAGCTGCTGTCGCCCAGAGCGAGCACCGCGTAGCGGAGACCGTCCAGCCGGGGCGCGCGTTCGCCGTTCAGCCAGTCGAAGAATCCCGCCGTGCCGTCCGGGGGCTCGCCGATGCCGTGGGTGGCCACCACGAACACCGCGTGGCTCTCCTGTTTCAGCAGCGCGGGCCGGAAATCCGCGAGGTCCTGGGCTCGGGCATCGATCCCTGCCTCGCCCAGGGCTGTCACCAGCTCGCCGGCGATGCCCCGGCAGTTGCCGGTCTCGGTGGCGAAGAACACGGTCCAGCGCACCGCCGGCGCCGTCACTGAGGCTGCTGCCCCGCTGGCCTCGGCCGCGCCGCCGGCCGCGGCCGCCCTGCCGGCGAGGTAACCGCTCGCCCACCAGAGCTGCTGCCCGTCGAGCCGCCGGGCCAGTCCGTCGAGCTCGGCAACCAGTTCCTGGTCGGGGGCGGGAGAGGGCCACTTCAGCAGAGGTACGGACACGGCGCTGACTCATCCGGTGCGGGTGAGCCACCGTAGCCATCACACCGAAGGCAGGGAAGGATCGATTCGCTACAAGGAAATAACCGCCGATCATAGCCGGCGCGTGGGCGCCGGCGGCGAACGCGGGCTCAGCAGGCGCCGTTCGCCAGCTTCGACGCGACCCGCTCGGCCCCCCTGGCCGCGGCGTGCAGCTCCTTCAGCCGCTTCTGGGTGGCCAGCACCTTTGCGAGCAGCCGTTTCGAGCTCGCCGGGGTGCACATGCCCCGCAGCGAGACGGCGAAGCCGTACTGCACCCGGGCCTCGAGCTCGGGCAGCGTCAGGAGCCCGTTGACCCACTCGATGATGCACGAGAAGAAGATGTGGCCCAGGTTGATGGCGAAGGCGTTCGGCTCGACCTCGTCCAGCAGCACGCCGGCTTCCTTCGCATTGGACACCAGCCGGCGCCACATGGCATGCCGGGGGCCGCTGAACATGGAGCGGAACTCGGTGCCGCCTTCGTTGTAGGCAGCGAACAACACGGCGCGATAGAAACCGGGCTCTGCGGAGTAGAGGGTGGTCGCGAGAGAGACCGCTTCGAAGAACACGTCCAGCTCGTCGGCCTTGAGTCCTTCGAGCTGCTCCTGATACTCGGCCAGATCCGCGTCCAGCACCGCGAACATCACCGCCTGCTTGGAACCAAACAGGTTGTAGGGCGTGGCGATGCTCACCCCTGCCTCGTCTGCCAGCGCGCGCATGGAGAATCCCGTCTGCTCGGTGCGCTGCATCAGCATGCGTGCCGCACGGACGATCTCCCGGCGGCGCTGCTCTTTGGCTTCTTCCCGAGTGGCCATGCGAGTCGCGTCTTGCTCCGGTGAACCGCTTTTGTGCCACATTCCCACGGCTTTGGCCACGAGTTGACGGACATTTTTTTCGCCGCGTGGGAGGCGATCCGGCGGACTTCGGCTGCACCACGGCCACCCGCAGACGTGGTAGATTCGCGGCTCGGCAATGGAGCGTGGAATTCAGCGATGAGCGAGCTCGAGCATCGGATCGTATCGGCCAACGGCGTGCGCCTGCATTGCGTGGCCTGCGGTGCGGGGCCCACGGTGATTCTGGTGCACGGGTTCCCGGAATCCTGGTACTCATGGCGCCATCAGCTCCCGGCTCTGGCGGCCGCGGGGTATCGGGCCGTGGCGGTGGACGTGCGCGGCTATGGCCGGTCGTCCAAGCCCACGGCCGTGGCCGATTACCGGATGCTGAAGATGGTGGGGGACATGGTGGGGCTGGTTGAGGCGCTGGGTTGCGGCACCGCCTTCATCGTCGGCCACGATTGGGGCGCTCCCATCGCCTGGACCAGCGCACTGCTGCGCCCCGACCTGTTTCCGGCGGTGGCGGGCCTGTCGGTGCCCTATGCGCCGCCGGCGGCCGCCGGCGAACCGCCGCCCACCCAGCGCATGCGCGCCATGGCCGGCGATGACGAGTTCTACGTGGAGTACTTCCAGGCGGTGGGGCGCGCGGAGGCCGAGATCGAGCAGGACGTGCGCCGCTGGCTGCTCGGATTCTACTGGTGCGCATCCGGTGACGTGGCGAACGGCCCCAACATCGCGCTGGTGGAGCGCGGCCGGCAGCTTCGCGACAAGTTCGTCTACCCCGACGTCATGCCGGGCTGGCTCACCGACGCGGACCTGGACACCTATGCCGCCGAGTTCGAGTACTCGGGCTTCTTCGGCCCGCTCTCACGCTATCGCAACGTGGACCGGGACTACGAGGACCTGACCGCCTTCGCCGGCCGCCCCATCTCCCAGCCGTCGCTGTTCATCGGCGGCTCCAAGGACGGCCCCACCATCTGGGGCGCACCGGCCATCCAGCGCTTCCCGGAGACCCTTCCCGGGCTTCACGCGTCCGAAATTCTGGAAGGCGCCGGACACTGGATCCAGCAGGAGCGGCCGGAAGAAACGAATCGGATATTGGTGGAGTTTCTGAAACAGCAGGGGTAGGCATTGTCGCTATCCGCTTTCCGCAGTCCGCTTTCCGCTGGAAGGGCGCTCGGCTGTCGGCTTTCGGCTGTCGGCAGGAGGGACGTTGCCAGAATCTGGAGTAACGCTTCTTGCTGATCGCCGATCGCTGACCGCGAATCAGTTCGCTATCCGTTTCCAGCGGAAAGCGGAAAGCGGA
>JAWLCV010000068.1:0-21830 GCA_041686955.1 Pseudomonadales bacterium
GGCGGAGCACGTGCTGGAAGACTTCGCCCATCGGGTGTGGCGCCAGGAGCACGGTGACGCGCCGCTGCCGGACGCGCTGGTCACCGCCCCCGAGCTCACGCCCCGCGAGCACCTGCTGATGGAGGCCGCGGTGCAGCCCTACGTCGACAACGCCATCTCCAAGACCATCAACGTGCCGGAGAGCCTGCCCTTCGACGAGTTCCAGTCGGTCTACCGCGAGGCCTTCCGGCTCGGTCTGAAAGGCTGCACAACCTTCCGCCCCAATGCCGTCACCGGCGCGGTGCTGTCGAGCGAGCCCGCCCCCGACGGCCGCGAGCCCCGTTGCACCATCGAGCGGGAGTGCGACTGACCCGCCGAGGCCCCGTGCGCGGTCTCGTGAGCAGGCACGCCGTTGACCGTTCGCAATGCCCGCCGCTCATGACAAGCCAACAATGGCGGACCCATCGCTGGTCGGGGAGATCGAGTGAACGACGGGGGGAGATCCGCCGCCTGCGCCAACCGCGCGGCTCGAGTGCTGCTGGGTGCTTCGCTCGGCCTGCTCGGCGCCTGCTCCGGGGCGGGCGGAGGGGGCGACGGGACTTCGTCATCCTCAGCCGGCGAACCCGCGTCTGCCGCGACGGACGCAACTGCGGCGCCGGACGCGCCCGAAAACCCGCCACCCGCGGAAAGCCCACAGGAGCCCGAGCCGGCGGCGCCCGCACCACCGGTTCCAGAGCCCGAGCCGCCCGCGACAGAACCGCCGCCGGACGCGAAGCCAGCCCCTGCAGAACCCCCGCCGGACGCCGAGCTGCCCGAGGTGATCATCGCAGTGGCGGAGCAACCGCCTCGCGCGGGCGAGCTCGTGCGCCTGACCTGGAACGCCGAGAACGCGGGAGCCTGTGAAGCCGACGGCGGCTGGTCCGGCGAAAGGTCCACCTCCGGATCGGCCCTGGTGGGACCGCTGGAGGCCGCCACCACCTTCACCCTGAGCTGCGCGGGCCCCGGCGGCAGCACCGTGGAGATGCTCCAGGTCGAGGTGATCAGCCCGGTCACCGTCCGCTGGATTCCGCCCACCGCCAACGTGGACGGCAGCGCCATCGACGATCTTGCGGGATTTCGCATCTACTATGGGGAGGAAAGCCGCCGCTATGATCAGCAGGTGCACGTGCCGGACCCGGAGCGGACGAGCGAGACCGTGAGCCTGTCCTCGGGCACGTTCTTCGTGGCCATGACGGCCCTGGACGCCGATGGCCACGAGAGCGCCTATTCCAACGAGGTGACCGTAGCCGCTCCCTGAGGCGGCGCCGTCTCATTCTCCCGCGGTGTTCAGCGCCTCGATGATGGCCCGGGTCCTGAGCAGGGCGACCAGCTCGTTGCCGAGCCGCACGCCGTCCGCGCCGAGGCGGGCCGCCTGGTGATTGTCCAGCCGCCCGGAGTAGCGGGCGAGGAAAAGGCCCACCTCTTCCTCGGCGAGCAGCCGGGTCATCTGCACGTACAGCACCAGCGTCTCCGGGCCGTAGCCGTGCTCCCGGCTGAACCCGGCGGCACGCAACCGGCCCCACACCTCGACGATGGCGGCGTCACGGAAATCCACCGTGCCCTGGGCCGAGACGGTGATGACGCCGAGATCCGCCAGCTCCCGCAATTCCGCCTCAGCGAGCCCGGCCTGCGCAGCCACCTCCTCGAGCGGGCGCGGCGGCGCGGGCTGGGCTCCGTCGAGCAGCGCGGGCAGCAGGTGCTCGATGCCCGGTATGGCGTTGCCGGCGGTCAGCGTCTGCAGGTTCTCCTGGTCGAGCACCGCCTTGATCACCGCCAGCGGCAGGTAGCGCTTCTCCTGAAGTTCTTTGATGGCGCGGATGCGCGCCACATGAGCCTCGTTGTAGTAGGCCACGTTGCGCCGGGGTTTCTCCGGCTCCGGCAGCAGCCCTTCGCTGATGTAGTAGCGGATCGCTTCCCGGCCCACGCCGGTCCGCGCCTCCAGGTCCTTCATCTTGAGTCGCGCGCTGCCGCTCATGGGGCCCTCGCTCAATGCGGGTGCAGTCGAACCGGCATCCGCGCATAGCCGTGGACGAAGTTCGAGCACACCCGCGCGGGCTCCTCCACCACCTCCACGTGACGGAAGCGCGCGAGAATCTCCTCCCAGACGATGCGTAGCTGCATCTCCGCCAGCCGGTTGCCCATGCAGCGGTGGACCCCGAAGCCGAAGGAGACGTGCTGGCGCGCGTTGGCACGGTCGATGATCAGCTTGTCGGCGTCCTCGAACACCGTCTCGTCGCGGTTGCCGGAGACGTACCACATCACCACCCGGTCGCCCTTGCGGATTCGTTTGCCGGCGAGCTCCGTGTCCACCGCCGCCGTGCGCCGCATGTGGGCCAGCGGGGTCTGCCAGCGGATGATCTCCGAGACCATGTTGGGGATGATCGACGGGTTCTGCCGCAGCTTCTCGAACTGGTCCGGGAACCGGTTCAGTGCGTAGACGCCGCCGGAGAGGGAATTGCGGGTGGTGTCGTTGCCGCCGACGATGAGCAGCAGCAGGTTACCGAGATACTCCAGCGGCTCCATCCTCTGAAAGGCCTCGTTGTGGGCCATCATGGAGACGAAGTCGTTGCCCGGCCGGCTCTTGCGCTCCGCCCACAGGCGGTTGAAGTAGTCGAGGCACTCCATCAGCTCGGACTGACGCTCTTCCTCCGTCATGCTGGTGGCGCCGGTCTGCTCCGGCGACGAGGTGGCGCAGTCGGACCAGTGGGTGAGCTTGCGCCGCTCCTCGAAGGGAAAATCGAACAGGGTGGCCAGCATCTGGGTGGTCAGCTCGATCGACACCCGATCCACCCAGTCGAACTCTTCGCCCACGGGCAGCGCGTCCAGAATGTCCGTTACCCGGCGGCGGATCGTGGGCTCGAGCTGCGCCAGGTTCTTCGGCGACACCGCTCCCACCACCCCCTTGCGCTGCTCGTCGTGCTTGGGCGGGTCCATGGCGATGAACATGGGCAGGGTGAAATCCTCCGCCGGATCGCCGATGACGATGGTGGGCACCGAGGAAAACAGCTCGTGGTGGGTGTCCACGTACTTGATGTCGTCGAAGCGGGTGACGGACCAGTAGGCGCCGAAGGGACTCTCCGCGGTGTAGTGCACCGGGTCCTCCCGGCGCAGCCGCGCGAAGTACGGCCCGTGGGCGTCGTGCTCGAACAGGCTGCTGTCCGCGACGTCGATCGCGTCGAGCGGCACGGACCAGGCATCGGTGGTGGCGCGGGTGGTGTCGACGGCTTCCGTCATGACTCTCTCTCCTTCCTTTCCCCTGCGGATCGCGGAGTCATACTACGCACTTTGCCGGGGCCCGCACAAGCCCGCCGCCGGCTCTTGCATCCGACCGCCACGCACTCGACCATCCGTGCCCGTCAACCGCAGCCGGATCACTCCCCATGCCCCTGCACGTCGCCCTGTACCAGCCGGAAATTCCCCCCAACACCGGCAACGTGATCCGGCTCTGCGCCAACACGGGAGCCACGCTGCACCTGATCCGGCCGCTCGGATTCGAACTGGACGACAGCCGGCTCAAGCGCGCGGGTCTCGACTACCACGAATGGGCCCGGGTGGAGGTGCACGAGCACCTGACGGAGTGCGTGGAGCGGGTCGCGCCGCGGCGGCTCTACGCCTTCACCACGCGGGGCAGCGTGCGCCACGTGGACGCCCGCTTCGCGCCCGAAGACATGATCCTGTTCGGACCGGAGACCCGGGGGCTTCCGGAAGACGTGCTCGATTCGGTGGCGGCGGAGCAGCGGCTGCGCATCCCGATGGTGCCGGGCTCGCGCAGCCTCAATCTCTCGAACGCGGTGGCGGTGGCCGTCTTCGAGGCCTGGCGCCAGCAGGGGTTCGCCGGCGCCGAGCCGCACCGGCTCGCCCTCTAGGAAAGCCGGCGGTCAGTGGGCGGTCTGCGCCTGCTTGCGCATCGCGTCCGCGTACAGGGCCTCGAAGTTGACCGGGGCGAGATGCACGGCGGGAAAGCCTCCGCGCACCACCAGGCTGTCCACGGTCTCTCGCACGTAGGGAAACAGGGTTCCCGGGCACAGGGTCCCGAGCACCCGCTGGCGGGCGGCGTCGTCGAGCCCGGTGACCTGGAACACCCCGGCCTGCTGCACCTCGGCGATGTAGGCGGTCTTGTCCTCGATCCGGGCCCGCAGGGTGGCGGAGAGCACCACTTCGAACCGGTCGCTGCCCAGCCCGCTGGTGCGGGTGTTGATGTCGAGATTGAACTCGGGCTGCCAGCGCTGCCCGAACACGGTGGGCGACTGGGGGCTCTCGAAGGACGCATCCTTCAGGTACAGGCGCTCCAGGAGAATCTGCCCCTGCCCCTGGGCCGGGTTCGCACCGGCCTCGCCGGCGGGCGTGCTTCCTTCTTCACTCATCGGCTCATCCTTTCACGACCGGCAGGTTCTGATTGCGCCATTCCGTCATGCCTCCGGTCAGACGGCAGACGTTCTCGAACCCCTTCTTGCGCAGCAGCGTGCCCGCCGCGCCGGCCTGCTGGCCGATGCGGCACACCAGGATGACGGGACGCTGGCGATACTTCTTGAGCTCGTCCAGGCGGCCTTCCAGCGCCGAGTAGGGGATGTTGAGGGCATCGACGATATGTCCCGACTGGAAGTCCTTGCGCTCGCGCACGTCGAGCACCACCGCGTCGTGCCGATTCACCATGTCCACGAGCTGCTGCGCGCTCACCGACGCGCCGCCCCGCTTGGTCTCGTTGCGGATGAACAGGGTCAGCAGCAGCAGGAAGGTACCTACCAGGAAGGGGTGATTGGCGATGAACTCGAAGAACTGTTGCATGCTCGAGGGCGGATTCCGGGTTCGGGGGAGGACGAAACCGCGGGATTATACACGTCCCGGCCGCGGGGATAGCCATATCCGGGCGCGGGCGCCACGTGGGCCCTCGCGGCCGGGAATCTGCTACACTCCGCGGCCCTGCAGTTGCAGAGCCAAGCCGATGAAGAATGTCACTCTGCTGGTGGTTCTCGACGGGTTCGGGTACAGCGAGAACGTGGACGGCAACGCCATCGCCGCCGCGAACACCCCACACTGGGACCGCTACTGGTCCGAGCAGCCTCACACCCTGATCTCCGGCTCCGGCCTCGACGTGGGCCTGCCGGAAGGCCAGATGGGCAACTCGGAGGTCGGCCACATGAATCTGGGCGCCGGCCGGGTGGTGTATCAGGATCTCACCCGTATCAACCGCGCCATCGAGCAGAGCGAGTTCGAGCGCAACCGCGCCCTGAACCGGGCCTTCGACCGGGTGAAGAAGAGCGGCGGTGCGCTGCACGTCATGGGCCTGCTCTCCCCCGGCGGGGTGCACAGCCACGAGGACCAGATCTTCACCTGCATCGAGATGGCGGCAAGCGCGGGCATCGAGCGGGTCTACCTGCATGCGTTCCTCGACGGCCGGGACACGCCTCCGCGCAGCGCCCGGGCGTCCCTGGAGAAGGCCCAGGCGCTGATGCAGCGTCTCGGCCGGGGCGCGGTGGCCTCCATCGTGGGCCGCTACTTCGCCATGGACCGGGACCGCCGCTGGGACCGCGTCGAGCGCGCCTACAACCTGCTGGTGCGCGGCGAGGCGCCGTTCCACGCCGCCACCGCCACCGACGCCCTGGAGCTGGCCTACGGCCGGGGCGAGAACGACGAGTTCGTCCAGCCCACGTCCGTGCACCCGGAAGGCGAGTTGCCGGTGCGGATTCAGGACGGCGACGGGGTGGTGTTCATGAACTTCCGCGCCGACCGCGCGCGCCAGCTCACACGGGCCATGGTGGATGCCGATTTCGACGGCTTCGAGCGGCGCAGCACCGTACGCATGGCGGACTTCGTCATGCTCACCCGCTACGCCGACGACATCCGAACCTCCTGCGCCTTCGAGCCCGCGGTACTCACCAACACCCTGGGCGAGTACCTGTCCCGCCTGGGCAAGACCCAGCTTCGCATCGCCGAGACGGAAAAGTACGCCCACGTCACCTTCTTCTTCTCCGGCGGCCGCGAGGACCCCTTCGACGGCGAACGGCGCATCCTCATCCCGTCGCCCAAGGTGAGCACCTACGACCAGTGCCCGGAGATGAGCGCGCCGAAGGTCACCGACGAGCTGGTGGCCGCCATCCGCTCCCGGGAATACGACTTGATCGTCTGCAACTACGCCAACGGCGACATGGTGGGCCACACCGGCGACTTCGACGCCGCGGTGCGGGCGGTGGAGACCCTGGATCAGTGCCTGGGGCGCCTGGAGCAGGCGATAACCGAGGTGGGCGGTCAGATGCTCGTCACCGCCGACCACGGTAATGCGGAGCAGATGCGCGACGACAGCACCGGGCAGCCGCACACGGCCCATACCTCCGATCCCGTTCCGCTGGTGTACCTCGGGCCGCAGCCCGTGGAGCTCGAAGACGGCGGCACCCTGGCGGACGTGGCGCCCACCCTGCTCTCGCTCATGCATCTGGAGATTCCCGCGGAGATGACGGGGCACTCGCTGGTGAAGACCCGGGAGCGCCGGACTGCGTGACGCCCCGCTGGCTGCTGTTGGGGGCGCTGGCGTGGGCGGGGCTCAATGCTGCGGCGCCCGAATCCGCTCGGGCCGAATCCGCTCCGGCGGAGCGCGCCGAGGCCGAGGCCGCGCTCAGAGAGATCACCGAGCAGCTCAATGACCTGAACGTCTGGCTGGGGGGCGCCGAGCGCAAGCGCGCCCAGTGGCAGCGCGAGATCCAGGCGAGCGACCGCGAGGTGGCGAAGCTGAGCCGCGAGGTGGATGCCGCCGCCGAGGCCCTCGCCGCCGTGCGCCGGGAGCTCGCGTCGCTCACCGACGAGCAAGCCCGGCTCGAGGCCCAGCGGGCCGAGCAGGCCCGCCACATCGCCGACCACCTGAGCTCCGCCTACCGGCTGAGCGGCGCCGATTTCGTCAAGCAACTTCTCGACCAGCAGTCGCCGGACACATTCGAGCGGATGATCCGCTATCACCGCTACTTCGCCGCAGCCCGGCTCGCCACGGTGGAGGAGTACCAGGCGACCCTGACGAGCCTGAAGGAGAACCGGGCCCGCCTGGAAGCCCGCGAGGCCGAGGCGGAGCGGCGCCGGGAAGCCCTGCGCCGCGAGCAGGCGACCCTGGTGGCCAAACGCGACGAGCGCCGCGGCCTGCTGGCGCGGCTGAACCGGGAGGCGGAGTCGAAGAGCGCGGAGCGGCAACGGCTGGTGCAGGATCAGGAGCGGCTGGAAAGCCTGCTGGCGGAGCTCGCGCGCCGTGCCCGCACCCTGGACGGCCGGGCCTTCGCCGCCCGCAAGGGATCGCTGCCGTGGCCCCTCTCGGGCCGCGTGTCGAACGCCTTCGGGCAACAGCGCGCGGACGGGCGGCTGGTGTGGCACGGCCTGGTGCTCCAAGCGGAGGAAGGCAGCCCCGTCACCGCCGTGTTCCGGGGTCGGGTGGTGTTCGCCGACTGGCTCCGCGGCTTCGGCCTTCTGACCATCGTCGACCACGGCAGCGGCTACATGACGCTCTACGGGCACGCCGATGCGCTGGTGAAACGGGTGGGCGACTGGGTGGAAAGTGGCGAGGTCATAGCCCGCGCCGGCCGCAGCGGCGGCCAGGCCGAGAGCGGCCTGTATTTTGAGGTCCGTCATGAAGGCCGGGCGGCCGATCCGATAATCTGGCTCGAGAAGCGCTGACGCGGGCCCCGGAAGGTGCCAGACTTGCCGAGATGAACCTTCGTCCCATCACCCTGATCGGCATCGTGATCAGCATGGTCACGGGCATCGCGCTGGGGATCGTCGGCTACCGCTGGTGGCTCGAGGAGGAACTCGGTGACGACGACTATTCCCGGGCCTTCAGCGAGGTGCTCGCTCAGGTTCACGCCCAGTACGTGGACGAGGTCGACAAGCACGAGCTGGTGCGCAACGCCTTGAAGGGCATGCTCGAGGAACTGGACGACCACTCCCTGTTCCTCGACAGCGCCGAGTTTCACGACCTGCAGGCGGAAACCACCGGCCACTTCGGCGGCATCGGCATCGAGGTGGGTCTCGACGACGACGATCGTTTCACGGTCATCGCCCCCATGGACGACACTCCGGCACAGCGCGCGGGGCTTCGGGCCGGTGACCGGATCCTCGAGATCGACCACCAGCCGCTCGAGCGCTTCACCCTGGTGGACGTGGTGGAGTCGCTGCGGGGGCCGCCGGGCACGCCCGTGCACCTGCGCATCGAGCGGGGCGAGGAGCACCGGGAGCTCGAGCTGCATCGGGCCACCATCTCGCTGGCCAGCGTCAGCGCCCGGCTGCTGGAGCCCAGCTACGGTTACGTGCGCATCTCGCAGTTCCAGATCGGCACCGGGGGAGCCTTCGAAGCGGCCCTCGAGGACCTGAAGCGCCAGGCGGGCGGCGAGCTCGACGGGCTGGTGCTCGACCTTCGCAACAACCCGGGCGGCGTGCTCCAGGCATCGGTGTCGGTGGCCGACGCCCTGCTCGAGGAAGGGCTCATCGTCTACACCGAAGGGCGTCTGCCCTCCAGCAAGCTCAAGTACCGGGCCGCCGGCGGCGATCTGCTGAACGCGGCGCCGGTGGTGGTGCTGATCAACGAAGGTTCGGCCTCCGCCGCGGAGATCGTCGCCGGAGCCCTGCAGGACCACGCCCGGGCCACGGTGATGGGCGCGCGCAGCTACGGCAAGGGCTCGGTCCAGTCGGTGGTTCCCGTGGCCGGGGATCAGGCCATCAAGCTCACCACCGCCTACTACTTCACCCCCAGCGGGCGCTCCATTCACCACGCCGGCATTCAACCCGACGTCCCCAGCGAGGCGTTCGACGAGCGGCTGGTCACCGACGCACTGGCGGTGCTGAAGCAGCGGCGGGCCGAGAGCCTGCACGCCCGCCTCTGATCCCGGACTGGCGCCGGCGTCACGGCGACCGTATGCTTGTCATCGGAGCGCATGCAAAAGGCGCCCGAGAAGAACAACCATAATGGGGTCACGAAAATCCCGATGAAGCGGGGGTTGGCTTTGCTGGCGGGGTGGCTGCTGGGGACGCAGCTACAGGCCGCCGAGCTGGCGGTGGTGGTGGACGATCTGGGCTACAGCCTGGAGCGTGCCGAGCGGGTGCTCGCCCTGCCGGACGCGGTAGCACTCGGCATGCTGCCGTTCGCACCCATGACCGCGGACATCGTGCGGCGGGCGCGGATCACCGGCCACGAGATCATTCTCCACCAGCCCATGGAGCCGTTACCGGCGAACCGCCACCATGCTGCCCGCGGCACCCTCACGGTAGACATGTCGCCCGAGCACTTCGCGGCGCAGATCGACGAGGCGCTGCGGGCGGTGCCCGGCATCGTCGGCGTCAACAATCACACCGGCAGCCGGCTGACTCAGGATGCGGACGCCATGCGCCGGCTCATGGGGCACATCGCGGCGCGCAACCTGCTGTTTCTGGACAGCCGCACCACCGCCGACACCGTCGCCTACGCCATGGCCCGGGAGGCGCGAATCCCCGCCCTGCAGCGGGACGTGTTTCTGGATCACGTGGCGAGCACCGAAGCCATCGAGGCGGAGTTCCACCGCGCCGTCGCCATCGCCCGGCGCAGAGGCTACGCCGTGATCATCGCCCATCCCCACGACGCGAGCCTGTCTTATCTGCAGCGCACCCTGTCGCGGCTCCCGGACGGCGTGACATTGGTGCCGCTGACCCGGCTGATCAGCCGGGATCGTCCAGCAACGCTTGCCCGAGCCGAAAATCCAGCGTCCCCGCATAGATCGCTCGGCCAGTGATGGCCCCCAGCAGCTCGCCGCTGCTGGCCGCGAACGCCGCCTTCAGCGCCCGTAGATCGTCGAGATCCGAGACGCCGCCGGAGGCGATCACCGGCACGCGGGCCGCCTCCGCCAGAGCTACCGTGGCGGCCGTGTTCACCCCGGAGAGCATGCCGTCGCGGGCGATGTCGGTGTAGACGATGGCGGCGATGGCGAGCGCCCCGGCCCAACGGGCGAACTCCACCGCCGATACCGTGGAGGTGGCATCCCAGCCCTCGGTGGCGAGGCGGCCGTCCCGGGCGTCGAGCCCGAGGATCACGCGCCCCGGGTAAGCGTCGCAGATCCGCTCGAGAAACGCCGGCTCCTCGATGGCCCGGGTGCCGACGATCACCTGGGAGATCCCCGCGTCCAGATACGACTCGATCACCGCCTCGCTGCGGATGCCGCCGCCCACCTGCACCGGAACCTCAGGCAGCGCCGCCGTGATGGCCGCCACCAGCTCGCGGTTGCGCGGCTCTCCGGCGAACGCGCCGTCCAGGTCCACCAGGTGCAGGCGCCGGCAGCCCTGCTCCGCCCAGTGACGGGCCATGGCCACCGGATCGTCGGAGAACACGGTGACGTCGCTCATGCGGCCCTGCTTCAGGCGCACGCACTTGCCGTCCTTGAGGTCGATGGCGGGAATGAGGAGCACGACCGTCGGCCCCGTCAGAGCACGCCTTTGGTGGAGGGAATCTGCCCCGACATGCGCGGGTCCGGCGCCGCCGCCATGCGCAGCGCCCGGCCGAAGGCCTTGAACAGCGTCTCCGCCTGATGGTGGGCGTTGTCGCCGCGCAGGTTGTCCAGATGCACCGTGGCCTGGGCGTGATTGACGAAGCCCTGGAAGAATTCGCGCAAGAGATCCACGTCGAAGTCGCCGATGCGGGGGCGCACGTAGTCCACGTGGTAGCTGAGCCCGGGCCGCCCGGAGAAGTCGATCACCGCCCGGGAGAGCGCTTCGTCCAGCGGCACGTAGGCGTGGCCGTAGCGGCAGATCCCGCGCTTGTCGCCCAGCGCCTTCGCCACCGCCTGACCCACCACGATGCCCACGTCCTCCACCGTGTGGTGGGCGTCCACCTCCAGGTCGCCGGTGGCGTCCAGGGTCAGGTCCACCAGGCCGTGACGGGCGATCTGGGTGAGCATGTGCTCGAAGAACGGCAGCCCGGTCCGCAGCTCTGCGCGGCCGCTGCCGTCCAGGTTCAGCTCCAGGCTGATCTTGGTCTCTTCGGTGTCGCGACGGACGCTGGCTGTGCGCGCGGTGGTCATGGCCGGCTCTGGCTGGGGAGAGGCGGAAGTATACGGACCACGCGCACGGCTGTCGCGGCGGGCGTCACGACAGCCGGTCCATGAGGTTGCCGTAGGGCAGAAACCGGTTGTCGCTGTTGGCCTTGATCCAGGCGGTGAGCTGCGGCGGGTAGCTGCCCCGGGCCTTGAGCAGGGCCACCAGCGGAATCACCGGCGAGACGTCCCCGGCTTCCCACCCGGACAGCGTGGTTTCGGCCCGGGTGAACAGCCGGATCAGCGCCACCACGTCGTCGTCATCGAGAGATTCCGCCGCCCGGCGCCAGTCGATGCCCTGGCGGGAGGGCTCGCGGGCGTGGCGAGCCACCGCAGCGAGCTCGCCCGCGGTCCCGGCATCCAGCCCGAAGCGCGGCTGCTCGAGGCACCGCGCCGCTTCGAGCAGCCGGCGAAGCTGCGCCGGCTGAAGCGACGCCCCGGCCGAGCCCGGATTCCACTGCTCTACGGTCATTTTCGCCCCCGACGTTACATAGCCGATACAACAGATTCCGCGGGATGTGGTGCAATTGCCCCCGCACTTGAAAGCTACGGCCGGGCAGGCCCCGCGATCCCGCTGAACACCGTCCGGCCGACACAAAGAAACAACCTCATGACCACCGAACGAATATTCCAAGGGGAAGACCAGCAATGGTATTTCAACGTGCGCGGCAATCAAGCCGCGGGGCCGTTCCCGTCCTTCAAGGACGCGGCTGACGCCCTCGCCCGCCACGTGAAGGTGTGCAAGCGGCGCACGGATTTCACCCTGCCCTGGCCCCGGGAGTGGACCCCCTCCCGGCTGCTGCGCCGGTCGCAGTCGGCGGCGAGACCGTAAGAGCTATCGGCTTTTCGCCGCATTTTCCGCTACCCTCCCGTCCCTGACGAACCACTGCCCGGGACGGTGATTTCATGAGAGTGCTGCGCTTCGTGCTGATCGCGCTGGTGATCGTGCTGATCGTCGGCGTTGCGGGCGTTCTGGTCGTGCTGCAGGACGCCAACCGCTTCAAGCCCCAGCTCGAAAGCCTGATCGCGACCCATGCCGGCGTGCCGCTCGAGATCGGCGGCGACCTGCAATGGCGCCTGTGGCCGCCGCTGTCGCTCACCGCCTCCGAGCTCAGCACCGAGCACCAGGGACAATCCTGGCAGGTGGAGCGACTGACCCTGCAGCTCGACGCCCTGAAGCTGCTCCGCGATCCGCAGCAGTGGCAGGTGGAGTCGCTGACGGTGAACGACGCCACGCTCCGGGACGCGAGCGGCGTGCTCGAGGTGCACACAGCCCGGCTGGAGGATCTGGCACCGCGCCAGCCGGCCCCGCTCGACGCCGAGCTCACCTACACCGCCGACGGCCAGGCGCCGCGTCCCGTGCAGGTCAGCGGCAGCCTCAGTGTCGACCCGGATAGCCTGGCGCTGACCCTGGCAGACACCCGGGTGCAGACCAGCGACGCCGAAGGGACGTGCCGCGCCCAGGCGGCGCCGGTGAACGACCCCGCTCCGGCGCCCCCGGCCGGCGATGAAGACGTCATCCCGGTGGAGCTGTTCCTCTCCTTCGACTGGACCGGCGAGTGCCTGCTGGATTGGGTCCAGGTGGCGGACCGGCGCTTCGAAGCGGTGACGGTCACTCTGGCCAACCAGTCCGGTGACAGCCGGATCGACGTGGAGGCCCCCCGATTCTTCGGCGGCAGCGCGGTGATCGACCTCGCGATCGACGCCCGCCGGAACCCCGTGACCTGGACCGTGGTGCCCACCCTCACCGGGGTGGACAGCCAGGAATTGCTGCGCTGGCTCGACCAGCGCTTCGCCTGGGCCGCGCCGCTGGCCTACGGCGGCACCTTGCGGTTCGAGGGCAACACCCCGGAGGCGATGCTCGCCTCCCTTTCCGGCGAGACCCACTTCGACGGCGGCCAGGGCAGCATCGACATCTCCGCGGTCAAGGCGCGCCTACTCGAGCTCGCCGCCCTGTTCAACGAAGGCGAGCGCATCGCGCGCTGGCCGGAAACCTGGCAGTACCAGCGCCTGGTGGGAGACTGGCGCATCGAGCGGCAGCACCACGTGCTCGACCTGGCGCTGGACAACCTGCAGGTCAGCGCCCAGGGCGACTACGCCGCCGGGGACGACCAGATGGACATGCTGGTGGAACTGGTGTTCGGCAACGATCCCGACTGGCCCGTGTTCGAGATGAACCCGCTGCTCTACGACGTGCCGATCCCCATCCGCTGCCGGGGCGCCGTGTCGAGCCCGAGCTGCCGCCTGGACGAAGCCGCCGCTCAGCGCATCGCCGCCCGGGCGCTCAGCGGCGAAGACTCGGAGCTGCGCGCCAAGCTCGAGGAGAAAATCGACCGGGAGGTGCCCGAAGAGTACCGGGATGCCGCCCGCTCGCTGCTCGACGCCCTGGGTGGGGCCCTGAAGCGGAACTGAGGGTGGACTGGTTCGCCGAGCGCGTGCTTGCGTGGTTCGACCGCCACGGCCGCAAGGACCTGCCCTGGCAGCAGAGCCGGGACCCCTACCGGGTGTGGGTCTCGGAAATCATGCTGCAGCAGACCCACGTCGCCACGGTGATCCCCTACTTCGAACGCTTCATGGCCCGGTTCCCGGACGTGGCGAGCCTCGCCGCGGCGGACCTCGACGACGTGCTGCACCTGTGGACCGGCCTCGGCTACTACGCCCGGGGCCGCAACCTGCACGCGGCGGCGCGGGAGATCGTCGGCCGCCACGGCGGCCGCTTCCCCGACGACGTGGCGGATTTGGCGGCCCTCCCGGGGATCGGCCGCTCCACTGCCGGCGCCATTGCCGCCATCGCCTTCGGCCGCCGCGCGCCCATCCTCGACGGCAACGTGAAGCGGGTGCTGGCGCGCTTCCACGCCGTGCCCGGCTATCCGGGAGACGCGGGGCCGCTGAAAACGCTCTGGGCCCACGCCGAGGCTCACACGCCGACGCGCCGGGTGGGCGAGTACACCCAGGCCGTGATGGATCTGGGCGCCACCCTGTGCACCCGCGCCCGGCCGCGCTGCGACGCCTGTCCGGTGCGGCTGCGCTGCAGCGCCCGGGGACAGGATGCGGTGCCGAGCTACCCTGGGCGGCGCGCCCCGCGTGCCAAGCCGGTGCGCGCCGCGCGCATGTTCGTGGTCGCCGACCCGGCCGGCCGGTGCCTGCTGGAGCAGCGGCCGGCGGACGGGCTGTGGGGCGGCCTGTGGACGCCGCCGGAGCGCGGCGCTGACGACAGCGTGGAGGCGCTGTGCCGCCAGTACGGCATCCCCGCGGAGGACATCCAGGACACCCGGAGGGCCCCGGTGTTCCGCCACACCTTCAGCCACTTCCATCTGGACATCGAGCCGGTGTTCGTCCGCCTCGCCCGCCGCGCGAGCGGCGTAGCCGAGGGCGACGGGGTGTGCTGGTACCTGCCCGGAGACGGTGGCGAGCGGCCCGCCCTTGGACTCTCCGCGCCGGCGGCTAGACTACTCTCGGCAGCCGCCGAAAGGAGCGATTCCCCATGACCCGCAACGTGCACTGCAGGAAGTATCAGCGCGAGCTCGAGGGCCTGGACGCCCCGCCCATGCCCGGGCCCAAGGGAGAGGAGCTGTTCGCCACTGTGTCCCGGCAGGCCTGGTCGGAATGGCAGGCCCTGCAGACCATGCTCATCAACGAGAAGCACCTGGACATGCGCGACCCGGCCGCGCGCCGTTACCTGGCGGAGCAGCGGGAGCGCTTCCTCGACAACCAGCCGGTGGACCGGGCCGAAGGATACGTGCCCCCCGGAGAGCCATCCTGAACCCGGACCTCGAAGCCAGCATCCCGTGGATCCAGAAGAACGGGATCGGCATTCAGATCATGGAAACCCTGGCGGTGGGCGCCATCCTCACCGCCTTCGCCATTCAGCTCGGCGCCAGCAACTTTCTCATCGGTCTGCTGGCGGCCATACCCCACCTCTCCCAGCTCGCTCAGCTTCCGGCCATGCACACCGTCGACCGGGTGACCTCCCGGCGCAAGGTGTACACCTGGTCGGGCTACGTGGCCCGGCCCATGTTCCTGGTCATCGCCCTGACCGTGTTCATCCCCTCCAACGACCTGGCCCTGTTCGTGATCGTGGTGGCGTTCAGCATCCGTTACGTGGCCGGCGCCTACCTCACCTGCGCCTGGAACACCTGGATGCGCGATCTCGTGCCGGATCAGGTGATGGGCAAGGTGTTCGGCGAGCGGCAGAAGAAGATGCTCGGCATCGGCATGGTGGCGAGCCTGCTGGCCGCCGGGTTCATCGACGCCTGGTCGCGCTGGGCGCCGTATCCCGACGCCTACGCCTTCTCGGTGGTCTACACCCTCGCCTTCTTCGGCGGCATGTACGCGGTGATCACCTCCCGGCGCATCGCCGACGTCCCCGCCCGGCCGCATCAGCACCCGCACCTGCTGGCCAGGCTCCGGGAGCCGTTCCATCACAAGAACTTCCGCCGCCTCATGATCTTTCACGGGAGCTGGAACTTCGCCGTGAACCTGGCGGCGCCGTTCTTCACGGTGCACATGCTCAGAACCATGCACCTGGACCTGGTGGTGGTGATCGCCCTGGCCACCCTCTCCCAGCTCGCAGCCTACGTGACCGTCAATCGCTGGGGCGACATCGCCGACCGTTTCAGCAACAAGGCGGTGCTCAGGGTCTGCGCGCCGCTGTTCATCGCCTGCATTTTTCTCTGGACCTTCACCACCATGCCGGAGAAGCACCTGCTCACCTATCCGCTGCTGGTGCTGATCCACGCCGCCACGGGCCTCGCCAATGCCGGAGTGACCCTGGCTTCCGGCAACATCTCGCTGAAGCTGGCCCCCAAGGGCAACGCCACCGCCTACCTCGCCACCAGCTCCACGGTGAACGCCATCGCCGCGGGCACCGCCGCCATGGTCGGCGGGCTGACGGCGGATCTGTTCGCCTCCAAGGAGCTGTCGTTCGTTCTGCGCTGGCACAGCGAGCGTGGCGCCACCGAGTTCAACGCCCTGGACTTCACCCACTGGGATTTCTTTTTCTTCTTCGCCACCGCCATCGGCATCTACGCCCTGCACCGGCTGAGCCTGGTTCAGGAGGAAGGCGAGGTGCACGAGAGCGTGGTGCTCGACCACCTGCGCGCCGGCGCCCGCCGCACCCTGCGCAACCTCTCCACGGTGGCGGGGCTGCGGGCCAGCACTGACTACCCGCTGGACCGGCTGGTGGAGGGGCAGAGCGAGCCGGAGGCGGACCGCGCCGCGGACGACGGCCCGGTGCCGGCGGACGGACCGGCGGACGAACCGGCGGAACAACCGGCGGAGGAACCGGCGGAGCTGGAGGACGACCCGGAGCGTTAGCCGCTGTCGGCGCCTGTCATTTCTCGAAGCTGTACATCAGATCCATGGCGGAGTTCTCCCCGGAGCGCGCCTCGAGCAGCCAGCGCCGGCCCAGATCGTAGCGCAGCAGAAATTCCCCCACCGACGCCAGGGTGTCGTAGGTGTAGCGGACGTAGAGGTCGTCGCTGATGCGCTTGCCGGCGACGATGGCGAAGCTGCTCTCGGTTTCCGCGGTGGCGGAGAGCTCGTCGAGCCCCGTGGCGCGGCGCAGATCGGAGATGATGTTCTCCGAGCGGCTGAGCCCCAGATTGATGGCGGCGGCGGCCAGCTCGCCGGTGTCGCCTCCGCCGCTGGAGGCCTCGTCGAAGTCCCGGCCGAGGACCAGATAGCTGAGCGCCCGGGTCTCCGCCATCGGGGGTTCCGAGAACACGCTCGAGGTAAGGTTGTCGGCGTCGCCGCGGATGCGCAGCCCCACCCGGATCGCCGGGGTGGCATCCTCGATGACCCGCACCGCGCGCACGTCGATGTAGGGCCGGGTGACCGGCCCGTTGTAGACCACCGTGCCGGATTCGATGGTCAGGGTCTGCCCCTGGGCCGAGACCACGCCGCCGGTCACGTCCAGGGTGCCGCGCAGGGTGGTGCGGCCCCGGGCGTCGAGCCGCGCCTGCAGGCGCCCTTCCAGCTCCGCGGTGGCGGCCAGAGCCCGGAGCACCACGTCCTCCCCGAGCACCAGCTCCACGTCCGCCTGGATGGGCGGCGCGGCGCCGGCGGCCTCAGGCTCCCGGCCCACCACCACCACGTCCTCGGAGGGCCGCGGCACCGTGGTGGGGAGGGTTTTCAGGCGCACCTCGGCCTGGGGCACCACCACCTGGCCGGTGAGCCGCCCCAGGCCGTCAGCGTAGCGCAGGGCGAGATCCGGGCTCACCCGCATCTCCCAGTCCGGGTGATCCACGCGCACCCGCTCCCCCTGCAGCGAGGCCTGGAAAGCGAGGTCGTCCCGAAACAGCCCGGTGCCGCTGGCGGTGAGAAGCACCTCGTCGTCGCGCTGCCGGGCTTCGCCGCGCAGCGAGAAGCGGCCGGTTTCGTCGAGCTGGAGCTCGACGCCCATGTCGGTCAGCCGCAGGCCCGGATCGCGCAGCGCCACGGCACCGTCCACCAGCTCCACGCGCCCCTCCAGGCGCGGCGAGCGCGGGGTGCCCGACACCTCGAGACGGGCCACCAGCGCCCCGCCCAGCTCCTCGATGCGCTGGTCGAAGACCTCGAGCGGCTCCAGCCGGCTAACCGAGGCCAATGCGCGGCCGTCCAGGACGCCGTCGAACGCTACGGGCTGAAGCGTGCCCTCCCCCGACACCGCGAACTCCTCCGCCAGGGCCGCCAGGCTCACCCGCAGGGTGTCGCCCTCCAGGCTGGCGGTGGTCAGCAGATCCGGCAGGGGCAGCGGGTCCTGGTCCGGTCCCGGCAGGTAGGCGAGCCGGTGTGCGTCGAGACGGATCCCGCCACGCCAGTCGCCGGGCCCGCCGGTCACGCTCCAATCACCCTCCAGGTAGCCGTCCTCCGCGAACGCCGCCGGCAGCCACGGCCGCAGCAGCGCCACCGGAACCCGGTCGATGACACCCTGAGTGTCCATGCGGCCAGCGCGATAGCCGAAGGACTCGATGCACCCCCGGGCTTCGCCGGCGACGATGCAGGTGTGCCCCAGGGTCATCCCCTCGTCCGCCAGCAGCAGCCGCGCCGGCTCTTCCAGGCGCCATTGCTGGCCGAACGCGGCCACCCGCGCGGCGGCCACGTTCAGAGCCAGCCCCTGATCGCCCCGCCTGAGCTCGCCGCGGCTCTCCCCCTGCTGCCACGTGAGGCGCCATTCCACCGCCTCCAGCGGTCCCCGGGCCTCGAGCCGAGCCTGCTCCATGGCGAGCGGTCCGCGGCGCGCAGCGGCGGCGCTGGCGGCGGCGGTCAGGGTGCCGGCATCGAGCCGACCTTCCAGCACCGCATCTTCGAGCCGGGCATCGAACGCGGAGAGCGCGGTGCTGGTGAGCGCCAGCCGGCCATCGAGCTCCGGCCAGCGGCCCGAGAGCCGGACCTGCCCCGAAACGTCCCCTGCGAGCCCGAGGCCGAGGCTCTCGAGCTCCGGAGCGGCCACGGTGGCGTCCGCCTCCACCCGTCCCTCCCGCAAGGTCAGGCTCCCGACCAACCGGTTCCCGCCGGCCGATAGCCGCACCGCATCGAACGTCCAGCCGTCCGTCACCCGGACGATGTCCATGGCGCCCGTCAGGGGACGGCCGTTGACGGTGCCGGTGATCTCCTCGAGGGCAAGGGTCACCTGCTGCGGGTGGCGGTAGGCGAGCTCGAACGCCGCGTCCACCTGCCCTTCCACCCCGTCGCGCAGCGCGGCCAGATCGACGCCCGCGGCGCGACCCGCGAGATCGACGGCCAGACCGTCCTCCCAGGTCAGCCGGCCCCCGCCCCGCTGGCTGCCGCCGAGGGCGCCGGCGACCACCTCCCTCAAGCTCACCGGCCCCGTGACGGGGCCTTCGGCGGAAACCTGCACCGGGAACGGCTCCAGCTCCGGCACCGCAATGCGGGCGCCACCTTCAGCCGTCAGGGCCTCCAGGGTGCCGCGAATCCGAGCCTGCGCGGCGCTCACCTCGGCTTCGCCGATCAGCAGGTCCTCGAGGCTCACCTCCACGTCCAGCACCGGTTGCGCCGGATGCAGCACGTTCACCGCCCCCCGAACCCGGGCTGAGACGAGGCCGCGGATCCGCTGCCGCACGCGCACCTCGTCCGCTCGGCCCTCGAGCCGCCCCGAACCGCTCAGATCACGTCCCGGCAGCGACCAGCGCACGTCCGCTACCAGTGAAGGGTTGGCGCCGCTGCCGAGCTCGCCCTCCAGGGCCAGCTCGATCACCTCCGACTCCACCGTCACCTGGCGTGCCTCCAGGCCCTCGCCGCGCCATGTGACGCCGCCGCGCACGGCCAGCGGAACGCCAGCCGGCAGCTCCAGACGCCCCACCTCGAGCTCGGCCACGTCCAGGACGATGGGCATGAACGGCAGCTCCAGAGGCGCCGGCGGGCCCTCTGGAGCGTCGCTAACGGGTTCGCTCACCCGGACGGCCTCGGCCCGGGCGGCTTTCACCTCCAGACGGTTTTCGAAAAGCAGCGGAAACAGGTCCGTCTGCAGCGCCAGGCCGTCGATCTCCACCCGCCGGTTGCCGGCCTCGACGACCACCCGATCCACGCGCAGGGCTCCCCACAGGTTTCCCGCAATGCCGGTGAAGCGGACAGGCAGGAAACGCTCGGCCTGCTCCGCCAGCACCCGGGTGCCCGCCTCGCTGCGCGCGAGAAAGGCGGCGGTGCCCACCACCATGGCCGCCGCCAGCAGCAGCGCGCCGACGAGGATCACCAGGACCTTCTTCACAGGTCCGGGCCCAGGCTGATGTGCACGCGCACGTTGCGGTCCGGGTCGTCCAGGGGATGGGCCAGGTCGATGCGCAGCGGCCCCACGGGCGAGTACCAGCGCACGCCGAGCCCCACGCCGGTGCTGAAATTGGGGCGGTCGTCGAAGGCGGAGCCGGTATCCGCGAACAGCGCCACGGACCAGTTGCGCCGCACCCGGGCGTCCAGCTCGACCGACCCCACCAGGAGGCGCCTGCCGCCCACCACCTGGCCGTCCTCCTCGGGGCCGAGCTGCTCGTAGCCGTAGCCGCGCACGCTGTTGTCGCCGCCGGCGAAGAAGCGCACCGAAGGGGGCAGATCGTCGAATTCGTTCATCCAGGTCCAGCCGCCCTGCAGCCGCGCCAGGGCCCGGAACCGCCCCCCCAGATGCACGATCTGGCGGCCCCGCACGATCATCTGGATCAGGTCGGTGTCGGACTGCAGCGCTTCCGCAGCGCCACGCACGTCGACCCCGAGCGAGTAGCCCTTTTCGGGCCGCGCGGTGTCGATGGTGGTGGAACGCGCCCAGCTCGTCCCCACCAGCAGAAGCTGGGAATCACCGTCCTGATCGCCCACCTCGAAGTCGGTGCGCCGGAGCTCCACGTAGTTGGTCTCCGCCCAGGATCGCCAGCGCCGCTGGGTCCGGCCCAGGGTCAGCGAGCGCTCCAGGCTCTCGGATGTATCGGTCTCCTCGTAGCTGACGTCGCCATTGAGGAACAGCCACTGATGGGTGGGATCGCCGTAAGGTATCCGGTACTCGGCGTTCAGCTCGCCGCGCACCGCCGATACCAGGCTGCTGAAGTACGCCCGGTGCCCGTCGTCGTTGATGCGCCGGTAACGCAGGTCGAGGCGGCCCCTCGGCCCCGTGTCGGTAGCGTACCCGGCCCCCACCAGCACCCGGCGCCGGGTAGTGGCCGAGGCGGTGACCCGAATCGGCACCCGCCCCGCGGCGCGCTCGTCCAGGTCCGGCGATACCAGCACACGGTCGAAGTACTCGCTTTCGATGAGGTTGCGATACGCCCGCGCCAGCAGCTCCGCAGCGTAGGGCTGGCCTTCCTCGAGCCGCAGGTAGCGGTGGAACAGCTCCGGCTCCAGCACGCTCTGCTCCACGGAGATGCGGCCGATGACATAGCGCTCGCCCCCGTCCAGGGTGAGCTCGATGTGGGCTAGGTTCGTCTCCGGATTCACCCGAACCCGGCGGCGCGTGAACTCAGCATCGAGGTAGCCGAGCGCCTGTGCTGTCTCCATTAGCTCGGCCTTCACCCGCTCGTAGGCGCGGTGGGAGAACGGCTCCTCCGGCCCGAGGTCCAGACCCGCCAGGGTTTCCCGCATGGGCCGCTCCTCGGCCAGCGGCCCCGTCACCTCCACGTCGAAGGTCTGCACCCGCACCGGATCGCCCGGCTCCACCACGTACACGGCCAGCCAGCACTCCTCGCCCCATTCCAGGCTCGACTCCACCTCCGCGCGGTAGTACCCCAGCACCTCCATGCCGCGGCGGATCTCGTCGGGGGCCTGGCGGTGGCGCCGCTCCACCCACCACCGCGGCGCATCGCACGGCAGCTCGTCGATGGTGAGGAAGGCCACCAGCACGTCCTTGACGTCCTCGCCCACGCCGCGGATGCGCAGGGTCGCCTGGGCGGCCGTCGCCGCCAGCAGGATGCACGACGCCACGGCCGCGCTGCATGCCCAGACTCGTCGTTGGCTCAAGGTCGGTTCCGCAATCCGATTGCCCCGCGCCGGCGCGGACCGAGAAGCCTATCACGGCCCGGTATCGCAGCATGGACGGCGCTGGAGGTTGGACAATCGGGCGGGAGGGGGATTCACTGGAGGCAGATGGGCCGGCGACAGCCCGCCCCGGCGAGCACCGAGCGCGGTGGTGACCGTTCGGTTGAATTTTGCGGGCGCAGCGGCTTAAATACGCCGCTTCCCTGAGGCCAGGTAGCTCAGTCGGTAGAGCAGCGGACTGAAAATCCGCGTGTCGGCAGTTCGATTCTGCCCCTGGCCACCAAGTAGATCAGGTAGTTAGCGCTCGCCACCCCCTGATCCCGGTAGCCGTTGCGG
>JAWLCV010000069.1:0-21449 GCA_041686955.1 Pseudomonadales bacterium
CGGCGGAAGTCGTGTCGAACAAGTGGCTGCAGCGGCGCCTGGCGGACGCCACCCAGCGGGTGAGCGAAGGCTCGAGCCTGCGCGCCGCGCTCGAAGGGGTAGGGTACTTTCCGCCCATGCTGCTGCACATGGTGGCGAGCGGGGAATCCAGCGGCGAGCTGGACACCATGCTCGACAAGGTCGCCCGCTACCAGCAGGCCGAGGTGGAGCGCATCGTCACGACGCTGGTGCGTCTCTTCGAGCCGCTGATGCTGGTGGTGATGGGGGGGTTGGTGATGTTCATCGTGATGGCGATATTGCTGCCTATCCTCAATATGAATCAGCTTGTGTAGCGATCGGCGGAGAGGGGATAGAGAAACCGCCTATTAAACATGTACTTATGCAGAGTTTCTAGAACTATGATCAAGACTCCTTCCATCCGCCATTCCGGCTTCACCCTCATCGAGATCCTCGTGGTGGTGGTGATCATCGGGATTCTCGGGGCCATCATCGTGCCGAACCTGCTGGGGCGGCCGGACCAGGCGCGGATCACGGCGGCCCAGAGCGACATCAGGAATCTGGCCAACGCCCTGGACATCTACCGGCTGGACAACTTCCAGTACCCGTCCACGGATCAGGGGCTGGAAGCGCTGGTGACCAAGCCGAGCGGGTTTCCGGAGCCCAAGAACTACAACCCGGACGGCTACGTGAAGAGCCTGCCCACCGACCCCTGGGGCTCGCCCTACGTCTACGAGCGCACCCCCAACGGGTTCAACCTGTTCTCCCTGGGCGCCGACGGCGCGGAGGGGGGCGAAGGGCTGAATGCGGACATCCGCTACGAGGACCTGTAGCGGTCAGCGGCGCTCGCGCGGCCGACGCATGAGGTTTCCGGCGACTCCCACGGCAACGCGCGAGGCCGGCTTCACCCTGCTCGAGCTGCTGGTGGTTGTGGTCCTGGTGGCCATCCTCACCGGTACCGTCATCCTCGGTTTCACCGGCGCCGACGCCGAGCAGCGCCTCCGAGGCAGTGCGAGCCAGCTTGCCTACACCATCGAGATGGCCCGGCAATATGCCCTGCAGCGCAACCGCGAATGGGGGATCTACGTGGAGCCGGACGGTGTGCGCTTCGCCGAGTTCGATCCCGACGAGCGGGTGTGGCAGGAACAGCCCCAGCGCCCGTTCGGCAGCCTGGAGCTCACGGAGAACCTCGAGCTTCGGGTCGAGAGCGAGGGGCTCGAAGCCCTCTCCGGTGCCGAGCGCGAGGACCTGCCCCAGGTGATCATCTTCTCCAGCGGCGAGGTGACGCCGTTCACCGTGTACCTCGAGCCGGGCTGGGACGCGCCGGAATGGCAGGTGCGCTCCGACGGAATCTCCCGCACCGAAGCGCTCCGGAGCGACGTCTGATGCGCGGATTCACCCTGGTCGAAGTGCTGGTGGCCCTGGTGGTGTTCGCCGTCCTCGGTTTCACCGTCACCTCCCGGGTGGGGGACGTGGTGAACCAGACCTACAGCCTGGAACGGCGCACCGTGGCCCATTGGGTGGCCGAGAATCATCTCAACCGCTTGCGGGTCGCACGTCGGCTGACCACGGAGCCGCTGCCCACCGCCCGCGAGCGGGAGCGGGTGATCATGGCCGGCCGTGAGTGGGTGGTGGAAACCGAGGTTCAGGAGACGGCGTACCCGCTGCTGCGGCGGGTCGACGTGCGGGTGCACGCCGTCACCGACGATGAGGAGGTGGGCCCGGTGGACGCGGTGACCGCGTTCGTGGGCCGGTACTGACATGCGGGTACGGGGCTTCACCCTCATCGAAATGCTGGTGGTGTTTGGGGTGTTCGCCCTGATCGGCGTCATCTCCAGCCAGATCGTCAGCCGGGTGATCGACAATCAGCGGGTCATGCAGGAGCGCGGCAGCCGGCTGACCGAGGTGCAGCGGGCCATGCACATCATCCAGCGGGACGTTCTGCAGCTTGCGGCCCGGCCGGTGCGCGATCAGCTCGGCGACCCATTGCCGAGCCTGGTGATCGATGCCGACGGCCTGATCGAGTTCACCCGGCTCGGCTGGCGCAACCCCCTGGGGCAGGCGCGCTCCGAGCTGCAGCGGGTGGCCTACGTGATCAGGGAAGGCGACTTGTACCGGGTCTACTGGCGGGTGCTGGACCGCACTCCGGACACGGAACCGGTGCTGCAGAAGCTGCTCGGCGACGTGGAGCGGCTGGAGTTCTCCGCCCTCGATCTGGCCGGTGACGAGCACAGCTTCTGGCCCCTGGAGGCCGGCGACGCCCAGGATCCGGGCAAGCGGCTGGCGGCCATCGTCCTGCGCATGGAAACGCCGCCTTTCGGCGCGGTGGAGCGGCTGTGGGCCGTGCCGAGCGTCTGATGGCGCGTCGCACGCCGGTGCGGCGCAGGGGCGTGGTGCTGCTCAGCGTGCTGCTGGTGCTGGCGCTGCTGTCGGCCCTGGCCTGGCAGCTCATGGGCCGCCACAGCCTGGTGATCGCCCAGTCCCGCTTCAGCTTCACCGGCGATCAGACCCTGGAATACGCCCTGGGCGCGGAAAGCTTCGCACGCCAGGTACTCTACGAGGAATTCAGCCGCGGCGGTGCGGGCAAGGACACGCTGCTCGAGCCCTGGGCCCAGCCCACGGCCCCCTTCGAGATCGACAACGGGTTCCTGGAGATTCAGGTGATGGACCTGCATCGCTGCTTCAACCTGAACAGCCTGGCGGGGAACGACTGGCAGAGCAATCTGACGCGGCTGAAGACCCTGCTGCGCAACCGCAACGTGCCGGAGACCCTGGCGGACGCCTGGCGGGACTGGGTGGACGCAGACCAGGAGATCAGCGGCTTCGGCGCCGAGGACGGCGACTACCTGCTGGCCACGCCGCCGTACCGCACCGCCAACGCGCTGGCGGCCCACGTCTCCGAGCTCGAGCAGATCCGTGACGTGGAGCCCGAGCACATCGAGGCGCTGGCCGACGTGTTGTGCGTGCTGCCCACGGCGGAGCTCGCCATCAACGTCAACACGGCGCACCCGGCGGTGCTGGCAGCGCTGAGCCCGGCGCTTTCCGAGCCGCAGATGGAGGCGTTCACCGCCGCGGAGCGCGACTACGATCAGGTCGCCCAGGTGACCGGCGAGTTTCCGGATCTTTCCGGCGCCGTTGACGCGCTGACGGTCACCAGCGAGTATTTCCGGGTGGACGTGCGGGCCCGCATCGACGAGAGCCAGACCGAGCTGTCGTCGCTGCTCCGCCGCGATCCCTCGAGCGGCGAGATCGAGCTCGTCAGCCGCAACCTCGGCCGCAACTTCCGTTCCCTGTTCGCTGCGGACTCGGAAACCGGCGAGGCGGACTGACCCCACATCGGGAATCGTATGCCGAAACTGTTCATCAGAATGCTGTCGCCCGCGGTGGCCACCGACGAAGGCTACAGCGTGCGCTGTGCCTGGATGATCCAGGAGGACGACGGCCGCACGCGGGCGCGCGGAGAAACGGATTTCCGCGGCTTGTCCGAGCTCATCGATCCCGGCACCGACTGGGTGGCGGATCCGGGCAACGTGGTGGTCACGGTGCCGAGCGAGCACGTGCTGAGCCTTTCCTGCGAGGTGCCGGGCCGCAGCGTCGGCCAGATCCGCCGGGCGCTGCCGTTCGTGGTGGAAGAGTTCGTCACGACGGACATCGAGTCCATGCATCTGGCCAGCGGCGAGCTGAAGCGCGGCGCTCCGGTGCGCGTCGACCTGGTCGAGCGCTCCCTGCTGCAGGGCTGGCTCGATTGCCTCGGCGCCCTGGACATCCGTCCGGGCCACATGTACTCGGAAGCCGAGCTGCTTCCGGTGGCGGAGGGCCAGGCGAGCCTGCTGCTGGACGGCGACCGGGCGCTGATCCGCACGCCGGATCAGGCTGCCGCCCTCGACCGCGAAAACCTGTCGCTGGCGACCGGGACCCTAGAGGCGGAACGCCTGGTGGTACTGCACGGCCGGTTGTCCGAGCTCGAGGCCGGGCAACTGGCGCCGGAGCTGACCGTGGTGGCGGAGCAGACCTCCCAGGCCGAGACCGCCCTGGAGTACCTGGCCGCGCACTGGCGGACGGCGGACGCGGTGAATCTCCTGCAGGGTGAGCTGCGGCCCAAGCAGCGGGTGAATCCCCTGTGGGCGCGCTGGCGGCCGGTGGCGGCGCTGGTCGCTGCGTGGGCGGGGGTGGCGCTGGTCACCATGGCCGCGGAAGCGATCTACGCCAGCCACCGGGCGGACGAGCTCGAGGCACGGAGCGTGGCCCTGTACCGCGACATCTTTCCGGGGGAGCGGCGGGTGACCAACGTGCGACGTCAGCTTCAGGCGAAGCTGGGGGGCGCGGAGGAGGGCGGCTCGGGATTCCTGGTTCATCTCGGCGCCATGGCCTCCGCCATGGAGCCCGGCACCCGCGTTCAGAGCCTGAACTACACGCTGGAGCGGGACGAGCTGGCCGTGGACCTGTACACGGGCGGATTCGAAACCCTCGACCGGCTGAAGGAACGACTGGGCAACCAGGGGGTACGCGTGGAGATCACGTCCGCCGAACAGCTCGACAACGGCGTGCGGGCCCGGCTGCGGCTCGCCGGCCCGGGAGCGGGCGCATGAGCCTGGCGGAGCTGCGCGCACGCTTCATGGCCTCCGGCCTCGGCCGCTGGTACGCCGGGCGTGAGCCGGACGAGCAGCGCATCATCCTGGCCCTCACCCTGGTGGTGGCGGTGGCGTTGGTCTGGCTCGTCGTCTGGAAGCCCGTCAGCGACTGGCGCTCACTGGCCCACAATCGCTATCAGAATGCCCAGGCGGAATACGACTGGGTGCGCGCCAACGAGAGCCGGGCGAGGGCGGCTGCCTCGAGCGGCACGGCGGGGGCGGGGACCCGCTCGCTGATTCCCGTCATCACCCGCTCGGCTCAGGCCCAGGGCATTCAGGTGAACCGCCTGCAGCCGGAATCCAACGGTGCCGTCAGCGTTTCCGTTCAGGGCCAGCCGTTCAACGAGACCCTGCGCTGGCTGCACCAGCTCGAGGAGAACAACGGCGTCTCGATCCTGCGCCTCGCCGTGGACGCCGACGACCGGCCCGGGCTGGTGAACGCGCAGATCCGCCTGCAGTAACGGGTCACAACCTTCCCCGCAACGGCACCTTGTGCTGACCGGATCCGTCAATTTGTGACGCGGCGCACGGGTTCTCCGGCACCGGGTCAACGTTCGGGCCCCGGTTGCCCCCATACACTCCTTTGACAAGATTGGGTGGCAAAGTCAGGGAGGCCGAATGGGTCAGCAGTTCGATCCGGGTAACGTGTTTGCGGCGATGCATCATCGAGTGACCGGCGAGCTACTGCATCTCATGGACGGGTTGTATTCAAACATCGAGGACGGATTGTTCGAGCTCGCCTACCGGGCTCGCGAGGAGGAGCAGAAACGCCGCTGCTTCGACCTCATGCGCGACATGCGTTATCAGCGCTCGCGGGTGGTTCAGAACTTCGCCAAGCGCATTCAGAACACCTTCGACCGTTGGGTGGCAGGGGAGGACGCCGGGGACGAGCCCGGCAACGAGCACGCCCGGCGCATGGCGCAGAAGTGCACGGCGCATTTCGGCGGCGTGCTGCAGGACCTGAGCGAGCGAGCGGCTTACGCGCTCGGCCGCGAGGTGAGCCGCGAGCAGCTTCCCATCGGCCCGTATCAGGTCGCCTGCCACTTCATCGCCTCCATGCGGGCCCTGGACTTCGACGATCGGGCCATCGAGATCGTCGACGACCTGTTCAGCCGGTTCGTGCTGGAGCGGCTCGGTGCGGTGTACGGCGAGTGCAATGCGCGCCTGGAGCGGGCCGGCTGCTGCACGGCGGCCGAGCTGGAGGCGCTGGCCCAGGCGAGCGCCTGATCCGGCCGGGGCTCACGGCCCCTCGCCGGGGCTCACAGCCCCGCCGTCTCCTCCTCGAACAGCCGCTGCTGTTCCGCCAGACGGGCCTGGTGCGCCGCCACCTCCCGGGCCCGCTGAGCTCTTCGCCCCTCGTCGTCGATGAACACCAGCCGCAGCCGGCCGTCCTCCGGAACGCGCCGGACCACCAGGTAGTCGCCCGCCACCTTGTGAATCTTGTGCCCGTCGCCGTCCTTGGCCGGCGGGCCATACTTGATCCTGAGCGCCGCCGCCAGCCGTTGAAACAGTACGCCTCCCGGGTCCGCGAGCTCTCCGGTCACTCGAACGGGACGCAGGTCCGGCCCCACGGTCACGGTGAAGTCGCCGAGATCGAACGGCGGCTCCAGATCGGGCAGGCGAGCGGGCAGGGGGGTATCCACGTCCGCCTCACCCTGGATCCACTCCGTGTTCACGGGCTCTCCGAACGCCACGCCGAAGGCGGCGTCGACCCGGAAGCGGTCCCCGTCGGTGATCGACTCGGCGAGCCGTCGCAGCCGCGCTTCCTCCAGCCGCGCCCGTTCCCGGGCGAGCGCCTCCTGGGCCTGCCGGTGCGCGGCGAGCCTCGCCTGCTCCTCGCCGAGCCAGCGCCGGTAGCCCTGGCCGTCGGTGTACTCGATGAGCAGGGTGGGCCCGCAGGATAGGTCGATCTGGGCCTCGCCGCTGACGAAGCGGGCACTGTGGCGAAACCCGCTGCGCTCCGCCCCGTAGGGATCGTCCTCCGTCCGGTATTTTTTCGCCAGGCTTCGGGTGAGCCAGAGCAGATCCTCGGCGCAATCCGGCTCCGGGTGCTCGGCGAGGATGCGCACCGGATGGCCCGATGCGTCGAGCAGAACCGAGAACGTCACGTCCGGCGACTCGAGCAGTGGCGGGCGCGCCTGGGGGATGAACAGGTGCCAAGACGGCGCAGCATCCGGCACGGGCTCGGGGACAGTCTGCTCGAGATTGCCGGGAGGCACGGGATGGGGCGGAACGCCGAGGCTCGCGCCGAGAACGGCCTCCGGCACGGGTTCGGCGAACTCCAGCCCGAACGCCCCTGTGATGGGTTCCTTGGCCGCGGCGGCGCCGACCGCGGCCGCCAGCAGGGCAGCCGCAGACAGGGTCAGCACACGAAACGCCCCTGATCGCGCCGACGCTGGCACTCGCGCCGGTAGTTGTCACAACTTATGGCGAATCCGGGGCTCTGCTCGAGCGTGACATTGCACTGATACATGCGGTCCTGCAGATCGGAGTCGCTGAGCCTGGCCAGCCTGCCTTCACAGCCGGCCAGCCCGAGGGCGCAGAGCGCGACCACCACGGGGCGCTTCCATTGATAACGACGCCGGTTCATAGCGTTCTGCAGGCGGCTGTTCTTCCCTGAAAAGTAGACGCACGTGTGGAGTTTGTCGAGGAATCGGCCGGCGTACCGCCTGGCGGTGCCGCGGAGATCGCTCGACCGCTCTAGCGCTTCGGCTCCCGCGGGGTTTCGCCGGAGCGGGAGGCGTTCATGTCGTCGAGCTTGCGGTTCAAGCGGCTGCCGGCCTGGTTCAACCAGGGATTGCGGCGGGCCTCCTCGAATACGCGCTCGCGCAGGGGCGCCACCACGTCGTCCGAGGTGCCGACGCGGCGCCGATGGCCGAACAGGTTGATCCAGATCTCCGAGCGCCGGCCGAAGCGGAGCAGCCGGCGGAAGTACTGGTAGGGGTCGTCGCCGCCGGCCAGGAGCCCCATAACGGCGGCAACGATCGACAGAGGGCTCAGCAGCAGGTCGCGCAGGCCGTCGAACGCCAGCTTGAACTGGAACACCAGCACGTCCCAGACGAGCTGGAGGCGGGAAGTGTGATGAGGCTGGAGTTCGGGCGCCTCTCGATCGGGGTCGGAGTAGGCCATGGGCCGAGTCTACTCCGGCCGGGGCGTCGTGCGAAAGGCGGGCGTTCGGGGTCGCGCGGCTCTTTGCCTCAACTGCCAACTATAACGGCTTGCGTCATATGACGTCCCGCGTCAGGCTGAGGCAACCGCCTGGAAATGTTGAAAGGCAATCGTCGCGGATCGTACAGCATCCGAATCAACGAGCAATGGCGACTCTGTTTCCGATCGGAAAGAGGCGATGCCTTTGACGTGGAGATCGTCGATTACCACTGATCGCAGATGCCAGAGAGATCATGACGTATGAAAGCCGAACGCTTGGATAACGTTCACCCTGGTGACGTCCTGCTTCACGAATTTCTGGAGCCTCTTGGCCTCAGCCAGAACGCGCTCGCTCGGGCGATCGACGTGCCGCCGCGACGAATCAACGAGATCGTGCTCGGCAAGCGCGGGATCAGCGCGGACACTGCTGTCCGCCTTGCGCGAGCTTTGGGTACCAGCGAGCGCTTCTGGCTGGGCCTGCAAATCGACTTCGATCTCGAGGAGGCGCAGGCAGCACTGGGGGCCAAGCTGAAGAAAATTCGCAGGGTGGCGGCCTAGCGCGCGCCGTCGCCCACCAGCACCACCTCCACGGTCTGCATCAGGATGATGAGATCCAGCAGCAGGCTGTGGTTCTTGAGGTAGTAGAGGTCGTACTGCAGCTTTTCCTTGGCATCCTCCACCGAGGCGCCGTAGGGGTAGCAGAGCTGCGCCCAGCCGGTGATGCCGGGCTTCACCCGATGGCGTTGCCGGTAGTAGGGCAGCTTCTCGTTCAGATCCTCGACGAACACCGGCCGCTCGGGGCGCGGTCCCACGAAGCTCATGTCGCCCTTCAGCACGTTGAAGAGCTGGGGCAGCTCGTCGATGCGGGTCTTGCGGATGAAGGCGCCGATCCGGGTGATACGCGGGTCGTTCTGCTGGGCCCAGATGGCCTGGCCTTCCTTCTCGGCGTCCGGACGCATGCTGCGGAACTTCAGCACCTCGAACGGCTTACCGTCCAGGCCCACCCGCACCTGGCGGTAGAGCACCGGGTGCTTGAAGCGGCTCTCGACGAGGCTCGCCAACGCGGTCAGCAGCATGACGGGCCAGATCACGAGCAGCAGCAGGCCGCTGGCCAGCACGTCGAAGGCACGCTTGGTGGCCGTTCGTCCGCCGTTGGCGACGAAACCGTCGGAGAACACCATCCAGGATGGACGCAGCAGGTCCACGTCGATCTTGCCGGCCTCGCGCTCGATGAACTGCTGGATGTCGCACACCTCGACGCCCTGCATGCGGCACTCGAGCAGCTCGTCCAGCGGGATACCGCCGCCCGCGTCCTGATTTCGCCGGCGCTCGTCCATGGCAACGACGATCTCGTCGATGTCGTTGCGCTTGCAGAACTCCGGTAACGGATCCTGGTTGTAGATGACCTTGGCGCCCCAGGCTGTCACCTCGTTGGTGGTGGCGTCGGGATTGGGCTCGAGGAAGCCCAGCAGCTTGAAGGCCCGCTGGTCCGACCGCCGGCGCATCCGGGAGGCGATCTTCAGGGCCCGCTGCCCGGTACCCAACACGATCACGCGGCGCTTGAAGGACTCCTCGTTGAGAAAATGTCCTGTGATCCAGCGCCATACCGCGAGCAGAACGAAAGCCGAGATGCACGACATCAGCAGCACGCCGCGGCCGATGGCGAGGCTCGGAAACAGGTACGAGAGCACCGCAGTGGCGGTGCCGCCGAGCAGGAAGATGGCCACCGCCGTGCGCAGCATCATGCCGGCGATGCCTTCCCGGATCTTCGCCTCGTAGACGCCCATGGCGAGCATGGAGATCACCAGCACCAGGGCGAAGATGACGGAAGGCAGCAACAGATCGGTGCCGCCGAGCTCGCCCATCCGAAGGTAGTTGCCCAGGTACGGGGCCAGCACCAGCACAAGCCCCTCCACGACGGCGATGAGGAGCACCGACGTGTGGATGTAGTGTCTGGCTATGCGTACGTGTGCCAAAGGGCGAGCCCGCGCTCAGCGTGATTGGTTGCGGGAAATTGTGGCGCAGCTTGGCGATTGGGTGTGGGTGAGGTTGTAAGCAATCTCGACGGAAAGTCGTTCATTCTGATTTTGCTTACAAGCCTCTTCCCAGGCGCTACGACCTGGCCGGTGCGCCTGTGCTAGCCTCCGCCACGGCTCACAACCAATCGGGGATCAAGCCGAACTCGTGAAAATTCTCTATCACCACCGGATTGCGTCCAAGGACGGTCAGTTCGTGCACATCGACGAGCTGACCCGCGCACTCGAGGCTCAGGGGCACCAGATCGTCATGGTCGGCCCGGCTGTGGTCGAAAGCGACCAGTTCGGCTCCGATGGCGGGCTGGTGGCGTGGCTGAAGAGATTCATGCCCAAATTCGCCTATGAGCTTCTGGAGCTGACCTACAGCCTGGTTGCGTACGTGAAGCTGCACCGGGCAGTGAAAACTCATGCACCCGATTGCCTCTACGAGCGCTATAACCTGTACACGCCCGCGGGTGTCTGGATCAAACGCCGCTTCGGTCTGCCGATGCTGCTCGAGGTCAACGCGCCGTTGTTCGATGAGCGACGCCGCTACGACGGCATCGCTCTTCCGCGCTTGGCACGCTGGAGCGAGCGGTACGCCTGGCGGGGTGCCGACCATGTCCTCCCCGTGACGGAGGTGCTGGCGGAACGGGTTCTCGAGGCCGGTGTGCCGCGCGAGCGAATCTCGGTCATTCACAACGGAATCGATCTTGGACGATTCGGCAAGATACCAGACAGTGTGGCGGCTAAGCGGGCACTGCGATTGGAAGGTCGTCTGGTGCTGGGCTTCACCGGCTTCATGCGTGAGTGGCACGGCCTCCACCGTGTGGTAGACGTGCTGGCCCGGGAAGAGGGCGGGCAGCCCCGCCAACTTCTCGTGGTCGGCGACGGACCGGCCCGAGAAAGCGTGGAACGTCGGGCGCGGGAGCTGGGCATCTCGGACCGGGTGACGATCACCGGCGTCGTCGGCCGCGACGACGTGGCGCGGTACGTTGCTGCCTTCGACGTGGCGCTGCAGCCCGACGTCGTGCCTTACGCCTCGCCGCTCAAGCTGTTCGAATACCTCGCTCTGGCGCGGGCCGTGGTTGCGCCCGATACACCGAACATCCGAGAAATCCTCAGCCACGAGGAGAACGCGTTGCTGTTCGATCCAGCGCGGCCGGAATCGTTCGTGGATGCCGTGGAGCGGCTCTGCGTCGACAACCAATTGCGGGAGCGTCTGTCGGGCGAGGCAAGGGAAACCATTTTCCGCGGTGACTACACCTGGGAAGGCAACGCGCGGCGGGTCGAGAGGCTGTTTCGGGACCTGGGCGTGGAGGGAGAGATTCTCGAACCGAAGCCGACCTGAGCGGGTATCACCTCTGGACACGGCATCGCAGAAATCCACCCGGGAGCATGTAAAATGCCGTAAAGCTCCGGCCATCGGGTGATCGCATGAAGTATTCGGTTCGTGGATGGCTGTTCGCAGCCGCGGCTCTCATACAGTGTCCGTCGACGGTGTGGTCCGCCGAAATCGGCCCCGAGGGCGATCTCTACGCAGCGGTGGCCGCCCTCGAGGCTGGCGACGAATTGGTGTTGCGAGGCGGAACCTACACCCTAGACAGCGCATTTCGGGTCACTGCCAGTGGTACCGCCGAGGCACCCATCATCATCCGGGCCAAGCCTGGCGAGACGCCGGTCATCCACCAGAGCAACGCGAACCAGAACGTCATCGAGATCCAGGGTTCGGCACACCTGGCGCTGATCGGGATCGAGTTCACCGGCGGCTCTCACGGCATTCGGCTCATGAGCTCGAGCTACATCACCGTCGAGGACTGCGAGATCCACGATACCGGTGACGTTGCGCTGAGTGCCAACTCCGGCGGCACGTATCGCGGGCTGCGGATACTCCGGAACCACATCCACCACACCAACGGCACCGGCGAAGGAATGTACCTCGGCTGCAACAACGACGGCTGCCGGGTGGCTGACAGCGTCATCGAGGGGAATTACATCCACCACACCAACGGACCGACCGTCGAGCAGGGGGACGGAATCGAGCTCAAGGAAGGCAGCTACGGCAACGTCATTCGGGACAACGTGATTCACGACACGAATTATCCGGGGATCTTGACGTACAGCACGGTGGGAAACGGTGCCCCGAACCTCATCGAAGGTAACGTCATCTGGAACAGTAACGACAACGGCCTGCAGGTGGCCGCAGATGCCGTGATCCGCAACAACATCATTCTGGGCTCGCCGGTGGCTTTCCAGCTGCATCAGGCAGGGTCGCCGTCTCAGATCGAGTTCGTGCACAACACCGTGGTGACCCAGGGTACGGCCGTCTACGTCCGCAACGTGAGCGGGCCGGTGGCGGTCGCGAACAACGCCATCTATTCCCAGTCCGGGCTGGCGATCAACTTCGTCAGCGGCGATCTGAACCAAGTGACGGTTGCGGGCAATGTCGGTCAGGGCGGCATTGCCGGCAAGTCCGGCGGGTACGTGAATGGCAACGGGATCGGCAGCGACTTCGTCGGCGGCCATTTCGGCGTTCCGCCCATCGATCTGTTTCCGGCCGCGGGAAGTGCGTTGCTCGGTGCCGGTGACCCTGCATATGCCACGCCAGCAGATTTCAACGGTACCGCCCGTCATAGTCCGCCGGATGTTGGTGCCTACAGCCATGACGCCGGTGGAAATCCCGGGTGGACCGTTGCGGCGGGGTTCAAGTCGGTTGTGAGGGGAGACGTGCCGCGCCCCCCTGTGCTGCGGGAGCGTTAGCATCCCACCAGAACATGCCTCGCTCGGCAGGGGGCGCAGGCGCAAGGAGGGGAATCAGGTATACTGATCGGAGCTGCCAATAGCGCGTAGTCATGGACGCAGAGAGGCAACGAGCATCAGTGCTGGCTCGCAAGTATGTCTGGTGGAAGACTCCGGAGGTAGCGCTCGCCAATCAGACGCATTTCCTCGCACATCTGATGACATACGGAACGCTGGAAGACGTCCGGTGGATGCTGGAGAGCTATGATCGCGAATGTCTTAGGGCGGTGTTGAGACAGGCACCCCCCGGGGTCTTCAACGGTCGATCTTGGACCTTCTGGCATCGTCGACTTGGCTTCAAAAAAATTCCGCCTCTGCCTCACCGTCAGCTGGGAGGGTGAGATTGTTCAAACCGCATTTGGACATATTGCCTTCAGCGCAGCGGAGCCTATACCCGGAGCTTCAACCTGCTCGACGAGGGTTCGCTCTATATGGCGGCACGGCCATCGCTCTTCGTCTCGGCCATCGTGCCTCGGTAGACTTCGACTTCTTCAGTCACGATCCTCTCAATGTAGATTCGCTCTTCGAGCAGCTTCCGTTTCTCGAGCGGAGCGAGGTCCTGCAGCGGGACCCCAACACGCTGACTGTTTCACTCGAACGGGGCGAGCCGGTCAAGCTGTCCTTTTTCGGGGGCATCACCTTTGGCCGAGTTGGGGAGCCCGATGAGACTGAGGACGGGACGCTTCTCGTAGCTTCTCAACTCGATTTATTGGCCACCAAGCTGAAGGTTCTGTTGCAGCGCGTGGAAGCGAAGGACTATCTCGATATCGAAGCGTTACTGCGGGCTGGCATCGAGCTGAAGGATGGCCTCGGAGCTGCTCGGACTCTTTATGGGAGTCAGTTTCCGCCAATGGACTGTGTGAAAGCGCTGGCTTATTTCGATGAGGGAGACGCTCGGACCCTTCCTGACAGTACCAAGGGATACCTAACTGCGGTTGTGGAAGGTTGGAACCTGAAGATTTCGGATGTCCCACGGACGAGTGGACGTTTGCTCGATTAGGTCAATGCGGGGTGGGGTTTGTGGGCTCATGGGGCTCGTGTTCCTATTTAACATAATATGTATTATGCGCACATGGAGGTCCTGGCGTAAGACTTTACAACTTCGAGCAACCCCTACAACGAGGTGTCGATAGACTGAGCTTCATCGAGACTGTCCGCAGCCGAATGGAAGTAGAATGAGGCATCGAAGCCCCGCAATCAGTGTCGGAATGCCGGTTTACAACGGCGAGCCGTACCTGGGGATCGCCATCGAGTCGATCCTGAACCAAACCAGCGCCGACTTCGAGCTGGTCATCTGCGACAACGCCTCGACGGATGCCACGGCCGACATCTGCCACTCCTACGCGTCCAAGGACGATCGCATCCGGTATTTCAGAAACGAACGGAATCTGGGCGCCGCGGCGAACTACAACCTGGCATTCGAGCGGTCGACGGCGCCGTACTTCAGATGGGCCAACGCCGACGACATCTCGGGACCGGACTTGCACGCGCGATGCCTGGAGGTTCTCGAGCGCGATCCTGGCGTGGTGCTCGCTTACGGCAAAACGGAGATCATCGACGGCGACGGCGCGGTGATCCGTGCCTATGAAGACAATCTGGCGTTGAGCGAGCCGCAGGCGTCTGAGCGTTATCGACGATTCTTCGAGCGAATCGGACTTTCCAACGTGCTCTACGGACTCATGCGCCGATCCGCCCTGGCCAATACGGGACTCATGGGCGACGGTCGCGTACCTGCCGCCGACATCACGTTGATTGCCGAGTTGACCCTGTACGGGACCTTCGTCGAGATTCCCCAGGTGCTGTTCTATCGGCGGATGCATGAAGCGGCCAGTAGCTGGGACCGGAGCGATCAGGCGGCGCAGCGACAGTTCTGGACCGCATCGGCAAGCAAGTTCGTCCTGCCCACCTGGCGGACGGCTCTCAATCAGCTCAGGGGCGTTCTGCGGTCACCGGTGCCGGCCCCGGAGAAGCTCCGACTCGTAAGCTATCTCGCCCGGCGTCTCACCTGGCAGCGCCGGGACTTGGCCATGGATCTGTTTCAACTGTTTCGACCCACCAGCCAGAATTAGGAGCGGCAACCAATGAGAGTCCTTCTTACCGGCCACAAGGGCTACATCGGCACGGTGATGCTGCCCATGCTCGAAGCGGCTGGACACGAGGTCGTCGGAGTGGACAGCGACCTCTATCGGTTCAGCACCTTCGGGGCCTACCGCGAGCAGTCCCGGGAGATCATTCGGGACGTTCGTGACATCGAGCGGGCCGACCTGGAAGGCATAGACGCCGTGGTGCACCTGGCCGCCCTCTCCAACGACGTTCTCGGCGATCTCAACCCGGAGATCACCTACGAGATCAATCACAGAGCTTCCGTACGGCTCGCGGAAATGGCCAGGGATGTGGGCGTGGGGCGTTTCGTGTTCGCCTCGTCCTGCAGCATGTACGGCGCGTCAGGCGCGGCTGGGGCGTTGACGGAGGAAGCTCCTTTCGCGCCCATCACCGCCTATGCGAAATCCAAGGTTCTGGTCGAACAGGACGTGGCGCGCATGGCGAGCGAGTCCTTCTGCCCCACGTTCATGCGCAATGCCACCGCCTACGGCGTCTCGCCGAGAATGCGGTTCGACGTCGTCGTCAACAATCTGACCGCCTGGGCCTACACGACGGGTGAGGTTCATCTGAAGAGCGACGGCTCCGCTTGGCGTCCGCTGGTTCACATCGAGGACATCTCCCGTGCGGTCGTGGCCGTTCTGAATGCCCCCGCGGACCAGGTCCGCAACCAGGCCTTCAACATTGGCCGCAACCAGGACAACTACCGGATCAGCGAGATCGCCGAATTCGTCCGCGAGGCGGTCCCCAATTCGACCATCGGGTTCGCCGAAGGCGCCTCCGCCGATGAGCGCAACTACCAGGTGGATTTCTCGAAGTACGAAACGAGCTTCCCGAACCATCCGCTGCGCTGGACAGTGCCCAAGGGGATCGAGCAGATCTACCAGGCCTATCGCGCCATTGGTCTCGAACTGAACGATTTCGAAGGCGCCCGGTACAAGCGGATCGCCCAGCTCAAGGAGTTGCTCGGACGCGGTGAGCTCGATGAGTCGTTGCGCTGGGTTCTGCAACAGCCTGCGCTCGAGAGGTCCGTTTGATCGTCGACCGGGCACTGCAGCAACGCGCCGCCAGCGATAACCCCATTCGAGTCGGTATCGTCGGCGCGGGCTTCAGCGCCCGGAGGATCGCCTACCAGCTCGCCTCGGCGGTCCCGGGAATTCGGGTCTGCGCCATCGCCAATCGCAGCATCGACAATGCATTGGACGCCTTGAGCTTCGCAGGCTTCGACGAGGTTCGTGAAGCTTCGAGCGGTGCGGCGCTGGACGATCGGATCCGCCAGGGAGCGGTGTCGGTCTGCGGCGATCCGTCGGTGCTTTGCGAAAGCGACCTCATCGACGTGCTGGTGGAGTCCACGGGTACCGTGGATTTCGCGGCACGGGCCGCCAGCGAAGCCATTGCTGCCCGCAAGCACGTGGTTCTGGTGAACGTGGAGCTGGATGCCACCCTGGGCCCCCTGCTCAAGCAGCAGGCCGATGAGGCGGGTGTCGTCTTCACCGACGCCGACGGCGACGAGCCGGGCGTCGCCATGAATCTCGTTCGGCTCGTCCGATTCATGGGCCTGACACCGCTGGTCGCCGGCAACCTGAAAGGCTTCTATGACCGCTACCGGAACCCCGACACCCAGCAAGCGGTGGCGGCCGAGCTGAACCAGAAAGCGTCGTCCATGACCCATTTCGCAGACGGTACCAAGCTCTCCATGGAGCTCACGGTGCTCGCCAACGCCACAGGGTTCGGCGTCGGGGCTGCGGGGCCATACGGTGCCACACTCGCACACGTCATGGACAGCGCAGACTACTTCCTCGACAAGGTGAGCGACCGGGGCATGGTCGATTTTCTGCTGGCGACGCCTCCGTCCAACGGCGTGTTCGTCGTCGCCCGTGACGTGGACGAAATGCGGCGCGATTACCTGAAGTACCTGAAGCTCGGTGACGGCCCCCTTTACACGTTCTACCGCCCTTTCCACCTGCCCCAGCTCGAGGTGCCCGCTACCATCGGGCGTGCCGCCGTCTTCGGCGATGCCGCGGTGGCGCCTCTGGGCGCGCCCGTTTGCGACACCATAGCCTGCGCGAAACGGCCGCTGAAACGAGGCGAGACGTTGGATGGGATCGGTGGCTACAGTTGTTACGGGATGATCGTCGATTCAGCCACCTCGCTGTCCCAGGGGCTCCTTCCCATGGGGCTGAGCGCCGGCTGCAAGGTCCGGCGCGACATCGGCATCGACGAGCGAATCGGATACAGCGACGTCGAGATTCCCTCCTCGCTCGCTTCGACCCTGCGTCGGCAGCAGGACGACATGTTCCGTGAATCAATCCTGCGATCCAAGGAGTCGGGATGAAGGTCGTGCTCTTTTGTGGAGGCTTCGGCACGCGCCTGCGCGAGTATTCGGACACGATTCCGAAGCCGCTGGTGAACGTCGGCAACCGGCCGATACTGTGGAACCTGATGCGCTACTACGCGCATCAGGGACACCGTGAGTTCATCCTCTGCCTGGGCTATCGCGGCGATCTGATCCGGGAGTTCTTCCTGAATTACAACCATTGCCTGGCGAGCGATTTCAGGCTCAAGGGTCAGGACATCGAGCTTTTCGAGAAGGGGATCGAAGAGTGGGACATCACCTTCGTCGATACCGGTCTCGCTTCGAACATCGGTGAGCGGCTCCAGGCCGTCAGGCCCTATCTCGAGGGCGAGGAGTATTTTCTCGCGAACTACAGCGATGGGCTGAGCGACGTGCCCATGTCGCGGGTGATCGATACCATGAAATCGAATTCGGCCGTGGCCGCGTTCGTCAGCGTCAAGCCCTCGAACAGCCTCTCGATGGTGGAGTCCGAAGAAGGCTTCGTCACCCGCGTGGATTATCTCGGCGATTCGGTCTACATCAACGGCGGCTTCTTCGCCCTCAGCCAGAAGATTTTCGACTACATGGAACCGGGCGACGAGCTCGTGGAGGAGCCGTTCCAGCGCCTCATTCGCGAGCGGAAGCTCGTCACCTACCGCCACGACGGATTCTGGCGCGCCATGGATACCTTCAAAGACAAGAAAGCCTTCGACGACATGTGCGAGAAGGATCAGCGGCCGTGGGAGACGTGGCGTCGATGAACCAACTGCGGGCGCTTCGACCATGCTGAAGCTGAATCTCGAAAGGGCCGAATCCATCCTGTTCCTCGGCGCCCACTGCGACGACATCGAGATCGGTTGCGGCGGTACCCTGCTCGAGCTCGGGCGTTCCCTGTGGCGCGGCCGGATCAGTTGGATCGTCTTCTCGTCCAACGAGGTCCGGCGCCAGGAGGCGGAGGCGGCCGCCGCGAAGTTCGTCCCGGAAGGCTGCGACCTCGATCTGCGAATCCTCGATTTCAGGAACGGCTACTTCCCTTCCTGCCGTGATGCGATCAAGGACTACTTCGAAACCCTGAAGCGCGAGGTGTCGCCGGATGTGATCTTCTGTCACGCGGGGCACGACCTGCACCAGGATCACCAGACGCTCAGCGCACTCTGCTGGAACACCTTCAGAAACCACCTGATCCTCGAGTACGAGGTTCCCAAGTACGACGGCGATCTCGGCAATCCGAACGTTTTCGTACCCCTTTCACCGGAAATCTGCCGCAGCAAGGCGAAGCTGGTCGTCGACTCGTTCGAGTCACAGCGGGACAAAGCCTGGTTCACGGCCGACGCCTTCGAATCGCTGGCAAGGATTCGCGGCATCCAAGGCGCTTCGGCAACTGGCTACGCGGAAGGCTTCTATGCCAAGAAGCTGACCATCGGCTTCGGAGGAGGCCAAGCCTGAGATCGACATGCGCATAGGAATATTCGGTCACTACGGCAACCTGAACCTGGGTGACGAAGCCATCATCGAGGCGACCATCGCCGGCGTTCGCAGGCGCTTCCGCGCCGCCGACGTCGTGTGCTTCAGCATGAACCCGGCGGATTCCAGTCGGCGCCACGGCGTGGATGCCGTCCCCATCCGTCGCCAGGCCATTGGCCGGAGCGCCGGGGAGATCTCCCCTGCCCCCGCCCGACCGGCAACTCCACCCGACTCCTCGGCCCCGCTTCGTTCATCGGCGCCTGATGGCCTGCTCGGGCGCCTGAAGCTTCTGATCAAGCGGCTACCCTTCGCATCCACGGTATTCGGCGGCCTCCGCGGGCTCGGACAGTCGTTGGTGGCGGCCGCCTCGGAGGCCCGGTTCCTGGCGGCCAGCTACCGTCAGGCGAAACGGGTCGATCTGATGGTGATCACCGGATCGAACCAGTTCCTCGACAACTTCGGCGGCGCATTCGGATTCCCCTATACCCTGCTGAAATGGACCGTGCTGTGTCGCCTGGCACGCGTGCCGGTGGTGTATCTGAGCGTAGGTGCCGGTCCACTGGAAGGAAACCTGAGCAAGCTGTTCATTCGCACGGCGCTTCGCTTCGCGAGCTACGTCTCGTATCGGGATCACGCCAGCCGGTCGCTGGTGGAAGGCCCGCAGTCGCGCTCGACGAGCTCGGTGTATCCGGATCTGGCGTGGAGCCTCGAGTTTCCGAAAGCGAGAGCAGATCAGCCTGCCAGCGTGGTCACCGTGGCCATCAATCCGATGCCGGTGTACGACGGGCGGTACTGGTATCAGGCGGACGAGGTCCGTTATCGAGCCTATCTGGAGAAGCTGGGCCGCTTGGTCGAGCATTTGGCGACGGCCGGCTATCGTGTCGCGTTCTTCGGCACTCAAGCGAGCGACTACAACGTGATCGCGGACCTCCGAGCGCTGCTGCCGGACGCGAGCCCCCACGAGCTGTTCGTCCCGCGTTCGGTTCAGGAACTCATGGAGGTGATTCAGCGCCCCCATGTCTGCGTCGCCACGCGCTTTCACGGCACGGTGCTGCCGCTGGTGGCGGGGACACCGGTGATGGGCGTTTGTTATCACCGCAAGTCCATGGACGTACTGGTCGACGCGGGACAGGAGGAGTACTGGCTCATGCTCGACGAGTTCGATCCGGACGACCTCATCCGCCGGCTGCAGAACCTGTTGGCCGAACTGCCGAAGGCACGCGCCCGCATTGGTGAAGCCGCGGCAGCAGCGCGGGACCGGCTGGACGAGCAATTTCGGCTAGTGGCCGAGCGTTTCGACATCGATGCGGCCGCCGCGGATGAACGGCAGCACGTTTCACCGTCAGTGAGCCGCCGCTGATGAGCAGCGTTGGAAAAACTCACGGCAGAACGCGTCTGCTGGGGTTGATTTCGGCGCTCCTGGCTCTCCTGAGTCCGGACGTTGGCGCCAGGGAAAGCGGACTGGACTTTCCCGGTTCTGCCGCCGTTTCGAGCACCATGCGGTTCAAGTTCGTGGATCCGCATGAGAACGGCCTGCCGATCTATGGCCCGGACGGCGACGGCGTCACCTACATCTGGAGAGCCTATCCCCGGCGACAGGCCGGCTACTACACCGCATTTTTCTGGGGCAACGACGATGGCCAGGGCACGTTGGACACCTTCCTGTGGACGGAGGACGGCGATGCCGACGGTTACTACGGTGCTCACCCCTACCCCCAGCCCCGTCCCCATGGCCGGAACCATAAGTGGGAGATCTCCATCGAGCGGCACGACTACCTGAACGGGGACGTGGAGTACGACCGCTGGCACGTTCAGGCATTTCGAGCCTGGACTGGGTGGTTCGGCAATTACCACGAATTCTATTGGGACCTGCCGCACACGGACGAGGCACATCGGGTGGTGCGCAGGAGCCCCTGGAGTTGGGGCGACCGCGAGCCTCCCGAGCCAAGCCTGACCTGGGGCGACGCTCCCTGGGCGCCGGGCAACGAGGTCTGGAACGGCGTGCTTCGAGGCATCCAGATCTACGCCGCGAAGCTCTCGCTGGAGGAGATTGCTCAGGAAATCGAACAGCCGCTCTCCACCGAAGCCGGGGCGAGAAGCATCTGGTATCTGAACCTCAATCCGACTCCGGAAGACATCGCCGACAAGAGCGGCCGAGGCCACCATCCCGTCTGGGTCGGCGATGAACGGCCTGGTCTGTGGGTAGCCCCGCGCTGACGGCGGACCCTTCCGAGCGCCTCAGCTCCAGACCTTGATCTCGGGAATGGGCGTTACCCAGCTTCCCCCCCATTCCCTTATGTACGACGTCTGCTGCATGATCTCCTCCCGCAGGTTCCACGGAAGAATGAACAACAAGTCCGGCCGTTCGTCCCGGATGTGCTCGGGCGGGAAGATCGGAATCCGGCTGCCGGGAGTGAACGTGTACTGCTTCGCGGGGTTCGCGTCGACGGTGAAATCGATGAGATCGGTGCCGATGCCGCAGTAATTGAGCAGCGTGTTGCCTTTGCCGGGCGCGCCGTAGCCGGCGATCTTCTTGCCCGAGTTCCTGGCGTCGATGAGGAACTGCAGAATCCCGCGCTTGGTGACCCGCGCCTGGTCCAGGAAGCGCTCGTAGGTTTCCCCTCGACGCAGTCCGGCGGCATCTTCCTCCTCGAGGAGCTGGGCCACCGCCGGATCGGTGGAGCGACCGCCCTCCTTCGACTGAGCGAACACCCTGAGCGACCCGCCGTGGGTGCTCAGCTTCTCGACGTTGTAAACCCTGAGGTTCGCGTGTTCGAGGATCACCCGCACCGCGTGCAGGGAAAGGTAGGAGAAGTGCTCATGGTAGATGGTGTCGAACTGGTTGAATCGAATCAGGTTCAACAGGTGCGGGAACTCGAGGGTGACGACGCCGCCGGGTGCAAGCAGAGCGGCCAGTCCCTCGACGAAGTCCTTGATGTCCGGCACGTGAGCCAGAACATT
>JAWLCV010000070.1:0-21301 GCA_041686955.1 Pseudomonadales bacterium
AGCATGCGATACACGCCCGGCCGTTGCGGGAGCGTCTTCAGAAAGGCTTCGGAATCAAAGGCGGCCGCGGTCATGGCCGCTAACTATAGAGATGCGCCCGGACCTCTTCCACATCGGTATCCAGCATGGCCAGGAGGGTATGTTATCCTCGCGACTTCGAGTCGTAGCGTGAGCCGCAAGACGAGGAAGCACCCATGCAAACAGCAAAGGAGCAGGCCAAGGCGCTGATCGACAAGCTCCCAGATCACGCCACGCTCAACGACATCATGTACGAGCTCTACGTGAAGCAGAAGATCGAGGCCGGCATGCAAGCGTCCCGCGAGGGCCGTGTCACCTCCCATGCCGAGGTCAAGAAGCGCTATCTCGGCCGCGGAGATTAACTGGACCGATCCAGCCCTTGATGATCTCGACGCGATCTTTCGCTACATCGGCCGCAAAGCCCCCCGCATACGCCAAACACTTCGTTCAGCAGATCAATCAGCCGAAGAGTGAACTTCACGCAGTAGGCCTAAGTCGCTTGCCCGTACGCCCAAGGATTTGATGCAGTTAATTCGAGGACCGAGACGGCTGGCGCCTGTCGGGCATAGTCCGATGGGGCACGCCCAAGGCCACATGTTCGGGCTCTCCGTGCCCCCCGGCAACTGTCGCGGCCGGCCCTACCTTCCCCTCTATCGCCGGTTCACCGAGCATGCCATCCGTTCCGCCAGCTACGCCGGCTCCACCTGGGCCATCGTCACGACCCGTGGATGAACGTTTCTGAAAAGTTGCGCATTATGAACTCGACCATCCCGCGCTTTACGTGCTGGCAGTCGTCCTCCCAGGCGCAAGCTCTCTCCGAATTTGTCACGATCTCATAGCTCGGGAAATAGTCAACGTCTTCATTGGCCTCAACGACCTCGTCAACAGCCGATCTCAGTGTCGATTTTGAGTAAGAATTGGCCACAACAACATCTTTCCCCGTCCAAGTGGATTGAAGCGGCACGGGAGAAACCGTAAGCACAATTTTTGGAGATCTAGCAGTAGCGGCCCGAACGATGGCAAGCAAACGATTCAACTCGTGCACAACGTCCCCGTGCCGAGCATTGTAAAAGCGGTACCGGTCCTTGTCAGATTTCAGGGATATCGGACTAGGCGGCTGGTTCAGCGGGAGTAGGGTCCTCTGGTCGACCCACGTCTCCGTCAGACCCAAGGTAAAGATGATAACGTCAGCTTCTAGTATCCGTCTCGTGGCCTCTTTGATTCGCTCCCTGATGTACATCGCTGTAGCTTTATCCGTCGGATTGAGATGACTCGCTTGGGGGTCAAACCACTTCTCTCCGACTTGAATCAAGCCCTCCTCCGCAATGTCCATTCCGACTAGAGCCCGTTCCACTTCCACCCGCATTGAATGTACGTTGTATTTGTTGAGCATTCCCCGGTCGAGGCGGTCTGGATGTTCAGTTCCCTCTGAAAAGCCATGGTAGTACTTCCGCTCAATGCCGTATCCTTTTGTGAGAACGGTAAAATCCTGCCGATCCAATTCGTCCTCAATCTCGCGGGCAAAGCACGAACCCATCGTGAAGACTCGTCCGCCTTGCCCTATCTTGAATTTGCTCTGATGGAAGACATGAAAGTAGCGGCCACTGTCGAAGCGCGATTTCGCAGATCCACGTTTGGAATTATTCCATAGCCTATGAGCATTTTTGTTCGATAGAGCAAACGCTTCCGAGCCAGGAATCGACTGGTCGAATAAACTCACAATACTTGCCTTGGTGATATCAAATTGGTGGAATGGCCCCGCTAAGACTTGCTCACGTCCCTGCTTCCCCTCCATTGTACAGGAGGTTTCACTCAGGCTAAGTAGAAGCTCGCCCTGCTCGAGTAGTCAAACCCCTAATAAGCGCGACGCTAGAGATTCGCCTTACAGACCCTCGGCGTGGAGCACACGCTACACCCCCGGTCGCTGCGGGAGCGTCTTCAGAAAGGCTTCGGGATCAAAGGCGGCCGCGGTCATGGCCGCTAACTATAGAGATGCGCCCGGACCTCTTCCACAACCCCATCGAGCATGGCCTCGGTAAGGCGGCCGGTGTTGGTGTTCTGCCTGCTCGGATGGTAGGTGTCCGCCAGCAAGAGCCCCGGCGCTAGCCACGTGACCGCACCGTGGCGGAAGTCCGGCACCGGCCGCCCCAGGGCAGCGCCAACCGCCCGATGCGCCACCCGACCGAGGGCCAGCACGCCGCGCGGACGGCGCAGCCCCGGCCGCCACAGCTCGGCGAGCTCCCGGGCCAGGTACCCGCGGCAGCGGTCGAGCTCCCCCGCCGTTGGGCGGTTCCCCGGCGGCAGGCAGCGGACGGCGTTGGTGATGCGCGCATCGCGCAACCGGGCCCGGGCTGGGTCCGCCGAAGTGGCGAAACCGGCGCGCGCCAGGGTGCGGAACAGGAAAGCGCCGCTGGCGTCCCCGGTGAACGGCCGTCCCGTGCGGTTGGCGCCGTGACGCCCCGGGGCGAGACCCACGATGAGCAACCGGGCGTCGCGCCGGCCCCAGGCCGGTACCGGGCCGCAGTGGTAATCGGGATGCTGCTCGCGCACCTGGTCGAGATGGGCCGCGAGCCGGGGACAGGCCCGGCAGCTCGCCAGGTCGCGCCTCGACCAGCTCTGCAGCGCGAGACCCGTCACCCGGCCTCCAGGGTCGGCTGACCGACCATCCGGACCGGTGACGTAGCCGATCGAGCCAAGGCGGCCAGATCTTCCGGACTGTAAGTCTCGGCGAGCTGGAGCTGATTTCCCCCTTCCCCTATGTTCACGGAGTAGAGGTTTACGACCTGGCTGGCCGGGACCTGAGAGAAGTCGGGCCACACTGGCGCGACCTGCGCTACCAGAAACCCTTCCCGGTACGCGACTCGATTGAGCCAGATGTCGTCGGCCGTCGGACACTTGTGACTGAAAGCCGTGCCGTAGCGCTTCAGTTCGCGTAGGAATCGTGCGGGGTAGATCACGCCGCTCGCGCCGATGGCGAAATTCAGTGGGTGGGGCTCCGTGTCGGGCGCCGGCTCCCAGCTCCCGTAAGGCTCGAAGTGGTGGCCATTGAGCCGCATACGGCGTGCGCGGTGGCAATGAATGTAGCGCGGGTCACGTTCGTGAGCACGCGTCAGTGCCGCCAGCCAGTCCGGGGTGTAGATGATGTCGTCGTCCGCAGTGACCAGGGGGGCATCGAGCCGCGCTTCGGATGCAACATATGGATAGTACTTGGTGTGAGGGCCGAGATCCGTGGTGTAGCGAACCTCCAGCCCCCGGTCCTGCAGGCGCAGAAGACCATCGGGCAATGCCTTGTCGAATTCTTCATCGGACAACCACAGGACCATTCTCTTCGGCTTCAGCGCACCTCTGGCGATGGACTCGATGGCCAGGTGCGCCGAAGCAATGCGCCTGGAATGGGACGTCATCGACACCACCGGACCCGCCGGGTCGAGGATCGACGCTCGGCCGCGCCGGTTCGCTCTCTGCAGCTGCAGGCGCCGCAGCAATGGCTTGATGGCCCGGATGTTTGCCTGCGCCGGCTTCATCACGATGTCCGTTTCCCTCCACAAACGCGTCGTCAGCGTCCAGCTGCGCCTCAATACGTCGCTCTTCGTGCGTGCGATCTCCGCATCACGTGCCTGCCGCAGGGACTCGAGCTGCTCCTCATTCACCTGACAAGCATTCGATACGAGCGCGCAGAGATCGTAGAACTCGAGGGTCCCGAGCTTGTGCGTCGTAATCAGGACGTTCGTTCCCTGCTCGACGTGTATTCCCTTCATTCCTCCTTCACGGGCAGCGTACCGCCCCTTGTAGAACGTAGCGTCGTCCAGCAGCCGGAAGGAACGAGACGGCAGGTGGCGCTCTTCCCAGCCACCCGATGGCCTCTCGTAACGGTGAACGTACGGGCTGGCCGCATCCGCCACATACACGTTCCCGTCGGCATCGAAACTCAGCCCGTGCGGACACACGCTTCCCATGAGAATCGAATCCGGCGCGGTGTGCCGATCCAGCTCCGGCGTGTTCCGGAACAGCTGGACCTCGCCCTGAACGTGATTGCTGACCGCGATCCACTGGCGGTCAGGGCTGAGACTGATGCCATCGGGAATCTGCAGGCTGTTCTCGATTCGAATCCCCTCGTTGACGATCCGGGAGGACTCGCCCAGCGTAACGACGTGGCTGGTGACGAAGTGCCACTGGTCGCTGCAGACAAAGGCCCGGTAGCGGTTGTCATCGATACCGTATGCCGCCACCGATCCTGGCGTCTTGACCACGGCATTCACGTAGCCCTTGCCGCTGACGACCAGCCGAGGATCGACGCGCGATTCGTGTCCGTCCGCTTCTGGTTCTGGGACCTCCACGAGAACGAGGTCGCCCCCTCGATTGCAGACCAGCAGATGATCGTTATCCAGAAATGCACATCCGTGAGGCTGGGAGAATCTGTCGGACGACAACGCCACATAGCCGGTGACTCGAATGTCCGGCGCCCGGTATTGGCGGCGGACGATGTCGAGCGAGAAGACGTAGACCTTGTTCCTGCTGAAGGCCGCGAGTGCCAGGCGAGACCCGTCGGCCGACACCGCAACGTCCTCGGTTCGCCCGATTTCATTCAACGCCGCCCTGACCGGCTGCGGAGTAGTGAATTCTATCCGACCGTTACCCACCAGCTCTCTCCTCGGATTCTGCGAATTTTTCTCTAGATCGGCGATTCCAACTCCGAGCGCCGAGCGATCTCGAAAAGCCTACCCCGAAGCCTTGACAAGGGCCAGGTTCAGGAGGTCAGGACATCGCCGGAAACCTGACGCCAAAGGCGGCACCAACGGCCGGGTTAGGTAGGATTAAGTACGGTGCGGTTGTGTCGATGATACCGGTCAGATATAGCTCACTCGTAGACGGCTGCCGCTGACAAGGTCGCGATGCCGTCTGTCATTCATTTCAGATTCATGACTACACGTGGGGAAGGGGGAACGATGAAACATTCAATGCTGCTATGCCTGCTGGCCGTCTCGGGTTGCGCCGGTATGCAATACGGGCCGGAGTTCCAGGAGAACGCTGATTCTGTTGCGGGAGCTGTTGGCGCGATCAAGACGGCACTTTCGCTGGTTGACGATGATCTCGAACATGCTGGGCTATCACTCTCTTCCGCTGTACTTACACTGAACACCAGCTATTCGGACCTGCAGGAATCGAAAGGCAAGGTCTTCATCCTGGGCGGAACCGGAGTTCGGGGCATGGGGCAAACGAACAAGATTCAGGTGACGCTGGTCGGGGCTCAACCACGCATCGGCACAAACGCCGAACAATTCGATTCTGTTGATGAGAGGCTCGCCGCTGCCATCGCTTCGACCATAGACGGGATCTCAGGCGCGGACGGCGGTGCGGTACCATTGTTCCCAAAGGAGATAGTGATCGAACAGGCCCTCACTATACACAGCAAGGAAACTTCGACTGGCGAGTTGGAAGTCGAAGTGCTGCCGGTATCTTTCGGGATGACCGGAACAAAGGCGCGAGCCCAAGGCCACACGTTGAAAATTTCACTTGTTCCAAGAGGTGCGGTGCCAGGATATTCGGCACTACCTGGCGGCCAGTAAGGTTACTCCGCCGTGCAAATGGGGGGATCCGCTGTGGAGGCGTTGATCCCCCTGCATTCGACAACGGGCTGTCGGTAGGCAGTCTCAGCACTCCGCCGCATCCAGGTTCGGCTGCCCGAGCATGCCGTGGCGCACAGCCAACAGCGCCAGCTCCACGTCGCTCTTCACGTTCAGCTTCTCGAAGATGCGGTAGCGGTAGCTGTTCACCGTCTTCGGTGAGAGGTGCAGGCTGCTGGAGATGTCGTTCACCCGGTGACAGTTCACGACCATCATCATGATCTGCATCTCGCGGTTGGAGAGCTGGTCGAACGGCGCCACCCCATCGTCCTGGAAGCTGCTCACCGCCAGGGCCTGTGCGATGTCGGCGCTCAGGTAGCGTTTGCCGAGGAACGCCCGCTTGATGGCGGTGTTGAGTTCCTCCGCATCGGCGCCCTTGGTGACGTAACCCACCGCGCCCGCCTTCAGCGCCTGCATCGGAAACGGTGTCTGATCGCAGGCAGTGAGGACGACCACGCGGATGTCGAGCGCCAGCCGCTCGATGCGGCGGATGGCCTCCAGACCGCCGATGCCGGGCATGAGGAGGTCCATGAGGACCACGTTGGGCCGCTCGTCGCGCGCCAGGCGCACGGCAGTCTCGCCGTCCTCCGCTTCGCCGATCACCTGAATGCCCTTCAGATCGTCGATCATCTTTCGCACACCCACACGAAACAGCCGGTGGTCGTCTACCAGAAGCAGCCTGATCATGTCGTCCCCTTCCGCGTTTGTTGATTTGTGGGACGAACAACCATAGTAACCGCTGCCTCGGGGAACAACGCTCCACGGAGCCTCTCTGCCACGATTTCAGGAAACTTCCAGAATCCGATACGCCGCTGATATCAATCAATCAGAAGCTGGAATCTGGAACGACTGTTGCTTGGGTACTTCAGCCACGTGCCGAAACGACGCCATGATCGAATCGCACCAACAGACGTGCAAGGCCTGCGGGCGTGCCGACAAGTTCGATTACACGGTTCCGGACGAGATATGGCACAAGGCGCTGCCCGAACGGCTGTGGAACCGGGTGGTGTGCCTGTCGTGCTTCGACGACTTCGCGGCTAACGCCGACGTGGACTATGCGCCGGTGCTCGACGAGGTGTACTTCGCCGGCCGCGCTGCCACGTTCCGGTTCAGGAAGGAGTGGCACTGCCGCTAGCGGCACGGGAACCCGCCCCCGCCTTCTGCCTCGCCTTGCACTGATTGCAGAGCTCGCCGAACGCCGGCGCGCCCCTGGAGCTCCGATAGTCGCTTTGCGGGTAGTTGATGCAGTCCGTACGCCAGTGCCAGGTGTCACTGCCGTAGCGCTTGCGGTATTCGGTCATCGCGGCTCACCTCCACAAACAGCGCGCGAATGGCCAGATCGATCGGGTCCAGCCCACTGAGCCCGCAGCATAGAGCGGCAGCAGCGGCCCGCAATTGACGACCGTCAATAGCGGCGGCCACGGCTCGGGGTCAGCCGGTGAACGCCTGAAGGCCCGTCTGCGCGCGCCCCAGAATCAGCGCGTGGATGTCGTGGGTGCCTTCGTAGGTGTTCACCGTTTCCAGGTTCATCACGTGGCGGATGACGTGGTATTCGTCGGAGATGCCGTTGCCCCCGTGCATGTCCCGGGCGGTGCGCGCCACGTCCAGCGCCTTCCCGCAGTTGTTCCGCTTCATGAGCGAAATCACTTCCACCGGCAGCCTTCCTTCGTCCAGCAGCCGGCCCATGCGGATGCACCCCTGCAGGCCGAGTGCGATCTCGGTCTGCATGTCGGCGAGCTTCTTCTGGATGAGCTGGGTGGCCGCCAGGGGCCGCCCGAACTGGGTGCGCTCGAGCGTGTAGCTGCGCGCGGCGTGCCAGCAGAACTCGGCCGCGCCCATGGCGCCCCAGGCGATGCCGTAGCGGGCCCGGTTCAGGCAGCCGAAGGGTCCGGCCAGTCCCTTGGCGCCGGGCAGCAGATTGTCCTCCGGCACGAACACGTTCTCGAGCACGATCTGGCCGGTGACGGAGGCGCGCAGGCTCATCTTGCCTTCGATCTTCGGCGTGCTGAAGCCGTCGAAGCCCCGCTCCACCACGAATCCGCGGATCACGCCGTCGAGCTTGGCCCACACCACCGCCAGATCGGCGATGGGCGAGTTGGTGATCCACATCTTGGCGCCGTTGAGCCGGTAGCCGCTGTCCACCCGCTCCGCCCGGGTCACCATGCTGCCGGGATCGGAGCCGTGGTCGGGCTCGGTGAGACCGAAGCACCCGACCCACTCGCCCGTGGCCAGCTTCGGCAGATAACGCTCGCGCTGCGCCTCGGTGCCGTAGGCGTGGATGGGGTGCATCACCAGCGAGGACTGGACGCTCATGGCGGAGCGGTAGCCGGAATCCACCCGTTCCACCTCCCGGGCCATGAGCCCGTAGGAGACGTAGTTGACCTCGGAGCATCCGTACTTGGCCGGCAGCGTGGCGCCGAGCAGCCCCAGCTCGCCCATCTCGTTCATGATCTCGCGGTGAAAATGCTCCTCGCGGTTGGCCATGAGCACCCTCGGCATCAGCCGCTCCTGGGCATAGCTCCGCGCGGTGTCGCGAATCATCCGCTCCTCGCCGGTGAGCTGATCGTCCAGCAGAAAGGGGTCGTCCCAGACGAAGGCGGTGCGGTCGCTCATGATGTCTCTCGGCATGGTGATGTGAGGAGGCGCTGAGGCTAAAGGAGACCCGGACCGCGATCAATCCGCCGGCGCAGTCAGTCCGCGGCCCGCGGCGCCGTCAGTCCGCGGCCCGGTCGAGCGGCAGGAAGACGGAGAACGTGGTGCCCCGCCCCGCGCCCGTGTACACGTCGATGCTGCCTCCGAGCTCCGCCACCAGCCGGTGCACGATGTGCAGCCCGAGTCCGGCGTGATCGCCGCCCTTGGTGCTCTCCTTGGGCTCCGAGAGACGCACCAGCACCTCCCGCGGCAACCCGGGGCCGGTGTCCGCCACACCCAGCAGCACCCCTTCCCGGCCTTCCCGGAACACGCCGCCCGCGGTGCTCACGGTCACGGTCGCGCCGCCGGCGGCCTCCACGGCGTTGCGCACCAGATTGACGAGGATCTGCGTCAGCCGGTCCTCGTCGGAGCGCAAGCGCAAGCTGTCCGGCGCCAGATCCGCCGCGAGCTGCACGTCGTGATCCCGGGCGTAACCGCCGTGCAGCTCCACCACGCGGCGGGCCATCGCGTTCAGATCCAGCTCCGCCACGTCCAGCTTCTGGGGTGCGGCCTCCAGCTCTTCGGGCACCTCCCGGATCTGATTGATGATCTCGCCGGCGCGCCGCAGCTCGGCACCGATCAGCCGGAGCTGATCCACCGCCTCCGGCTCATGGGCCAGTTTCAGTTCGAGGATGTGCAGGTAGTTGTTGACGATGCTCAGGGGGTTGTTGGCTTCGTGCACCAGCTCGCGCAGGCGCTTCTCCTGACGTTGCCGATAGCCGACGAACTCGTCTCGGCTGGCGCGAACCTCGGCCGCCGGCGCTGCCAGGTGGCGGGCCAGCTCCTCCGCGTACAGTCCCATGGCGAGCTCGTGGTCCACGTCCTCGTCCACCGCGAACACCACCACCCCGAGCACCCGGCCACCCCCCGGCTGCAGCGGCAGGCAAACTGCATCGGCGCCGCCGAGCCGGCGCAGCACCTGACGGTCGGCCACGGCCTGGTCGGCCCGGTCCGTGAGCTCGGTGCGCTCGCCGAGGCGGGCGCTCCGGGCAATGGCGCTGGAACGGGATTCCAGGGCGATCTCGGGCCCGTCCGCCCGGGGGCTGTGCAGCCGCTCACCCGGCTCGTCCACCAAGAGCAGCTCCGGAACCCGGCCGAACAGGCGCCGCGACACCAGGGCGTGGGTCTCCAGCAGCGCCTCCGGCCCGCGCGCCAGGGCGCTGCGGAACAGGTGCCCGAGCTCGGCGATCTGCAGCCGAAGCCACAACCGCTCCGCGGAATCGAACTCCCCCTCCCCCGAGAGGCCGAGCCTGTCGAGCAGTTCCGTGCAGCGATCTCCCGCCGCGCGCAGCAGCGCCTCGTACCGCTCCGGGTCGATGCCCAGCAGGTCGTGCGCCGCCTCCCGCGAGGCACGGGGATCGCTCAGATCCAGGGTCTCCACCGCCGCCAGCAGGCGGTGAATCACCGAGGCGTCTTCCAGCAGCTCGCGCCGCGCGCCCCGAAACGCCAGCATCTCGGTGAGCACCGGGTCCCACGGGAGGTTCACCCCGGAAGCTGCAAGCAGCACCCGCCACCGCACCGCTACCGGATCCTCGAGCCCGAGCTCCGTGGCCAGCAGCTCGCCCACCAGGCTCGTGCCGAGCACCGATTGCCATTGATCGAAGCTCAGCCGAACGCTGCCGGAGACGCTCAGCACCGAGAGCGCCTGAGAAATGGAGAGATCGCGGAAGCGCTCGGCGGAGAGGCCGGCGATGCTGTCGACGAAGGCGGTGGGCTCTGCGGGACAGGATACGAGCTGCAGCCAGCGGCTCAGGAGGTCGGCGTCGGTACCCAGGATCTCCGCGAAGGCCACGGGATCCAGGGGCTCCCGGGTCGCGGTCTCGAGGTACCGGTCGATTACCGCCTCTGGGGTCAACGCGCTCTCCTGCACCGAATGATGGTGGATTCGCCGGCGCTGGCTGCGCGCCGGTTGCTCGGCCGGCGGAGCGGTACCACTGCTCCGGCGTCGGGACCGCGATTCCCTGTGCAGATACCCCGGTTCTCGATTCTGCGACGGCCGACACGGCCCGGCTCCGGCGCGCGCGACCTCGTCAAGAAACGGAGCAGATTCTACTGTGTGGGCTCATGGTCCGCGTGACCAAGATGTAAGCTCACCGCAAGCGAGGTTCGAGGATTTTGCGATCAGCCCGTGGCCGTGGAGGGCGTGCGAACGAGCCCGCGGATGGCGTCCCTCAACTCCAGCGCCGCCCTGCGGGCGCCCTGCGCGTAGTCGGGGCCGGTGCCGGCGTAGAGCACCGAGCGGGAGGCGTTGATGATGAGACCCTGGCCGTCGGCGTCGACCCCCGCGGCCACCACCGCCGCGAGATCACCGCCCTGGGCCCCCACGCCGGGAACCAGCAGCGGCATGGTGCCCACGGTCTCGCGGATGCGGCGCAGATCCTCGGCATAGGTGGCCCCGGCCACCAGCAGCAGGTTGCCGTGCCGGTTCCAGTCCCGCACCGCCGTGGCCACACGGAGGAACACCGGATCCCCGGGCGGATGGTTCTGCAGCCACCCGCTGTCCGGGTTGCTGGTGCGGCACAGCACCACCACGCCGCGGTCGCGGTAGGCGGCGTAGGGCTCGATGCCCTCCCAGCCCAGGTAGGGATTCACCGTCACCGCATCCGCCCCATACCGCTCGAACGCTTCCACCGCGTACAGCCGTGCGGTGTCGCCGATGTCGCCGCGCTTGGCATCGAGAATCACGGGCACGGCGGGATGGCGGCGGTGGATGTGGGCGATCAACGCCTCGAGCTGCGCCTCCGCGCCCTGCGCGGCGAAGTAGGCGATCTGCGGTTTGAAGGCGCACACCAGATCGGCGGTGGCGTCGACGATGCCGACGCAGAATTCGAGGATGCTCTCGGGGGCTGAGCCGAGCTGGCTCGGGATTCGCTCGACATCCGGATCGAGCCCGACGCACAACAGGGTGTCGCCGTCGACCCAGCGTCGTCGCAGCAGTTCCATGAACGGTGTGCGGTCTGTCACGGCCGCGATTATAGGGCACGGTGATGAAATGCGTCACTCGGACGTGACCCGCAAGGGCAGTTCGAGCCGGCCCCCGGCGGCTCTCGATCGTTGACCAGGAGCCCACATCTGTCGAACAACTACTTGGGAATCAGAGGGTTATCATGCACTTCCAATCCGTGGCACGGATCTCGCAAATCCTGTCCCGGCAACCGGCGGATCCGGAGCGAACATCGTTATGGCCGACAACATCATCGACATCAGCAGCGTGCGCGTGCGGGCTCGCCAGCGCAGCCACGACAAGCGCATGCATCCCAGACTCGAGAGCGATGACCGGCTGTTCACCCAGGTGGTGCTGTCCGCGGACGATCCCGATCTGGTGGGAACCACCCTCTCCTGCACCAGCGTCAACATGTCCGTGGGCGGCATCCAGTTCCGCACCAATACTGCGTTGCCCATCGGCGCGCTGCTCGACCTCTGGGTCGACATCGCGAACCGGCCGGGCAAGTTCTTCCTGGCGGGCGAAGTCCGCTGGACCCGCCCCAGCGAGCCCGACCCGGACGGCAAGCCGGTGTGGTACGTGGGCGTTCAGCTCAAATCCGGCGCCGCCACCGACATCCTCGACTGGCGCGAGTACCACGCCACGGCCAACACCCCCTGAGGATCCTGCCGCGTTACCCACTGCTCTGCCGAACTGAGACCCGGATCACGCTGAGGCCGCCGGCCGCGTCCCGGCGGGAACCGCTACGAGGTGCTGTAATTACGGTTACAGAGTAGGCAGTGCACGGGAGCGTTGTTCGTGACCCACCCGAAGGTCGTCTCGCTGCAACCCGAGCGAAAAATTCCGGCCGCGGTTCCTCCCATCGTCCAGCGGGTGCGGGATCGCGCGGTCCAGCAGCTCCTGGCGCTTCTGAAAGAGCTCCTCGACTGCACCGATGATGCGCTGTTCGAGATGGCGGACCGGTCGCACAGCGATGCCGACCACCATCTCTACTTCGATTCCATGCGGGAGATCCGCCTGCACCGCGCAGACATCGAGAAGCGCTTCGCCGCGGAGATCCAGCGCGGCTTCGACACGGCATACGCCCCGAGCGCTGCCACCGCCTCCACGGACGACCTGCTGGCCGACGACATCGCCCTGGTTCACAACGACGACCTGGAGATCTCCGTCGCCATCAGCGGCATCGTCTCGAAGATCACCAGCCAGTTCTCCCTGGCGATCATGGAGCTGACCAAGCGATTCGACCACCTGGCCAAGCACGGCACCATCAACGAGCGCCGCAATCCGCTGGGCCCGCAGATGCAGAGCGAAGCGTTCGCCCGGGCCATGGAATGTCTGACCGTGGACATCCGCATCCGCATCATCCTGCTGAAGCTGTTCGAGCGCACCGTGATGCAACGCATGGGGCCGGTATACCAGGAGGCGAACGCCGCGCTGGCCGATGCCGGCGTGCTCAAGGACCTGCGCCGCAGCTTGAGCCGGGGCCGCAATCCCCACGCCCAGGCGGCCGCGACGCGCGGGCCGGCTACCCCCAGCCGGGCCAGCGCCGGGGCCCCCGGCCCGGGCGCCAGCCCTGTGCCAGAGAGCGGTGGCGGCGGCTACGCCGGCTACGGTGACCCTTCAGGCAGCTTCGGTGCCATCCAGACGCTGCTGGAGGCCGCGCGCGGCGGCAGCGGGCCCATGGGGTCGAGTGGCGCCGGGGGCGTCATCGCCACCCCGCAACTCGTCAGCGTGCTCAGCGCCATACAGGCGGAAGCGGGCCACGAGCAGGTCGACATCGACAGCCTGCCGAGCCGGGTGGACCTGCGTCAGGTGCTGGTGACCAGGGCACCGGACGTCACCGGCGAGGCGTTGAACCATCTGGGCCGCGCCGACGAGGACGTGGTCAACTTCATCGGCCTGCTGTTCGACTACATTCTCAACGACCGCAACCTGGCCATTCCCATGAAGGCCCTCATCGCCAGGCTGCAGATCCCCATCGTCAAGCTGGCGATCCTCGACAAGAGCTTCTTCGAGCGATCGTCGCATCCCGCGCGGCAGCTCCTCAACGAGCTCTCCAGCGCCGGCATCGGCTGGAGCTCCGCGGCGGAGCTCAAGCGCGATGCCGTTTACGACAAGATCGAATCGGTGGTGATCCGGGTTCTGAACGGATTCAGCGACAATCCGGAGATCTTCCAGCAGCTCGTGGACGAGCTCAGGGAGTTCCGCAGCCGCGACGCCGAGCGGCAGGGACGTATGGAGCAGCGCATCCGCGAAACGGAATCCGGCAGGGCGCGCACTCTGGCCGCGAAGCAGGACGTGCAGAAGGTGATCAACCAGAAAGCCTGCGGGCTGCGCCTGCCCCGGGAGCTGGGGCGGTTCCTCTCCGACGTCTGGAGCCGAGCGCTGGTGTACGTGAGTCTGCGGGACGGCTCCGGCTCCCCGGCGTGGACGGGTTTGATGAGCACCATGGACGATCTGCTGTGGAGCCTTCAGCCCCTGGACGATCTCGAGCAGATTCTCGATCGGGATGCCCAGCGCGACGCCCTGCTCGACCGCCTGCGGGAGGGCATGGCGCTGATTCCGCTGCCGGAGGCCGAGCAGAACCGCTGGTGCGACGTCATCGCCGATCAGCTCCAGGCGGTCAGTGACAGCGACCGGGCCTATCTGGAAGACGACCTGGTGGAGCGTCCGGCGGCGTCCTTTCCCGAGTTGGACGAGATCGTTCTGACCGCTCCCCAGGAAGCCGCCGACGAAGATCAGGGAGCGGCCCCGGAACCCGCCTTCCTCGCCAAGATCAACCGGCTCCGGGAAGGCTCCTGGGTGGAGATCCAGCAGGACGGCGCCGAGCCGTTGCGCTGCAAGCTCGCCACCATCGTCAAACCGGGGGATCGTTACGTGTTCGTCAACCGGCGCGGCATGAAGGTGGCGGACAAGAGCCGCATGGCGCTGGCCCGGGACCTGCAGGACGAGCGGCTGGTGCTTCTCGACGACTCACAGGTCTTCGACCGCGCGCTGCAGGCGGTCATCGGCAATCTGCGGCAGATGCAGAAGTCGGAGGATTCCTGAGCCGTTAGGCCTGGAGCCGGGCGCGCCACTCCGGCTCACCGAGAAGGCGCTCCACCGTCTCCACGATGGTCTGGGTCTGGGAGTCCACCTCGATATTCACCCGGTCCCCCACCCGAACCCGACCCAGGGTGGTGCGGGCGATGGTTTCCGGGATGAGGCAGACGCCGATTTCCCCGCTCTCGCGATCCACGTGGGCCAACGTGAGGCTGGCGCCATCCAGGGCCACGAAGCCCTTGAGGGTGAGGTACTTCATGAGCGCAGCGGGCACCGAGAAGAAGACGTTGCGCTCGTTTTCCGCCTCCTCGAGCCGGCTCACCGTGACCACCCCGGAGACGTGGCCCGAGAGCAGGTGTCCGCCGATCTCGTCGCCCACTCGGAACGAGCGCTCCACGTTCACCAGGCTCCCCGGCTCCAGGGCGCCGAGATTGGTGCGTTCCAGGGTTTCGCGGATGACGTCGAAGCAGGCGAGCCCGGATGCGGTCCGGGTGACCGTGAGGCACGTGCCGTTCACGGCCACACTGGCGCCGGGTTCGAGCCCCTCGGCGAGCTCACCCATCGCGATGCACAGCCGCCGCAGGTTGCTCGCCGCCTCGACCGAGGCGACGTCGCACAGCCCCTGGACGATTCCCGTGAACACCGCCCGAGGTCAGCGCGCCGCTTGTTGCTGCTGCTGCCTCAGAGCCTCCCGGCGCCGGGACTCGCTGTCGATGTAGCTGACCCACTGAGCGCAGATGCGCTGATTGGCCTCGTCGTCCGAGCGCCTGGACTCGTTGCGGCAGGCCACGAACGACTCCCGCGCCGCGGCCAACTCATCGAGGTTGAATTCACACATGCCGCGCACCACGTACATGGTCTGATCCTGGCGCAGCCCGCCTTTGCGCAGCGCCGCGTTGGCCGCGTCGATGCACTGATCGTAGCGGTCGCTGTCGAGATAGAGCTGGGCCAGCCGCTCGGAGATCTTGCCCTCGTCCGACAGCCGCGACGCCTCCTCGAGCACGGGAATGGCCTTGTCCACTTCCTGCGCGAGTTGCCACGCCTGGCCGAGGCTCAGTAACGTGGTGTCGTTGCGCTCGATGATCTCTTCCTCGAAACCTCGCTCGAGCACCTTGGCGGCCCGCCACGGCACTTCCGCCTGCATGAGCAGGCCCGCGTAGTTGGTGAGATCCGCCTGCTGGGTCAGGAAACCGCCCACGTCCGCCGCCTCGTAGGTCCAGAGCGACTCCTTGTCGTGGCCCTCCTGGGCGTGAATCCCCGCGAGGCGAATCCAGTACTCGCGCTTCGGAAAGTCACGGACCAGAATCTCCAGGGTTTCCAGCACCTTATCCCAATTTTCTTGCTCGAAGTAAAGGAAGTTCAGCAGCGCCCACCACTGCTCCTTGATCTCCACACCCCGCTCCCGGGCGATCTGGATGCCGGTCTCGATCTGCCGGGTAGCCGCGGGGTAGTTCTCCATCTGGTAATACACCTGCCCCATGAAGATGTGGGGATCGGCGCCGGGATTTTCCGCCTTCTGGATCCACGTCTCCATGTAGTCCAGAGCATCCTGATAGTTCTCCGCGACGAACGAGAGTTGCGCCAGGGTGTAGAGGGTCTGGACTTCCAGGCCTTCGGGAATGTTCTCGCCCTGCGCCAGCACCTCCTTGTAGGAGCGGATCGCCGCGTCGTAGTTCTCCTGGGAGAAGTGGACGAAACCCAGCATGTTGTGGATCTGGCCGATCTCGTTGCCGTTGAGCCGGCTGCTGCGGCCCAGCATGTCGTTCAACACCTGCGCGGCGGTGGCATAGTCCTTGGCGTCGACGGCTTCCTGAGCCTCCGACAGCTTCTTGTAGGTGGCCTCGCTCATGGACGGGATCCGCCGGGTCTCGCGCCGGGGTTCCTCATCCTCCTGAGCGAACGCCGCACTTCCGCCCACGCCCAGCTCGTAAGCCAACGGCGCGCCCAGATAGAGTGCCAGCGCGCAGCTCACGGAGACGATTCGCTTGAACATCTTGTCTACCTATCCTGTCCGGCCCGAGCGCCGCCGTTAGTCGTCGGCCAGCTCGAAGGTGATGAGGTTGCGCACCCCGGCCACGTCGATGGGCTCGCCGTTGACCACCTTGGGCTTGTACTTGAACTTTTCCGCGGCCTGGACGGCGGCCCGGTCGAAGATGCCCGGCGGCTCGGATTCGATGACCACCGGATCACGCACCGCGCCGGTCTTGGTCACCGTGAACTCGAGGAGCACGTGGCCTTCGATGCCCCGGGTCTGGGCCCGCCGCGGATACACCGGCGCCACCTTGACGATGGGCAGGTACTCGCCGTCGGAGCTGAACCCGCCCACCCCGCCGACGTTCATGTCGATCCGGGAGTCCACCGCGCCGATGTCGACGCCGATGGAGACGTCGGTGGTGTCGGCGGTTGGCTCGGGCATGTCCGGCGGCGGCTCGTCCGGCGGCGGCGGCGGCTTGGGCTTGCGGGTCTTGGTCTCGATCTCGTTTTCCTGCTGGAGGCGAACGAAATCCACGATCTTGCCCTGGACCGCGTCGTCGAAGGGGCTCTTATCGCTCTTGATCAGTGCCTGCATCAGCAGGAACAGAGCGAACGTCGCCACCGCTCCCAGAGCCACACCGAATATGTAACGCATGATCATGGTCTTGCCCCCTCAGCTATCCGTGGACACCGCCACCTGCGTCATGCCGGCAGCGCGCGCCGCGTTGAGAACGACAGCCAGCTTTTCGTATTTGGCGGCTCTATCGGCTTGGACCACCAGACCGCCCTTGGGGTTCTCGGCGTGAAGCCGCTCGATCTGCGCCCGCACCGCCGCCTCTTCCACCCGCTCGTTGTCGATCCAGATCTCGCCGGTCGGGCCGATGGCCACCAGGACGGCCACCGTGGGCTTCTGTTCCGCCGATTCCGCATCCGGGCGGAGCACGTCGATGCCGGTCTGCTTGATGAAGGTGGCCGTCACGATGAAGAAGATCAGCATGATGAACACCACGTCGAGCATCGGCGTGAGGTTGATGTCGGAGGACTCGTCGCTCCGGGTGAACCGTGTCAGGTTTCTACGCATGGTGCCTCCCCGAGCCTTCAGTGATCCATGGTGAGGTGATCCTGGAACAGCTCGATCTCGTAGTCGACCTTGCGCTTCAGGATGGTGCTGCCGACGACCCCGGACAGGGATGCGATCATGCCGGCCATGGTAGGTATGGTGGCCATGGAGACCCCCGCCGCCATGGAGCGGGCGTTGCCGCCCTGGGTCGCCATGGCGTCGAACACGGAGATCATCCCCGTCACCGTGCCCAGCAGGCCCAGCAACGGACACAGCGTCACGCAAGTCTGGATCAGCGGCAAGCTGCCGGTGATCTTGTCCGACGCCTCGGAAATGAGACGGTCACGAATCTGGTGCGCGCTCCACGAGCGCCGCTCGGGACGCGCTTCCCAGAACTGGGTCGCCTCGCGCACCACGTTCTTGTGCTCGGACTGGAAGTACCAGAACCGCTCGAAGATCAGCGTCCACATCAGGAACGTGAGGGCGGCGATGAGCCAAAGCACATCGCCCCCCTGCTCCATGAACGTGATGATGTTTATGTATGCATCATGCATGTCTACTGGCTACCCGCCTCAGCCCAGGGCCTGACCGGAACGCTCGGCATGGTCGGCGATGAGACCCGCGCTCTGCTCCTCCAGCACGTGGATCACCGAGCGGCTGCGCTGCGCCACGATGGCGTGCAGCAGGGTCATCGGGATGGCCACCACCAGACCTTCCACCGTGGTCATGAGCGCCGTGGAGATACCGCCGGCCATGGTCTTGGGATCGCCGGTGCCGAACAGGGTGATGGCCTGGAAGGTCAGGATCATCCCCACCACGGTACCGAGCAGACCGAGCAGCGGCGCCACCACGGAGATCACCTGCAGCAGGGTGATGTTGCTGGTGATCTTCGGCGTCTCGGCCAGGATCGCCTCGCCGAGCTTGAGCTCCAGGGTTTCCACGTCCACGTTGCGGTTGTCCTGGTAGACGGCGAGCACCCGGCCCAGCGGATTGTCCTGATCCGGCGTGTCGCTCTTCTTCTGCGCGTTCACCTTGCTGCTCATGATGGAGAGCTGCGTCAGCTTCCACAGAGCAAGAAGGACGCCAAAGATGCCGCCGAGCAGGATCACGGAGCCCACGTAGCCGCCCTGACCATCGCAGAACGGCAGATAGCACTCGCCGTTGGCGATGCCGCCGAACAGGGAGCCTACCCGCTCGCCGACGGTGGCGGCCTGGATCAGCAGGCCCAGCAGCGAGCCGCGGGTGGGATCCACCGCGAAGGAGACGACCTCGTCGGGCGAGGCTTCCACCAGATCTTCCGCCGTCGAGGTGAAACGGCCGGCAGGCTGGCGCGCCAGCTCGATGAGCGAGTCGGTGTCGCCGTCGTATTGGATGTAGCGGCCGTCGGCCACCAGGTTGAAGGCGCCCACCCGGACCACGTCGGTCTCGACCTGCTCGCCGTTGTTGAGAATCACCGTAGCGGGGAACTTGACCACCTTGCCGGAGGCCGTCATCTCACGCTGCAGCTCGAACCACAGCCGCTCCATTTCCTCGATGGTGGCGAGGTTGGAGGCCGTGCCCATCTTCGCCGCGAACTGCCCGAGCCACTCGCCCCGGTTGGGGTACTGGGCGGAAATGATGGAGCTCTCGAACAGGCCCCGGGTATCGCCGGCCACCTGCTGCAGCACGCCGAACAGCTCCCGGAGAGAGCCGAGCCGCCGGTCGAGCTGCTCCTGCAGATCGCCGATGCGGATCTCGTTTTCCTCGAAGGCTGTTTCGAGCCGCTCGGAACGCTGCTCTTCCCGGGCCCGCTCGTTGCGCGCCTCGGTGAGCATCTGCTGCTGCTGCGCCCGCTCGCGGACGAACCGGGCCTCGCGCTCGGCGTGCTGGCGGGATTCCACCACCCGGCGCTCCCGGACGTTCTCGAGAAGCTGCTCGAGGGTATCGGCTTCGGTCACCTGCAGGTCGAGCTGCGGCGACTGACCTTGGGCCTCCTGCGCCAGCGCGCCCGAGGCGGCGCCCATCAGCAGCAAACCCGCGAACAGGCCGGAAAGGGTGTACTTCATCTCGTTCACTTTCATCACTCCGCCTCCGAACCTTGAGCTGCCTGGGGTCGACCCGGGGGCGCCGCGGGGGCACCCTCCGCCTGCGGACCGGGCACTTCCTCCGGCCCCTGCACCGGCATCGTCAGCATGTCCACCGACAGTTGCTGGCGGGCCATGCGAATGCCGTTGCGCACGGGGGTGGTGTAGGAATCGTCGAGCTCTTCCCACTGCGCCGACGCCGGGTTGTACATGCCGGTGAGCTCACCGTCGGGGCTCTGATAAACCAGCGCGATGCGGCCGACCTTCAGCACGTCCACCTTGCGGGGCGTGCCGTTCAGGTTGATGGTGTCGCCGTAGGCTTCCATGGTGCGCCCGTACTCGTTCTCGATCTGGTAAGCCCGCATGATCTGGCTGAACTTCTCGGAAACGGCGACGTCGGCCCGATCCATCATGTCGCGAAGCACCTGGATCCGGTTCATGCGCTCGTTGAGGAGAAAGGGAACGTCGAGCTCCACGAACTGCTCTAGGGCGTCGATCATGCGCAGCATCAACGGAGTGATCTGGCGCTCGATCAGGGTGACCTGGTCGATGGAGCTGGCGAGCTGCTGCATCTCCCGCTCCTGGTTGCCGATCTGGCGCTCGAGCTGGGCGTTGTAGACCTGCAAACCCTCGATCTCTTTGAGTACGGTCTTGTACTCGTTGAGCAGCTCCCGGGTCTCTTCAGTCAGGGCGTCGATGCGCGCCTGGGACTGACGGGCCTGGGCGTTGAGCCGCTCGGCGACCTGGTAGACGTCGCTCAAGGTCGCGGCGCTCGCCGTGACGCTTGCCATGCCCCCCGTCGCCACCAGCACTAACGCCGAAAGCCCTTTGATGAGATGATGTTTCATACGACTTCCTACGGGTTTGTTAGGTTTTTTCGCTCACCTTGGACTATCGACCCAGACGCCGGGCTCGCGATTCCCGCTGAGTGAATGGGTGATTAGACCAGGCGCGGTTCAATGGCGGCCGTCCAGCCCAATGGCTACGTGTACCGAACAGCCAGCAATGCGGGGAGCACGCGTTAGTGCGTACTCTGTAGTGCCCCGCCCCTTTTCCGTGGGCGAAGGATCAACAAACACTTTCGCGAAGTCAAGCACAGCGCTCGTGCGCCTCCGGAAAGCCACCGCCTTTCAGCACCTTGCGCCCCCCGCGCCTCATTAGAGGCGTTCGGCGCCCAGATGTTCGGCAAAAAATTCGAGCGTGCGCTCCCGGGCGAGCCGGGCGCTCTCGGCATCGTAGCTGGCGCGGTGATCGCAGTTGAAGCCATGATCCGCCGGATACACGAAGATCTGCGCGTCCGGCTGAGCAGCACGGATGGCCTCCACGTCCGAGAGCGGAATGTGCGCGTCCTTCTCCCCGAAGTGCATCATCACCGGACACCGCGGGCGGCGGTCCGCCTCCCGGGCCACGCCGCCGCCGTAGTACGAGACCGCCGCCGCCAGCCCCGACAGATCGCAGGCCGCGCGCCAGGCGAGCAGCCCGCCGAAGCAGTAGCCCACCGCCCCCACCCGGCCATACACCGCCGCCGCCTCGATGGCGGCCTGCAGATCCTGCAGCGCCAAGCCGTGATCGAGCTTCTGAAACGCGATCTCGATGCCCCGCGCCAGATCGGCCTCGCCGTAGCCCAGCTCCACGCCGCGCTCGACCCGGTCGAAGATCTGCGGCGCCAGCGCCACGTAGCCGGCCTCGGCGTAGCCGTCGGCCACCGCGCGGATGTGGTCGTTGACCCCGAAGATCTCCTGGATCACCACCACGACCCCCTTCGGCTCGCCCTCCGGCACGGCCCGGTAGGCACCGAGCGCGAACCCGTCCACCGAACGGATTTGAATCTGCTCCCCCATGAGTGTGGCTCCGAAATCTGTTTGGAAGGGGGATTGTAAGGGCT
>JAWLCV010000071.1:0-20959 GCA_041686955.1 Pseudomonadales bacterium
GCCGCTCCCCGGGCGGTGTGATACCCTGCGCAGCTTTTCCGGGGAGTCACGTAGCATGGAGAAGCCCTTCTGGTTCCAGCGCGCGCTGGAGGTGCCGTCGGAGCGCAACGAGGTCCTGGTGGAGGGCGTGCCCATCCGCTTCGAAACCTGGGGCGAGCCCGGCAACCCGGGGCTCGTGCTGGTGCACGGCAGCAACGCGCACCGGGAGTGGTGGCGCTTCGTGGCCCCCTTTCTGGCCGATCAGTTCCGCGTGGCGGCGCTGGATTCGTCCGGCAACGGCGACAGCGGCTGGCGCGAACGCTACAGCGGCGAGGTGCTCGCCCGGGAGGTCTGGGAGGTCTGCCAGGCCGCCGAGCTCGGGCCCCGGCCGTTCGTGGTGGGGCACAGCTTCGGCGGCTTCGTGGTGCTGGAAACCGGCCACCGCTACGGCGGCGAGCTCGGCGGCATCGTCCTCATGGACTTCACCACCGCGCCCCCCGAGCGGTACGTGGAGTGGGGAATGCGCGCGGAGCGCGAGGGCGTGCAGCCGCGCCGCGGCACCCGGGTGTACGAAGACAAGGCCCAGGCGCTGGCGCGCTTCCGCTACGTTCCCGAGCAGCCCGTGGTGCATCCGTGCGTGCGCGACTACATCGCCGAGAAGAGCCTGCGCCAGGTGGAAGGCGGCTGGACCTGGAAGTTCGACCCGGGCCTCTTCGACCATCTGGAAATGGGCATCGACCAGCGCGACAAGTTCGCCGCCCTGGCCTGCCGCAGTGCCGTGATCCTGGGGGAAGACAGCGCCGACGAAGGCGCCACGTTCGCCGACCACATGGCGGAGATCACCGCCGGCCGCATGCCCATCTTCAAGGTGCCCGGCACCCACCACCACCTGATGTTCGACGATCCCATCGCCGTGACCATGGCCATCAAGGGGGTGCTGCTCTCGTGGCGGGCGGCGGACGGCGCCGAGGAGATGCGCGCGGCCCTGGACCGGGTGCTCGGGCGCGCCTGACGCGCACCGGCGACGCGGTCAGACCACGCCTTCCGCCCGGAGCGTTTCGATCTGCCGCGCGTCCAACCCCAGCTCGGCCAGCACCTCCGCCGAATTGCTGCCGGGATCGGGGGCCGCCCGCCGGAACGACGACGGCTGGGGGAAGGCGGAGAGGTTGATGGGTGAGCGCAGCAGCTTCACCTCGCCGAGCTCGGGATGTGGCGCCGGCTTCGCCATTTCCAGGTGCTGCACCTGGGCATCGGCGAACGCCTCGCCGATGTCGTTGATGGGGCCGCACGGCACGCCGGCGGCGTTCAGCACCCGCACGAGATGGTCCACCGTGTGCCGCCGCGTCACGGCGGCGATGTCTGCTTTCAATGCCGCCTTGTTGGCCGCCCGCTCCCGCGCCGACCGGTAACGGGGGTCCCCCAGCAGCGCCCCGGCGCCCAGCGCCTCGCAGAAACGCTCCCACAGCCGCTGGCTGGGCGCCGCCACGTTCACCAGCCCGTCCGCCGCCGGGAACGTGCCCATGGGCACCAGGTACGGGTGATCGTTGCCCTGGGCCGTGGGCACCTCCCCGGCCATGGTGTAGCGGGCCGCCTGAAAATCCAGCTTGTTCATCATGGCTTCGAGCAGCGAGGTATGCACCCACTGGCCTTCGCCGGTGCGCTCCCGGTGCAGGAGCGCGAGCAGAATCCCCTGGCCGAGAAACATGCCGGCCGACGTGTCGCTGATGGCGATGCCCACCCGCATGGGCCCATGCTCCGGCTCGCCGGTCACGGACATGAGCCCGCTCATGCCCTGCACGATCTGATCGACCCCGGCGCGGTCGCCGTAGGGGCCGGTCTGGCCGAACCCGGAGATGCTGGCGTAGACGATGGCCGGGTTCACCGCCCGCACCGCCTCGTAATCCACCCCGAGCCGGTGCTTGACCTCGGCCTTGAAGTTCTCCACCACCACGTCGACCCGGGCGGCCAGGCTCATGAAGATTTCGAGGCCCCGCGGGTCCTTCAGGTTCAGGGTGAGGCTGCGCTTGTTGCGGTGCAGGTTCTGCTCGTCCGGTCCGCGCCGGCCGCCGGTGATGGCCCCCGCCCCGGGGGCCTCGATCTTGATCACGTCGGCGCCCCAGTCGGCCAGCAGCCGCACCGCCGCCGGCCCCGCCCGGGCGTGGGTCAGGTCCAGGACACGGATGTGGGACAGCGGCCCCATGCCGCCTCAGCGGATCAGCCGTCCCGGCAGTGCGTCCGTGGGCTCGCCGCCTTCGTAGGTCACCTCGCCGCTGACGACGGTGGCCAGGAAGCCGTCCGCCTTCTGCTCCAGCCGCGCCCCGCCCGCCGGCAGGTCGCGGACGATCTGCGGCGCCCGGTTGCGGAGGCTTAAGAAGTCGATGACGTTCACGTCGGCCTTCATCCCGGGCGCCAGCACGCCGCGGTCGTGGAGGTCCACGGCCAGAGCGGTGTCCCGGGCCTGGCGCTTCACCAGGGTGGGCAGGTCGATGCGCTCGCCGCGGCTGCGGTCCCGGCCCCAGTGAGCGAGCAGGGTGGTGACGAAGCTGGCGTCGCAGATGGTGCCGACGTGGGCGCCGCCGTCGCCGAGCCCCGGCACCGTGTCCTTGTGCAGCAGCATCTCGCGGCAGCAGTCCAGGTTGTTCTCGGCGTAGTTGGCGAAGGGGGTGTAGAAGATGTTGCCGCCGCCGTTCTCCAGCATCAGGTCGTAGACCACGCTCCAGGTGTCCTGCCCCTCACGGCCGGCGCGGGCCGCCAGGCTCTGCTCCGGGGCGGGCTCGTAGTCCGGGGGGTCGCCCAGCAGCCACAGCTTGCGCCCGTCATCCATCAGCTTGAACAGCCGCTGGAACCCGGGCGACGGGGCTTCGGCGAGGATGCGCGCCTTGCGGGCAGGATCGCCGAGGGCGGCCACCCGCTCCGCCACCGGCAGGCTCGCCACCTCCATGTACGACGGACGGGTGAGGAACGGGTTCAGGGTGGTGGTGAGCCCGAGCAGAACGCCGATGGGCCGGGGCGCCACCTGGCCGCGCATGGCGAGCCCGGCGTCGCTCGCCGACTCGATGTGCTGCAGCACCTCGCGCCAGCCGTGGGGCGAAAGCCCCTGGGCGAGCGATACGGACATGGGCCGGCCGCTGGCTTCCACCATGCCGCGCAGCATGGCGAACTCGTGCTCCAGGTCGTCGAAGTCGGAGATCATCTCGAGCACCCCCCGGCCCGCGTCCTTGAGACCCAGCGCGATGCCGGTGAGTTCGTCGGCGGCGGCGGTGAGCGACGGCGTGGGGGCGCCCCGGCTGCTGCGGTGGTTGAGGGTCCGGGAGCTGGAGAAACCCATGGCGCCGGCGCGGATGGCCTCGGCGGTGAGGCGCCGCATCTCGGCGATCTCCTCGGCGGTGGCCGGCTCCCGGTCGGCGCCGCGCTGCCCCATGACGTAGACCCGGAGCGCCGCGTGGGGCAGCTGGGCGCCGATGTCCATGTCGAAGCGGCGCTGCCCCAGATAGTCCAGGTACTCGGGGAAGGTCTCCCACTCCCAGGTAAGGCCCTCATGCAGGGCCGCTCCCGGAATGTCCTCCACCCCCTCCATCAGCTCGATCAGAAGGTCGTGATCGGTGGGGCGGACCGGGGCGAAGCCGACCCCGCAGTTGCCCATGACCACGGTGGTGACCCCGTGATGGCTGGAGGGAGACATGCGGCTCGACCACGTGGCCTGGCCGTCGTAGTGGGTGTGGATGTCGACGAACCCAGGGGTCACCAGCGCCCCCGAAACGTCCATCTCGCGCCGGCCACGGCCCGAAACCCGGCCCACCTCGACGATGCGGCCGTCGCGGATAGCCACGTCCCCCGTGCGCTCCGGCGCGCCGGTGCCGTCGATCACCGTGCCGCCGCGAATGACGAGATCGTGTTCTGCCATGGCCATCCCCTCTCGAACTTCGGTCCGCCGGATTGTCGCACATGCGCCGTGGCCGATTACAATAGCGCGTCAGGCAGTGCCACCCTCCCACCACCGAGAGGCCGCCATGAAGAAAGCCGCCGCAATCCTGATCGTTCTGAGCCTCGCCGTGATCGCCTGGTTCACCCTGGCCCCCGGCGGGCCCGATCAGCCCGCCGCCCCGCCCGAACGCGACGACGTCACCATGCGCACCACCACGTCGGGCCCCGTGGTCGGGTTCATCGACCAGGCGGGTGCCCGCGCCTGGCTCGGCATTCCCTACGCCGCGGCGCCCGTGGGGCAACGCCGCTGGCGGGCGCCGGAGCCGCCGGAACCCTGGAGCGAAGTCCGCGAGGCGCTGGCGGCGGGACCCCGCTGCCCGCAGAAGCCCTCGCTGCTGTCCGAGGCCGAGACGCCGGAGGCCGCGGTCACGGGCCAGGAAGACTGTCTGTACCTGAACGTCTGGTCGCCGCCCAACGCCCGCAACCTGCCGGTGATGTTCTGGATCCACGGCGGCGGCAACACCATCGGCAGCGGCGACACCTACGTGGGCGCCAACCTGGCCGTCGCCCGGAACGTGGTGGTGATCACCATCAACTACCGGCTCGGGCCGCTTGGCTGGTTCGCCCATCCGGCGCTGACCACGGGTGACCCGGTGAACGACTCCGGGAACTACGGCACCCTGGACGTCATCCGCGCACTGGAATGGACCCGCGACAACGCCGCCGCGTTCGGCGGCGATCCCGGCAACGTCACCGTCTTCGGCGAGTCCGCCGGCGCCTTCGACACCCTGGCGATGATGGCGTCGCCGCTGGCGAAGGGCCTGTTCCACCGGGCCATCGTCCAGAGCGGCGGCTTCCGGCCCACGCCCATGCACGAGGCCCGCGATGCCATCGAGCACGGCGGCCATCACTCCAGCGCCACCGAGATCGTCAACCGCCTGCTGGTGGCGGACGGCACCGTAGCCGACCGCGAGGCCGCCCTGGCCCTGCAGAACGACATGCGCGACAGCGAGCTGGCGGCTTATCTCTACCGCAAGACCCCGGAGGAGATCTTCGCCCTGTGGGACGGCGGCGGCTTCGGCATGATCGAGGTGCCCGACAACTTCGGCGACGGTCACGTGCTGCCGGACATGACCACGGCGGAGATCTTCGGCAACGCCGGGAACCACAACATGGTGCCGGTGATCCTCGGCACCAACCGGGACGAGCCGGCCCTGTTCATGGCCCGCAACCCCGAGTTCGTCGAGAACGTTCTGTGGTTCTTTCCGCGGCTGAAGGACGAAGACGACTATCGGCGGCGCGTGAAGTACGGCGCCCTGGCGTGGAAGGCGCGGGGGGTGGACGAGCTGGCGGAGCTCATGACCGCCGCCGGCAACGATGAGGTCTTCACCTACCGCTTCGACTGGGACGAAGAAGGCTCCATGGCCGGCTACGATCTCTCCAAGGCGTTGGGCGCCGCGCACTTTCTCGAGGTGCCCTTCGTGTTCGGCGACTTCGAGAACTTCCCCCTGGCCTACCTGTTCGAGGACAGCCCGGGCAAGGAAGCCCTGGCCGCAGCCATGATGTCGTACTGGAGCGAGTTCGCCTACCACGGCGATCCCGGCAACGGCCGGAGCGGCGAGCAGCCTGCGTGGCTCGCCTGGGGCACGAACGGCAAGACCAGCATCCTGCTCGATACCCCGCAGGACGCCGGCATCCGGATGAGCGACGAGCGGGTCACCCGGGCCGACGTGGTACGGCTCCTGGCGACGGATCCGGACATCCCGAGCCAGCGCGACCGCTGCCGGCTGTACGTGGAGACGTTCCGCTGGAACGGCCAGTTCGATCACCAGGAATACGCGAGCCTCGGGGGCGATGGCTGCGCGGCCTTCGACCCCCAGACCCTGGCCTCCGGCTGAGGGGCCGCCCGCATGACCGGCACGCCGTAGCCCTCGGCCGTGGAGCTTTCGCTCACCCAGAGCGTCGCCGTCTTCGTCACCGCCGCGGTGATTATCGGCGTCTGCGGCGTGCTGATGACGGCGCGGGCCGAGCATCTCGCCCGGGTCACCGGCCTCGGTCAGGCCATCATGGGCGCCGTGTTCATCGGCGCCACCACCTCGCTATCGGGGCTCGTCACCTCCGCCAGCGCCGCCTGGTCCGGGCACGCGTCCCTCGCCGTCAGCAACTCCCTGGGCGGCATCGCCGCCCAGACCACCTTTCTCGCCGTGGCCGACATCTTCTACCGGCGTGCCAATCTGGAGCACGCCGCCGCATCCGAGCCGAACCTCCAGCAGTGCGCGCTGCTGCTGGTGATGCTGTCCATTCCGCTTCTGGCGGTGGCCACCCCGGAGCTGCAGATAGGCTGGGTGCACCCGGGGTCGGCGATTCTGGTGGTGGGGTACGTCATGGGCGTACGGCTGGTGAACCAGGCGTTTCGCCGGCCCATGTGGCACCCGCGCCTGACCCGGGACACGGAGCAGGAACCGGACAAGGACGAGGGCGAGCCGGGCGCCAGGGCCAGCGACTGGCTGGTGCTCGCGGCCCTGGCAGCCGCGGTGGGCGGTTCCGGCTGGCTCATCGCCGAGTCCGGGATTGCCCTGGCGGACCATCTGAACCTGCAGGAAGGTCTGGTGGGCGGCGTCTTCACCTCCATCTCCACCTCGCTCCCGGAGCTGGTGATCGCCGTGACCGCCGTACGCCGGGGCGCATTGACCCTGGCGGTGGGCGACGTGCTGGGGGGCAACGCCTTCGACGTTCTGTTCCTGGCCGTCTCCGATGCGCTCTACCTCGAAGGCTCGATATACCAGGCGCTCGGCCAGGACGAACTCCTGTGGGTCGCGGTGACCATCCTCATGGCCGCGGTGCTGATGATGGGGCTCTTGCGCCGGGAGCGTTACGGCATCGGCAACATCGGCTTCGAAAGCGCCATCCTGCTGGCCCTGTATGCCGCCGCCCTGGCCGTGCTGATCTTCCGCTGACCGCCCGAGCCCGCGCGACCGGGGCCCTGGAGCCGGGGCCGGGATTGAGTCATGTGAATGTCGTGCCGCCGGCGACGCAATATGCTGCCGTCCCTCTAGGAAACCAGGAGTTGGGCCATGGCAGGAAAATCCGAGCAGGTACCGGTCAAGCGGGAGTCGTCGCAACCCCGCGGCGTGTTGGAAAGCCCTCTCGCCCCGCTGTCCTCGCTGCGCGAGGAAATCGATCAGCTCTTCGAGGAGCTGACGTCCGACTGGGGGCTCGGCCCGTTCAGGCGGCGTGCCCGCGGCCTGCTGCAGCGGCCGCCCGCGGCGGCCATGCGGATTCCGGCCCTGGACCTGGTGGACAAGGATGACGAGGTCCTGATCCGCGCGGATCTGCCCGGGATGGATGAGAAGGACATCGAGGTGCAGCTCGCGGACGGTGCGCTCACGGTCAGCGGCGAGAAGAAGGAAGAGCACGAGGAAGGGGAAAAGGAGGGCCGCTACTATCTGGCCGAGCGGCGCTACGGTGCCTTCCAGCGGACCATCCCCCTGCCCGAGGGCATCGATCAGGACAAGGTGGAAGCCAGCTTCCGCAAGGGTGTGCTCACCATCCACCTGCCCAAGACCGCCGAGGCGAAGCAGCGGTCGAAGAAGATCGAGGTGAAGGCGGAACGCTGACGCGCCGCCCCACGAGCTACGAGCGCTCTGCGAGTTTTTCGAGGAGCTCGCGCACCTCTTCCGTGTCGGCCAGGCGGTAGTCCGCCAGCGAGGCCGACACGGGCTCCGCCACCACGAGGCCCGCGCCATCGCCAGCCAGGGCCGCGAACGCGTCCTCGTCGGTGACGTCGTCGCCGATGTAGATGACGAACGACCGGGACGGCTCGACGTCCATCACGTCCATGAGCCAACAGAGCGCGCGGCCCTTGTCCCAATCCACCGCCGGCTCGAGCTCGAACACCATCTTGCCGGTTCGTTTGCGCAAGCCGGTGACGGAGGCGATCTCGTCCACGACCCGGGCAATCCGCGCGACGTCGGCGGCGTCGCGAACCCGGCGGTAGTGAACCGCCACCGAGAAGCGCTTCGGCTCGATCAGCATCCCCCGGATATCACCGGAGCGTGCTTCGAGGTCGCGTCTGGCGCGCTCGACGTCGCCCTGGGCCTCCCGGGCTTCCGGCAGGATCTTCTCCCCCTCCGGGCCTGCGATGTCGAAGCCGTGATTGCCGGCGTAGAGGACGCCTGCCGTGCCCACCCGGGATTCCACGTCCGCGCGGTCGCGCCCGCTGATCACCGCCAGGGGACAGCGCGCGGCCAGCCGCACCAGCACTTTGCGGGTGGCCGGCGGCATCCGCGCCGCCGCCGGCTCGTCGACGATGGGCGCCAGGGTACCGTCGAAGTCGAGAAACAGGGCGAGCTCGCGGCCGTCGCGCCATTGCGCCAGCTCCTGCCACCGCTCCAGCGCCGAAGGAATGCGGCGTGGAAAGTCGAGAAGGCGCAGATCGCGCACGGTCCGATGGGCGCCGGCGTCGCGGAGGTTCTCGTCGTGCGCGTTGCGGGAAACGCCCACCACCAGCCCGAACCCGCCCTCCCGGGCGGCCCGGACCCCGGCGATGGCATCCTCCAGGACGACGGCCTTCTCCGGTTCGACACGGAGCCGCCGCGCCGCTTCCAGCAGAATCTCGCGCTTGCCCTCGAGCCCGAGCTCGGCGGCCATCTGGCCATCCACCACCACGTCCAGCAGCGGCAGCAGACCGCCGGCCTCCAGCACGCGCCGGGAGTTGCGGCTGGCGGAGATGCCGGCCAGCTTCAGGTCACCCCGACGCCAACGGTTCAGGGCCATTCCGGCATCGGCGAACACGTGAACGCCCCGCTCCTCCAGAAGCTCCAGGAAACGCGCGTTCTTGCGGTTGCCCAGCCCGCAAACGGTCTCCTGTTCCGCTTCGTCGGCCGGATCGCCGCGGGGCAGCTCGATGCCGCGGGATTCGAGAAAAGCGGCCACCCCCTCGTAGCGGGGCTTGCCGTCCACGTGGGCGCGGTAGTCCTCGCTGGTGAAGGGCTCCGCCCGGCCGCCGGAGCGTTCGCGAAGATAGGCGTCGAACATCTCCTTCCAGGCCTGCTCGTGCAGCTCCGCGGTGCGGGTGAGTACGCCGTCCATGTCGCTGACGACGGCTTCGAACGGTTCCATCGGCTCGGCACCACGCTCGCTCATGGCTCCGCCACGACGTTTTCATGAGATCTCATGCCCACCGAACGAGCAACGACGATGCCAAACGTGGCAGGCCCTGGTCTCGATCTTGCTCGGTGAACCCCTCCAAGGTCGAATGCAGGCAAAACCATGGGGGCTCGCGATCTGTTGGCCCGGCTGCAGCAGCCGGGCGATTCGAAGATTCTGCTGGTGGTGGCGGACGGACTCGGGGGCATTCCCGGCGACCGCCGCGGCAGCGAGCTCGAGGCAGCGGCGACGCCGAACCTGGACGGCCTCGCCCGGCGCGGTGTCAGCGGCCTGCTGACAATGGTGGCGCCGGGCATCATACCCGGCAGCGGTCCGGGCCATCTGGCCCTGTTCGGCTACGATCCGCTTGAATACGACATCGGCCGGGGCGTGTTCACCGCGCTGGGCATCGGCTTCGACCTGCGCCCGGGGGACGTAGCAGCCCGGGGGAACTTCTGCACCATGGACGGGAACGGCGTCATCACCGACCGCCGGGCCGGGCGCATCGACAGCGAACGCGCCCGGGAACTGGTAGAGGCGCTTCGCTCTGTAGAGGTCCCGGGCGCGGAGGTGCTGGTGGAACCGGTGAAAGAACATCGCTTCCTCCTGGTGCTGCGGAGCGATGGGCTCGGCGACGCGGTGGACGACACCGACCCCCACCGGACCGGCGAGCCGCCACGAGAGCCGACGCCCCGGAACGAGACGTCGCGAGCCACGGCGGAGGCCGTGGCGAGCTTCGTCAAGCAGGCGCGTCAGCGGCTGGCGGACCGCGAGCCCGCGAACATGGTGGTGCTGCGCGGTTTTCAGGCCCTGCCCGACATTCCCTCCATGCAGAGCTCGTACGGGGTCGATGCCTGCGCCATCGCCGGCTACCCCATGTACCGGGGCGTGGCACGGCTGCTCGGCATGCACGTGGTGGAACGGGGCCCGGACCTCGACGACGAGGTGGAGGCCCTGCACGAATCCTGGTCCGCGCACGACTTCTTCTTCCTGCACTACAAAGCCACCGACGCCGCCGGCGAAGATGGGAACTTCGACGCCAAAGTGGCCGCCATCGAGGCCCTGGACGCGCGGATACCACGCGTGCTGGAACTCGAGCCCGACGTGGTGGTGGTCACCGGAGACCACAGCACCCCCAGCCAGCTCGCCAGCCATAGCTGGCACCCCGTGCCCGTGGTGCTGGCTGCGGACACCTGCCGGCGCGACCCCGTGGAAACCTTCGGGGAGACGGCCTGCCTGGGGGGCGGCCTCGGGCAGCTGCGCGGCGAACATCTCATGGCGCTGATGCTGGCCCACGCCGGCCGGCTGACCAAATTCGGGGCATAGCGGCGGCCTCAATCGCCGCAGCATTCCCGTTCGGCCGGCGGTTTGACCAGGCGGAAGCAGTGTGACTGACCCGGGCTGATCTGGCGCACGTGGCCGCGGTAGGAGATGGTCACGGGCAGCGCCGTGAAGGGGCGGCTGCTCACCCGCAGCTCCTGGTGGTCGATCTCGATGTCGAGAATCTGGGCCCGATAGCGCACCTGGGTTCTCAGCCCGGCAAGCTCGTCGGGCAGGGCGGGATCGAGGTGCAGGGCCTCCTGGCGCGTTTCGATGCCGGTATAACAGCGCTGCATGATGTCCACGGTGCCCGCCATGGCGCCCAGGTGGATGCCTTCCGGGGTGGTGCCGTCCTGGATGTCCGCCACGTCGCTTCGCAGCGCGTCGCAGAACATCTTCCACGAGCGGGGCCGGTTGGCCCGGGCCAGCACCCAGGAGTGCACTACCCGGCTCAGGGTGGAGCCGTGGGACGTCCGCGCCAGGTAGTACTCCACGTTGGCGGGAATCATTCGGTGGTCGAAGGAGTAGCCGAGGCGCTCGAGAATCTGGCTGAGCTCGTCGGCGGAGAACAGATAGAACAGCATCAGCACGTCCGCCTGTTTCGACGCCTTGTAACGGTTGGGCGTGTCCCCTTCTGCCTCCAGCACCCGATCGAGACGCTGGATACTGCCGTGCTTCGCCTCGAGGCTCGCCCAGTCCAGCTCCTCGAGCTCCTGATAACCCTCGAACTGGCCGATGATCCCGTCTTCCATGAACGGCACCCGCAACCGCCGGCTGACCGTGTCCATGAGGTCGATCTCCGCCTGACCGAGCCCCACGGATTCACACAGCCGGTCGCGGCGGGCGTCCGGCAGCAGGGCCAGCACGTCCAGGGACCGGGAGAGCACCCAGGACGCCATCACGTTGGTGTAGGCGTTGTCGTCCAGCCCCCCGGCCTCCGCCGGATCCCGCCCCGGGTAGGCGGTATGAAACTCGTCGGGCCCCATGACGCCGCGGATGTGGTAGCGGTCGTCCACCGCATCGTGCTCGGCGACGCTGGCCCAGAAGCGGGCGACCTCGAGCAAGAGCTCGGCGCCGAAGTCGGACATGAACTCGTGGTCTTCGGTTGCCTGGTAGTACTGCCAGACGTTGAAGGCCACGGCCGCGCCGATGTGGCGCTGGCGATGGGAATTGTCCGGTATCCACCGGCCGGACACGGGATTCAGGTGAATCCGCTGGCTTTCCTCGCGGCCGTTGCTGCCGCTCTGCCAGGGGAACATGGCGCCCGCGAGCCCCGCTTCCCGGGCCGCGGCCCGCGCCCGCCCGAGCCGCCGGTAACGGTACCTGAGCAGCGACCGCGCCAGCGACGGCAGCCGCAGGATGAGAAACGGGAACACGAACAGCTCGTCCCAGAGGATGTGCCCCCGGTAGGCCTCGCCGTGCCACCCCCGGGGCGGCACCCCGGCGTCCAGCTCCACCGTGTGATACGACACGGTTTGCAGCAAATGAAAAATGTGCAATCGCAAGGTCATCTTGATCTCGTGATCGAAGGCGTCCGCCTGACCGGCCACGCCGCCCAGGCGCAGGTCCGCTTCCTGCCACAGGTGCGCCCAGGCGCGGGTGTGATCCGCCAGCAGGCTGTCGAACCGCGGGAGCGCCGCGGCCTTGCTCCGCGCCTCCAGGCCGGCCTCGGAAATCGCCGGCTGCACCGAGGGAAACAGCGCCGCCAGCTTCTCGACCTGAACGCTCTCCCCCTCGCTGAGGCTGAGCGTGGCGACCTGCTGCACCAGGTCGCGCTGACACTCGACGCTGCGCTGCGGCGTCAGCTCCTCGGCATCCCGATAGAAGCGGGTGCGCGCCGCCACGGCGATCTCACGGCGGGATTGAACGGTCCGCGCGTGCAGGAAGATCAGGTCCGGCTCCGGCGCGCTGGTCTCCACCGTTTCCAGATGGCGTCCCTCCAGCTCCCGGTAGCGGGCGACGCCGTCGTTGACGACGCTGCCGTCGATGGCCGAGCGCACCGCCAGCCGCCCAGCCCAGCTCTCGGCGGTGATGCGCACGGCGAGCCCGGCCACGTTCCTGTCGTGCATGCTGACGAAACGCCGCTCGTCCCAGCGGGTGACGCGTCCCGAGCCGTCTTGGAAGCGCAGCAGGCGGTGCAGCAGCCCGGCGCGCAGGTCGAGCCGCTGGCGATAGTCGAGGAGCTCCAGATCGTGGGCGCGAACCCACTCGCCGTCGTCGATCCGCAGCAGCAGGGGCAGCCAGTTCGGCAGGTTGACCAGATCCTCGTTCTCGACGCGCTCGCCGTGCACCTCGCTGACCCGCCGGTCGTAGCAGCCGGCGAGATAGGTGCCGGGGTAATGGACCGCGTCCGCCACGCTGTCCGGTGCGGCGCCGCGGCTGACGAAGAAGCCGTTGCCGAGGGCGCAGAGACTCTCCCGGCGGCCCTCCTCCGCCGGGTCGTAGTGTCCGTAGACCAGGTCCCAGTCGCTCACGGCGCGCGGTCAGAGCATCCGCGCCATCATGTCCACGCAGCGCCGCGAGAACGCCCACTCGTTGTCGTACCAGGCGAGCACCTTCACCAGCTCGCCGCCCAGCACCTTGGTGTCCCTGGGGCTCACGATGGCGCTGAACTCGGTGCCGATGATGTCGTGGGAGACGACGGGCGCATCCTCCACCGCGAGGATGCCTTTCATGGATCCCTCGGCCCGGCTGCGCAGCGCGTCGTTCACCGCCTCGGCGGAGGCGGTCTTCTCCACGACGCAGGTGAGGTCGAGCAGGGAGCCGCAGCTCACCGGCACCCGCACCGCCAGACCGTCCAGCTTCCCCTGCAGCTCGGGCAGCACCAGGCCGATGGCCTCCGCCGCGCCGGTGGTGGTGGGAATGAGATTGTCCGCCGCCGCCCGGGCCCGCCGATAACGGCCCGCCTTCTGCGGTCCGTCCACCAGATTCTGGGAGGACGTATACGCGTGCACGGTGTTGATCAGCCCCTGGCGGATGCCGAACTCCTCGTTCAGCACCTTGGCCACCGGCGCCAGGCAATTCGTGGTGCAGCTACCGATGGAGATGACGTCGTGCGACTTCGGGTCGTAGCCGTCCGCGTTCACGCCGATGACGAAGTTGCCGTCCAGCGGACTCTTGCCGGGGGCGGAGACGAGCACCTTGGCGGCGCCAGCGGACAGGTGCTTGGCGGCGTCCTCGCGCTTGCGGAACGCGCCGGTGGATTCCAGCACCACGTCCACCCCGTGATCCCGCCAGGGGATGTTCGCCGGGTCCTTCTCGGCGCTCACCGTGCAGGATCGGCCGTTGAAGTTGATACGACCGTCCTCGGTAGTCACCCGATGGCTCCAGCGCCCATAGGTGGAGTCGAATTCCAGCAGATGGGCCAGCATGTCCGCATCGGTCAGGTCGTTCACGTGAGCCACCTCGAGCCCCTGCTCGTGGGCGATCCGGAACACCTGGCGGCCGATGCGGCCGAAGCCGTTGATGCCGATTCTCATGGTCCATCCTCCGCAGTCGGGTGATTGTCGCTGTACCCCGTGACCAGCAGGAAGGATGCCAGTCCGGCTACGCGGCCCTCAAAGGCGGTCGACGAACACGTGCTCCTTGGCGATCCACATGGCCGAGCGGCGAAAGTCGATGAACCGGCTCTCGTCTTCGATGGCCCGGCGGTTAGACTCCTGGCGTTCCGGCGTGGAGACCTGCAGCGCGGTGCGGTCGAACCACAGCTCCGCGTGGCCCATGTAGGAATCCGTCACGGTGCCGCGGGCGCCGCGCAGCGCGGATTCCAGCTCGTCCGCCGTGCGGTGCACCTGAACGTAGCGGAGAATGCCCGCCCCCGCCGCCTGCCGGCGGATCAGCGGCCCGTGATGGCTGTACCAGTAACGCTGCGCCTCGCTCTCGGCCTGATCCGGGTGGCAGCGCAGCGGGTAGTACAGCTTCACCAGGGTGCTGCGCTCGCGGGCGACCAGGGTCTCCGGGGTCGGGTTCACCTGTGGCATCTCGTGGTTCAGCCACAGCGGCGAGTGGGCGAGGTCGATGAAGCGTGCCTCGTCCTCCACCAGCTCCGCCGCCGCGCGCCGGCCGGCTTCCGAGGAAAGCGCCTCCACCAGAGCCTCGCGATGCTCGAACCACACCTCGGCCACGCCGTCGTAAGGCGGCTCCATGCCGCCCCGCGCCTCTGCCATGGCGGCGTTCACCGGATCGTCCACGGTCTGCACCTGAACGTACCTGATGGCGTTGATGCGGCGCGCGTGGCTCGCCACCAGCGGGCCGTGCTCGTCGCGCCAGTAGCGGCGGAACTCGTCCGCCGTCATGTCGGGCCGGCGGCGCAGCAGATAGGTGAGTCGTATCATGGGTTCACTCCTTCGAATCACGCAGCGAGTCGACGATGCCGCCGAACTCCTGACGGTTCTCCTCGGAAAGCTCCGCCAGCACCTGGTGGGCCTTCTGCAGCCGCTCCCGGTGGGCGCCGCGCGTGTGCTCGGGGAGCCGCAACGGATGGCGCGCGTCCGGCAGCGGCACCGCGTCTGTGCTGATGCGGTCCAGCACCGCCTGCATGCTGAGCTCACGGAATCCCTCGCGGAGCTTCTCGGAGACGTTCTGCAGGCGCACATCCGCACGCCGCAGGGTCGCCAGCTCCGCAAGCTCGTGGAGCGTTCCCAGGACCGTGCTGTCGAGATACTCGCAGGCGCCGAGGTCGATCACCAGAGCGCGCCCGGCGTCCATCACCGACAACGCCGCGTCCAGCAGCGCCTGGCCGCACATCCAGGTGACCCGGCCTTCGAGGATCAGGAAAGTGACGGACTCGGTCTCCGCATAATGAATCTGGGCGGCCACCTGCTCGCCTTCCCCCGCTTCGCCTTCTTCTTCCACCATCTCGTCGAGCACGTTTTCCCCGGGCCCCACCTCCAGCAGCATCATCGACACGTCGTCCCGATCCTCGCCGCCGGCACCGCCCAGCCGCGTCAGCAGGCGCGCCAGCGGATTGCTCTCCCCGCTGATGTCGCGCAGCGTCCCGGCCACGGTCTCGGCGCTCGGCGCCGGCTCGGCACCGTTGAACAAGCCATCGGTGTAGAGCAGCACCCGGTCACCCTCCTTCAGATCGAGCGCCTGCTCGCCGAACTCCGAGGCGGCGTAGAGGCCGAGCGCAGGGCCGGTGCGGGGGATGAGCTCGATGCGGCCGTCGGCGCGCACACAGATCAGCGGCGGGTGACCGGCGGAGGCGATCAACAGGTGCCGGCTGTTCTGGTCGTAGAGACAGTAGGCGGCGGTCACGAACACCCCCGGCGCCGGCTTGTCGTGCTGCATGGCGTCGTTGAGCCGGCTCAGCGCCTCGCAGGGCCGGTACGGCCGGCCGTCATCGTCGGTGACCTCGAGGCGGTGCTTGAACAGCATGGAGATCATGGCGGCACTGACGCCGTGCCCCGCCGCGTCCGCCATCACCAGCACCAGGTAGCGGTCGTCCGCCACCACCACGTCGAACAGGTCGCCGCCGATATTGCGCCCCGGCCGGTACAGGGTGTGCAGGCAGGCGCCGTGGAGCCTCGGCACGTCGTGAGGAAGCAGCGACCGCTGAATGATCTCCGCCCGATTGAGGTCCCGCTCCATGACCGCGGCCTGATCCTCGAGCAGCCGGCAGAGGGACGCCAGCTCGTCCCGGGACCGCTCCACCTGACGATTGCGCCGCTCCAGCACCTCCGCGTCCCGCTCGAGCCGGGCCACCGCCCGCCGCAGATCGAGCTGGGCCACCACCTGCCGGGCCAGCGCCTCCAGGGAGGCCCGCTGCAGCGGCGAGAGGGTGCGCGGCTCGCGATCGATGACGCACAGCGTGCCGAGGGCGTAGCCCTCTGCCGTGACCAGCGGCGCGCCGGCATAGAAGCGCACTCCGGGCTCTCCCGCGACCAGGGGATTGTCGGCGAAGCGGGAATCCCGGGCGGCGTCTTCCACCACCAGGAGCTCGTCGGGGCGCAGGATGGCGTGGGCGCAGAACGCCACGTCCCGCGGCGTCTCCGGCGCTTCCAGCCCCACCCGGGCCTTGAACCACTGGCGGTCCCGGTCCACCAGGCTCACGAGCGCGATGGGTGTGCCGCAAATCTGGGCGGCGATGCGGGTGATGTCGTCGTAGGCAGCCTCGGGCAGGGTGTCGAGGATCTCGTACTCCTCGAGCGCCGCTAGCCTGTCCTGCTCGTTGTCGGGTGGAGGTGCGGATCTCACCGGAGCGCTCCCGCTCGACCGTTGCCGGTTAGTGTACGCGTTCACGCGCGCTCTCGCGCAGCACGTCATGGCGAGGCCTCGAAGCTGGCGCCGATGCCGCTCACCAGGCCCAGCAGTATGGCGTAGCGGGCGCCCTTGCCGATGGCGGTGAGCAGCAGGAACACGGAGAAGCGCACCCGCATGACACCGGCGACGAAGGTGAGCGCGTCTCCCCCCACCGGCGCCCAGGCCATCAGCAGCGACCACACGCCGTAGCGCTGAAACCACTGCTGGGCTCGGCTCAGGGTGCCGGCCTGGAAGGGGAACCAGCGACGGTCCTGGAACCGCAGCAGGTAACGCCCCAGCACCCAGTTCACCGCCGCCCCCAGGGTGTTGCCCGCGGTGGCCCAGCTCCAAAGCGCCCACGGGTCGTATCCCGCCGCCTGCAGCCCGGCGAACATCACCTCGGAGTACGCCGGCAGCAGAGTGGCGGCGAGGAACGACACCAGGAACAGCCCGAGCAGAGCCTCCATGACTAGCCCACGCTCGCGGCGGCGCGAAGCCGCGCCGCCGCCACCAGCGCGGCGAACAGAACCCGCTGGCGACGCGAGTGCAGCAGGAACTCCGGATGCCACTGCACGCCGAGGAGATACGGCCGCCGCGGATCTTCCACGGCCTGGACGATTCCGTCCCGGTCGCGGCCGCTCACCTCGAGGCCCCGGCCGAGACGGTGGATGCCCTGGTTGTGCAGACTGTTGATGCGCGCCTGCTCGCCGCCCATCAGCTCCGACAGCCGGCTGCCGGGAACCAGCAGCAGGGTCTTCAGGGGGAGCAGCGTGCGCCGGTGGGAGGTGTGCCGCCGCCGGCTGCGTAGCTCCTGGTGCAGGTCGCCGCCGAGGCGGACGTTCAGGAGCTGCGCGCCGCGGCAGATGCCGAGCAGCGGCAGGCCCCGCGCCAGCGCATCGTCGATCACCGCCGACTCGAACACGTCCCGCTCCGGGTCGTAGTGCGGCAGCACCTGGGATTCCTGGGCGTAGAGCACGGGATCCACGTCGTGGCCGCCGGTGATCACCACTCCGTGATGAGGCCGTGCCGACTCCGGCGCCGCCGGCGAAAGCTGCACGCTGCGGCCGCCGCCGAGTGCCACGGCCGCGGCCACGCACAGCCGCGGCGCCGCGGCGCCGCGGCGGGGGCCCGTCACCGCGATCAGCGGGCGGTCGGATCCTGAAGCCAAGGCCTCACCTGTTCCGCCCAGTCGTCCATCAGCCGGCCGAGGGGCCGGTCCAGATACTCGAGGTAGCGCACGCACAGGTCGTCCAGCCGCCTCGGTTCCCCGGCCAGCCGCTCCACCTCCAGCCAGCCGCACCAGGCCTGGCGCACCCCCCAGCCGGGCTCGTCGATCTGGCAGTTCGGCAGGCGGTAGTGCAGCGCGGGGCGCGGCTTGATCCGCGGGTCGTCCACGGCCGCGCGCACCCGCGCCTCGTCCAGGTGGGCGAACAGCGGCAGCAGGTCCAGCGCCCGATTGCGGGTGGGGTTGTCCCGCAGGTAGTCGTCCATGAGCCGGGCCAGATCCGGCCGGTAGCCGGGGTCGATCACCTTGCGCACGTAGTCCGCCGGATACGGGTCGATGTACACCATGAGCCGCCGCAGCAGATCCAGCCGGGCCTCCGCCTTCAGCCAGTCGAACAGACACACGAAGGCTTTGAGGTAGGCGGCGATGGTGACGGCTTCCGTGTCCGGCAGCTCCGGATTGAGGTGGAGCCCGAAGGCGAACGCCAGGCCGTCGTGGGTTCCCCGCGCCCCCGCCTCCCGCAGCCGGGCGATCAGGCTCTCCACCTCGTGCAACCGGGTCATGGGCAGCGGCGGGCTCACCACCTCCATGGGCACGACCGCCTGAGAGCCGGCCGCGAGCAGTTCCTCGGCGGCTTCGTCGAGCGGCCCGAGCGGCCCCTGATCGTCGCGCCGCGCATCGTTCCGGGCGCGGGCGCGGCCGCGGGCGCGGAGCCAGGTGAAATCCAGCTCCACGGCCCAATCCCCCGCCGCGTCACCGTGGACGCGATGCTCGTAGCGGCTGACCGCCTCCACCGTACCGCCCACCTCCGCGGCCACCAGGGCGGACATGGCCTCGATGGGCAGGCCCTGCATCTCCAGCTCGACGCCGATCCGGCGCAGCGCGCCGCTGCGGGTATGGAGCCGCGGCGGCATGGGCAGGCTGGCGGAGCGCTGGGACACGCGGGGCCTCGGCTGGCGCAGACATGGTGCCAATACCCTACCCCATCGCCCCGGGCCGTTCATCGGTTGTCCGCGCCCAGCGCCGCCGGTATCTTCATCCGAGCACAGGGGAGGACGACGATGTCAGAAACCGCGCGCGCCAGTCGCGCCGACGCCGAGGCACGCCGGCTGTCGAGCTGGGTGCTGGCCTCCTACGGCGCGCCGGCGCTGCCGCTCGCCATGGTCACCCTGCCCATGGCCGTCTACCTCCCGGCGGTGTACGCCGATTCCGAGGGGTTCGGACTCAGCCTGGCATTCGTCGGTCTGGTCATGGTGCTCTCCCGGGTCTTCGACGGCATCACCGATCCGCTGGTGGGCTTCCTCTCGGACCGGATCTCCACCCGCTGGGGACGACGCAAGCCCTTCGTGCTGCTGGGCACCCCCATCTACATCCTCGGCATCTGCCTGCTGTTCGTCCCGCCCATCGAGTTCACCGAGATGACGCTGCTGGGGCTCACCTTCGACTCCGGCTACGCCTGGATGCTCGGCATGCTGGTGCTGACCTACGTGGGCGCCACCATCAAGGACGTCCCCTACAGTGCCTGGGGCGCCGAGCTCTCCAGCAACTACAACGAGCGGACTCTGGTGACGAGCTGGCGGGAAGGCTTCAGCGTCACGGGCGCGCTCATCGGCGCCTTCACACCGGCCATCATCTTCTTCTTCGGCTACGACAAGCCCACCGACGCCGTGTACTTCCTGTCGCTGGCCATCGCCTTCGTCATGCCGGTGCTCATCGCCAACTGCCTGATCTCCACCCCGGAATTCCCCGCCGTGGAGACCCGCACCACCCGGCTGCCGCTGCGCGAGAGCTTCCGCTACGTGTGGCAGAACGAGCCGTACCGGCGGCTGGTGATCATCTTCCTGTTTTCCACCATCGGCTCGGCCATGACCAACACGCTGTCGTTCTTCTTCGTCAAGCACGTGCTGCTGGCCGGCGACCTCTACGGCTTCTACCTGGCCCCCTACTTCCTCTCGCAGATCGTCGCCATACCGCTCTGGTTCAAGCTTTCCCGGCGCATCGGCAAGCACCGGGCCACCATGGCAGCCATCGGCTGGTACGCTCTGTGGTCGTGCTTCATCCCCTTGCTCGCCGTGGCGCCCATGGTCTGGTTCGAGCCCTTCGCCATCCCCCACGTGCTGGCGTTCCTGCCGGCGGACGCCCACGCCGCGGCCGTGGCGTACTTCGAAGGCATTCCCACCGGCAAGTTTCTGTTCTTCATCCTGGTCATGTGCCTCAAGGGCTCGTCCATCGGCGCGCTCACCGCCCTGCCCTACGCCATGGCCGCGGACGTGGTGGACCTGGACTCCGCCCAGACCGGCAAGAGCCAGGGCGGCGCCTACTTCTCCATCTGGTCCATGACCCGCAAGCTCGCCTACGCGCTGGGCCTGTTCATCGGCACCAACCTGGTGGTGCTGTTCGGCTTCGACTCCCTGGCGGATCCGCGCAACACCACCAACACCACCTTCGCCCTGCTCATGCTGGGGGTGACGTACTCGGTGATTCCGGCGCTGTTCAAGTTCGTGGCGATGCCGTTGTTGTGGAACTACAGCCTCACGGAAGAGCGGGTGCGGGAGATTCAGGCGCAGATCGCACGGGGCCGGGCGGCCCCGAACCCTCCGGCCCCGGGCAGTCCCGAGCTGGTGAACCCCCCGGCCGCGTGACGGCGCCGGTCACACCCCGGCGTTCTTTCGGGCGGCGGCGCAGAAGGTGGCCACCGCCTCCTCCAGGTCGCGCCGCCGCTGCTCGCCGGTGCTTTCGCTGAAGCAGAACGACAGCCGGAGCTGATCAAGGCCGGCGCCCGGATCCCGTTCCCGGGCGTCCATCGGGTAGAAATCGTACATGGGAATCACCACCACCCCGTGATCCGCCACCAGCCGCTCGACGAACGCCTCGTCGGTGCGCACCTCGGGGCTCTTGAACGTGAACACGGTGAAGAAGCCGGCCGCGGGCTCGGTCCAGTGAAAGAGCTCCGGGTAGGCGCCGAGGCCCTCGGCCAGGCCGGTGAGCATGATCCGGCGGTTCTCCCGATAGACGGCGAGCTTTTCCTCCGCCACCGGCCACAGCGAGTCGCGTTCGCTGTAGTCCGCCTCGTGCAGCAGCGCCTCGAATCCCAGAAGCGCCGCGGGATTCTGGAACAGGATC
>JAWLCV010000072.1:0-20516 GCA_041686955.1 Pseudomonadales bacterium
GCGGCTCGCGCTCCTCGACGTGGCTGAGATCGAAGGCCCGCACTACAGCCGGGTGTGCGATCTGCTCGATGCCGGGGCCTGCCGCGCCGCGGTTGCCGAAATCGAGGCCCAGGTGGGCCCGGTGGACGTGCTCTGCAACATCGCCGGCGGCTTCACCATGGGCGATCCCGTGCACGAGACCAGCGACGAGACCTGGGACTTCATGATGGGCCTGAACGCCCGCTCGGTGCTGAACATGGCCCGGGCCGCGGTGCCCGGCATGGTGACCCGGGGGCGCGGCAAGATGGTCAACATCGGTGCCGGCGCCGGCCAGCACGGCGTGGGCCTGCTCGGCGCCTACAGCGCCTCGAAGAGCGTGGTGATCCGCCTCACCGAGTCCATGGCGGCGGAGCTCAAGGAGCAGGGCATCAACGTCAACTGCATCCTGCCGAGCGTCATCGACACCCCGGCCAACCGGGCCAGCATGCCGAACGCCGATTTCAGCAAGTGGGTTCGGCCCGAGGCCATGGCGAAGGTGATCGCGTTCCTCGCCTCCGAGGCCGCGGAGCCCATTCACGGTGCGGCGTTGCCGGTGAGCGGGCTGAGCTGAAGAACGAGTCGAACTGGCAAAAAAAAAGCCCGGCAGATGCCGGGCTTTTTTCAACGGTCAGCGGTTCAGGCTGCCGCCCTGCGCCGGACGAAGCCCAACCCCAGCAGGCCGGCGCCCAGAAGAGCCAGCGAGCCCGGCTCCGGCACCGTGGTACGGGTACCGCGGGCATAGAGGTTGACGTGCGAAATCACGTCGGAACTGGTCGTGCCAGGGATGACGTTCGCGAAGTCACCAGCGTAGCACGCCCCGATGTAAGCGCACGTCGCCGCCTGCACGCCTCCACCGAAGAAGTTCGTCACCAGGCCAGCCACATCCGAATAGCCGCCGGTCGGGCTCAGCAGGTAACCCGTGGCGCCGTGCTGGCCGTCCTTGAAGAAGATCATCACTTCGGCGTAGAGGTCGAAGATCGACTGAGCGATTCCCCAGGTGCCGGATGAGAAACCGCCGGCATCGGCGTCTATGAGGTTGTTGTTGCTGTCGACGAGGATGGCAACAGGATTAGCATCAGTGTGGATAGCCAGCTCGGTCCACGCCTCGGTGCCGCCGAACAGCGGGTCCAGTCCGGCGCCCCCGCTGATGTTGTTGATGTTGGGCGCCTGACCTTCGTCGTTGAAGGTCTCCGTGATGGTCAGACACGCCGTCTGGCCGTCCACGTGGTTGTCCGGGTTGTTGCCGCCACCGGCGTAGCTCGCACAGTCGATGAAGGCTGCGGACGCGGGGCCCCCATAAGACAGAAGCGCCGCAACGGCGAGCGTCAGTAAGATTCTCATTTGTTTCACCAGTACCCCCAAAACGGCCGATTGCCGCCAGCCGTTAGGCAACCAGCGTGCCAGTCCAGCCGTACGGACGTAACCCTATGATAGCTAGACGTTTTTATCCGTGTCCCGCGGGTCATCGCGCCCCCGCGAGCCAGTGTTGTAAGGTTCCTTAGACATTCCCTCGAGAGGTCTCACCGAGCTGTAAGGTTTTACGACAATCAACCGCCCACCGCGGAGAGCCGAGCCTGCGCCTGCGAAACCAGCTCATCGAAAATCACCTTGGCCGGTCGTACCGCCTTGATCATGCCGATGCCCTGCCCGGCGAAGCCGGGATTCACGTCGCCGCGCCCGTCGCGGTTGGCTGCCGCCATCACGGGACCCGAGATCATGCCCTGGAAGGGCATGGGCAGGGGGTCCTTGTGCTCGCGTACCCAATAGTCGGTCCACTTGCTGCGGATGATGCGGGCCGGCTTGCCGGTCACCGCCCGGGAGACCGTGGTGCCCTCCTCGGTGGCATCGACGATGGCCTGCTTCTGGAAGTCGTGGATCGCCGCCTCCTCGGCGGCCAGGAACGCCGAGCCGATCCAAACCCCTTCCGCGCCGAGCATGAACGCCGCGGCGATGCCGCGTCCGTCCACGATGCCGCCGGCGCCGAGCACGGGGGTGTCGCCCACTGCGTCCACCACCTGGGGAATGAGCGCCATGGTGCCGATGGGCGAGTTGTGGCCGCCGCCGTCGTGGCCCTGGGCGACGATGATGTCGAGGCCCGAGGATTTCACCTGGATGGCGTGGCGCACCGCGCCCACCACCGCCATGACCCGGGTGCCGTTGGCCCGCAGCCGCTCCATCCACGGCCCCGGATTACCGAGTCCCGACGCGTACACCGGCACCCGCTCCTCGATGACCACCTCCATCTGGGCCTCGAAGAATTCCTTGGTGAACAGCGCCGGCTCCCCCGGATCGCGGCGGCCGCGCAGCTCGTCGGCGGCCACCGGGGCGAGGTGCTCGCGCTCCATGAACGCCTGGGCGAAGGCCTGCATCTCCGGCAACAGCTCGGCGGGTTTCGGGCCGTCGCCGCCGTCGTGCTTGGCGCGCCGCACCGACGCCGGCAATAAGGTGTCGACGCCGAACGGCTTGTCGGTGAGTTCCCGGGTGCGGCGGATCCACTCCCGGAGCTGCCGCGGGCCGCAGCCGGCGGCGCCGAGCACGCCGAGACCGCCGGCGTTGGAAACCGCTGCCGCCAGCTCGGGGCCGCTGGCTCCGCCCATGCCGGCCAGCACGATGGGATAGTCGATCTGGAGGATCTCGCAGACGCGGGTCTTCAGGTTCATGGTTCAGCCCTTCAACGTTTCGAAATGCCCGTAAGCGCCCCGGAAGAACAGCAGCGGCGAACCGTCCGGGTCGAGAATCCGCACGTCGCGCACGCGGCCGAGCACCACCGTATGGTCACCGGCGTCGTGCTCGGCGTGGAGGTCGCAATCCACGTAGGCGAGCACGCCGTCTAGGATGGGCGAGCCGGTGATCCCCGGGCGCCAGCGCAGCTCGGCGAACTTGTCGACGCCGGTTCTGGCGAATACGTCGCACACCGGCTTCTGGTGGGCCGCCAGAATGTTGATGCAGAAACTTCCCGATGCGCGCAGCTTCGGCCAGCTCGCGCTGGTCTTCGCCGGGCACAGCAGCACCAGCGGCGGGTCCAGCGAGACCGACGAGAACGACTGAGCGGCGAACCCCGCCGGCGCGCCGTCCACGCACCCCGTGGCGATGACGACCCCGGTGCAGAACTGGCTCAAGGTGTTGCGGAACTCTCTCGGGTCGAGCTCCGGGGCGCGCTCGGACATGGCGACTCCTGCAGACGGAAACCAGGCACTATAGCGCCCCGCCCCATGGGGTGACCACGCCCGGCTACGCCCCTGCCCCCCCGATCCTTTACAATCCGTCTCCTTCCCGGACCCACAGGAGTTGCCCATGGCCGATCTCGGCGCCTTTCGCAGCGAAGTCCGCGCGTGGCTGGAGGAGAACTGCCCGCCCTCCATGCGCACCCCCATGCCCGAATCCGAGACGGTTTGGGGCGGGCGGCGGGAGCCGTTCGTCAACCCGGAGTCCAAGGTCTGGCTCGAGCGCATGGCGGAACGGGGCTGGACCTGCCCGACCTGGCCGAAGGAGTACGGCGGCGGCGGTCTCTCCCACGAGGAGAACCAGGTGCTGCAGCAGGAGCTGCGCCGCGTCAACGCCCGGCCGCCGCTGCAGAGCTTCGGCATCTGGATGCTGGGGCCTGCGCTCCTGGAGTTCGCGAGCGAAGAGCAGAAGCGCGAGCACCTGCCGAAGATCGCCCGCGGCGAGATCCGCTGGTGCCAGGGGTACTCGGAGCCCGGCTCGGGCTCGGACCTGGCGAGCCTGAAGACTCGCGCCGAGGATCAGGGCGATCACTACCTGGTCAACGGCTCGAAGATCTGGACCTCCTACGCCGACAAGGCCGATTGGATCTTCTGCCTGGTGCGCACCGACTTCGACGCCCCGAAGCACGAAGGCATCAGCTTCCTGCTGTTCGACATGGAATCGGACGGCGTGAGCGTCTCGCCCATTTCCCTGATCAGCGGCGCATCGCCCTTCTGCCAGACGTTCTTCGACAATGTGAAGGTACCGAAAGAAAACCTGGTGGGAGAGCTGAACAAGGGGTGGACCATCGCCAAGCGCCTGCTCCAGCACGAGCGGCAGATGATCTCCGGCATCGGCGGCATGTCGGCCCTCGGCGGCTCGGGCCGCGGCGTGGAGGACTACGCCCGGGAGTACGTGGGCGAGAAAGAGGGCCGCATCGCCCAGCCCGAGCTGCGCCACAAGGTGACCGTGCACCGGATGAACGACCGGGCGTTCCAGCTCACCCTGGCCCGCGCCGCGGACGAGGCCCGCGCCGGGCAGAGCGACGGCAACCTGGCCAGCATGTTCAAGTACTACGGCTCGGAGCAGAACAAGCGCAAGTACGAGCTGCTGCTCGAGATCATGGGCGTGCGGGCGCTGGGCTGGGAAGGCGACACCTTCACCGACCGGGAGCTCGCCACTACGCGGCAATGGCTGCGCTCCAAGGCGAACTCCATCGAGGGCGGCACCAGTGAGGTTCAGCTCAACGTCATCGCCAAGCGGGTGCTCGGGCTTCCGGACTGAGGCCACGGCTGGGTCGCGGATGTCCTAGACTTCCGTTGACCCCCGAATCGAGGAACACGAAGGCTCATGGAAACCATCATCGTTCTCGTGGTGCTGGCGGCGCTGGCATTCTACCTGGTCGCCATCTACAACCGGCTGGTGAGCCTGAAGAACCGGTTCCAGAACGCCTTCGCCCAGATCGAAGTGCAGCTCAAGCGCCGCTACGACCTCATTCCCAACCTGGTGGAAACCGCCAAGGCCTACATGAGTCACGAGCGCGAGACGCTGGAGGCGGTGATCGCCGCCCGCAACCAGGCCCTGGCGGGGCTCCAGGCGGCGGCGAAGGACCCGGGCAACGCCCAGGCCATCCGTGACCTGGGCAGCGCCGAAGGCAGCCTGGGCAGCGCGCTCGGCCGGCTGAACGTGGTCATGGAGGCCTATCCGGACCTCAAGGCCAACCAGAACATGATGCAGCTCTCGGAGGAGCTCACCAGCACCGAGAATCGGGTGGCCTTCGCCCGCCAGGCCTACAACGACCAGGTCACCGCCTACAACAGCTACCGGCAGTCGTTTCCCCCGGTGGTGTTCGCCGGCATGTTCGGCCACGATCAGGATGCGGCGCTGCTGGAGTTCGACGACAGCGCCGAGATCCGCTCCGCGCCCAAGGTGACGTTCTCCTAGGAGCCAGCTTGGACTTCTTCGGCGCCCAGGACGACGCCCGGCGCAAGACCTGGCGACTCGCGCTGCTGTTCGGCGCCGCGGTGCTGTCGCTCGTGGTGCTCACCAACCTGCTCGTCGCCTTGGTTTACGGCTGGGCCGCCAACCACACCCGCCCCGCCGCATTCGATCCGGTGGCGATGGTCGCCGCGCTCCCCGCGGAATACTGGGCGTGGATCAGCCTCGGGGTGGTCGGCGTGGTGGCCATGGCCAGCGGCTACAAGTACCTGATGATGCGCCGCGGCGGCCGGGCCGTGGCGGAAGCGCTGGGCGGGCGGCTGATCCCGCCCTCCACCACGGACTTTCGCGAACGCCGGCTGCTCAACGTGGTGGAGGAGATGGCCATCGCCTCCGGCATGCCCGTGCCGCCGGTCTACGTGGTCGAGGAGCCGAGCATCAACGCCTTCGCCGCGGGCCACTCGCCGGACGACGCGGTCATCGGCGTCAACAGAGGCACCCTCGAGCACCTGAACCGCGACGAGCTGCAGGGGGTGATCGGCCACGAGCTCAGCCACGTGCTGAACGGCGACAGCCGCCTGAATCTGCGGCTCATCGCGGTGCTCCACGGCATCCTGTTCATCGGCGTGCTGGGCCGCGGGCTCTTGTACGGGGTCGGTCGCGGCAGCCGGCGCCGCAGCGGATCGAGCGGCGGCGCGCCGGCCCTGGCGCTGGGCCTCGGGCTCCTGGTCATCGGTTACGCCGGCACGTTCTTCGGCAACCTCATCAAGGCGGCGGTGAGCCGGCAACGGGAGTACCTGGCGGACGCCGCGGCGGTGCAGTTCACCCGCAACCCCGCCGGCATCGCCGGCGCGCTGAAGAAGATCGGCGGCCTCGGCAGCGGCTCCCGCATGCGCACGGCGGCCGCCGGGGAGATGAGCCACATCTTCTTCGGCGCCGCGGGGCGGATGACCCTGGGGGGTCTGCTCGCCACCCATCCGCCGCTGGAGAAGCGGATTCGCGCCGTGGATCCGCACTGGAACGGCGAATTCGTCGTTCCGGCAGCGACGCCCGAGCCCGCGGCGGCATCCGAGGCGGCACCCGAGGCCGCACATGCGGCACCGGAAGGGGTCGCCTTCGCGGCAGCTCCGCTCCCCTCGGGCACCGACGGCGCCTCCGCCCTGGAGGTTCACGCCACCCCCGAGGCGCTGGCGGCCACGGTGGGCCGCCTGGACGACCGGGGCCTCGCCGAGGCGACCCGGCTCATCGCCGGGCTGCCGGCCGCCGTGCACGACGCCGCCCACGATCCCTTCAGCGCCCGGGCGCTCATGTACGCCCTGGTGCTCGACGATTCGGAGGATTCGAGGAAAAGCCAGCTCGAGCACCTCGCCCGGCACGCCGAGGCCGGGCTGCCCGAAACCCTGAAGCGGCTGCTACCGGCCGCGGCGAGTCTCGACGAGCAGCAGCGGCTCACCCTGGTGGAGATGGCCGGCCCGGCCCTCAAGCAGCTATCGAGCCGGCAGTACCGGACCTTCATGGACAACCTGGCGGCCCTCATCACCGCCGACCAGCGCATCGAGCTCATGGAGTGGGTTCTGCACCGACTGCTGGTGAAAGAGCTCGCGCCCCATTTCGGCGCGCCGAAGATCCGCCGCGGCGCCTCCGGCCACGGGCCGGACCCGGACTGCGTCCGGGTGCTGCTCTCGGCGCTGGCGCGGGAAGGCGGACGCACCCCGGATGAAGCCGAGGCGGCGTTCCGGGCCGGCATGGCGCACATGGGCCTCGAAGGCGAGTTCGACCCCCGGCCGGACCCCGACTTCCGCCGGCTGAACGACGCGCTCCGGGCCCTGCGGAAGACCGCGCCGCTGAAGAAGCCGCGGCTGATCAAGGCCTGCGCCGCCGCCGTCACCGCAGACGGGCGGGTCTCGGTGCGGGAAGGCGCGCTGCTGCAGGGCATCGCGGCGGCCCTGGACTGCCCCCTGCCGCCGGCCATCTACCGCGCCTGATTCGGCCGTCCGGCCGCCAATCGAGGGTAGAATCCGCCCATGTCACCACATGCTGCCGCCCGCGGCGAGTTCGCGGCTCTCGATCTCGGCTCCAACAGCTTTCACCTGCTGGTGGTTCAGGAGCAGGAGGGCCGCATCCAGACCCTGGACAAGATCAAGGAGATGGTCCGCCTGGCCGCGGGGCTCGACGCCGACGACAACCTCACCGAGCCGGTGATCGAGCGGGCGCTGGCGTGTCTCGAGCGGTTCGGCCAGCGGCTGCGCGATCTGCCGCAGGAGAACGTGCGGGTGGTGGCCACCAACACCCTGCGACGGGCGAGCAACGCGGCGGCGTTCATCACCCGCGCCGAAGCCGCCCTGGGCCACACCGTGGAGGTGATCTCCGGGCGCGAGGAGGCGCGGCTCATCAACCTGGGGGTCAGCCACGCGCTGGAGGACCGGCACGAGCGGCGCCTGGTGGTGGACATCGGCGGGGGCAGCACCGAGCTGATCCTGGGCCGGCGCTTCGAGCCGGAGCTGATGGAGAGCCTGTACATGGGCTGCGTCGGCGTTTCCCGGCAGTACTTCGGCGACGGACGGATCCGGGCGGGACGCTTCCGGGACGCCGTGGACCATGCACGTCAGGAGCTCGAGCCGGTCCGGCGGGCCTACCGCGCGGCCGGCTGGGACACGGCCGTGGGCGCCTCCGGCACCATCCTCGCGGCCCAGGAAATTCTCCGTCACATGGGCGGCGATCCGGGCGGCATCACGCCGGAAGGCCTGGAGCGGATCCGCAGCGCGCTCGTGCAGGCCAAGGAGGTCTCCGCGCTCGCGCTCCCGGGCCTGCCGGCCGAGCGGGCGCCGGTTTTCCCCGGCGGCCTCGCCATAATGTGCGCGCTGTTCGAATCCCTCGGAATCGAACGGATGCAGGCGACGAGCGGCGCCCTGCGGGAAGGCGTCATCCACGATCTGCTGGGCCGGGTGCACCACCAGGACGTGCGCGACGCCACGGTGCGCAACCTGATGACGCGTTACCACGTGGATCGGCACCACGCCCGCCGGGTGCAGGAGACGGCGCTCGCGCTTCTCGATCAGGTGGCCGCCGACTGGCAGCTCGACGATCCCGACGACCGGCTGATGCTGGGCTGGGCGGCGGAGCTGCACGAGATCGGCCTCGACATCGCCCACAGCCAGTACCACAAGCACGGCGGCTACCTGCTGCGGTACATGGACATGCCCGGCTTCTCGAGCTGGGAGCAGCGTCAGCTCGCGGCTCTTGTGCGGGCGCACCGGCGCAAGTTTCCCCGCAGCGACCCCAGCTTCGACGGCCCGTCCGGCGAGCGCTTGCTGCGCCTCTCGGTGCTGCTGCGCATCGCCGTGGTGCTGCATCGCAGCCGCGGCAGCCGCCGGCTGCCGCGGGTGGGCATCGCCGCAGAGGGCCAGCGGGTAACCCTGACCCTGCCCGCCGCCTGGCTGCGCCGTCATCCCCTGACGAGACTCGATCTGGAGCAGGAGGCCGAGTATCTGGAAGCGGTGCCGATGGCGCTGGAGATTCGCTGTCCGCCATCCGCTGTCCGCCATCCGCCGGAAGGCTGAGGCTCACCCCACCGCCACATCCGCCAGCGTCCGCAGCAGAATCTCCTGGGCGCTCTTGCGCTTGTCGGCCGGCGCGGAAAGCTTCCGATAGTGTCCGTCAGCCTGCAGCACCCAGGCCTGGGCGTTGTCGGTCAGATAGAGCTGCAACTCCCGGCGGATGCGCTGGGCGATGCGCGGGTCCAGGATGGGGAAGCAGGTCTCTACCCGGCTGAAGAAGTTGCGGCCCATCCAGTCGGCGCTCGAGAGGTACAGCCCCGGCTGCTGATTCTCGAAATGGAACACCCGGGTATGTTCCAGGAACCGGCCAACGATGGAGCGCACCCGGATGTTCTCCGAGACGCCCTTGATGCCGGGACGCAGGGTGCAGATGCCGCGGACGATCAGATCCACCTTCACCCCCGCCTGGGAGGCCCGGTAGAGCGCCTGGACCATCTGCGGCTCCACCAGGGCGTTCATCTTCGCAAGGATCCGCGCCGGCCGTCCCGCCCGGGCCGCAGTGATCTCGCCCTCGACGAAATCCAGCATGGACCGGTGCAGGGTGAACGGCGACTGCAGGAGCGCCCGCATCCGGCGCGACCGGCCCATGGAGGTGAGCTGGACGAACAGCTTCTGCACGTCCTCGCCGAGGTCGGGATCGCAGGTGAACAGCCCGTAGTCGGTGTACAGCCGCGTGGTCCGGGTGTGGTAGTTGCCGGTGCCGAGGTGAACGTAGCGGCGCAGGCTGCGGCCCTCGCGGCGGATCGCCATGCTCATCTTGGCGTGGGTCTTGTGCCCCACCACGCCGTACACCACCTGGGCCCCCGCCTTCTGCAGGTGGTTGGCGAGCTCGATGTTCGCCTCCTCGTCGAACCGCGCCCGCAGCTCGATCACCACCAGCACGTCCTTGCCGTTGGCGGCGGCCCGGGTCAGCGCTTCCACCACCGCCGACTCCGTGCCCGTCCGATACAGCGTCTGCCGGATGGCGAGCACCCCCGGATCCTCCGCCGCCTGGCGCAGGAACTCCACGAACGGCGCGAAGGACTCGAACGGATGGTGCAGCAGCAGATCGCCGTCGCGGATCACCTCGAACATGTCGTCGGCCCCGGCCACCTGCTCCGGAATGCGTGGGGTGAAGCCCGGAAACTTCAGGTCCGGGCGATCCGCCATGTCGGGCACCGCGGCGAGGCGCATCAGGTTCACCGGGCCGTCGCAGCGGTAGACGTCCAGCGGCTGCAGCCGGAACTGGGCGGTGAGGAAGGCCTCCAGGTCGCCGGGGCAGTCCACGTCCAGCTCCAGGCGGACCGCATCGCCGTAGCGGCGGGAGGACAGCTCCCCTTCCACCGCACGCAGCAGGTCGTCCGCCTCCTCCATGTCGACGTACAGATCGCTGTTGCGGGTGACCCGGAACGGATAGCAGCCGGTGGCGCGCATGCCGGGAAACAGGTCGTCCACGTGGGCTTCGATGATGGAGGAGAGCAGCACGAACTCGTGGGGCGCCTGGGCACAGCTTTCCGGCAGGGCGACCACCCGCGGCAACGACCGCGGTGCCTGCAGGATGGCCCGGCTGAGCTCGCGCCCGAAAGCGTCCTCTCCTTCCAGGGCCACGATGAACGCCAGGTTCTTGTTGAGCGGCTGCGGAAACGGGTGCGCCGGATCCAGGGCGATCGGACTCAGCACCGGCGCCAGCTCCCGGTTGAAGTAGCGCTTCAACCACTGCTGCTGCCGCGGGTTCCACTCCTCGGCCGTGAGCAGGCGGATGCCCTGGGCGTCCAGGCGGGGCTGCAGCACCTGGTTCAGCACCCGGTACTGCTGGCTCACCAGCTCCCGGGCCACCTGGTGGATGGCCCGAAGCTGCTCCGAGGGGCTCATGTTGTCGGGGCCGCGCTGGGTGGCGCCGAAGGCCTCCTGCTGCTTCAGCCCCGCCACCCGGATCTCGAAGAACTCGTCGAGCACCGAGCTGGAAATGCACAGAAAGCGCAGCCGCTCCAGAAGCGGCAGCTCGTCGTCCTCGGCCTGGGCCAGCACCCGGCGGATGAACTCGAGCTGCGAAAGCTCCCGGTTGATGAAGAGCTCCGGGCCTGCGGACGTGAGCGGCTGTTCCTCGATACGATTCATGGACGCGACGGGCCCGGCGCCGGGCCGCAAGCGGGTAAAATGCGACTCTATCACGCCGATGTTTCGAGTTTGTGATGAGCCATCGAGACCAGGTCTTCCGCGACCCCCGAAATCAGATCGCCGATTTCGCCTTCGACGAATCGGTGGCGGCGGTGTTTCCGGACATGATTCGCCGCTCGGTACCCGGATACGAGACCGTCGTGCCCATGACCGGCCTGCTCGGGGCGCGGGTGCTGCGCGCCGCCCCCGAGCCGTCCCCCGTGGCCTACGATCTCGGCTGCTCCCTCGGCGCCACCGCGCTGGCCCTGCTGCGTCAGCTCGGCGATCGGCCCTGCCGGCTGGTGGCGGTGGACAGCGCCCCCGCCATGATCGCCCGGGCCCGGGAACTGCTCGTGGACCCCCGCCTGGAGCTGATCTGCGCCGACATCCGCGAGCTCACCCTTCAGCCGGCGCGGGTGATCACCCTGAACTACGTGCTGCAGTTCGTGGCGCCGGAGGATCGGCTGACACTGCTCTGCCGGATTCGCGAGTCCCTCGCCCCGGACGGGCTGCTGCTGCTTTCCGAGAAGATCCGTTTCGACGATCCGGCCACCCAGCAGGAGTTCGATGCCGCCCACCTGGACTTCAAGCGCGCCAACGGTTACTCGGAGCTCGAGATCAGCCAGAAGCGCAGCGCGCTCGAGAACGTGATGATCGTCGACACCGAGGAGCAGCACCGGGCGCGGCTTCGCGACGCCGGCTTCACCCGGGTGCGCAAGTGGTACCAGTGCCTCAACTGGGCCTCCTTCGCCGCCCGCCCGTGAGCCTCATCGACCCGGACCGGCTGCCCGCGGCCCTGCGGGAGCTCGCACCCGTGGTGGAGGCGCGTTTCGCCCCCGAGGCCCATGGCCACATGGCGCGCTGGCGGGAGGCGCTCGGCGCCCTGCCCCCGCTCGAGGTCACGGCCGTGAATCTGGGCGACCGGGTGACCGTGGAAGGCGCCGCCTCGGCCCGGGAGCGGCAACGCCTGGCGGAGCTCCTGATGGCCTTTCACCCGTGGCGCAAGGGGCCGTTCCGGCTGTTCGGTCTCGACATCGACACCGAGTGGCGCTCGGACTGGAAATGGCAGCGGGTGCGACCGCACCTCGCGCCCATGGACGGCCACGAGGCGCTCGACGTGGGCTCCGGCAACGGCTACTTCGGCTGGCGCATGCTCGAGGCCGGCGCGCGCCGGGTGGTGGGGGTGGATCCGACACTGGTGTTCTGCATGCAGCACCTGGCGGTGAACCGCTACATAGACAGCGCCGCGAACCTGGTCCTGCCGCTGCGCTTCGAGGAGCTCCCGCCGGCCGCCTTCGATTCGGTGTTCAGCATGGGCGTGGTCTACCACCGCCGCGATCCCGAAGAGCACGTCGCCCGGCTGTTCGCCCACACTCGGCCCGGCGGCCAGGTGGTGCTGGAGTCCCTGGTGGTGCCGGGGCCGGAGCCGCTCCGGCCGCCGGGCCGCTACGCGCGGATGCGCAACGTGCACGTGCTGCCGACCCCCGGACTGCTGACGGAGTGGCTCGCCCGCGCCGGATTCGTGGAGGCGCGGGTGGTGGACGTGACGCCCACCACCGTCGAGGAGCAGCATCCCACCGCCTGGATGCGCTTCGAGTCCCTCGAGCACGCCCTGGATCCGGCGGATCCGGGCCGCACCGTCGAAGGTCATCCGCGGCCGGTGCGGGCGGTCGCGGCGGCGCGCAAGCCGGTGTAACCTGCCCCCATTATGATGCTCGGGTTCATCCCCATTAAGTTCCGCTTCCGCGGCAAGCTCCGGCGCCTGGAAGACATCCACCAGTGCTTCCGCGACCATCCCGACGAGGCGCTGCACCCGACCCAGATCGCCCGTTACACCGGCCTTTCCTTCGCCGAGGTGGACAACCGTTTGCAGGCAACCCCGGAGCTCTTCGTCAAGCTGCCGCGGCGCAAGGACGGGCTCACCCGCTACCGGCTCGCCAGCTCCATGGCGGCGCGGAGCCCCGAGGAGGTCGAGCGCTTCCTGCAGAACCAGGCCCGCCGGGAAAGCCTGATGCTCTACGCCACCGGCGCCATGCTGCTCCTGCTGCTGCTCATCGTGGTGGTGCTGGTCGGCCCGGCGGTGTAGCGCCCATGCCCGAACGCCTCGCGCCCGAGCAACTCGACCTGGCCGTGCGGGTCCGGGATTTCGCCCTGCGGGAGCTCGCGCCGCGGCGCCACATGGAGCCGGCCCAGGCGCGCAGGGAAATCGTCGAGGCGTCGCGGCGGGCCGGACTGTTCCAAATGACCCAGCCCCGGGCGTTCGGCGGCAGCGAGGCCACGACCCTCGCGCTCACCGTGGCGCGGGACGAGCTGGCCGCCGCCAACCCGCCCCACATGGACGCCGTGTTCGGCCCCGGCCCCGGGGTCCTGGCCGGGGCGCAGGAGCCTCTGGCGAGCGCGTATCTAGAGCCTTTGCTCGCGGGCCGCAAGCGCGGCGCGTTCGGCTTCACCGAGCCCGACGATGCGCCGGCGCCCACCCACGCGGTGCGGGAGGGCGAGGATCTGGTGATCACCGGACAGAAATCCTACGTCACCGGCGGCGCCGATGCGGATTTCCTGAACGTGCTGGTGCAGGTGGAGGACCAGGGCCCGGCGCTGGTGGTGGTGGACACCCATCTCCCGGGCGTGGTTCTCGAACGCCGCTTCGCCTCCCTGGACGGCAGCCACCACGCGGCCTTCCGGTTCGACGGGGTCCGGGTGCCAGCGAGCCACCTGATCGGCGCGCCCGGCGAAGGCATGCCCCGGGCGCTGCGGCAGATCGGCGACGTTCGGCTCGCCGTGGCCGCCCACTGCGTCGGCACCATGCGCTGGGTGCTCGACTTCGTCACCGAGCACCTCGCCGGTGCGGACCGCAGCGGCACGCCCCGCGGCAGCCGCGAGGGCGTGCGGCTGCGCTACGCCGATCTGCGCATCAGCGCCTTCGCCGCCCGCAGCATGCTCTACCGCACCGCGCGGCTGGCCGACGACGGCGAGAACGTGGTCAACGAGGGCATCGCCTGCAAGGTGTTCGCCACCGAGGCGGCGGGCGGGGTGGTGGACGAGGCCATCCAGCTCGTGGGCGGCAGCGCGCTGGTGGAGGACCATCCCCTCGCCGTGCTGTACCGGCAGGTGCGCAGCCTGCGGCTGGCGGAAGGCGCCAGCGACGTGCTGCGCCTCAACCTGGCCCGGGGCAAACTCGAGCTGGACAAGGGCCGGATCTGATCAGCTCTTCTGCCCGTGGCGCTCCCGGGCCTGCTCCCGCGCCTCCGGCGTCTTCTTCAGCATGACGTACACCGAGCCCGTGCCGCCGTGGCGCGGCGCCGCGCTGTGGTAGGCGATCACCTCCGGAATCTGGTTCAGCCAGTGCGCCACGTAGCTCTTGATCCTCGCCGGAGTCGGGCTCTGCTCGCCGCGGCCGTGGGAGATCAGCACCGTCCGCCAGCCCTTGCCCCGGGCGAGGCCAACGAACCCGAACAGGGCCTGGCGCGCTTCCCGCACGGTGTGGCGGTGCAGGTCCAACCTCCCCTCCAGCGGATAGCCCCCGGCCTTCAGCTTGCGGAACACCTCGATCTGTACCCCGTCCTTCTTCCAGGCCAGGGTCTCGCGCGGGTGCACCGGGGGCACCTCGCCCAGGGTCAGGTAGTTGGGGTCCTCGGCTTCCGCGCCGGGCCGGCGGCCTTCCGCGGCCTCCCGGCGTTGCCGCTGGCCGGGCGTCTCCTCCTGGGGCCGCGCCGCGGGCGGTGCCACCCGCTTCTGGTCGAGGGGCACCACGTCACTCATGGCCTCTCGAAACAGGTCCGGGGATTCGTCGTCGTCCGACATCGGCTACAGCGGAACGCTCCTGTTACAGCGGGATACTCGCATACTGGGCCGAACGGGTGCCCGGCAGGGGCCGGTTGTCCGCGGCGTGGTAGGTGAACACGCAGGAGAGCTTCACCCGGTTAGTGAGGTTGCGGCCGGCGGCGTGGAACGTCCGGCAGTGAAACAGCATGACGTCGCCCTGGGCCAGCTCCACGGTGCGGGCCTGGTCGATGAGGGTTTGGTTCTCGGGCAGCTCGGGCCGCAGGAACTTGGCTTCATCCAGCCGCTGTGCGGCGAAGCTCTGGCGGTGGCTGCCGGGAATGACCTCCAGCGCCCCGTTCTCCGCGGTCTCGTCGCCGAGCGCCAGCCACAGCGACACGAGCTCCGGGCGCTCGAACGACCAGTAGCGCACGTCCTGATGCCACAGGGTGACGCTGCTGAAGCCCGGCGACTTGGTCATGACGCAGTTGTGGTGACACTGAGAGAGCAGGACCCGATCGGTGCCCATCACCGCCCGCAGATGACGGCCCACCGCGTCGCCGGTCACCAGCGGCCGCAGGGCGGCGAAGCGGGAATAGGCGCTGAGCAGCCGGCGCGGGGTGTCGCCGCCCGCCGCATCGCGGCTCGGCGGGGCGCCGGGATAGCCCGTTTCCGCCTCGAACTCCGCCGGCGCCAGCACCGGATGCAGCGAGGCCTCCACCTCGGCAGCCAGGGCGTCGCAGACGCCGGGAGCCACCAGCCCCGGCAGCACCACGAAGCCGTCGGCGGCGAAGCTGCGGGCCAGCCGTTCCAGGTCGTCCTCGCCGGGCTCGTTCGAAACCGTCTCGTTGCTCATCGCATCTGCTGGCGCACGGCCTTCAGCATCTTCTCGCCGTAGGGCGGGCGCAGCCCGGCCAACTCGGCGACGTTGAACTTGCTCTGCCGGAACACCGACTTGGCGTGGCTGAAGGTCTTGAAGCCGTCGAAGCCGTGGTAGGCGCCCATGCCGGAGGGCCCGACCCCGCCGAAGGGCAGGTCTTCCTGGGCCACGTGCATGATCACGTCGTTGACGGTGACGCCGCCGGAGGTGGTGTGGCAGAGGACCTCACGCTCCTCGGTGCCGTCCTCGCCGAAATAGTACAGGCCCAGGGGACGGGGCTTGCGGTTGATGTACTCGATGGCGTCCTCCACGCGGCCGTAGCCCTTCACCGGAAGGATGGGACCGAAGATCTCGTCCTGCATCACCTTCAAATCGTCGGACGGATCGACAATCAGGGTAGGCGGAATCTTGTGATGGGGCTGCTGGCGGAAGTCCTCGCCGGCGGGATTCACCTCCACCACCCGGGCCCCGGCCTCCCGCGCCTCCTCGATGTAGCCGTTCAGACGGTCGAAGTGCCGCTGGTCGATGACGGAGGTGTAATCCGGGTTGTCCAGCAGGGTGGGATACATGCGCGCCACCGAGCGCTCCGTCGAGGAGACGAACTCGTCCATGCGTTCCTCCGGCACGAACACGTAGTCCGGCGCCAGGCAGATCTGCCCGGCGTTGAGCATCTTGCCGGTCATGATGGCGTCGGTGGTCTTCTGCAGATCGGCGGAGCGGCCCACCACCACCGGGGACTTGCCGCCGAGCTCCAGGGTCACCGGCACCAGATTCTCCGCGGCCGCGCGCATGACGTGGCGGGCGATGGAGGTGGCGCCGGTGAACAGCAGGTGATCGAACGGCAGGGAGGCGAAGTCCGCGCCGGTCTGGGGGCCGCCGGTGATCACCGCGATCTCCAGCTCGTCGAACGCCGTGGGGAAGATCTCCGCCATGACCTCGGAGGTGGCGGGCGTGTACTCCGACGGCTTGATCATGCAGCGGTTGCCGGCGGCCAGCACCCCCGCCAGCGGCGTGAACGTGAGGTTCACCGGAAAGTTCCACGGACTGATCACGCCGACCACTCCCAGCGGCTGGTACTCCACCCGGGCCTTGGCGCCGAGCAGGTTGAGGGGGAAAGGGCCCACCTTGCGCTTTTCCGGCTGCATCCATCGGGCCAGGTGCTTCTGGGCGTGGCGCAGCGGCCCCACCGAGCCCGCCACGTCGGTGAACAGCGACTGGTGCTCGCTGCGATGACCGAAATCCGCGTCCATCGCCTCCACCAACCGCTTCTCGTGGGTCTTCAACAGCGAGATCGCCCGCTCCAGACGGTCGCTGCGTACCTCGGCCGTCACCACCCCTTCGCGCAGGTAATCGTCGCGCTGTCGCTCCAGCAGGTTCAGCATGGTCTCGCGTGGTGTCTCTTGCATGGCGATCCTCCCGACGGGGTGTGAGTGAGATGCGGCCGGTCCGGCGCCGATGATACCGGAATGCCGTCCCCGGCGAGTGTGGCTCAGCCGTCCAGCCGGCAATCCAGGAGCGGCTCGCCGTTGACCGTCACCGCGAGCCTCCCGCCGCTGGCCCAGTAGCGTGCTTCCACGTAGTGGTGCTCCTCCCACTCGAGCTCCACGTTGGTCCACACGTACTGCGGCTCCCGCGGCCCGCGCTCGCGGCGCTTGCGCAGGCAGTTCTCCAGGTACAGCTCGAGCGCCCCGTCGTCGGCGATGCGGATCTCGAAGCGCTTGTGGCGATGCTGAAATGGGACGATGCGGGACAAGGGCTACCTGCTGCCGCCAGTGCTGGCGGTGACGCTGACACTGTCGCTATGCTTGCCCAAACTGCCGGTCCAGTCCAGCCATGCCCGAAGAGCCGAACCGATTCGTCCGCATCCTCAAGAGCCGCGACGTGGTGGTGCTGGCGCTTGGGGCCATGATCGGCTGGAGCTGGGTGCTGATGAGCGGCTACTGGGTACACACGGCCGGCTCACTGGGCACCCTGGCCGCCTTCGCCGCCGGCGGCGTGGCCATCTCCCTCATCGGCCTCACCTACGCGGAGCTGGCGGCCGCCATGCCCGAGGCCGGCGGCGAGCACGTCTACACCCATCGCGGCCTCGGCAGGAGCTGGTCGTTCGTCTGCACCTGGTCGCTGCTGCTGGCGTACGTGAACATCTGCCTGTTCGAGGCCGTGGCGCTGCCCACCGCCGTGGACTACCTGGTGCCGCAGATCCGAATCGGCACCCTGTGGAACGTGCTCGGCGCCGACGTGGACCTGGGCTTCGTGCTGGTGGGGGCCGGCAGCGCCGTGGTGGTGACCCTGGTCAACGTGCTCGGCATCAAGACGGCGGCGCGGCTGCAGACCCTGGCCGTGGCGCTCATCCTCGGTTCGGGCGTGCTGCTGCTCACCGGCGCCCTCTCCTTCGGCTCCGCCGAGCACGCCCAGCCCCTCATCGCCTCACCCGCCACCGGCGTGCTCAGCGTGCTGATCATGGTGCCCACCCTGCTGGTGGGATTCGACGTCATCCCCCAGTCCGCCGAGGAGATCGACCTGCCGCCCGCCCGCATCGGCATGCTGCTGGTGGTCTCGGTTTTTCTGGCGGTGCTCTGGTACGGCGTGGTGTCGTTCTCCGTGGCCATGGCCCTGGACCGGGATACCCTCGCCGCCAGCGCCATGGCCACCGGCGACGCGGCCACCGCGGTCTGGGGGCATCCGGCGGCCGGGGCGCTGCTCGTGCTCGGCGGCGCCGCCGGCATCGTCACGAGCTGGAACGCCTTCGTCATCGGCGCGAGCCGGCTCCTGTACGCCATGGCCCGCTCCGGACAGGTGCCCCGCGCCTTCGCCCGGCTGCACCCGCGCTTCAAAACCCCCTGGGTGGGTGTGCTGGTGATCGGCGCGCTCTCCTGCCTGGCGCCGCTGTTCGGGCGCACGGTGCTGGTGTGGATGATCAACGCGGGCAGCTTCGCCACCGTGGTGGCCTACCTGTTCGTTCCCCTGGCGTTTCTCGCCCTGCGCCGCAAGGAGCCGGACCTGGCGCGCCCGTTCCGCGTGCGTTATCCGCGCCTGGTGGGTTACGGCGCGGTGATTCTCGCGCTCGCCCTGCTGATCGCCTTCCTGCCGGGGAGTCCTTCGGCGCTCTTGTGGCCCTACGAGTGGTTCACCATCGTCGTGTGGGCCGTGCTGGGCGCCCTGCTGTGGCTCGGCTACCGGTTCAGAAGAGATCCATCTGGCTCGATCCCGGCGGCCGGAACAGATCCGTTCGCAGTGCCGGGCGATGCTCACCATCCAGCCCATGGCGCTTCAGCGCCTTCGCAAAGCGCCGGGCGATGAGGTCGGCGAACACCCCCTCGCCGCGCATGCGCCGGCCCCAGGCGGCGTCGTAGGCCTTGCCGCCCCGGGACGCGCGGATGGCGCTCATGATGCGCTCGGCGCGCTGGGGGTAATGCTCGGCGAGCCAATCCCGGAACAGGTCCTTCACCTCGTGGGGCAGCCGCAGCAGGATGTAGTTGGCGCCCGTGGCGCCCGCCGCGGCGGCCGCAGCCACGATGGACTCGATCTCGTGGTCGTTCAGAAACGGGATCACCGGCGCCACCATCACCGCCACCGGCACACCGCTCCGGCAGAGCGCCTCGACCACGCGAAGCCGCGCCTCCGGTCCCGCTGCCCGGGGCTCGAGGCGGGTCTTGAGGTCCCGATCGAGGGTGGTCACGCTCACCGCGACGCTCACCAGCTCGCGCCGCGCCAGCTCGGCGAGCAGATCCAGATCGCGCAGGATGAGCTGCCCCTTGGTGACGATGCTCACCGGGTGGTCGTGCTCGAGCAGCACCTCGAGCACCGCGCGGGTCACCCGCTGAGTCTTTTCTGCCGGCTGGTAGGGATCCGTGTTGGTGCCCATGGCCAGGGTGGCGCAGCGGTAGCCGGGCTTCCCCAGCTCCTCGATCAGGGCCTCGCGTACCCGGGTCTTGTAGAAGATGCGGGTTTCGAAATCGAGCCCCGGCGAGAGGTCGAGATAGGCGTGGGTGGGCCGGGCGAAGCAGTAGATGCAGCCGTGCTCGCAGCCCTTGTACGGGTTGATGGAACGATCGAACGGCACGTCGGGGGAGCTGTTCCGGGTGATCAGCCGCCTGGTGGCGTCGGGAAACAGCTCCGTGGCCAGATCGGGGACGGACGCTTCCTCCTCCGCCGCCCAGCCGTCACTCACCGCCTCGCTGTGGCGAAGCAGAAAGCGGCTCGCCGGGTTGGCCGTGGCGCCCCGGCCCTTGATGACCACGGCCTGCTCGCCGCCGTCGCTGGTGGGCGGCAGGCCGAGGCCCGGCGCCTGAAATCCCCGTTTCCGCATGATCACCAGACAGGCTGTTGCAAGGCTTCGAGCATAGCTGTACGTTTGTACAGTATCAAGGCATCGGGTCGGACAGTAGACTGATCCTTCCCGGTGCCACCTGAACCCAATGCGCGAACATCGATCCGTGGAAGCCCGGCGCCGCCTCCGGGCGCGTGCCATGGTATGCCTGCTGTGGCCGGCGCTGGCGCTGTGGCTGCCCGCCTGTGCAACCAAGCCCGAGGATCCGGCGCTGCTCGAAGACATGGCGGAGCTGCAGATCCGGCTGCGGCTGCTGCAGAGCGAGCTGACCGCCCTGCGCGATACCCTGGCCGAGCGCGGCGAAGCCGAAACCGCGACGGCCGAGACCATGGAGGAGCGGATCGGCAGCCTCCAGGCGCGTCTCGACACCCTGCCCGCGGAGATGGCGGCGCTGTGTCCCGAGCCGCCCCGCAGCGCCACGGTCACCACCCAATGCGAACCCGCCAACGTGCAACGCGTGGTCGTGAGCGGCGACAAGCTGGTGGTGGGCGACGTGGAACGGGTGTGGCTCGAGCCGCCCGGGCTCAGCCTGGTGGCTCGCATGGATGCCGGCACGAGCCCCAGCGCGCTGCACGCCGAGAACGTGGTGGAGCTCGAACGCGACGGCAGCAAGTGGGTGCGTTTCGAGCTCGCGGCCAACGGCGAGTCGGTGAGCGTGGAACGCCCCATCGCACGTTTCGCCCGCTCGCCCCAC
>JAWLCV010000073.1:0-20501 GCA_041686955.1 Pseudomonadales bacterium
GACGCGTTATCATGCGCCCGCTCGGGGCCGTAGCTCAGCTGGGAGAGCGTAGCGTTCGCAATGCTAAGGTCAGGGGTTCGATCCCCCTCGGCTCCACCACTTCCTCCTCCGCCCGTCGCCGGCCGTGCGGCCGCCTCAAGGACTCGCAGGATCACCGATGGGCACGGAACGGGCGTCCGCCGCCAGGGCGTCCACGTTGCTGCCCGTGAGCGACTCGAGGAACGCCACCAGCGCCGTCACGTCCGCCTCCGTCAACGCCAGGGGCCGGATCCGCGGGTCCTGTCCCGGGTGGGGCGAGCCGCCGGCGGCGTAGAAACGCACCACGTCCCACAGGGTTCCCAGGGAGCCGTCGTGCATGTACGGTGCGGTGAGGGCCACGTTCCGCAACGACGGCGTACGGAACTTCCACCGGTCCTCGGCGCGCCCGGTCACCTCCATGCGCCCCAGATCCTCCACCTCGGGCACGCTGATGGGAGTACGCAGCGGCACCACCACGCCCGGCGCGATCTGCAGGCTGCGCTCGCCGGCGGCGCGCAGGGCCGAGCGGTGGGCGACGCCGGTGTCGTGGTAGGCGTGGTCGGTGAAGAGCGCGGACTCGTCGCCCACGCGATGGCACCCTGCGCAACCCGCTTGCCGGAACAGCTCGAAGCCGCGGCGGGCCTCCGCGCCGAGCGCCCGGGGCTGAGCGCCGAAGAACCAGCGATCCCAGGGCGAGTCCGCCGACAGCAGGGTCCGCTGGTAGGCCGCAAGGGCACTGGCCAACGTCTCCTCCGTCGGCGCGCTGCCGAAGACTTCGCGGAACGCCCCGCCGTAGTGGCCGGCGATCCGCCCCACCACCGCTGCCATGGAGGGGTTGCCCATCTCGTTCTCCGCGAGCAGGGGCGAGATCACCTGCTCTTCCAGGGCAGCGGCCCGGCCGTCCCGAAACAGGCTCGGCCGGTAGGCGACGTTGTACAGGGCGGGTGCGTTCCTGCGCACGCTGCGTCCCTCGATTCCGACGGGGGTCGCCAGCTCGTTCTGGGTGAAGCCCTGCTCGGGCACGTGGCACATGGCGCACGATAAGGTGGCGTTGCCGGAGAGCCGGCGGTCGAAGAACAGGCGTCGGCCCAGCGCCGCCGCGGCCGGATCCGGGGACTGGGGCAATGGCGGCAGCCCGAGGGGTGGATTCCGCGTCAGGTCGGCCAGATCCAGCGCGGTTCCGGTGAGCGCGTCCACCCGGCGCGATGCGCTGCGGTAGGTAGGTTCGCCGTAGCCGGAACGGTCGTCGCCGACCCCCACCCGCTGCGCCGACGCCGACCCCGGCGCGGCCCAGGCGGCAACAGCCGCCGCGCCGAGTATCCATCCGCAAGTCCAGGCCGCCAGCCGTCTCATGCGCATTTCGGTGCCGATGCCCGGGTGCTAGCATAACCCCGGACCACCATCGCGAGGGAGGCGACCATGGTCATCAGGGGAATCTTCTCGCTCTTTCTGCTGCTTTGCGCATCTGCAACTTTCGCCGACGAAACCTGTATGTCGCCGTACATGGCCAAGATCGTCGGCCAGGAGGATTTCGTCTACGTCTGGACCCGGGGCATCGACGGCGTGGGAGACGGCCAGGACAAGCTGGTCACCGTCGACGTCGACCCGACCTCCGAGCACTTCGGCCAGGTGGTGCATTCGCTCTCGGTAGGCGGCCGGCACGAGGCCCACCATTCAGGCTTAACCGACGACCGGCGCTATCTCTGGGCCTCCGGGCTCGACACCAGCCGAATCTTCGTTTTCGACGTTCACACCGACCCGGCGGCGCCGCGGCTGCACCGCACCATCGACGACTTCGTGGCGCGCTCCGGCGGCGTAGTGGGCCCCCATACCAACTACGCCATGGCCGGCCGCATGCTGCTCACCGGGCTTTCCAACAACCGCGACCACGGCGGGCGCACGGCGCTGGTGGAATACACCAACGCCGGCGAATACGTGGGCACGTACTGGATGCCCACCGACGACAACCTGGGCGGCGCCGTGAAGGCGGGCAAATTCGCCGACGGCTACGGCTACGACATCCGGGCCCTGCCGCGGCGCAACGTGCTGATCACGTCCTCGTTCACCGGTTGGAACAACTACATGATGAACCTGGGACAGCTCCTCGGCGACGAGGAAGCCATGAAGCGGTTCGGCAACACCGTGGTGGTGTGGGACCTCCACGCCCGCCAACCGAAGAAGGTTCTCGACGTGCCCGGCGCACCGCTGGAAATCCGCTGCGCCTGGGGCTCCCACAACAACTTCTGCTTCACCTCCACGGCGCTGACCTCGAAGCTCTGGCTGATCTTCGAGGACGACGCCGGCGAGTGGCAGGCCCAAGCCGTGGCGGACATCGGCGATCCGTCCCAGGTGCCCCTGCCGGTGGACATTTCCATCGCCGCCGACGACCGCTTTCTCTGGGTGGACACCTGGAGCGACGGCAAGGCGCGTCTCTTCGACATCTCCGACCCCCACGCGCCCCGGCAGGTGCTGGAAGAGGAGATCGGCGCCCAGGTGAACATGGTGTCCCAGAGTTGGGACGGCGAGCGGGTGTACTTCACGTCGTCGCTGCTCGCCAACTGGGACAAGACGGAGGCCGACGGCAAGGATCTGCAGTTCTTCAAGCTCTACGGCTGGGACGGCAAGAAGCTCACTCACCGGTTCACCATCGACTTTCTCGAGCAGGGGCTCGGGGCGCCTCACCAGATGCGCTTCGGCGCGTACGCCCTGTACGGGAAGCGGCCGCCGGCGAAGGTAGCATCGCGCTGAACGCCCAACCGCGAAGGCGCCGCTCGAGGGCGTCCAAGCTGTTCGCCGGCGCGACCCTCTGCCTAGGCATGGCGGGCCCCGCCATGGCGGGCCCCGGCCCGGCATTCCCCGCCCCGGACGGCGAGTCCGGGGCGCACGGCCATGCGCCGCCGGAGGTGCTGGCACCCGGCTATGCCGAGCTCGGCTTCACGCCGCCGCCGCCCGGCTCCTACCGGCTGCCGACCCTGGGTACCGCAGCCGACGGACCCGTGGTGGACAGCACGGGGCAGGCGCGGACGCTCTACGACGTCTACGGCGACCAGGTGGTGGTGCTCAGCTTCGTCTACACCCGCTGCAGCGACGTCAACGGCTGCCCCCTCGCTACCTTCGTCTTCAGTCGCCTGCAGGACCGCCTGCGGACCGCCGGGCTCCACGACAAGGTGCGGCTGGTGACCTTCAGCTTCGACCCCGACCACGATACCCCGGAGGTCCTGGAGGCGTACGCCGGCCACTTCCGAAAACCCGGCGCCGACTGGACCTTCGTCACCAGTCCGCGAGCCGCGGACCTGGATGCCCTGCTCTCCGCCTACGACCAGTGGGTGATTCGCGATTACGACGAGGACGGTCGGTTCCTCGGCACCATCTCCCACGTGCTGCGGGTGTTCCTCATCGACCGCGAACGGCGGGTGCGCAACATCTACAGCGTGTCCTTCCTGCACCCCGACACGGTGAAGAACGACATCGAGACGCTCCTGCTCGAACCTCCGCCCTGACCCCCGGCGTCGTGACGCGCCAGGTCAGCCTTGCCGCCCTGGGTGACACTTCTGACCCTCCGCGTCAGCACCGGCAGTCGTGCGAAGCCGCACCCGACCATGCGCCGGGAATCCGACGATCCGGCCCGGGCAAAAGCAAATCGGACCTACGGAACGCCCCTCACTCAACCTTCGGGTCACGCCGCCGTCGGCGCTTGCCGAACCGCCTACGAATCCATTTCCGATCCTCCTACAGCTAAACATTCATTTTGAATGCCTGTTCCAACGGAGGGCCGACGACAGGTGCCCGCGCTTGCTGAGGCCGCACCGCGCTGGCTCGATCTCTAAAGGCATCCGGCCCGCATCTTTGTTCAAATTTCCGTCACAACCCGCCAGTGCTCCCGGACCCGGCGATCGTCGTGGCGCAACCGCGGCCCCAGCGGGCGGGCCCGAGCACGGGTCAAGTTCGCTCTTCATTTCAATGCCTTAGCGATAGCGCCTGCAAAAATGCCAGCCTTGCCGGGTCCGATTCGCTTGTCTGTCTCCAGCGTTTACAAAGCCGTTACGACGGACCTTCCGAGGTTGGCACGGCGCTCGCTCCTGACGAGCCCGCCGACGGCCCGACGCCGGAGAATGCGCGGCCGCCTGCGGACAGCAATGAACGATGATGGTCCTGGGGTAGATCGAGTGCTGGCAATCGAGTTGGTGGGTTTTCCGGAGAAGGTGCAGACCGCGCTGCGCATCGCGTTCGAGAACCGTTGCGGGGATCGATTCGCTGTCACGGCCGGCCAGGGCGACGTGCTGGTGATGGACCTCGAAGGGCTCGGCGACGCGGCAGAGGCTCAACGTGTCGCCACCGGCGCGAACCGGCCCGTGGTCGTGCTCTCGGACGCGTCCACCGAGGATGCCGCAACCGACTTCACCACCTATCGACTCCACAAACCGCTGAGCTTCGCCAAGCTGGTGACCGTCCTCCAGACCTTGAGCGGCTCCACTCGGCCGCGTTCCGCGCCGCTGGAGGAAACCGAGCCCCGGCCTGCCGACACGACCGAGGCGGCGGCCGCGATCCAACGGGCCCGGTCCGTACCCCGGATTGCGACATCGGATCCCGGGCGAATCTCCAGCCTGCCTAAAAAGGAGCTCGAAGACAGTCTGCTGTGGCTACTCGGCAAGCTGCTCAGGGAGATTCGGGGCAGCAGCGACGAGCGGATGGTGGAGATCGGGTTCCAGTCGGGCCGCTTCATTCGGATCGACCCGCGCTCGGAACGGGTGACGACGAACCTGCGCAACAGCGCGCTTCGGGTTCTCGCCCAGACGCCCTGCTCCGTGCTCGCGCCCACGGTCCGCCGCGTGGACGACACCTGCTCGGGCGAACCCGCGGGCAGCGGCGCGCCCGCGGACCTGGAAGAGCTCATCTGGCGAATCCTCGAGAACGGCTATCGGGACGGCTTCATCCGCCGCATCGACGCCGACACGCCCTGCCGGCTTCGCGCCTGGCCGAACCTGATCAGGCTGACGGCCGACCCCAAGTACTTCGCCCTGGCCAGCTACTGGACCCGGCGCCCGGCGTCGGTGCGCGAGCTCGTCGCCATGTTCGATCTGGAGATACAGGAGCTGGTTCACGTTCTGAACTTCGCGTCCGCCGTCGACCTGCTGGCTTACGACGAACGGGACCCGGTGACCCGGCTCGACTTCGCCGCGCCGCGAACCGGCATGCGCAGCATCCTGCGGCGTCTGCTCAGCACGGTCTCGAGGCGAGCCGCCTAGTCCGGTTTCCGGCCGCAGCCCTCATGAACGAATCGAACCTGAAAATCGTCATCGCCGGATCGGTGGGCTCGGGCAAGACCACGTCGATCCAGGCCATCAGCGACGTCGCGCCCTTCGCCACGGAAGAGCTGGCGACCGACGAAGTCCGGCTCGTTAAGCGCACCACCACGGTGGCCATGGACTACGGTCACGTGGCCCTGGACGCCGACACCAAGGTGCACATCTACGGCACCCCGGGCCAGGACCGGTTCTCCTTCATGTGGGACATCCTCTGCGAGGGCGCCATCGGTGTGATCGTCCTCGTCAGCAACAGCGCCCCCGACCCGCTGGCAGAGCTGCGCGGATATCTCGCCCACTTCGACAGCTTTGTACGCCAGGGCGCCCTGGTGGTGGGGGTCACCCGCAACGACATCGGTCGCGGCCACAGCATTGCCCGCTACCGGGCGGAGCTGGGGAGAGACGGCGCCAACGTGCCCATCTTCTCCCTGGACCCGCGCAACCCGATCCAGGTCATCGGTCTGGTCAAGGCGTTGATCTACCAGATCGATCCGTTCACGTTTCAGGGAGACTGACCATGGCGATCCTTCTCTCCGCGAGGGAGCTGACGGTCAGCTTCCACAAGCCGGTGCTGCAGGGGCTCGACCTGGACATCGAGGATCAGGGCATTCTCAATCTCATGGGCCCGTGCGGCGTGGGCAAGTCCACCCTGCTCAGAACCCTCTCCGGCGCGAACGACAATCTGGCGAGCTGCACCGTGTCCGGGCAGGTGTACTACGGCGGCGAGCCCATCGGCCTCCACGGCTGGCCGAAGCTCGTGGAGCAGAAGCCTCCCCAGCTACTGCACCCACTGCTGGAGTACATGGTGGGGGAACTCCCCGAACGGGAGAACCTGACCAAGTCCCAGCAGAGGGCCCTGGTGGAGAGTTACTTCGACGCCATGGGCTACGGAGCGCTGACGGAGAAGCTCGCCGAGAGCGTCTCTCTGCTCCCCGCCGAGGAGCGCATCGTGGCATCCATTCTGGCGGCGGCCCTCGGCGCGCCGCCCCTGCTCCTGATCGACGAACCCACGTCGGGGCTGGAGGATGACGCCGCCGCCCGGGTGCTCGCGCTCATCAAGACCCTCGGGCGCAAGCACAGCGTGGTCGTGGTGCTGCACAACCAGCGTCATGCCCGGGAGCTCGAAGGCACCACGGCGCTCTTGGCCGGAGGCCGGATTCACGAGATCGCGCCCACAGCCACGTTCTTCACCAGCCCGACCACGGCGGCGGGCGCCGACTTCGCTCGCACCGGTAGCTGCGCCGTGCCTTCGCCCGGCGCCGCCGACGACACTCTGGACCCGGAGCAGGTTGCACGCCATGCGGGCTCCGCCACCGCGAAGGCCGCACCGGCCGAGATCATTCCCTTCGGTCCCAGCGGGTTCCGCTGGATCGAGCGTAACGCGCTGGCCGCCTGCCCGCGCCCCGGGCTGCTCGGTGAGCTCGACGCGGATCTTGCAGCCCTGCGCAAGGTCGGCATCACCCACGTGGTTTCCCTCGAGGAGCTGGAGCAGATTCCCGCCGGGCACGCCGCGGCCTACGACCTGCAGGTGCTCTGGCATCCCATCGCCGACATGAACGCCCCCACCCGTGCCGGCGCCCTGGACGTGGTGCACTGGATCGCCGCCGCCATCGACCGGGGCGGCCGGGTGGTCGTGCACTGCAAGGGCGGTTTGGGCCGAACCGGCACCATCATCGCCGCGTATCTCGTTCACCGGGGGGCAACGGTGGACGAGGCGGTTCGAGTCACCCGCTCCTGCGATCCACGAATGATCCAGTCCCGGGTCCAGGAGAACTTCCTGGAAAGCTTTTCCGAATGGCTCGGGGACGGCGCCTCCGTGGCGACCACTCCCAGACCATGATCGCGGCATCACGCCGCCCACAACGACGACATCAAGGAGAGTGAAGTGTCTTTGGACAAAGAAATTCAGGACGCGACCAAGCAGATCCCCGAGTGCGTGGCCGGCGGTTACGTCGATCTCGCCAGCGGCATGTTGCTGGGAGTGAAGACCGTGGACTCCCATCCCACGGAGGTGATGGATCTGCTGGCCGCGGCCACGGCGGATCTGTTCCAGGGCGACAACGTGGTGACCATCGAGAACATCTTCAAGAAGGCGCGCGGCATCGAGGTGGACAACCACCACTACTTCCAGGAAATGATCGTGCTGAGCGACAACCTGATCCACATCTTCATCCGCGGCAAGCAGTACGTGGATCACGTGGCCTGCTTCGTCTGCCGCAAGAGCGCCAACATCGGCATGGCGCTGACCAAGGCGCGCGCCGCGGTTCCGAAGCTCGAAGCGGTGGTCTGACCCGGGCCGGGTGCCGAGCGTGGCGAAGAAGACATCGGCTGCAGACGCGGAGGCGATTCGGGTTCAGCTCAAGCAGCTGAACAGCAAATCGTCGAGCATCGAGGCTTCCGCCGTGATGACCCGCGACGGTTTCCCGATCGCCTCCGTGCTCGCCAAGGAGATCGACCCTGATCGCCTCGGCGCGATATCGGCTTCGCTGCTCTCGCTCGCTCAGAAGACCGCGAGCGACCTCGCCAGAGGCGATCTCGAACAGGTGCTCATTCACGGCACCGAGGGATTCGTGCTGATGGTTCAGGTGGGCAACCGACAGGTGCTCTCCGTGGTCTCGAAGCCGGACTCGAAGCTGGGAATGCTTCTGGTCGAAACCAAGCGGGTGGCGGCCGAGGTCGCCGCGCTGCTCGGCCACGGGTGATCGCGGATGCGGCTGAAGGTCCGCCGGCAACCAGTGCGGTCAGGCGCAGCCACGGCGCCCGCCGGAAGGCTGCGCGGCATGTTCGGCGGCCGGCGCAGCCACGCCCGGCGCATGTCGTTCATCAACGAGGCCCTGGAACGGCACTGGAACCTGGGCTCCAACGTCATCATCGCCTGGGCGATCACCACCGATGCGCTGCTGATTCTCGCGGCGCCTTTCGCTTCCTTGAGCCGGTTCATCGACCAGCGTGCACCCAACGGGCGCACTCGGCCGCACATCAAGGCGGACGAGTTCCTGTCGTCGGTTCTGAGCGGCTCGCGGCTCATGTCGGAAGCGGAGCTGACCTGGATCGCCCGGACCCTGGACGCCGAGGTGAAGAGCGTGCCGTTCGTCGAGGCGGCGTCTCTCACCGACCTGGAGCTGGAGCAGATCGATCTGTGCGTGCGCCGCTACGGCATGCAGTTCAAACGGGAGCGCGCCGTATTGCTCGTCGACATCGTCGACTTTTCTCTGGCGGATCCGGTGAAGCAGATCACCCTCATCAACAGCCTCTCTCTTTCGCTGAACTGGGCGGAGCGCCAGCTTCAGCTTCTGCGCAGCGGGGCCACCCTCGCCCGTTCCTCCACCGGCGACGGCTTCTACGTCTGGAACCGCGACGACGGCCCCTGCTCGTCCCGCGACCTCTACGACTTCCTGCACCTGGTCCTGACCCACAACGCCCTTCAGGCCTCTGCCGGCGTCGGCGATCTGGTCCCCCGGCTGAAGGTGGCGTTTCACATCGGCAACTACTGCGACCTCTATCAGTGCAACGGGCTCAAGCCCGGGGAACAGAGCATCATCGTCGGCAACGTGACCGTGGAGCTGGCGCGCATCCTGGAGCCCGCTCAGCCGGGACAGATCATCATCGGAGACTTCATGGTCAGCCGCGTCGCCTCGGCGGCCGGCCGTCCGGTGGGCATCGATACCGTGGAGTTTCTGAACGAGCACCAGTCGTTCCTCGACCGGATCACCCCGTTCACCATCGACGGACGCCGAGTCGAGCAGGTGCGCTGCTATCTCACCGGACCCCGGCGACGTAACGGCAGCTATGACGTCTCCGTGTATCGCATCACCGACAAGCACGGCAAGCAGCGTGACGTCTTCAACGCCAAGCTCAATATCGTGCTCGACGCGGGACAGACCATTCAGCTCGGTCTGCAGGACACCGCGGTTGCGCTGTTTCGCGCCGGCCGGGTCCGCGGCTGACGGGATACGCCCATGGCTGACGACATCACGCCCATGAACCTTCGTCTGCTCGGCTTCGCAGCCAACGCCGAGCAGACCCTGCGACTCGCCCTGCGAGAGCTGGCCGGGAATCGTTTTCGTGTGGTCGAGGACGAGGGCGCCGACATCTGCGTCATCGACTTCACATCCGCCGACCCAGACGGCCTGGCGTGGCTGGAGCGATCCGGCTGCCCCGCCATCGTCATCGGCGGCGAGCCCGGATCCGAAGCGGCGCGCCTGTGGCTGCCCAAGCCGTTCAAGGTGTCGCGGCTCGTAGGCATTCTGCAGCGAATCTACGACGCCAACGGGCCGGACGGCATCCGCCTCGACCTCGACTTTCTTTCGCTGGACGAGCTCGACGCCCGAGGGAACCCATGAGTATCAGTTGCCCGAGGTGCGCAGGCAGCGGCGCCTGGCGGCTGGCGGACGGCCGTTACCGGTGCAAGTCGTGCCGGAGCCGCTTCTCCAACGCCTCGATCTGGCGGTCTTTCCGCATTGCGGATTCCAAGAAGTCGCTGCTGCTGGAACGGTTCGTGTTCGGCACGCCCATCCGGCGCCAGCGCTTCCGGCCGGCGGCGAGCGCACCCACGGCAGAGCGCTTCTACCGCGCCATCCGCGCCTACTGCCTGCTCGAATCCGCCCGCTACCCTGTCGCGGCCACGCTCCCCAGCTCCGCAGTCGCGGTAACCGACCGGGGCGCCTTCGTGGCGGGTTCCCGCTTGTGCCAGGGCAGGCAGCCGCTCGGCGCCGCCGCGCTACGAGTTCCCGGAGCGTCCCACCGGATCCTCGGCGTCGAGGTAACGCCCTACGACGTCGACGAAGCCGCCGTGGGCGCCTTCCTCGCCTTCGCGGGCCATTGGATCGACATCCTGCGTCATTACCCCGGCCGCTCCACCGATCTGCTGATCGCCGAGATCTGCTGGCGCTTCAACAATCGCGACAGCGACGTCTTCAAGCTGCTGATGGAAGGGCTGAAGAGAACCTCCCGCAACGATGTCGCCGGCATCCTCGCGAGCTGGCGGGGGTGAGGGTCGTCTAGATTCCGGGATCCACCGCCTTGTAGGGGATCAGCGGTTTCGGCGGCACCGGCTCCCGGCACGCCTTGCGGGCAGTCTCGACCACGGAACGGAAGCCTTCCCGGAGCACCACGGTGAGCATGGGGTCTCGATTGCAGTCGTAGGCGCGGCAGATCCGCGGACGCTGGTGATAGATGGCGCAGCGTCCGCTCTCCGGATCCTGATGAATGCAGCGGCCGGACGCCGGATCCTTGTCCACACAGCGCTTTTCCGCATTGTCCGGCTGCGTGGGATCCCGCTCGTCCGGCTCCAGCCGCACCAGCAGCCGACAGCAATAGCTGCTGCAGCCCAGACGACGGCCGGCGTCGCAATCCACGGTGTAGGCGGACATGGATCCGGCTCCCGCTCAGAGCCCGATGTGGTCCTCGAAGGCGGCGACGCTGGCTTCCCACCACTCGAAAGCCGACTCGAAGTTCTTGCGCGACATGCCGGCCTTCAGCACCATCGGCATCTCCAGCCACGGGTCGTTCTCGTCGTCGCGGTAGGCCCGCCCCACCAGTTGCTTCGCATTCCACGCATTCACGGTCTCGAGCTCGACACCGGGATCCAGGTCGTAGCCGACGGAGAACAACAGGAAATCACAGCGGTTGTGGCGCTTCTCGTGGCACCCGTAGAACAGGATCGCGAAGTCCGTGCCACCCACGCTCGAGCGGATCATGGGATCGCCCACGTCGTCCTTGTCCAGTTGCGCCCGATAGCCGAGCTTCTGAATGACGGACACCAGCCTGTCCGGCTTGGTGGCGTCCACCATGTCGGCTGCCTGCCCTTCCGGGACACACGCCGCCGTCAACAACAGGGCGGCACAGAGGTTCATCACGACTCTCACGCGGGTTCTCCTTTCATTCAAGATCCGATGACGGCCGCTCAACGCGCCTCCAACGCAGAGCACCCGGCACAATAGGTCTCGCCTGTGCGCAGGTGGTAACGCACCTGCTCGCCGGCATCGATGCCCGCCTCGCAACTGTCGCAGAGCGAGCCCACCTCGAGAGTCATCTCACCGAAACCCTCGAGCGTCATCTCCTCGCCGTCCACGACCCGCGGCCAGGCCTGGGTCTTCACCACGTCCGGGCGGTAGATCTCCTCCGCCGCCTCCCAGCGCCGTATCCAGCGCTCCTCGAGGCCATGGTCCCGGGCCGCCTGAGCCAGCAGATCCAGGCGGTGGTCGAACAGCTCGTCGGAGATCACCATCCAGTGGTGGGCGTTGCGCGGCCGGTCTCCGAAGTAGCATAGCTCCCCAGTGAACGCGCGCTTCAGGAACGAGTACTGCTTCTCGATGAGCCGCTGTTTGGTCACGTTGCGGAAGAAGGGCGAGAGCAGCGGGTCGGCATATACCCGGGCGTAGAACGTGCGCAGGATCTCGTGCATCAGCGTGCCCTCGCCCAGCGCAGCCCACAGCTCCGGATCCGGCGGCGGAAACGCTACCTCCGGCCTGCGCCAGGGCGCCGTCGCGGAATCGTCTTCCGCCCGCCTGCCGTAGGGCTCGGCGTGGCCGGCCGACCGCTCGCCGGTTGAACGTTCCCGAGCGCGAAGGTCGGTCAGCTCGAACGGATCGACTCGAATATCTCCCTCGGCGACCCCCGCACCGCGGAAATCCCGGGCGGCGGACTCGACCATGGCGGGGTCCCCGGCGACGTGCACGCGCCAGCCTTCGAGCTGGGCGTGGTCGGCTCGCGCCACCGCATCGGCGCGGCCACGGCGCATTCCCCGCGGTACTCGCGCCCCCGAGACGCACGGGTGGTAGTGCAGGTTGGCGTGCTCGGCGGCGAGCGCGGTCAACGCGTCCTGGAGATAGAGACCGGCCGCCTGCCGGCTGCCGTGATACACGTGAATGGGGCCCGTATGCCCCTGGCTCAGGGCGTCGCGCAGTATCCCCCACAGAGGCGCGAGACCGGTCCCCGCGCCCACCAGCAGCAGCGGCCGATCGAGGTCTCCCGGCTCGTAGAAGTTGTCACCGGAGGGGCCGTGCAGCTCCACCTCGTCGCCTTCGCTGAGCTCGTCGGCGATCCAGTTGCTCAGCACGCCGTTCTCGCGGCGGGCGACGTGCAGTTCCAGAAAGTAGTCGGTCTCCGGCACCGAAGCCAGGGAGTAGCTGCGCGCCACGCCCCGCGGGTTGCGCAGATTCACGAACTGGCCGGCGCGGTAACTCAACACAGTGGCCGGCTCCAGCAACAGCCGGCACACGGATCGGCTGAGCATCTCCTTGCCCGCGACCATGGCCGATACATAGAGATCGTCGGGCCGCGGCGGCGCCAGCTCCAGATCCTCCCCCGGCCGGCACCGGCACGGCAGAAAGTAACCCAACGCCTGCAGCGACGGCTTGATCCCCGCCGTAGCACGCTCCCCCACCTCGCCGCTGACGCTGCGCATCATGCAGACGTGGCAAACGCCGTTGCGGCAGGAGAACGGCACTTCGGCGCCCTGCCGAATGAGCGCATCGAGCACCGTCTCGGAGTCCCGGCACTGGTAGGTTCGGCCTTCGTAGATGATCGCGGGCATCCGGCGATTTTCGCCCACTACAGCACTCGGAGGACGTGAAAGGAGTCACGCAAAGCACCTTTCGCCTTTCATTTCCCATAGCCGGGCCTGGGTCGACACGATAATGTGCCCGACCCTGACGCCACCAGCGTACCTTGTTGGGTCCACAGGCGATTGTGAAAGCTGATTCGCCCATCGCTCGCGACGGGGGCATAGGCGTCAGACAGCAGCCATTCGCCGAAGTGGCCGGTGTGGAATTCAGTCGAGAGTGCAAGCGTGGGTGCAATGTACTCCGGCTCTCCAACATGGGCATGAGCCGCGGCCGGCCAGGCGTAGCTATCAAGTAGCACGACGGCACGCGCGGCGTTGAGAAACGAATTGTCGTAGTCGTCGAACTCTCGGAACCGCAGCCAGTCCCGCTGTCTGGGAGTGCCGGACTCGCGCTGCTGCCAATGAACCCCATCGATGCTGCGCTGCTCCAGGTTTGCCCAGAACGGCTGCGTGGCCAACGCTCCCTCTATCTGGTCTGTAGATTTCAAGCCTTGCGGCATCGGCACGTCGGGCATCGCCGGATCGTGGTGCTCGAAGCCCGGCTTCGCCTCTCCGGTCCAGACCATGAGCTCGAGAATCGGCTTTTGGGACTGAACGACAGAGGCGCGAACGGACTCGGCCGTCTTGGTCCTCTTGTGGGACAACACTCGGATGTCGATCGGCCCGAACTCTGGTACGCCCAGGAAATGACAACTCAGCGACATTGGCGCCGAGAAATGAGACTCCCGCTCGACGGCTCGAAGGGCCACAGCAATAGTGAAGCCGCCATGGGGCATCCACACGCTCCACTGCTCGCTCAAATGGCCGGTGTAGGAGCCTTCTCCGCCGTCCACGGCCGTGTCCCGCGCCAGGTTTCCGATCATGATTCCTCCTTTCGTCCATCTACTGCGCTGCGATCAAATTCGACAACACGAAGCGCCGCTGCCTCGTTCGCCGTTCTCCCGTGTCCGAGGTTGGTATACAGTTTCACGTGCCGACTGTCTTGAACGAAACGGACATCTGTGGATGAACGGATACCGGCCGCTTCGAACCAGCGCGGAACTCGTCCCGCACCTGCTGACGATCCGGCGGCAGCAACCGCCAGCGGACCTTTCCGACGTGGTCGAGGAGTTCTGGCAATACGACGTGCGGCCCGGGATCGCCGCCGTGCCCGTGCAGATCTATCCCAGCGCCTATTCCACGCTTCGGTTCAACGTCTTCGGTGACCGTGTAGACGCTTACCTCTACGGCCCTTCGCTGTCGGCGAAGATGACCGGTCTGTTTCTCGAGGGCTTCGCCATCTTCGGTGCCGCACTGAAACCAACGGGCGTGTATCGACTCATGGGGCTCGCGATGTCCGAGGTGCGGGACCTGCGGCTCGATCTGGACTGGATATGGCCGGCTCTGATTTCTGAGGTGAAGGAGCAGTTGTGGCAAACCACGACGTTCGAGGAACGGGTTCCTCTCGTGTCAGCGCTGCTGCGCCGGACCGTTCGGACCGACATCGCGCCGCACCCGGACTTTCTCAACGCCTTTGCGACGCTTGGAGTCGGCCGTGGATCCGCCGTGAACACTGTATCGGATAGGGTTCGGGTGAGCTCGCGCCTTCTCCGGCGTTACTTCGACCGCTTCGCGGGACTCTCGCCCAAGCAAGTCTATCGCGTTGTGCGGTTCCAGCGCGCGCTTCGCGATCTGGCCCACCGTCGCGGAGACTCCCTACCAGAGATTGCCGCGCGTCACGGATACGCCGACCAGGCGCACCTCAGCAGGGAGTTCAAGCGGCTCTCGAACCTCTCGCCGGGATGGTTTCGGGGCAACCTGGGAAGCCTAGGGGACGCGAGTTTGCCGATCTGGCGAGGACTGAGTCCCGAGCACTACTACCAGGAATCAGTCCCTGTGATTTCGTTTGCACGGGGGGTGCGGTGAGGGCGGAAGTTTTCAATGAGCGGACGGTCGACGATTCCGCGGAAGCGCGTGTTGTCGACCCGTGCCGGTCATTGGGGATCGGGGGTTACGCCGGCGAGAGTGGCAACATATGGGGAACGGGACGGGCCGAGATCTCTACATCCGCGATGCGCACCATAATCGCTCTCGCTGCTTTCATAGCATTGCTGTCGGCTTGTGCTGCAGATAAGCCGGACCGCTATCAACTTTGGGCTAGTGAGCCGACACCCCACTACTGGTCTGCCGAGCCGCTCTGGGCGTTCGCTGCCATCGGAGCGGATGGCCTGATCGAAAGGTCGTTAACCCTTAGATTCACGGATATCGCCGTCGATACATGCTCATCTGGCGAATGGAAGAGGATTGAGGTCGTAGATCAGTCGCCACCGCGAAGTACAAATCTTCTCGGCGAGGCCGCGTACGTACTCAACGGCCGGGCGCTGCTCATCAACTTGACCGCGAACATCTGCGATAACTACACCGAATATCGCGGTGAGCTGACGGACAACGGATTCGTGGGTGTTCAGCGCGTGGGGCACCTGTTGGGTGGCGAAGAAATTGGTCCAGTCTATGGTGTGCAATGGAACGGGGGCACGAAGTAGATGGTTGGTTTCAAGGGCCGCTTCTGGCCGGGTGCTGCCTGTCGGGCCGCATGATCCGAGCGGCGGCAGGCGACCCAGAGCAGACGCCGGGTGAACTTAGAATCGGGTTCCCTGAGCGTGAGCCAACCGCCAATCTGCCGGTGGTAATCCCGTGCAGCGTTTGAATGCTCTACTGAAGGCCGCTTCGGACTCGTAGCCAACTTGTCCAGCGACTTTGGACAAAGATTCGACACCCCGAGCCATCAGTCCTGCTGCGAGCTGCATACGCCAGTTAGTGAGATAGGTCATGGGCGGCATCCCGAACTCGGCGGAGAAGCGGTCGGAAAGAAGGCTACGCGAAACGCCAGCCTCCCGCGCCAGCTGTGACAGATTCCAGGGTCGGGCGGGATCGTCGTGAAGAAGACGGACCGCGCGTGCCAGATATGGAACCCGGAGTCCGACGAGCCAGTTCGATGCCTCTTCCGGAAGCGACTCGGCGTAGCTCCTGACAGCTTCGATGAAGATCAACTCACTTAAACGCGAAAGAACGGCCGTGCTCCCGGACCTGGACTCCCTTGTTTCTGCAATCGAAGCGCGAATCATGCCTTCGAGCCAACCATCTCGGGAGGAATAGCCGTCGGCCATGAGAATCATATCGGGGAGCGCGTCGAGGACCGGATTGAAGGGAAGGACATCGCAGCCGAGGAAACCGCAGATCAGTCGCGTTGTCGCCGGACCGCTGCCGTTCTGAGTGAGCAGCAGAGGCTCGAGCCGCTCGGGTCGTGGCTGGTTCAAGACATTCTGATCGAAAGGAGCCCGCAGCCCAGGAGCACTGGCAAGCACATGAGGGTCTCCCTGGGGGAAAACGACAACGCTGCCTTCCGGCAGACGGCGTGGCTCCAGCCAGTCGTCCGCCTGCATCGTAATCCAGCATCCACCGCTGGCCACCACGTGGTATGCCATTACCTTTTGCGCACCAGGCATGACCAGGGGCGCAAGCTCCTCGGTCCGGGGTGATTCCGCTACCCAGGGTGCCGAAGCCTCAACGTCGTAGAAAACGGCACCGGTCAGATGCACCTGCCTCAAGACATCGGAGAGTAGATCGGCGGCCATCGGTTGATTCCTGTGCCAGGTAACGAGTCGAACGTGGCGGTGGATGACGGTGCCATCCGGAGCAGATTCGGACGATCAATCATGCGCCGCGGAATGCCGGTCATGGCTCTGCCCGCTGAGCGCTTGGACAATGAGCGCCCTCTGTCATTCAGCATGACGAGGTGCTGATTGATGGATCCTACCCTCAGGAGAACCCATATGCTAAATGATTTCAGAAGCCTGCCCGTGACGGCAGCCGGCTCCGACACGGTCGATGCCATCAACGACTTCGTTCCCGCCTTCCTCGGCTATGCAGCCGGCGCGGCGGGTATAGCAGCCGCAGCCGACGCCGACCCGGAGAGCCCTTTGGCAAACGGCTATGCCGCGATCTTCAGCATGTTTCTCGAGAGCCCTGAAGCCCCCGCTTTGGCCCGGCCATACCTGGAACGGGCCACCGCCAACGTGGAACGGGCAACGGAGCGCGAGCGTCTGGTGGTCGCAGCAGCTCGAGCCTGGTCGATGAACGACATTCCCCAGGCACTTGCCGTGGGCGACGAAATGGCCAGCCGTTTCCCCGGAGAACTGGTGGTGGCGAAGACGACCCAGTATCACTACTTCAACCTCGGTGATCCGCTCGGGCTGCTGCGCAACGCGCTGCAGATCCTGAGCAACAACCCGGATCTGGCATACAGCCACGGCATGGCTGCCTTCGCCTACGAGCAGGCCCACATGCTCGAACACGCCGAACGCTCAGCTCGTCGAGCCATCGCGATACAGCAGAAAGAGCCATGGGCGCATCACGCCCTTGCTCATGTATTCCTGTCAGAGGGTAGATCTGCAGAGGCGCGAGAGTTTCTGGAGGAGATGAAAGGAAGCTGGACCGATCTCAACTCGTTTATGCTCACACACAACTGGTGGCATCTCGCCCTGGTCCTCATCGATCAGGGAGAGATGGACTCGGTGCTGAAGCATTATGACAACGTCATCTGGGGAGCCTGGAAGGAGTATTCCCAAGATCAGGTTGGTGCTGTGTCGTTGCTGGCTCGTTTGGAACTCGCAGGCGTCGATGTCGGAAACCGCTGGGGTGACGTCGGTGAGCATCTGAGGTCTCGAGCCAAAGACTGCGTTCAGCCGTTTCTCACGCTGCAGTACCTGTACGGCCTTGGTCGGGCGAACTTGCCGGAAGCGGACGAGCTGCTCAACTACCTTCGGGATTTCTCCAACCACGCACCGGATTTCATCCGGTCCACATGGGTGGAGGTTGCCGTGCCCGCTGCTGAAGGGCTTCTCGCGCACGCACGCGGAGACTTCGAATCGACGGTGCATTCGATCGGAACCGTACTGCCCCGTTTGATGGAGATTGGCGGCAGCCATGCTCAACGAGATCTCTTCGATCAGATCTGGCTGGATGCACTGATGCAGACGGGGCGCCTCGCGCTGGCCCAGCGGATGCTCGAACAACGGTGGCAGGCCAGTCCGGAGAGCCTTCCGACGGAATGGAAGCTGGCCGAGTTGTACAACAGACGGGGGTTACACCAGGCATCGAGTGTACGCAGTCGCAGCCAATTGGCGGTGGCTGGGTAACTTCTGCCTGCAGGTACATTAGCACCGCTCCTGGGCTCACCCGCGCAGGAGCGTGGCACTAACGGTGTGAAAAGCTATGGCAGCTTATGGCCGGGAGCGGGCGACTCGCGAAATCGTCGACTGACCGCTCCCGTGGCATTCCTGTCGTCCCTCGGCTAAAGCCGCGTGCGAGGATACAGTAGCCCAAGTCAGGGACGTCGGCGCTGCACCGCTGCTTACGGCTCACCTGCCTGAATGATCTCGTAGTGTCGAGCGACTTCTGCTGTCACCTCGCCCCACGTAGAACCCTTCACTCGAGCTTGATGGTGGTCGAACGAAGCTTGATCTGAGAACTCTTCGTAAACGGTGAATCGGCATCGATCTTCGTTGTTCTGAACAATCTCGAACACCACACATCCTTCCTCAGCCCGTGTCAGTCGGATGTGATTGTCCAACTCGGCCTTTACGGCCTCGAGGTCACCAGCCGGCACCTGAATGTACCCATGCAGAATCACTTTACCCATGATCGACGCGCCCCGATTTCTCAACTAGTTGGCTTGGTGCGACATCCGTGGCCACGTCGAGCACCGTCTCAAACTCCCAGCCCTGATAGACTCTACCGTCATAGATGGCTGCAGGCATCCGGCCCGCTTTTGCTAACCACAGGGCTCGGTGGACCTGAAGCCAATCATGCTCGGCTTTCGCTCTTCGCTTTTGGTTCGGCTGGACCGCCCACTCAGACCCCAGCCTCGTCGAATACCGGCGCGTCGTTGGGCAATGACACCCAGGCCTGCCGGCGAGTCGTCCAATAGTGCGCATCGGGCCGGAGCCAGGAGGTGTCGTCCAAGGTGCCCGGCTTCACTGACATGAGCCGGCTGGTACGGTTGTAGATGCGCACCCCACACTCAGGGCAGAATGCGCACGTCTTCTTTCGACCACTGGAGGCGTTCACCACAAAGTCCCGGAGCCTCCCCCACTCGAGGCGGAACGAGGAAGGCTCGATCACGAGACTCATGCCAAACGCGCTCCCGGACTGCCTTTGGCAGTCGAGGCAATGGCAGACGTTGAGGCGGTGACCCTCGCCCTCAATCCAATAGCGCACAGCGCCACACTGGCAACCGCCAGTCAGGACCTTTCCAGTCATGATGCGGGCTCCGCCCAATCATTTCCGTGTGGGTACAGCTTCCTCAAAAAGCGAGCCATGTGCTCATCGGTTCGATCCAGCGGCACCTCGTCTTTATGGAACCACCGGACGCTGTGAAATTCCGACTGGTCGAATGTCACGTCGGCGGATCGGTCACCTCGCAGCACGTACCAAATGGAAACGTCCGTGTGCCCTGCCGTCTTTCCAACGGTTTCAGTTATCGTCAGAAACAATGGCTCGTTCTGGAGAAACACGCCATCGAGCGACAGTTCTTCCTCGGCTTCGCGTAACGCGGTCGCTCTCGGGTGTTCTCCGGGCTCCACGTGGCCACCGGGCGGTAACCATAGTTCGGCATTGATGTGATCGACGAGCAGGATGTGCTCGCCATCTACGACGGCGAAGTAGGAGATGAGGTGCTTCGGCGGAAAAGCCGGCTTCTTCAGCCGACAAAGCTCGACGCCGGAGTCGATCCACGAGAGCACGTCGATGACGGATGCGCGCTCCAGTTCATCCAGGGGCTGGATCAATTCGATTTCTTTTCGGATCTCTGCCCGCACGGCATTACTGTACGGGCGGACAGCCGCGTGCTCAACGAAAATTATCGCCTCCTCCGGTGGCACGACCCTGGAGCGACGGTCCGGTCAACATTGACCTCCCGCAATCCCACGCTATCTTGCGGCACTAACCCGCCGGAGCTTCTTTCTGTGGAATATCCGATACGCACGGCAACTCGGGATGACTACCAAACGGTCGAAGGCCTGCTCCTGGAGTTGAATCGGCATCATGTCGACGTTGAGCCCGAACTCATCGCGGCGATCGACGTCTACCTGCCGCGGAGAGACTTCGAGGCTGCCATTCGTGATCCGAAACAGGAGTTTCTTCTGCTGGAGGCTCCGGAAGGTGCTGTTGGCGTCGCTTGGCTCGTCGAACGAAAGCACGAAGGTGGGCAGGCGATCGAGATGCCCGTCGCCTTCGTACAAGAGCTCTGCGTCGGAAGTCATCAGCGCGGCTTGGGCTACGGCCGACAACTGATGGCAGGCGTCGAGCGATGGGCGAGGGACAGGCAGTTGGCGCGCATAGAGTTCAATGTCTGGGCTCGCAATCGCAGCGCGATTTCTTTCTATGAACGACTCGGGTTCGGGTACGTGAGGCACGAGATGTACAAGCTCATCGTGTGAGCGCACCTGGGCCTAGCGTTCGCCTATTCCAGAAATTCCTCCGCCCCCACCTCCAACGCATGGCGGGCATAGCGCCGCGCCATGGCGGTGAACATGGCGTCGCCCCGCTCCGTCTGCCCCACCGCCACCGTGGCG
>JAWLCV010000074.1:0-4828 GCA_041686955.1 Pseudomonadales bacterium
TGGGCCCCTACGCCCTGTACGGCAGTAAGCTGGTGGCGGCCTGTGTCGCTCACGGCACCCATTACTGCGACCTCACCGGCGAGGTGCCGTGGATGCGGCGCATGATCGACATGCATCACGACCGCGCCCGGGAGACGGGCGCGCGCATCGTCCATACCTGCGGCTTCGACAGCATCCCTTCGGATCTCGGGGTGCTGTTCCTGCAGCGCGAGATGCAGCGCCGGCACGGAGCGACCTGCGCCGAGGTCGAGTTCCGGGTCCGCGAGGCCCGCGGCGGCTTCAGCGGCGGCACCATCGCCAGCATGCTCAACATGCTCGAAGAGGCCGAGCGCGATCCGGCGGTTCGCGCCCTGCTCGACGACCCCTATGGGCTGAACCCGGAGGGGGAGCGGCGCGGCCTCGACCGGCCCGAGCGCCGGGTGCCCGAGTACGACGAGGAGTTCGGCGCCTGGGTCGCCCCGTTCATGATGGCGCCCATAAACACCAAGGTGGTGCGCCGCAGCAACGCGCTCATGGGCTATCCCTACGGGCGCGAGTTCCGCTACGACGAGGGCATGCTCATGCCCTTCGGTATCTGGGGCCTGCCCCTGGCGGCCGGGGTGAGCGCCGGCACGGCGGCCGTGTCGCTGGCCGCCTCCTTCGGCACGGTGCGGCGGGCCCTGGCGCGGGCGCTGCCGCGGCCGGGCCAGGGGCCGTCACGGCGGACGCGGGAAGCGGGGTTCTACGTCATCGACCTGCTCGGCCGGCACCCGGACGATCCTGCCCGGCATCTGAAGGTGCGGGTGCAGGGCGATCGGGACCCGGGTTACGGCTCCACCTCGCGAATGCTGGGGGAAGCCGCCGTGTGCCTGGCCGTCGATCCGCTGGATTCCCCGGGCGGGGTTCTCACCCCGGCGGCGGCCATGGGTGACGCCCTGATACGGCGCCTGCCGTTGCACGCCGGGGTCACCTTCGAGCCGCTGGACTGAGAGTGCCGTCGCGCAATTGCCGTAGAATGTGGCCATCAGCAAGGAGGGATTCGCCATCAAACGACTCGACATCGTGCCTACGGACGTGAGCTTCTCGGATCTCCACCAACGCATGCAGTGGTACGTGGACGAGGAAATCCTCTCCTGCTGTGTCACCCTGGTGATGACGGGCACCGACGTGGTGGACTTTCGCACCTTCGGCTACATGGATCTGGAAACTCGGCGCCCGCTCGCCGAGGACGCCATCTTCCGTATGTACTCCAACACCAAGATCGTCACTTCGGTGGCGGCGATGATGCTCTACGAGCAGGGGGCCTTCAGCCTCGACGATCCGCTGTCGAAGTTCCTGCCGGCCTTCGCCGAGCCTGCGGTGCTGCGGCCGAACGCCGCCTCCATCGCCGACGTGGAGCCGCTGGCGGCCCCCATCACCATGCGCCACGTGCTGAGTCACAGCGCCGGATTCTCCTACGGGTTCATCGAGCCCGACTCGGTGATCGACCAGGCCTACAACGCCGCGGGCGTGAATCCCCTGGCGAGCCCGGGCCTGACCCTGGAATCCTTGTGTGACGCGCTGGCGCGGCTGCCGCTGGCCTACCAGCCCGGCACCGATTGGCGCTACAGCCTGGCCACCGACGTGCTGGCCCGGGTGGTGGAGGTGATCTCCAAGCAGCGGTTCGACGAGTTCCTGGAGGAACGCATCTTCGGGCCCCTCGGGATGCAGGACACCGATTTCCACGTGCCGGTCGAGAAGCAGGACCGGTTCACCACCATGTACGCGCCGGTGGACATCCTGGCGCCCATGAAGGGCGGCCTGGTGAAGGCGGACGATCCCCGGGAAGGGACCTACAGCCGCCCGCCGAGCCTGCTGTCCGGCGGCGGCGGTCTGGTCTCCACCGTCGGCGATTACGTGACGTTCCTGCGCGCCGTCATCAACGAGGGCGAGTGGGACGGCGTGCGCCTGCTGCGTCCCGAGACGCTGCGGCTCATGCGCAGCAATGCGCTGCCCGTGGGTGTGGGAGTGCGCTTTCCCATGTGGGAGCTGACGGAAACCGGTTTCGGCCTCGGCTTCGCCGTGAAGCTGGCTCCCGGGCCCGGCGAGCCGGAGTCGGCCACGGACGAGTATCACTGGGGCGGCATGGCAGGCACCCATAGCTGGATGGCTCCCCGGGCCGGCATCTGCGGAGTGTGTATGACCCAGCGCATGCCCGGCTTCTGGCACCCGTTCAGCCACGATTTCAAGCGCATGGTCTATCAGAAGCTCGGCTGAGCCGGCGACGTGAAGCGAGCGCCCAATCTGCTGTTCCGGGCCACCACCTGGCTGTTGGCGCTCGCTTGTTTCTACCTCGTCTACCAGCGCACGGAGGCGGCGGCGGAGCGGGCCGGGATGACCGTTGCCGGCTACCTGGCGCGCTTCTTCGGTGAGGCCGACTGGTTGGCGTGGCTCGGCCTGATGATTCCGTACTCGCTGTTCTTCTTCCTGGTGGACGCCCACGTCACCTGGCGGGTGGTACGCTGGTTCAACGCGCCGTCCCTGCGGTTCACCGACATGCTGCCGATCCGTGCCAGCGCCTACATCCTGTCGCTGGTGAACGAGCAGGTAGGCAAGGGAGCCATGTCGTTGTACCTGTACCGGCGTTACGGTGTGCCGGCCTGGCAGGCCGTCTCATCCATGCTGCTCTTGGGGCTGATGGAGATCTATCAGCTGCTGCTGTTCTCGAGCGTCGGCGTGCTCACCGGCTACGAGGTGGTGCGCGCCGCGTCGGTGCGGCTTCCGCTGGACGTGATCCTCCCCGCCGTGTTCATCGGCGCCGTCGTCTATCTGCCACTCCACATCGCCTACTTCCGCGGTCATCTGCTGCCCGGGACGCGGTTGCGCGGGCTGCCCGTGGTGCATGCGTTCCGTGAGGCGCGGCCCCGGCACTATCTGCTGGTGGTGGCCTTCAAGGCGCCCAACCTGCTGGCCGCCGTGGCCGTTTACACCCTGGCGCTCGCCCTGTTCAACGTGGACGTCGGCTTCGCGCAGATGCTCGCCTTTCTGCCGGTGATATTTCTCGCCGCCGCCCTGCCCCTGCCGTTCCACGCTGGCGCCCTGCTGCTGTGGACGGTGCTGTTTCCGGAATACCCGGAGGTGGGCGCCTTCAGCCTGGTGATGCACACCTTCTTCGTGCTGTTCAACGCGCTGATCGGCGTCCTGTTTCTGCCCCGGGCGAATCGGGAGCTATTCGGCGGCGCGCCAGAGCCGGAACCGATCGAGCATTGACGTGACCGTGGAGACCACCAGCACCCAGGCGAGCGCCTCCACCGCGGCGTCGGACGGGCCGGGCAGGCCCAGGGCGTTGCGGTACACGGGAACGGCGGCGATCACGAAGTAGCCGATTCCGTTGGTCCGGCCCAGCCGGCTGCCGCGCAGGCGGCGGCCGCGGAGCGCATCCGAATCCGCCGCATACTGGATGAAGGCGGCGGCCACCAGCGCCGGCAGCAGCCAGGGCAGGTAGCCCTGCAGCCACAGGGCCGCCAGCAGGAGCGTGACGAAGGCGGCGTCGGTGGCATGATCGAGCAACGCCCCCAGGGGCGAGCTCTGTTCCAGGCGGCGTGCGAGCGGCCCGTCCAGCAGGTCGCTGACGATGGCCAGGGACAGCAGCAGCGCCGCACCCGTCCAGCGGCCCTGGTGGGCGAGCCAGGCGCAGGGCAGGGCGCCGAGCGCGCGCAGCGCCGTGAGGCCGTTGGCCCAGGTGAACCACGACGACGGCGTGGAGAGAGGAGGATGGCTCATATGTCGCCAGCATATCGCACAAAGAGCGGAGCCGGAGGCTGCCCGTGGTGAGCGGCGGTTCTGCGCCTGGAGGCCGAGGCCCGGCCGTCACCGGAGCCAACGGCCACCTCGGCCGGCGTTTGCTTCGGGCGCTCGCCTCCGAGGGGCCCGTGCGGGCCCTGGTCCGCTCCACGGATGCAGCCGAGCAGGTGCGCCGGCTCGGGCTGGGCGCATCGGTGGAGACCCGTATCGTCGACTACGCCGATCCGGACGGCCTGACCGAAGCCCTGCGCGGCTGCACCGGCGTGGTTCATCTGGTGGGCATCATCCGGGAAAGCGCCGCCAACCGTTACGTGGACGCGCATCAGTCGACCTGTGCCGCCCTGGCGGCGGGGGCGGCGCGGGCGGGGGTGGCGCAGGTCGTGTACCTGAGCATCCTCGGCGCGGCGGAGGACTCCGCCAATGCCTGCCTGGCGTCCCGGGGCGCGGCCGAGCGCCTTCTCGCCCATGGCCCGGTGCCCGCGGCCGTGATTCGTGTGCCGATGGTGCTGGGGGAGGGGGATTTCGCCTGCCGCGCCCTGGCCGCGCGGGCCCGGCGGCGGGTGAACCTGGTATTGCGGGGGACGAGCCTGGAGCAGCCCATCTACGCCGGCGACGTGGTGGCCGCCATGATGCGGGCGCTGGATCTCGGCCGCAGCGCCGTGTTCGACCTGGCGGGCCCGGAGTCCCTGCCCCGGGCGGAGCTCACCCGGCGCGCCGCCGCCATCCTCGGCAGACGCACCCGCGTGATCTCGTCGCCACAGGGCGCCGGGCGCGCCGTCGCCCGGGTGTTGGAGGCCGTGCTCGCGGAACCCCCCGTTACCCGGGCCATGCTCGGCGTGCTGGATCACGACGACTGCGTGGACAGCGAGCGGGCCGCGGATGCCCTGGGCATCACCTTGACGCCCCTGAACGAGACTCTGCGCCGCTGCCTGCACGACGCCGGCGCCGGCGCGCATTGACCCGATCCGGCTGCCTCGGGTTTACTGATGCGGCTCTAGTGGATTTCGATGTGCCATGAGACGCGCTCTCCTCATCGTTGCGTGGGTGGGCTTGTTCGCGCCCGCGG
>JAWLCV010000074.1:4928-11858 GCA_041686955.1 Pseudomonadales bacterium
CCGCGGCGGACGCCGAGACCGCCGACCGTCTCCCGGGCCCCATGGCGCTGGCCGCGAAATCGTTGAAGCTTCCGGAGCAGGCCATCAGCGTCTGGGTGCAGAAGCTGGGCGCGGCGGCGCCGTTGCTCGCGGTTAACGCCGACCGGCCCCGCAACCCCGCCTCCGTCATGAAGCTCGTGACCACCTTCGCGGCCCTGGAGCGGCTCGGGCCCGCCTACCGCTGGCGCACGGAGGTCCATCTGGCGGCGGAACCGCGGCAGGGAACGGTGGCAGGCGACCTGTGGCTGCGCGGCTCCGGCGACCCCTACCTGGTCGCGGAAGAGTACTGGAAGCTGGCGGACGCGCTGCGAAAGCGCGGGGTGCAGCGGATCGAAGGGGACCTGGTTTTCGATACCTCCTTCTTCGAGCTGACCCCGGAAGATCCGGGGGCCTTCGACAACCAGCCGGACCGCGTGTACAACCTGCCGCCGCATCCCCTGCTGGTGAACTTCAACGCCGTGCGCTTCATGGTCCAGACGGACGGGCAGACCGTGGCGGTGAGCCCGGACCCGCCCCTGCCGAACCTTCGCCTGGAGAATCGGCTGCGCCTGCACCAGGGCCCCTGCGGCGGCTACCAGCGGGGCGTGGCGGTGGCGATGCGGGACCCCGGGAGCCGGGACGAGGTGCTGCTGGAAGGCGCGTTTCCCACGGGCTGCCACCAATACGAGCTCACCCGCACGGTGCTGCAGCCGGAAAGCTATGCGTTCGGCCTGTTCGACCTCTACTGGCATCAGCTCGGCGGCGAGATGACCGGCCGCTGGCGCCTCGGTCCGGTGCCGGACCCGGCCGCGGAGCCTTTCCTGGTGCACTGGTCGCGGCCGCTGGGCGACGTGATCCGGCTGGTCAACAAGTACAGCAACAACGTGATGACCCGGCATCTGGCGCTCACCGTCGGCGCCGAGGTGTTCGGCGCCCCCGCCACTGCGGACAAGGCCCGCGGCGCCATCTTCCAGACCCTCGAGGAGCGCGGTGTAGCCACAAAAGGCCTGCTCATGAGCAACAGCGCGGGCCTCTCCCGGGATTCCCGCATCACCGCCCGCCAGCTCGCCGCCGTGCTGAACGCCGCCTGGCAGAGCCCCTTCATGCCCGAGTTCGTCTCGTCTCTCGCCATCCCGGGACTCGACGGAACCCTGCGCCGCCGGCTCCAGGGCAGCACCGCCGAAGGGCGCATGCATCTCAAGACCGGCACCCTCGACGACGTCTCCGCCATCGCCGGCTACGTGCTCCCCCGCTCCGGCGAGCGGCTGATCGTGGTGGCGCTCGTCAACGCCGAGCAGGCCCACCGCGGCCTGGGGGAGGACTTCGAGGACGTCCTGCTGCGCTGGGTGATGGAGTTCTAGCGCCGCTCGGGCCTCGGGGGTGGAGGAGAGGGTGACGTATCGGCGCCGCGCCTGGCCGGTGGAAATCGATCGCCGGCCTCGCGCAGCCCCCTCCCGGGGTCCCCTCGCTCCGCAGAGTTGCCGCCTCCATTGCCGCGGGGCGGCAATGGAGACGTCAATCAGCTGCCCGCGCGAAGCGCGGGCCTCGGCTGCGCGACAGTGGCCGGCGATCGCTTCCCACCGCCCACGCGCTTCGTCGTCGTCCTCACCTCTTCCACTCCCGAGGCCCGAGCGCCGCTGGGGGGCTCAAGCGAGCGCGCGGGTGAGGAACGGTAGGCTCTGGTCCATGCGGTGATCGATGCCGGAGTGGGTGCCGTCGAACTCCTCGTAGCGGTGCTCGACGCCGGCCCGGGCGAGCTCCCGGGAGAGGATGCGGCTGCCGTAGTGGATGTGGTACTGATCGCGCCAGCCGCAGTCGATGTAGATCCCCCGCAGGGTCTTCAGGTTGCCGGCGTAGCGGCGCACCAGGTGGATGGGGTCGTGGCCCCGCCAGGCTCGCCAGCGAGCGGGAATCAGCTCGCCGGTCTCCAGGTCGAAGGGCACCCGGAAGCCGTTGGGCGCCCGGGGGTCCGGGTCGTAGCTGGCGGCCATGCACAGATTCATCAGCGCCATCACCTCCCGGCCCTCCAGCTTCTCGCGCCCCCAGACGCGCTCGAGGAAGCGTGCGATCCGTCCGTCGTCCTCGCCCGGCGACAGGCCCGGCGGGCCGGCCGGTGGCGCCTTGGGCGGCCCCTCCTTGCGCGGCGGCAGCCGGTAACGGGCGAGCTCGTCGAGGGTGTTGGGCCAGTCGCTGCGGTAGATGAAGTCGAAGTAGGCATCGCCGGAGTGGTTGGCGATGGCGCCCCAGTAGCGGGCGTAGCGCATGCCGTGAATCATGGCGCCGTAGCCCCCGGAGGACTTGCCGAAGCAGCCCCGGTGCTCCCGGTCCCCGTGGGTGCGTAGCTGTGCATCCACGAAAGGAATGAGCTCGCGGGTGAGGTAGTCGGCGTAGCGGCCGATGGCGCTGGAGTTGATGTACTGATTTCCGCCGAGGGCGGTGAAGCAGTCGGGGAACACCACGATGGCGGGGGCCATGCGACGCTCGTGCACCAGCCGGGCGAGCCGCTCCGGCACGTTTTCCTCGAAGTTCTTCCAGTTGGTGTGCGACCAGCCCGAGCCGGTGTAGCCGGTGAGGTCGAACAGCACCGGAAAGCGCCGCTGTCCGCGGCCGCCGGAGTAGGACGGCGGCAGCCACACCGGAAACCGGCGCAGGTGGGGATCTCCCAGGGGATTGTCGGCGAGGACTTTGGAGTCGTGCTCCAGGATCACCACCTCGCCGGCGGGCCAGTGCGGGCGCTTGAGGGCCACCCCGGGCCCCTCAGCGCGGGTTCCGGAGGGCGTCGATGCGCGCCTCCAGCGGCGGGTGGGAGGCGAACATGGCCCGCATGCCCCGGCGCACTCCCCGGCGGATGCCGAAGGCCACCAGGGTATCGGGCAGGGTGCTCGGGGTCTCCTGGGCGCGCTTCAGCCGCTCCAGGGCGGCGATCATTTTCTCCCGGCCGGCCAGATCCGCACCGGCCGCGTCGGCACGGAACTCCCGGTATCGCGAGAACCACATGACGATGGCGCTGGCCAGCATCCCCAGCACCAGTTCGGCGGCGATGGTGGTCACCCAGTAGCCCATGCCGAGCCCCTGCTCGGTCTTGAACACCACCCGGTCCACCACGTAGCCGACGATGCGTGCGAGGAACAGCACGAAGGTGTTCACCACGCCCTGGATCAGGGCCAGGGTCACCATGTCGCCGTTGGCGACGTGGCCGATCTCGTGGCCCAGCACCGCCTCGACTTCCTCGGGGCGCATGTTCTCCAGGAGCCCCACGCTCACCGCCACCAGCGCCTTGTTGCGGTTCGCGCCGGTGGCGAAGGCGTTGGGCTCGCGAGAGGGAAAGATCGCAACTTCCGGGGTGGTGATGCCGGCCTTGGAGGCCAGCCGCTCCACGGTGGCGAGGAGCCAGCGCTCCGCCTCACTGCCGGGCCGGGCGATCACCTGAGCGCCGGTGGACCACTTGGCCACCTTCTTCGAGATGAGCAGCGAGAACAGCGAGCCGCCGAAGCCGATCAGGCCGCAGAACACCAGCAGGGCGGTCAGGTCCAGGTCCACCCCGTTGGCCTGCAGGATGCTCTCGAAGCCGAGCAGGCGGAAGGTGAGGCTGGCCAGGACGATCACGGCCAGGTTGGTGGCCAGGAACAGCAGTATGCGCATGGATCTCCTCTGTGAGACTCGGGTTGGTACGTCGACCCTTAGACTGTCCGGTTTCCGGCGGGTTCTGGCAAGTGGCCTGCGTTGCGGAGGGAAGCGGCGCGGCGCGCGTTAATCCGACCTGGGTCACACTCTTTGCGGGGCTTTTTGACTAGGTTTGGGCCATGAGCACCATCAACGCCCATTCCGCCGAGCCTGCCGGCATTCCGGCCACCGAGACGAACCGGGACGGCGAGGATGCCCTGCGCGACGAGTTGCTGAAGTGGCGCGAGCGGGTACCCAAGCTCGCCGCCGCCCTGCGCCAGCGCGCCGACGAGGCCCAGGCGCTCCGGCACGAGCTCGACCGGCTGCGCAGGGAGCAGCCGGCGGAGGGTGCCGCGGGTGCCGGCATTCGTGCCCGCGACGAGCTCATCGCCGACCTGGAGGCGAAGCTGGCCGACGTGCGGGAGCGCCACAAGGTCGCGCGCGCGGAGCTGCACGCCCGTCAGCTCGCCGTCGAGGAGCTGCGCGCGGACGCGGCGGGCTGGAAGGAGAAGTGGCAGGCCCTGACCCGGACCCTGGATCAGCAGGCCGACGAGGTGGGCCGTCACGGGCGCCAGGTTCGGCGGCTGGAAGAGGAAAAGGCGGATCTCTCGGAGCGGCTCGCCGAGCGAACGGCGGCGGCCGAGGCCGGTCAGCGGGCCCTGGACGAGGCGCTCTCCGAGCGGGACTCGCTGCGACAGCGCAACGAGCAGCTTTTCGAGACTACCGAGCTCGCGAACCGTCAGATCACCTCGCTCACGGACAGTCTCGCCGAGCTGCGCGTCGAGTTGAAGCGGGTGCGGGAGGAGACTGCCGCCGCAGCGGCGGATCGTGAACAGGCCGAGCGCGCCCAGGAGGACTTGCGTCGCGAGCTAGAACGGGCGGAGGCACGCGCCGCCGCGTCCGCCGACGACCTTCAGGTGCTCTGCGCGGCGGCGATGACCGGCGCCGAGGCCGTGGCGGGCGCCGGCCGCGCCGCAGACGAGGCGGACGAGGCCCGGCGCGCGGCGGAGCAGGCGCTGGCGGAAGCCCGGACCCGGGAGGCGGAACTACAGAAGAGCCTTGCCGGGCACGCGGCGGAGATCGAACGGCTCCAGTCGGTGGTGGCCGTGGCGGAGCGCACTACCGGCGAGCGCGAGGAGGAGCGCCGCACCCTCTCCGAGCAGCTTCAGGCAGCGGAGTCCCGGGCCCAGCATCTCGAATCGCGGCTCGCCGAACGTTCGGCCCTGGTGGTGACCCTGGAGCAGGACCAGCGGGAGACCGCGCGGCGGCTCGAGACCCTGCAGCAGGAGCGGGACGACCTGGAACAGGCCGCGCTTCGTGGCGAGCGCCACGTCAAGGAGAACGCCCAGTACGTGGCGCAGCTCGACGCCAAGATCGAGCGCCAGCAGGAGCTGATGCTGGAGCTCGAGCGCGAGCTGGCGGAGGCCAAGAGCGAGCGGGACGACGCCGCGAGAGCGGCGCAGGCGCGGCTCGACGACAAGGACGCGGAGCTCGAGAGCCTGCGCGAGCAGGTCCGCAAGCTGGAGACCGTGGTTCGCGAGCGCACGGATGCGCTCAACCGGTTCGAGTGGCAGCGAAACGTCGAGGCCGAGGCCGAGACCGTGGCCGAGCCCGCGGCGGCCAGTGCCGAGACGGATGCGACTCCGTCTTCCCAGACCGGCGGCAAGATGCTCGTGGTGCTCAACCAGCAGCTCGCCGACGCCCGCGCTCAGAACGACGAGCTGCTGGCGCGGGTCCGCGAGCTGGAAGCGGAGCTGGCGCGCCGGCCGGGGGACGACGAGCTCACCCGGATTCACGGTGTGGGCCAGAAGCTGGCGGAGCAGCTCCACGAGCTGGGCTACCACCGGCTGCAACAGATCGCCGAGCTGGACCCCGAAGCCCTCGACCGGGAGGACCACGTGCTGCACGGGCACCGCGGCCGCATTCTGCGTGACCGGTGGATCGAGCAGGCGGCGGCGCTGCGGGACCACTGAGCGCCGCTGGCCGTCCCCCGGGCCTCGGTGAGCCGCCGTCATCGGCTGGGGCATCGCGCTTTCCACCGCTATCCCGTCTCGCTATAGTTCGGGCCACCTGCACGGACGACGGGTTCTCATGACGGCTGACATCAGCACGCGTTCAGGTGCGGCCCACACGGGCCGAGAGGAAGCACGGTCCCGGCCCGGCGAGGACCGCCGGGAGTGGGCCCGGCCCGGCGACGATCGCCGAGAAAGGGGCGACCGCCGGCGCAACGCCCAGGGACTGTTCGAGCTGCGCGCGCGGCGGGAAGGTGTCGGCGGCGACCGGCGGCGCCGGTCCCGCCGGGTCGCCGGACGCTGGCTGGCATTCTTGCGTCGCCTCGCGCGGCGCTGACAACGATTCGGGAGGTCATATGTCGCGCAGGTTACCGGCGCTGGGGCGTCTTTTCGTCGGGCTCGGCGTGTTGATGGGGGCCGCGGCCGCGGTAGCCGCCGACCCGGCGGCAGGGCAGCAGGCCTATCAGGTGTGCGCCGCCTGTCACGGTCAGCAGGGTGAAGGCAATGCGGCCCTGAACGCGCCGCGCATCGCGGGTCAGGAAGGCTGGTACCTGCGCCGGCAGATGGCGGCGTTCCGGGAGGGGTTGCGAGGCACGGCGCCGGGTGACGTCCATGGCGCCCAGATGCGTCCCATGGCCATGACCGTGGCTGATCCCACGGCGCTCGACAACCTCATCGCCTACATCGAATCGCTGCCGGACGTTCCGGCCCAGCCCACCATCGAAGGCGACGTGGCGGCCGGCCAGAAGGCGTACCAGGTGTGCGCCGCGTGCCACGGGCCCGAGGCCGGCGGCATGGAGCAGATGGGCGGGCCGCGCCTCGCCGGTCAGAGCGACTGGTATCTGGTGCGCCAGATCGAGAACTACCAGCAGAATCGCCGCGGCTATGATCCGAAGGACGTCTTCGGCAATCAGATGAAGCCCATGGCGGCCACGCTCACCAGTGAGCAGGCCATTCGCGACGTGGTGGCCTACATCAACACCCTGCGCTGAATGCCGAGCGGCCGGCTGCGCATCGATCTCGGCGCGCTGGTCGCCAATTACCGGCTGTTCCAGAAGGCAGCGCGGCCCGGACGATCCGGCGCCGTGGTCAAGGCCGACGGCTACGGGCTGGGTGCCCAGGCGGTGGTGCGCGCCCTCTGGAACGGCGGCTGCCGCGAGTTCTTCGTCGCCACCGCCGAGGAGGGCGTGGCGCTGCGGGAAGCCCTGCCCGATGCCTGCGTCTACGTCTTCGAAGG
>JAWLCV010000074.1:11958-20200 GCA_041686955.1 Pseudomonadales bacterium
GGGTGGCTGCGGGGGAGTCCATCGGCTACGGCGCCACTTACACCGCCAGCACGGAGCGGGAGATCGCCGTGGTGGGGGTCGGCTATGGCGACGGCTTGCCGCGGCTCTTGTCCAACCGGGGAGAGGTCGCCGTCGGCGGGGTGCGCCGGCCCATCGTCGGCCGGGTCTCCATGGATCTCACCACCGTGGACGTGACCGGTCTCGGGGCCCGGGTGGGCGACTGGGTGGAGATGTTCGGGCCGACGGTGCTGGTGGACGAGGTGGCGGGCTGGGCCGAGACGATCCCCTACGAGGTGCTCAGCGGCCTCGGCCGACGTCCTCGTCGGGTGTTCGTGGAGCCGTGAGCCGCTCCTGCGGCGCCGCGCCCGCCAGGTCCCGGGCGGCCGCCAGATCCTCCTCGGCCCGCTGCGGCGCGCCCAGGGCCCGGTGGCTGAACGCCCGGTTGTAGTAGGCCAGCGGATCCTCCGGCGCCAGCGCCACCGCGCGGTCATGCGCCGCCAGCGCCTCGGCGGGCCGGCCGAGCCGCAGCAGCAGATTGCCCCGGGTGCCGTGCAGGGTGGCTTCCTCGGACGACGCCGCCAGCGCCGCCTCCACGTCCGCCAGCGCCGCCTCCAGCCGGCCCTCCCGGGCCAGCACCAGCGCGCGGTTGCCGAAGGCACTGGCGAGGGCCGCCGGATCTCCGGAGTCTTCCGCCATGCCGACCGCCAGATCGCAGGGATACGGATCCGTGCCGCCGCCCTGGGCCTGCCGGTAGCAATCCACCAGCGGTGACCCGGCGGCTTCCTGAGCCGCATCCACATCGGCCTCCGCGGGCGCCGGCTGAGCCGGGGTCTGGCCCCCGGCCGCCTGGGCCAGGAGCGCGAGCAAAAGCAGCGTTACGCTACGGCGGGCGAGTGCACGGGTCGTCATGCCGCGCAGTGTACCCGGCCGCGGCGTAGCTTGCGCTATAGTGTGGCACTCGCATTACTCGAGGAGGGGACATGACTCGCATCAACGCCGACGGCGTGCTTGCGGGAAAGGTGGCCGTGGTGACCGGCGCGAGCCGGGGCATCGGCGAGGCCATCGCGCTGCGCTACGCCATGGAAGGCGCGAAGGTCGTGGTCTCGGCGCGCACGGTGGAGCCGTCGGATCACGTCCTTCCCGGCACCATCACGGCTACCGTGGAGCGCATCCGGGCGGCCGGCGGCGAGGCGCTGGCGGTTCAGGCGGACCTGTCGCGCCATGAAGATCGCCACCGGCTCATCGCCGAGGCGCGGGAGGCCTACGGCACGGTGGACATCCTGGTCAACAACGCCGCCGTCACGTACTTCATCCCGGTGGCGGAGTTCCCCGAGAGGCGCTTCCGGCTGATGATGGACGTGCAGGTATGGGCGCCGTTCGAGCTCACCCAGCTCGTTCTGCCGGACATGCAGGCACGGGGCAGCGGCTGGATCCTCAACATCTCGTCCCACGCGGCCCTGCATCCGCAGAAGGACGCGCCGGGGCGCGGCGGCACCGTGTACGGCATGTGCAAGGCCGCGCTGGAACGGTTCACCACGGGTCTGGCCCAGGAGGTCTACGACGATGGCATCGGCGTCAACGTGATCTCTCCGGGGCTCGTGGCCACCCCGGGCGCCGTCCATCACAACCTGATCAACGACGCCACCCGGGATCGGGTGACGCCGGTGGAGCACATGGCGGAAGCGTGCCTGCGGCTCGTGCACGGCGACCCGAGAACGCTCACCGGGCGCATCGACTACGCCGACCAGGTCATGAAGGAATTCGCGCTGGAGGCCGCCGAGCTCATCTGAGCCCGGGCCGGCTGCGGATGGGGATCTCGGTTTTCTTGATCACCGTGCGCAGCGAGAAGTTGGAGTTCACCCGGGCCACCCCCGGCAGGCGGGTCAGGTGCTGGCTGTGCACCCGCTCGTAGTCCCGGGCATCCTCCACGATCACCCGGAGCAGGTAATCCGCGGCGCCGGACATCAGGTAACACTCCATGACCTCGGGAATCTCGCGTACGGCGGCCTCGAAGGCCGCCAGGTCGTTCTGCTGCTGGCTGGTCAGTGTGATCTGCACGAACACGTTGTCGGGGTAGCCGGCCAGGGACTGATCCACCAGCCCGACGTAACCCACCAGCATGCCGGACGCCTCCAGCCGCCTGACCCGGCGCAGGCAGGCCGACTCGGAGAGGTTGACGATCCCCGCCAGGGCCTGATTCGAGAGCTTGGCGTCGAGCTGAAGCTCATGAAGGATCGCGCGGTCGATCCGGTCCAGAGCGACGTAATCTTGCGTCATTTGGTGTTTTTAGAGAATGTGGTTGCGTATTGAGCGCCCGGTGCACGTAAATTGCAAACCGGTTTCGCGGCCCGTGGGCTAGCATGGTGCGAGCTGAACACAGGACGGTCGACATGCGCGTGGGAGTACCGAAAGAGATCAAGGTGCACGAGTACCGTGTGGGGATGACCCCGGCGGCGGTGCGCGAGCTGGTGGCCGCGGGCCACGAGGTGGTGGTGGAGCAGGGGGCTGGAGGCGGCATCGGCTTCCACGACGATGCCTACGTGGCCGCGGGCGCCCGGATCGGCAACGTGGACGAGGCTTTCGCCGCCGATCTGGTGGTGAAGGTCAAGGAGCCCCAACTCGCCGAGTGCAAGCGGCTGCGGCCGGGGCAGGTGCTGTTCACCTACCTTCATCTGGCCGCCGACCGCCGTCAGGCGGAGGCGCTCATGGAATCCGGGGTCACCGCCATCGCCTACGAGACGGTCACCAGCCCCCAGGGCGGCCTGCCGCTCCTGAACCCCATGAGCGAGGTGGCGGGACGCATGTCCATCCAGGTGGGTGCCGCGGCCCTGCAGAAGGCCAGCGGCGGCCGCGGCGTGCTGCTGGGCGGCGTGCCGGGGGTCGCTCCGGGACGGGTAGTGATTCTCGGCGGCGGCACCGCAGGCACCAACGCTGCCATGATGGCCGTGGGGCTTCAGGCCGACGTCACCATCCTCGACAAGTCGGTGCCCCGTCTGAACTGGCTCTCGGACCATTTCCAGGGTCGGGCCCGGACGGTGATGGCCACCACCGAGACCGTAAGGGAGCATGTGCTCGAGGCCGACCTGGTGATCGGCGCGGTGCTGATTCCGGGAGCGGCCGCACCCAAGCTGGTGACCCGGGAGATGGTTCGGGAGATGGTGGACGGCGCCGCCATGGTTGACATCTCCATCGACCAGGGCGGCTGCTTCGAGACCAGCCGGCCCACCACCCACGACGACCCCACCTACGTGGAGGGGGGCGTCGTGCACTACTGCGTGACCAACATGCCCGGCGCGGTGGCGCGCACCTCGACGCTCGCGCTCAACAACGTCACCCTGCCCTACGTGCTGGAGCTCGCCAACCGGGGCTGGCAGCAGGCACTCGAGGCGAACCCGCACTTCGCCGCGGGGCTGAACGTGCACGCCGGCAAGATCCGCCACGCCAAGGTTGCCGAGGCGCTGGGGATGGAGCTCGAGAAGGCGGCGTGAGTAGCGCGCTTTCCGCTATCCGCTATCCGCTATCCGCAAGAGCCGAGTCGAAAGGCGACGGTCCTGCCTCCAGCGGAAAGCGGAAAGCGGAAAGCGGATAGCGAATTAGCGAACTTCTTGCTCATTCTCCGCCGCTTCGCTAGCGTCGCCTCTTCAATCACCCGAGGACGCCCTCATGGCCGACCCATTACACAACGAGTTTCCCGAGGGCTCGCTGGAAGCCCGGGATCTCGCGCACCTGCTGCATCCCACCACCAACCTGAAGCTTCATCATCAGGTGGGGCCGAAGATCCACGATCACGCCAAGGGCGTGTACATGTGGGACAGCAAGGGCAAGCAGTATCTGGAAGGCATGGCGGGGCTCTGGTGCACTGCGCTGGGATACGGCGAGGAAGAGCTGGTACGGGTGGCGACCGAGAGCATGCGCAAGCTGGCGTACTCCCAGCTCTTCGGCTCCAAGAGCAACGAGCCGAGCATCCTGCTGGCCGAGAAGCTCAAGCAGATGGCGCCGTTCGAGGCGGGCCGGGTGTTCTTCGGTGTTTCCGGCAGTGACGCCAACGACACCCAGATCAAGCTCATGTGGTACTACAACAACGTGGTGGGCCGGCCGGAGAAGAAGAAGATCATCAGCCGGCACAAGGGCTACCACGGCGTCACGGTGGCGGCGGGCTCGCTGACCGGGCTGCCGGCGTTCCACGCCCATTTCGACCTGCCGATCCCCGGCATCCTGCACACCGACTGCCCCTTCTACTATCGCGGCGCCGAGGCCGGGGAGTCCGAGGCGGAGTTCGTGGACCGCATCGTCGGCAACCTCGAGGCGCTCATCGAGCGGGAGGGGGCCGAGACCATCGCCGCCTTCATCGCCGAGCCGGTGATGGGAGCCGGCGGCGTGATCGTGCCGCCCGCCGGTTACTTCGAGAAGGTCCAGGCCCTGCTCGCCCGGCACGACATCCTGTTCATCGACGACGAGGTGATCTGCGGGTTCGGCCGCACCGGCAAGGCGTTCGGCGCCGAGACCATGGGCATCCGTCCCGACACCATGAGCGTGGCCAAGGCGCTGTCTTCCGCTTACCTGCCCATGAGCGCCGTGCTGATCCCCGAGTACATGTACGAGCCCATGATCGAAGCGAGCGGCCAGGTGGGCAGCTTCGGCCACGGCTTCACCTATTCGGGACACCCGGTCTGCGCCGCGGTGGCGCTGCGAACCCTGGAGCTGATGGAGGAGCGCGATCTGTTCGCCCACGCCGCGCGGGTGGGTGAAGTCTTCCAGGCCCGGCTCGCGGCCCTGAGCGAGCACCCGCTGGTGGGGGACGCTCGCGGCGTGGGGCTCATCGGCGCGGTGGAGCTGGTCGCGGACAAGGCGGCGAAGACGCCTTTCGATCCGTCCCGCGGGATCGGCGCGTACGCCATGGGCCGCTGCGAGGAGAACGGTCTCATCGTCCGCGCCCTGGGGGACACCGTGGCCTTGTGCCCGCCGCTCATCATCACCGAGGCGCAGGTAGACGAGCTGTTCGGCAAGCTCGAAACGGCGCTGAACGAAACGCTGCAGGAGGTGGGTCGATGAGCCGACGGGTGTTCGGGGCGCTGTTGGGTCTGGCGCTGGCCTGGGCTGCCGGTACCGCGTCGGCGCAGGCCGGGGAGCCGGCGGCAGACGAGCGGAAGGACGAGTGGGACGTATCGGCCCCGCCGGGAGCCAGCCGGACCGTGCCCATCGACGTCCGTTCCGGCACCTGGATGAGCGTCGACGTCAGTCCGGATGGCAAGACGGTGGTGTTCGACCTGCTGGGCGACATCTACGCGCTGCCCATCGACGGCGGCGAGGCGGTGAGCCTCACCTCGGGCCTCCCCTGGGACATGCAGCCCCGCTTCTCTCCCGACGGCGAGCACATCGCCTTCACCTCCGATCGGGCCGGCGGCGACAACGTCTGGATCATGGGGGCCGACGGCAGCGACCCGCGCCAGGTCACCGAGGAGGATTTCCGCCTGTTGAACAGCCCCGTCTGGCATCCCGACGGCAACTTCGTAGCGGCCCGCAAGCACTTCACCACCCGCCGCTCCCTGGGCACGGGAGAAATCTGGCTTTACAACCTGCAGGGCGGCGCCGGCGTGCAGGTGGTGGAGCGGCCGAGCGAGCGGCATCAGAAGGAACTGGGCGAGCCCGCCTTCTCGCCGGACGGCCGATTCCTGTACTTCACCCAGAACGTCACCCCGGGGCCCATCTTCGAGTACGCGGAGGATTCCAATACCGAGGTGTTCCAGATCCGCCGGCACGAGCTCGCCAGCGGTGAGACCCACCCCTTCGTCACCGGCCCGGGCGGCGCGGTACGGCCCACGCCGTCACCCGACGGCCGTTACCTCGCCTTCGTGCGCCGGCAGCGCGAAGGTGATCGCTTCGACACGTCGCTCCACGTCAAGGACCTCACGAGCGGCGCCGAGCGCGTGCTGTACCGGGCCCTCGACCGCGACATGCAGGAAACCTGGGCCGTGCACGGCGTGTATCCGGGCATCGCCTGGACCCCGGACAGCGCGAGCCTGGTGTTCTGGGCCGGCGGGGGCATCAAGCGCCTGGCGCTCGAGTCCGGCGAGGTCCAGGAGATTCCCTTCCACGTGGTGGACGAGCGCGTCGCGCTGGAACCGCCCCGATTCACCGTGCCGGTGGCGCCGGAGCAGGTGGAGGCGCGCATGGTGCGCTTCGCCGAGGTGTCGCCGGACGGGGACCGGGTGGTATTCGAAGCCTTCGGCCGGCTGTGGCTCCAGGATCTGAAGCGCGGCGAGCCCCGGCGGCTGACCCGGGACGACGAGCCGGCCTTCGAGCTGTTTCCGGCGTGGTCCCGGGACGGCGAGCGCATCGTCTTCGTGCGCTGGACCGACGCGGGGCTGGGCGAGATCCACGTGGTGAGCGGCAGTGGCGGCCGTTCCCGGGCGGTGACCCGGGAGCCGGGTCACTACCTGCGCCCGAGCTTCAGCCCGGACGGCCGGACCCTGGTGTTCGAGCGCACCAGCGGCGGGTACCTCACCTCGCCCCTGTGGTCGCTGGAACCGGGTCTGTACCGGATGCCGGCGGCCGGGGGCGCCATGGTACGGCTCACCGACCGGGGCCGGGACCCTCACTTCGGCGCCAGCGGCGAGCGCATCTACTTCACCGACGACACCGCGGGCGACGACGGCGCGCCGGCCCACGAGCTGGCCAGCATCGACCTGAACGGCCAGGACCGCCGGGTTCACGCGACCTCGGAGTACGCCACCCGTCTGCGGGTTTCGCCCAACGGGCGCTGGCTGGCATTCCGGGAGAACTATCACGTCTACGTGGTGCCCATGCCCCCTGCGGGGAACGTGACTCTGACCCGGGACATGACGGCGCTTCCCCTGCGCCGGGCGTCGGTGGAGGGCGGCGAGTTTCTGAGCTGGGCTTCGGGCGACAGCCTGAGCTGGCTGGTGGGCCCGGAGCTGTACGGCGCGGACATGTCCGCGCTGTTCCGCCCGACACCGAAGGATGCCGGCCCGACAACGGAAGGTACTGGCGAGGCCGACGAGCCGGAGCCGCCCCGCGGCGAGCGGGTAGCGCGCCTGACGGTGACGGCGCCCGCCGACGTGCCCACGGGGACCGTGGCGCTGACCGGCGGACGCATCATCACCATGGACGCGGATCGGCGGGTGATCGAGTCCGGGGTCGTGCTGATTCGCAACAACCGCGTCGTCGCCCTCGGCACCCCCGCCGAGGTGGAGATTCCCGAGGACGCGGCGCGGCTGGACCTGCAGGGGCGCACGGTGATGCCGGGCCTCATCGACGTTCACGCCCACGGCTCCCAGGGCGAGCACGACATCGTGCCGCAGCAGAACTGGCTGGCTCTGGCGCATCTGGCGTTCGGGGTCACCACGGTGCACGACCCGTCGAACGATGCCAGCGAGATCTTCGCCGCGGCGGAGCTTCAGCGCACGGGCAGGATCCTGGCGCCGCGCATCTTCTCCACCGGCGAGATTCTCTACGGTGCCCACGCCGAGCTGCACGCAGCCATCGACGACATCGACGACGCCCGGGCGCACGTCCGCCGGCTCAAGGCCCAGGGCGCCATCGCGGTGAAGAACTACAACCAGCCGCGCCGGGAACAGCGGCAGATGGTGGTGAGCGCCGCCCGCGAAGCGGGACTGATGGTGGTGGCCGAGGGTGGCTCGCTGTATCACATGGACATGAGCATGGTGGCGGACGGCAACACCGGCATCGAGCACAATCTGCCGCCCGAGCGCCTGTACGACGACGTGCTGTCGTTCTGGCCCGAGACCGGCGTCGGTTACACCCCCACCCTGGTGGTGACCTACGGCGGCCTGTCGGGCGAGGTGTGGTTCTACCAGAACTCCGACGTCTGGAAGCACCCGCTGCTGTCGCGATTCGTCCCGCCCCACATCCTCCAGCCCCGGTCGGTGCGCCGGGTCATGGCGCCGCGAAGCGACTATCAGCAGTTCGTCGACTCGGCCGCCAACGCCAAGGCGCTGATGGAGCGCGGCGTGACCGTCAACATCGGCGCCCACGGGCAGCGCGAGGGCCTGGCCGCCCACTGGGAAATCTGGGGCTTCGTCCTCGGCGGCATGTCCGCCATGCAGGCCCTGGAAACCGCCACGGTGAACCCGGCGCGCTACCTCGGCATGGACGCGGACATCGGCTCCATCGAGCCGGGCAAGCTCGCCGACCTGCTGGTGATGGAGGGCAACCCCCTGGAGGACATCCGGGCCACCGACGACGTCGCCTACGTGGTGCT
>JAWLCV010000075.1:0-20035 GCA_041686955.1 Pseudomonadales bacterium
TGAGCACGATCAGCCAGCCGACGTGCTTCTCGATGATTTCGTGGTTCATTGGCCGCCTCCCATGTTCACCACCAGGGGCGTGGCCGGCGCCGGGGCTTCGACCCGTTTGGCGCCGCGCACGGTCATCCAGACGTTGTAGGCCATCACCAGCATGCCGGCGAGGAAGATCGCGCCGCCGATGAAGCGTACGTAGTAGCCGGGATAGCTCGCTTCCACCGCCTCGATGAAGGAATAGGTGAGGGTGCCGTCCACCGAGGTGGCGCGCCACATGAGCCCCTGCAGCAGGCCGTTGACCCACATGGACGCGATGTACAGCACGGTTCCGAGGGTGGACATCCAGAAATGGAGGTTGATCAGCCGAACGCTGTACATCTCTCCGGCCTTGCGGCCGAACAGCAGCGGTATCAGGTGATACATGGCGCCGATGCTGATCATGGCGACCCAGCCCAGTGCCCCGGAGTGCACGTGCCCCACGGTCCAGTCCGTGTTGTGGGACAGCGAGTTCACCGTCTTGATGGACATCATGGGCCCCTCGAAGGTGCTCATGCCGTAGAACGACAGCGAGACGATGAGGAACTTGAGGATCGGGTCGGTGCGCAATTTGTCCCATGCGCCGGAGAGGGTCATGATGCCGTTGATCATCCCGCCCCATGACGGCGCCAGCAGCACCAGCGACATCACCATGCCGAGGCTCTGCGCCCAGTCCGGCAGCGACGTGTAATGCAGGTGGTGGGGGCCCGCCCACACGTACACGGCGATCAGCGCCCAGAAGTGCACGATGGACAGACGGTACGAGTAGATCGGTCGCTCGGCCTGCTTCGGCACGAAGTAGTACATGATGCCCAGGAATCCGGCGGTGAGGTAGAAGCCCACCGCGTTGTGCCCGTACCACCACTGCATCATGGCGTCCACGGCGCCGGGATAGATGGAGTAGCTCTTGGTGAGCGACACCGGCAGCGCCAGGCTGTTGAAGACGTGCAGCACGGCGACGCCGATGATGAGCGCGCCGTAGAACCAGTTGGCGACGAAGATGTGGCTCACGGTGCGCCGGGCTATGGTGCCGAAGAACACCACCGCGAAGGCGACCCACACGAGGGTGATGAGTATGTCGATGGGCCATTCCAGCTCCGCGTATTCCTTGGTGCTGGTGATGCCGAGGGGCAGGGTGATGGCGGCGAGCACGATCACCAGCTGCCAGCCCCAGAACACGAACCAGGCCAGGCTGTCGGAGATCAGCCGGGCCTTGCAGGTGCGCTGGACCACGTAGAATGCGGTGCCCATCAGGGCACAGCCGCCGAAGGCGAAGATCACGGCGTTGGTGTGCAGGGGGCGCAGGCGTCCGTAGGACAGCCAGGGGATGTCGAAGTTGAGGGCAGGCCAGGCCAGTTGGCCGGCGATGAGCAGGCCGACGGACATGCCCACGATGCCCCAGACTACCGTCATCAGGGCAAACCACCGCACCACCTGCAAGTTGTAGGGGGATTCCTCGGTCACGATGACACTTCCTTAACTCGTTGCGGCCGCGTGAGGCCGGGCGGGTTGGCGGCATCGTATGCAGCCGCCGGTGGCGGGCCTATCCGTAGTTCCCGAAGCCGCAGCCGGCCACGGGGCGGGAGGCCTCCACGAAGCGCTTGAGCGTGCCGTGCACCAGCGGCTTCTGGAACACGGCATCGGCTCCGCAAGCGCGGGCCGCCGCCTCGAACGCGGCGTCCTTGCGGCTCATGAGCAGGGCGAACCGTGCCGCGGGACGGTGCCGCCGGAAACGCTGAAGCAGGTCGACTCCGCTGGTGTCCGGAAGATCGGCTTCGCAGATCACGCAGTCGGCGCACGAGTCGGGCGCGGCGCGGAGAGCCTCGAGAAACTCCTCGCCGCCGGCGTAGGTGCGCACCTCGTGGCCCATCAGCGTCAGCAGCGTGGCAAGACTGTCGCGCACCGCCAAGTCACCGTCGATGACGCAGACGTGCAGCTTTGCCTCGGTGAGAATGTCGCTTACTCCAGGACGTTTGCCGCGCAGGCTAGAACCGTCCCGGCGGCCGCGGAATACGAACATCCCCCTAATGGCAGGTCGGATTCAGCTACGGCCGTTGTCGGCGCGGTCCAGGGTGAGCTTCATGCGCACCAGATCGGCGAGCGAGCGCGCGCCCGTCTTCTGCATGACCTGGCTGCGGTGGATCTCCACGGTGCGCTCGCTGATGCCCAGGTCGATGGCCACCACCTTGTTCGCCTGCCCCTCGGCCACCCGTTGGAAGACTTCGAGCTCGCGCGGGGTGAGGGACCGCACTCGGGCACGGATGTCCTCGAGGCCCGCCACCTCCTCGCGCTGATCGGCGTCCACATCGAGGGCCTCGTGAATCCGGTCGAGCAGCTCCTGGTCTCGAAACGGCTTGCGAATGAAATCCACCGCACCCCGCTTCATGGCCTCCACGGCCATGGGCACGTCGCCGTGGCCGGTGATGAAGACGATGGGAATGCTGGCGTGCATCTCGATAAGCTTCTGCTGCAGCTCCAGGCCGCTCATGCCGGGCATGCGGATGTCGAGCACCAGGCAGCCGCGCCGGGACTTGTCGTAGCTGTCCAGGAACGCCTGAGCGGTGGGAAAGGACTCGTAGGGAATGTCCACCGTCTCGAGCAGCATGCCGATGGCGTCACGCACCGGCTCGTCGTCGTCCACCACGAAGACGGTGGGTCCGGGTTCACTGCTCATCGGGCACACCGCGGGGCAGCGTGAAGTAGAACGTCGCGCCCACGTCCGGGTTGTTGCGGTACGACAACACCCCGCCGTGCTCCGCGACGATGGTGCGGCAGATGGAGAGGCCCATGCCCATGCCTTCTTTCTTCGTCGTGTGGAACGGCTTGAATAACAGGTTCTTCTGGTCTTCGGCAACCCCCGGCCCCTGGTCCGAAACAGCCACTTCCACCTGCCCGTCGGGCAGCGCCCGGGAGGTGATGGCCATGGTGTTGCCGTTTTCGCAGTCGATGTCCTTCATGGCGTCGATGGCGTTGCGGATCAGGTTCAGCGCAACCTGCTGGATCTGCACGGGATCGCAATAGACGGGCGGCAGGCCCTCGGCCAGGTCGAAGGTGATGGAGACGTCGTGCAGCCGGGCGTCCCCCTCCGCCAGCTTGACCAGATCGCGGATGAGGTCGTTGATGTTAACCAGCTCGCGCTGGCTCTCCTGGGCGCGGGCGAACCGCTGTATGCGCTCGATGATGGCGCCGGCGCGCAGGCTCTGGGTGTTGAGCTTGTCCAGCGCCGCTGCCAGCTTGTCGAGATCCGGGTCGCCGCGCTGGACCAGCTTCAGGCTCGACTGCGCGTACATGGATATCGCGGTGAGCGGCTGGTTGATCTCGTGGGCGATGCTCGCCGTCATTTCGCCCATGATGGAAAGCCGTCCCACGTGGGCCAGCTTCTCGCGCTGCTCGGTCAACGCCTCGCGGGTGGCCCGCTGCTCGGTGACGTCGCGGATGATGCCGGTGAAACGGCGCCGCCCCTGCAGCAGGATCTCGCTCACCGCCAGGTAGATGGGGATGCGGCGGCCCGACTTGGTCTGAGCCTCGAGCTCCCGGCCGATGCCGATGATCCGTTTCTCTCCGGTTTCCATGTACCGGCGCATGTACTCGTCGTGGCGGCTGCGGTGAGGCTCGGGCATGAGCAGGTTCACCGACCGGCCGACGATCTCCTCCTGGCTGAACCCGAACAGGTTCATCGCCGCCTTGTTGAAGGTCTCCACCCGGCCCGATTCGTCGATGGTGACGATGGCGTCCACGGCCGTGTCGAGGATGGCCAGGATCTCGGCCTCCCGGCGGGTCTGCTCGGTGACGTCCACCATGATCCCCATGAGTCGGGTGGGATCCGTCTCGCTGTCCAGCAGCGTCTGCAGCACCACGTCGAAGAAACGGCGCTCGCCGTCGCCGGTCACGGTGCTGCCGGAAAGTCGCACGGTGGAGGCGCCGCGATTCAGCTCCTCGAGCCGGGCGCGGACGGTCGCCGGGTCAGCTTCCGGGAAGACCGTCTTCCACGACTCGCCGATGCGGTCCGGCAGGAGCCGGCGGAACGCGGCGTTGGCGCTCTCGATCCGTCCCCTGGCGTCCGCCACGAAGACCGGCAGCGGCAGGGCGTCGGTATCGGGCAGCCTCACGAGGAGCGCTCGTCGCCGGCCTGACGCTCGCCTTCGAGGTGCTCGTAGAGCTTCATGTAGGTGATGCCGGGGGTGAGCGCCAGGCGCCAGGCCAGCTCGGTGGCCTGATCGCACTCGGGGTCGAACTCCCGCACCGTGACCATAAGGCAGTCGAGCCAGCGGTCGTAGTGCTCGGCACCGATGCCGAGTCGCCAGTGGACCCGCGCGATCCGTTCCAGCTCACCGGATGGCGCGTTGGTGACGTAGAAACAGGCCAGGTGAAACAGCGACTTGCGCAGCATGGTCGCCTGCCGGCTCATGTCGGTGTCGCGAAAGAATTCGGCGATCTCCGGGTCGGCTAGAAAACGGCGGTAGAACGACTCGAAGAACTCGTCAGCCCCCTGGTTGGCGGCGATGTCGGCACCGAACAGGCGCCGGTAGCTGGCATCGAAGAGGGGATTGTCCATGTCGTTCCGGTACCGTCACGATGCGCGTCGTCAGGACGCTTTCGGAATCCGCACCGTGGCCACGTCCACGGGAGAGCCGTGCAGCACCGCGTTGGCCGTGGAGCCCAGCAGGCGCCGCAGCCCCTCCTGCCCGTGAGAGCCCACCACCACCAGATCGAAGCCCTTCTGCTCGGCGAGCTCGTGAATCTTGTCAGCGGCGCGGCCGAGCATGACGTAGCGGTGATCCGCGTCGATGCCGTACGGCTCGCACAGCTCGGCGAGCCGCCGCGATGCGATGTCCAGCGCGCCCTGCTCGAGGGAGCGGGACAGGGTGCTCTTGAAGGTGGGATCGAAGCTGTACTGCACGTACTGCGGCTCGACGACGTGCACGGCGCTCACGCTGCCGCGCTCGGCGACGAACTCCCGGGCCCGCTCCAGCACCAGCTTCGCCGGCTGCTCGAGGAGGTCGATGGCGACCAGAATGTTGTGGTACATGCGGTACGGTTCCCGCTGTGGAGGCCAGCGCACAGCATCACCCAGATCCGAGCGCTTTTCTATATGATGGCGGGTAAGGGAATCCCGAAGTTGCACCGGGGGAAAATCGGTACGGGAGTCCGGGGAGGGCATGGGTTACAGTCTTCCCGGGGCGCGATCACAGGAGAGGAGCGGACATGGCATACGGGCACATACTGGCGGCCGTAGACCTGACGGAGGAGGCCGGCGAGGTCCTGGAGCGGGCGCGGCAGCTCGCCGACGAGCACGGCGCGAAGCTGTCGGTGTGCACGGTGGTCAAGCCCTTGACCCACGTGTACGGCGGGCTCGACATGATGGCCTACACACAGGCCAGCGTCAGCTTCGAGGAAGAGGCGCTGAAGCAGGCTCGCGCGCGGGTCGAGGCGGAATCCGGCAGGTTCGGGGTGAATCCCGGCGACGTCCACGTGAGCGTCGGCGCGCCGGTGACCCAGGTGGTGGAGACGGCAAAGCAGATCGGTGCCGACCTGATCGTCATGGGCTCGCACGGAAAACACGGCCTCGGCCTGCTGCTCGGCTCCACCGCCAACGGCGTGCTGCATCATGCGGAGTGCGACGTGCTCACGGTGCGCATCGGCGAGGAGCAATCGTGAAAGGTCGATACCGGCGCATCCTCATCGCGGTGGACGCGTCCGACGACGCCGATCAGGTGCTCGAGGCGGCCACGGCCCTGGATCCCCGGGGCAACGAGAACGTCCACGTGGTCACGGTCATTCCGCCGCTCATGGACGGCGTCGCCGGCATGGGCGGCGCGTCCTTCGCCTCGGCCTGGCCGCTCCAGGACATGGAAGCCTCCATCCGCCGCGAGATCTCCGACAGCGTGCGCGAGCGGGTGGCGCGTTTCGGCATACCGCCGGAGCGGGTTGCGGTGTTGTACGGCCGCCCGGCCACGGAAATCCACGCGGAGGCGCAGAAGGTGGGTGCCGAGCTGATCGTGGTGGGTTCCCACGGCCGTCACGGCCTGTCCAGGATGGTTCTGGGGTCCACGGCAAACGCCGTTCTGCATGGCGCGCCCTGCGACGTGCTGACGGTACGCGTCAGGGACTGAGCGAATGCGCCTGGTTACGCTCACGACCCTGCTGTTCGGCCTGCTCGCGGCGCTCGGGGCCACCCCGGAGCCGGAACGGGCGGCGGGCACGGACGGCCAGGTGTGGCTGGTGGAGCTCGACGGGCCGCTGGGGCCGGCCACAGCCGACCTGATCCTCCGCTCCATCGAGGATGCCGAGGAAGCCGGGGGCCGGGCACTGGTGATCCGCATGGACACCCCGGGCGGTCTGGACAAATCCATGCGCGCGGTCGTCAAGGGCATCCTGGCGGCGGAGGTCCCCGTCATCACCTACGTGGCGCCGGACGGAGCCCGGGCGGCCAGCGCCGGCACCTACATCGCCTTCGCCAGTCACATCGCAGCCATGGCCCCCGCCACCAACATCGGCTCCTCCACGCCGGTGAGCATGGGCGCGCCGCCGCCGACCCCCGGCGGCGCGCCCGAAGAGGCGCCGGAGGGCGACGGCGATGACGCGCCGGCGCGGCGCCCGGAGCAGTCTGCGGATGCCATGACCCGCAAGGTCATCAACGATGCCGTGGCCTATCTGCAGAGTCTGGCCGAGCTGCGGGGCCGTAACGTCGAGTGGGCGGAGGAGACGGTTCGCTACGGCGCGAATCTGCGCGCCTCGGAGGCGTTGGAGAAGAACGTCATCGACCACATCGCCCCGGATCTGCCGACCCTGCTGTCGCGCATCGACGGCACCTCGGTGACCGTGGGCTCCCGGACCGTGACCCTCGACGTGGCGAACGCAGGGGTGCGCCGGGTGGAGACCGACTGGCGTCACGACCTGCTTGCGGTGATCACCGACCCCACCATCGCCTACGGCCTGCTGATCTTCGGCATCTACGGCCTGATTCTCGAGTTCTACAGCCCGGGCATGGTGTTCCCGGCGGTCATCGGCGTGATCTGTCTGCTGCTCGGGGCCTACGGGCTGCAGATGCTGCCCATCAACTATGCCGGCCTTGCCCTGATCCTGGTGGGGATCGCCCTCATGGTGGCGGAGGTGTTCACTCCGACCCTGGGCATCATGGGATTCGCCGGCGCGGTGGCCTTCGTGCTCGGCTCGCTGATGCTGATGGACACGGAGGCGCCGGGTTACCAGGTGCCGCTCCTGGTGGTGGGCGCCTTCGCTGCGGTCACCGCCGGCCTCACCCTGTTCGCCATAGGCGCCGCCGTGCGGGCGCGGCAGCAGAAGCAGGTGGCGGGAGAGGAGGGCATGATCGGCCGCACCGCCGAAGCCATGGAGGACTTCTCGGAGACCGGTTGGGTGTGGGCGTTCGGCGAGCGGTGGAAGGCGAGCACGGACGCGCCGGTGAAGAAGGGGCAGAAGGTCAGGATCACGTCCATCGAGGGGCTCACGCTCATCGTCACAGGGGAGTGAAGAAACATGGAAATATTCTCAACGGTCATCATCGTCGTCTTGCTGGCGCTCCTGATGAGTGCCTTTCGCGTGCTGCGGGAATACGAGCGGGGCGTGGTGTTCATGCTCGGCCGCTTCTACAAGGTGAAGGGGCCCGGGCTCGTGGTCATCATCCCGGTGGTGCAGCAGATGGTGCGGGTCGACCTGCGCACCTTCGTGCTGGACGTCCCGTCCCAGGACCTGATTTCCCGTGACAACGTCTCGGTGAAGGTGAACGCCGTCCTCTACTTCCGCGTGGTGGACGCGGAGCGGGCCATCATCAACGTCGAGAACTTCATGGAAGCCACCGGCCAGCTCGCGCAGACCACCCTGCGCTCGGTGCTCGGCCGGCACGAGCTCGACGAGCTCCTGGCGGAGCGCGAGAAACTGAATGCCGATATCCAGGAAATCCTCGACAAGCAGACGGATCAGTGGGGCATCAAGGTCTCCAACGTGGAGATCAAGCACGTGGACATCGACGAGAGCATGATCCGCGCCATCGCCAAGCAGGCCGAGGCGGAGCGCGAGCGGCGCGCCAAGATCATCCACGCCGACGGCGAGCAGCAGGCCGCCGCGAAGCTCGTGGAAGCGGCGCAGCTCCTCTCCCAGCAGGGCGAGGCCATCCAGCTCCGCTACCTGCAGACCCTCACCGAGATCGCCGGCGAGAAGAGCTCCACCATCGTCTTCCCCCTGCCCATGTCGATGATGGGGTCGTTACCGCGGCGAGGTGACGGGGAGGAGTGACGCAGGGGATTCGCGGAATCGCCGCTATCCGCTGTCCGCTGGAGATGGCGGTCCGCGGTCAGCTTTCGGCTTTCAGCTTTCAGCTTTCAGCTTTCAGCAAGAAGGCCTTCGCCAGAATCTGGCGATCCCCCTCTTGCCGACAGCCGACCGCTGAAAGCCGAAAGCCGTGTCCAGCGGAAAGCGGATAGCGGAAAGCGGACAGCGGCCAGCGCCCTACGCCACCTTCAACAGCGAGCACGGCAGCTTGTCCATCAGCGAGACGAGCAGCTCGGCCCAGTTCACGTCGGTGGCGGCGGGGACGACCAGGAGGCGGGCGTCCTCCCGCAGGCACAGCTCGGCGATGGTCTCTTCCTGCCAGTCCGGCAGCGATCGGCGCACGGCGCCTTCCGGCAGGTCCGGGGCGGCCGCCCCGGGGGGAGTCGCCACCACCAGGCGGAGGTCCTCGGACTCGGCCATCCGCTCGGCGTAGCGCAGCGCTTCGTCGCTGCTGCGCAGCACCACCACCGACGAGCCCGAGTCCCAGGGCTCGTTGACCACCAGGACGTTCTTGGGCTGACGCAAGAGCTCGGCGAAGCTGCTGCCGAAGCGCGGGCGCAGCCCGGCGGTGCGCAGGGCGCGGCTGATCAGAACGAAATCCGAGGCCTCGGCGGCACGCGCGAGCTCCTCGGCGTGCCGGCCCCGGGCGACCAGGAAGCGGTACTGCAGAGTCGCGCCGGTGCTGGTGAGCCGGGATGCCACCAGCTCGAACGCGGCCCGGGCGAGCGCCGCCTCCCCGGCGATCTCCCGGGCGAGCCGCTCGGCGTCGAGGACGGCCTGCTCGCCACTGAACGTGATCTCTCGGAGTCCCGGGAGGCTCGCGGCCCGCAGCAGGTCCTCGTCCTCCACGTACAACCCGATGACCTCCAGGGCTTCGGCCATGAGCAGGCTGGCGAGCTGGCGCAGCGGTGCCTCGCTCGGTTGCGTTCCGTCCAGCGCGACGAGGATCCGGATGCGGGACTCACGGCTCATCTTTGGGTCCGCGGCTGGTGGCCATGTAGATCTCGTGCAGGGTGCGGACGCGTGCTTCCACGGCGCCGTTCACCTCCGCCGGGTCCACCGGCGGGCCACCCGGGGCGGAGAAGAGCAGGGCCATCGCGTCGTCCACCGTGTTCATGGCGTAGACGTGGAATAGGCCCTCGGCCACGGCATCCACCACGTCCTGGCGCAGCATCAGGTTGTCCATGTTGCTGGCGGGCATGATGACCCCCTGGGTGCCCGTCAGACCGTGCACTTTGCAGACGTCATAGAAGCCTTCGATCTTCTGGTTGACGCCGCCGATGGCCTGGGTATTGCCGTACTGGTCCATGGAGCCCGTCACCGCCAGGTCCTGGCGCACCGGCCGGTCGATGATGGCGGACAGCAGCGCGCAGACCTCGGCGATGGAGGCGCTGTCGCCCTCGATGCCGCCGTAGGACTGCTCGAACACCAGGCTCGCGTGAAGCGAGAGCGGGTGCTCGCGGGCGTAGCGGGCACCGATGAAGTTGGAGACGATCATCACCGCCTTGGTATGAATCGCGCCACCGAGCTTCGCTTCCCGTTCGATGTCGATGAGCTCGCCGCGGCCGAGCCGGGCGGTTGCGGTGATTCGCGAGGGCTGGCCGAACACCAGCTTGCCGATCTGCACAACCGACAGCCCGTTCACCTGGCCGACGCGGCTGCCTTCGGTGTCCACCAGGACCACGCCGCGGGTGATGTTCTCGTGCACGAGCTCGCGAATGCGGTCCACCCGGTAGGCGCGGCGCAGGATCGCCTCGTCCACGTGCCGGTCCTCGATGAGGGCGGCACCCTCGGTGGCCGCCAACTGGTCGGCTTCGCGCAGGATGTCGCCCATGTCCTTGACCCGCGCCGACAGCCGCCGGCGGTCCTCCACCAGCCGGCTGGACTGCTCCAGGGCGCTGGCCACGGCGGCCGCGGTGAGGTGGCGTATGCCGGAGTCCTTGACCAGCCGGGCGAGCATGGAAGCGTACTCGCGCTGGTGCTCGTCGTCCCACTCCACGTAGTCATCGAAGTCGGCGACGATCTTGAACAGGTTGTCGAAGTCCGCGTCGTAGTGGCGCAGCAGGTGATAGAGCCTGCGGTCGCCGAACAGGACCACCTTGAAACTGACGGGCATGGCCTCCGGATCCAGCGACACCGAGTAGGCCAGGTTCAACAACTGGCTCACCGACTCGATGCGCACGCACTCGTCGGAGATGGCCCGCTTCAGCGCTTCCCAGGAGAACGGCTTCTGCAGCACCCGGTCGGCGTCGAGCAGCAGGTAACCGCCGTTGGCCCGCTGCAGGGCGCCGGCGCGGATCATGTTGTAGTCGGTGATGGGGGTGCCGTACTCGAACCGGTGCTCGAGCTTGCCCACCAGGTTGTCGAGGCTGGGATTGCTCTCGTAGACCACGGGGGCGCCTTCGAGATCGGCATTGTCGACGATGAGGTTCACCTCGTAGCGCTTGAAGAAGCGGTCCGCCGCGGCAGCGGCGGCGGGCGGCGGTACCCCCAGGGTGCCCGCCTCGCCCTGCTCGAGCACCAGCACCCGCTCGGTGTTCTCCAGGAGGTCCTTCTCCGCTTCCACCACGAAGCGGATGGCCTCCGGGTAGATCTGGTAGCGGCTGCGCAGCCGGGCCGTCAGGGAGGTGAGCACCCGGGCCGCGGTGTCGCGGGTGAGCTCGCGCTGCTTGCGCATGAGCTCCTCGTGGAACTTGGGGTATTCCTGCAGCCGCTCCAGCAGACGCTGATTCATGTGCTCGATGGCGGCGTTGATCTCCTGGCGCTGTGCCTCCTCGAGGGCCTGGTACTCCGCCTGCTCCATCACCTTGCCGTCGCGGACCGGGGCGAAGGCGAAGCCGTTGGGCGTCGGCAGCATGGTGAGGCCCAGGCCTTCCGCCTCCTGCTGCAGCTCGGCGGTGTCGGCCATCTGCCGTTGTTGGAGCCGCTGGGTCAGCTCCGTCGACGCCTGGCGGTACTCGTCGGAGGTCAGCGCGGAGGGCAGGGTGCGGCGCACGCCGCTGACGAACTCCGCCACGTCGTGCTTGAAGCGGCGCCCGATGCCGGCGGGCAACCGGCAGATGTGCGGGGTGGACGGGTCCTCGAAGTTGTTCAGGTAGCACCAGTCGTCCGGCGTCTCCCGGGTCTTCGCGTGCTTGTCCAGGCGCTCGCGAACGAAGTCGTGCATGCCGATCTGTGGCGCACCGAGGGCGTAGAGGTTGTAACCCTCGAAGCGCATGGACACGGCGAACTCCAGCGCGTGCTCCGCCCGGTCCTGGCCCAGACGGCCGTGGGCCGGTTCCACGTCGGCGGTGGAGGTGAAGCCCAGGGAAGCCGCATCCGCCTGCCGTCGCAGTTGCTCCGGGGTCAGCTCCATGGTGCGTGCACCGTCACCAGATCGCCGCCGAGGCGGCCGATGAGGTCTTCAGAGGTGTTGCCGAAGACCAGCTTGCCGAGGGCCCGCCGAGCCGCCGTCCCGAGGACCGTCACGGTGGCGTCCAGCCGCTCGGCCAGGGCCGGGATCACGTGGGTGGGCTTCCCCTCCAGCACGTGCACCTCGGCCACGCGTATGTCCAGGGTGCGGATCATGGTCTCGAGTGTCCGGCTGCGAGCGTCCCGCATGTCTTTCTTGATGCCTTCGAAGTCGGGGGCCACCTGCAGATCGCTCACCTGCTGGCCCAGGTCCGGGTAGGCGGTGACCACGTGCAGTTCGGTGCCGAGCACGGCGGCCAGTGCCGATGCGGTACGCAGAATCTCCCGGGACAGGGCGGCGTGACGCTCGTCGCCGGCGTCCACGGCGGCCAGCACCCGGCGCGGGTTCTGCCACGACGGGCCTTTCGACACCAGCACCGGGCAGGGCGCGTCGCGCATCAGCGCCCAATCCAGGGGGGTGTGGAGATAGTCGGCGATGGGGTGGTGCCGGGACACGGGCTTGATCACGAGCTGAGCCGCCCAGTGGGAGACCGCTTCGATCAGCCCGGCGGCGGCGTCCTTGGCCCAGATCAGGCGCGTGTCGATGCCGGCCACCCGCTGGCGCAGCGGCGCCGCCAGCCGCTCCAGGCCCTGGCGCTCGGCGGCCTTGAGGGCCTCCATCAGCCGCGCCTGCTCCTCCCGGGGCAGAACTTCCGGCGGCTCCTCGGCGATGGGATCGTAGAGCGCCTCCACCACCAGAATCTCCGCACCGCTGTAGTGCTCGATCCTGGCCGCCTTCTCCAGGGCACGATCCATGCCGTCCAGAGAGTCGTTGGCCACCGCTACCCGTCGCAGCTCCATGCCCAGTTCCGTCGCCCGTACGAGGCTCATGGTGCATGAACTCGACGGTGGAGAGAAGGCCGCGGCCTACGCGGAAACCACGAATGTTGCCGGCGTGGGAACCGTGGTTACCATGGTTTCGCGGCTGGCTGCGGAGGACCATTCCATGACCGTGAGATCCATGCGGAATCTGCTGGTGGCGCTCGGTGACGACCCCGACGAGGCTGTCTACGTGCTGGAAAAGGCCCGCGCCCTGGCGCTGGCCAGCGGCGCCCGCGTGCACGCCGTGCGGGTGGTATACGAAGGCATCGCCGATCTGTCCGCCAGCGTCATCGACTCCAGCACCGATCTCAAGACCTTCATCCTGGAGTCGGAGGAGACCGTCACCGAGGAGATGGTGGATCGGGTGCGCGCCGAGCTGCCCGGGCTGGAGACGGCCACGTTGTGGAATCCCCGTGCCTGGGAAGGCATTCTCCACGCCGCCGCAGAGACCGAAGCCGATCTGGTGGTGAAGGGTGCATCGCTGCACCCGCGATTCGGCGCCATCGTGCGCACCCCCGACGACTGGAATCTGCTGCGCAGCTCGGAGGTTCCGGTCATGCTGGTGAAGCCTCGCGCCTGGGTACCGGAGCCGGTGATCCTGTGCGCCCTGGACGTGTTCGACGAGGCCCACGCGGACCTCAACCGTGCGCTGCTTCAGGAAGCCGAAACGCTGGCCCGGCTGTTGGGCGGAACCCTGGACGTGGTGGTGGCCTACCCCCTGTTCGAGCGCTGGGTGGGGGAACTGGGGGGGCTGCGGGACTACGACGAGCTCAAGCAGGAGATCGAGGCGGAAATCAGGAAGCGGGCCCGGGAGGTGGCCGACGAGGCCGGAATCTCCTATCACCGGCTCTATGCGGATGAAGGCCAGGCGACCCAGGTGATCGTCGCGCTGGCCGAGGATTCCGAAGCGGAGCTGGTCGTGGTGGGCACTCACGCACGCCAGGGGGTCAAGGGTATTCTGCTCGGCAACACCTCCGAACGCCTGTTGCATCATCTGGAAACGGACGTGGTCACCGTCCACCAACCCGTGGCCGCTGCCCCGGCTCCATGACCCTGCTGGTGCTCGGCGGGCTGTTCCTCCTCGGCCTGGCCGCGGACGTGACGGCCCGTTGGACGCCACTGCCCAGGGTCACGCTGTTGCTACTCTCAGGTGTGGCCGTGGGTCCCACCGGTTTCGACCTCATCCCCGCCGAGTTCATCGAGGGCTGGTTTCCCACTCTGACCGAAATCGCCCTGGCGATGATCGGCTTCCTCATGGGTGAGAAACTTTCCGTGCCGGCCCTGCGGGCGCGAGCCGTCGCCGTGGCGATGCTGGCGCTGGGCAAGGTGGCCGGGGCTGCTGCTGCGGTAGCGGTCGTTCTATGGGTGCTGGGCGTCGATCTGGCCCTGGCCCTGGTGCTGGCGGGGGTGGCAACGGCCACCGATCCCGTCGCCACCTTCGACGTCGTGGCCGAGCGTGGCGCCCGCGGCAAGTTCGTCGACGATCTGCTGTCCATCGTCGCCATCGACGACGCCTGGGCGCTGATCCTGTTCTCGCTGCTGCTGGCGTCCGCTGTGGGGCTCGGCGGCGAGGGGGAGGCGGGGGAACTGGTGGCGTCGGGATTGCTCGAGACGGTGGGAAGCCTCGGCTTCGGCGCCGCGCTCGGTCTGCCCATGGCGCTGCTGACGGGGCGGTTGGAGTTCGGGCAGCGGCAGGGCGAGCCCATCCAGGCCGAGGCCATCGGCTTCGTGCTGCTCTGCGCCGGTGCGGCTACCGCTCTCGAGCTCTCGCCCATACTCTCCGCCATGGCCATGGGCGGCGTGGTGGCAAGCCTCGCCACCCATCATGCGCGCCCCTTCAGCGCCATCGCCGGGGTGGAATGGCCGTTCATGATCCTGTTCTTCGTGCTGTCCGGCAGCTCCCTGCGGCTGGACGTTCTGGGCGATGTGGGACTGGTGGTGGTGGCCTATCTCGTGGCCCGGGCGGCGGGCTCCTGGCTGGGTACCTACGGCGCCGCGCGGGCGGTGGGCTCCGACCCTGAGGTTCGCCGCTGGATGGGGCTCGCCCTGCTGCCTCAGGCGGGCGTCGCCCTCGGCGCCGCCCTCATCGCATCCCACCGCCTGCCCGAGCACTCGGACATGATCCTCACCGTGGTCCTCAGCACCACCATCTTTCTCGAGCTGACGTCGCCGGTGGTGACGCGTCGGGTGCTGGAGAAGGTCGCGACGACGTCGCCGGGCCGCGGATAGCGCGGCCCGGTCCGCGCTCTCACCGCTCCTTCTGCATGCGCCGGAGGAACTCGACCAGCGCGTCGATCTTCGCTTCGGCAGTCTCGCCGTCGCCTTCCCGGGCGAACTCCGCACCCCACACCGGCATGCCCTCGGGTCCGTGGGCGGCGCGCATGGCGCGCCCGTCGATGATGTCGCGGACGAACCGTTCCGGGAACTGACCGGCGTTGCGTGCGGAGAGGTAGCGCAGGTCCTTCAGTGCCACGGCGAGCTCCGGCGCCATGGGACCGTCACCCTCGCCGTAGGTGCCGTGGCAGGTGGCGCAGTTGTCGAGGTAGAGGGCGGCGTCGGCTTGCGTGGCGCCGGCGCCGGCCGGTGACGCCCCGGTCCGGGCGGCGTCCTGTTCCATGGACGCAGCGCCCCGGAGCGCGGCCAGGGAGTAGATGCGGGTGGGCGTGATGAGCTCCGGCGCCCGCACCGTCGCTACCGGCTCGAGGGTGTCGTCGTCCACCACCACCAGTGCTGACGCCCGATCCTGGGGATTCCACACCACCAGCCAGACCTCGGAGCCGTCGGCGGAGAAGGTGGGCTGGAGCACGCGCCGCGGTCCGCTGTCGAGCCCCGACCAGCGGGCGACGGGCAGCGACCGGTAACCCTCGCCCAGCGCGTGCTTGCGGAACACGGCCACCGACTGGCTGGCCTCCGGGTCCGCGGCCAGCGGCGTGTCCATCCACAGGTGCGCGGACTCGGGGTGGGTGGCCACGAACAGTGAGCCGCTCGACGGCCCTTCGATGCGCTGCACCACCTGCCAGGCCGCGTCGGGATGCCCGTCCGGGTCCGTCCCCACCACGAGCAGCTCGTGGTCCACCATGGTGGTGGTGGCCCACACCGGGCCCAGGGCGCGGTGGCGGTAACTGGTGCCCGGGTTGCCCGCGAACACGCGCGCCGGGATCACGGCCGCCACCTCGCGGGTCTCGAGATCGAGCACCGAGACGGCGTTGCTGTCGGCGGGGGTGAGGTAGTAGCGGCCGTCGACGGAGAAGGAGCCGGCCCGCAGCTCCGGGACCGCCTCGAGATCGTGGACCTCCTGGTACGCGCTCTGATCGTAGGGTAGGAGATAGACGTGTCCGGTCTCCTTGATCTGGGTCACGAACTCCGGGTGCCGCGTCGAGCCGGCGATGTCGGAAACCCGGGGCTCCGGATGGTAGTTGCGGCTGCCCGCGGTGAAGCCCCGGGCCGAGATCAGTCGCAGCGGCTCCAGCGTCTCGCCGTCCAGCAGCACCACCTGAGGCGGCCAGAAGGCGCCGGCCATCACGTAGCGGCCTTCGAAACCCGGATAGCGCGAGGCGGCCACGGCCCGGGCCTCGTAGCCGATCCGCACCGAGGCCACCCGTTCCGGCGGCGCCGCGTAGAGATCCACCATGGCCAGGGTGCCGTCCCGGCAGATCACATAGAGATAGCGCCCGGAGGACGAGGCGGTGATTCGGTGGGGCGCGCCGCCCACGGGCACCCGGGTGATCACCGAGCGGGTGGCGCCGTCGATCAGGGCGATCTCGCCCACGTCGTGCAGGGCCACCACGAGCATCTGGTCCAGGTCGTAGTCGTGGGCCGGCTCGTCTGGGCGATCCGCGGGGGCCCGGTACTGGCGCCAGCCGTCGCGGATCTGGTAGGCGTCCATGTCCGGAGGCTGGGGCACGGGATGCTGGAGAAACTGGGCGAGCAGGGTGATGTCCTCGCCGGAGAGCGTATTCGAGGTGCCCCAGTCGGGCATGCCTTTGGAGGAGCCGTAGCTGATCACGCTCTTGATGTACTCCGTGCCGCGCTCGCGCATGAGCTCCGGGGTGAGCGGATTCCCCGCCGTGCCCTGGCGAAGCACGCCGTGACACCCGGTGCAACGGCCGTAGTACAGGCGCCGGGCGCGCTCGAAGTCCTCCACCGACATGGGCGGTCCCTCGGTGGTCACGTACTGCACCGCACCCATCTCCGCCAGGGGGCTCGGCCCCGGAGTGGGGTCGAACGGAGCAGGGTGGTCGGAGAGCAGCTCCAGGCGCACGGCGGCCACTTCCTCGGCGGTGAACGGCTGCGCGAACACCTGGTCGTCGGCCCAGGCGGTGACCACGTAGCTCAGCGCCGCGGCCACCGTCTCGTTGCCGAGGTAGCCGTGGGTGGGCATGACGCTGTCGAAACGGGCGCCGCCCATCTCGAAGTGGCTCGTGCGGCCGGCGAGCACCGTGCGGATGGGGTCCTGGCGATCGTCCCAGGAACGGGCGGCGTCGCGCAGGCTCGGGTAGAGGTTCTCGACCCCGGCGCCGTCCCGCTGGTGGCAGCGCGCGCAGTAGCGCAGGTAGACGTCGCGACCCTGCGCCGCGGGTTGTTCCCCGGCGACGGCGCTGCCGGCGGTTGCGCTGGACAGGGCGGCGAACAGGGTGATCTCCAGGACCGCTGCCAGGAGACGGGGGCGGAAGTCGCTCATCGCACGTCGGCCGCTTCGTCGGAGGGTTCATGGTCCGCTTCGGCGCGCGTCTTGGCAAGGCGTGCATGACCCGCCGGGCGGGTGAAGTGGGTTGGCCATCGGGCTATGCTGGCGGCATGGCGCTGCCCGATCATCTCGCGGGTCTGCTGGACCCGGCTGCCTATCCCCACGCGTGCGGCGACCTTCGGCTGGTGGAGACCCACATCTCCTGGGTGATTCTCACCGGCGATCTGGCCTACAAGCTGAAGAAGCCCGTGCGCTTCCCGTTCGTGGACTTTTCCACGTTGGCGCGGCGCGAGCACTTCTGTCGCGAGGAGCTGCGCTGCAACCGGCGGTTCGCGCCGGAGCTGTATCTCGACGTCGTGCCCGTCGTTCGCGACGACGACGGCCGCTTGCGGGTCGACGGCCGCGGCCAGGCCGTGGAGTGGGCGGTGAAGATGCGCCAGTTTCCCGCGGACGCCGAGCTCGATCGCGTGCTCGAGCGGGGCGAGCTCGGCGCCGACATGCTGGAGACCTTCGGCAGCAGCCTGGCCGCGCAGCACGCCGAGCTGCCCGCCGAGCGGCTTCCGCCGGCGGAGCTGGAACCGCGGGTGCTGAAGCCGGCCCGGGACAATTTCGACGACCTCCGCGGCGTGTCGTTCACCCGGCCGTACCGCAGCCTGCTGGACGCGGTCGCCTCGGCTTCCGCCCGCCAGGCGGAACGCCATCGCGCGCTGATGATCCGGCGTCTCGAGCAGGGCTGGATCCGCGAGTGTCACGGCGATCTGCACCTGTCGAACCTGGTGCTGCTGGAGGGTGCGGTCCGGGCCTTCGACTGTCTGGAGTTCAATCCCACCCTGCGCTGGATCGATCCGCAGAGCGACGTGGCGTTCCTGTTCATGGACTGCCTGGTACGGGGCCGCGACGATCTCGGCTACGCCTTTCTCGACGGCTACCTGGACGGCGCGGGGGATTACGACGGTGTCCGCCTGCTGCCGTTCTACGCCGGCTATCGCTCCATGGTGCGTGCGAAGGTTGCCGCCCTGCGGCGCGAGCAGGCGGCCGAGTCCGCCGCGTTCGAGGAGCGGTTCCTCACGCACGCCCGCTGGGCGGCCGCCTATCTCGGCCGGCCGCCGGGGCGGCTCGTTCTCATGTGCGGTGTGTCCGGCTCCGGAAAATCCTACCTCGCCGAGCGTCTGGCTCCGGCGCTGCCGGCGATACGCCTGCGCTCCGACGTGGCGCGCAAGGTACAGGCGGGTTTGCCCCCCACGGCCTCGGCACGGGCCGACGTGGGCGCAGGCCTCTACGACCGGGCGCACAGCGACGCCGTCTACGGCTGGCTCGCCGACCTGGCCGAGGATCTGTTGCGCTCCGGCGAGAACGTCATCGTCGATGCCGCGTTCCTGGCCGCGGAGCGGCGCCGGCCGTTTCTGGAGCTGGCCGCGCGCCTGGGGCGGCCCGGGGTGGTGGTGCACTGCCAGGCACCGGCGCAGGTGCTGCGGGAACGGGTGCGCCGGCGCGCGCTCGGTGGGGGCGATGCGTCCGACGCCGATCTGGCGGTGCTGGAGCACCAGCTCGGCACCCTGGAGCCACCGGTCGGGCAGGTCGTTCCCTTCGACAGCAGCGGGGCGCTGGGCCCGGACCGCCTGGCCCGGCTGCGCCAGGCGCTCCTGGACCCGGGGCCGGATAGGTCCGGCCCGAAGTAATTCGGCTCGATATCAGCCGCGCCGGCTGGGCGCCGCGCTGGCGTTGGCGCAGTCGATGCACAGGCTGGTGTAGGGCAGGGCCTTCAGGCGCTCCTCGCTGATGGGCTCGCCGCACTCGGCGCACTCACCGTAAGTGCCGTCTTCGATTCGGCGCAGGGCCTTCTCGATGCCGCGAAGCTCGGCATTGACCTCGCGGTCCAGGGCCACCAGGGTCTCGCCGTTTTCCAGCTCCACCGCTTGCTCGGCGAAATCCTGAGAAAGGGGCTCGTCGCGGTGCCTGGTGTGGCGGGCGATCCGTTCGCGGCGCTCGATGAGCTCCGCCCGCCGACGTTCGAGAACGTCCTTCATCTCGTCTAAATCCACCGTGTTGGCTCCTGTGGCACGTGTATGAAGACCAGGGATGTCTCGAAGGTACAGCAAAAGAGTTCGGCGTACACTACCCATCCGCAGCCTCTAAGGGAAAATCCCGATGGCCGGCCGCGGCCATCGCTCCTAGGCTGTCACCTTGTCAATAATCGAAGAAGCGCCATGCCCTACAACCACATCCTCGCCGCCGTCGATCTTTCCCCGGAATCCGCCCAGGTACTCGACAAAGCGCGGGAGCAAGCGCAACAGAGCGGCGCCCGGTTGTCTGCGGTAACCGTGGTGAAGCCGCTCACCCAGGTGTACGGCGGGGTCGACATCGCTCCGCTCTCCGGCGGCGCGGTCTCGTTCGAGGAGCAGGCCATGCGGCAGGCGGAAACCCAGCTACGCGAGCTGGGCGCACAGTACGGCGTGGCGGCCGGGGACGCCCACGTCATCCTCGGTGCCCCGGCGTACGACATCCGCGAACTCGCCCGCCGGCTCGACACCGACCTCATCGTCATCGGCACCCACGGCCGGCACGGACTCGGCCTGCTGCTGGGTTCCACGGCCAACGCGGTGCTGCACGGGGTGGAGCGGGACGTGCTTGTGGTGCGGGTGCGCGTGGAGGACGAGGACTAGCTGTCGAAGGCGTCGTCGTAGACGGCCAGAGAGGCGGTTCCGCCCGTGTGCACGAACACCAGGTCGTCGACCCCCTGGAACTCACCCCGGCGCA
>JAWLCV010000076.1:0-19692 GCA_041686955.1 Pseudomonadales bacterium
TGATGATGATGGTCGACATCCCGGCGTCCTCGTTGCCCTGGGAGCCGAGTATAAACACAATCCCGCGCCCGCGACCTTGCGGACCCGCAGCTTGCGGGTTTCGCTACAGATTCGCCGGGGGGAGGGATACACTCGGGCCCTTCGGGCGCGGAGGGGCATGACGGTGACCTCGTGGCTCTGGACGTCCAGCGGAATCTCCCATCAGGGCAACGAACGTTCCCTAAACGAAGACGCTTACCTCGACGCGGGCAGCCGGTGCCTGTGGGCCGTGGCCGACGGCATGGGCGGTCACGAGGCCGGTGACGTGGCGAGCCGCCGGGTCATCGAGGCGCTGGCCGCCATCGCTCCGGGATCCACCGTGGAAGACTATGCGGAGGGCATTCGCGGTGCCGTGGCCCGCGCCAACGCGGCGTTGCTCGATCTGGGCCGCGCCCGTCCCGGCGGCATCGTCGGGAGCACCGTGGTGGTGCTGTGTGCCGCAGCGGGCCGGGCCGGGGTGCTCTGGGCAGGCGACAGCCGCGCCTACCGGCTGCGGGATGGCCGGCTCGAGCAGCTCACCCGGGATCACAGCCGCGTTCAGGATCTCGTGGATCGCGGGCGGCTCGACCCGGAGCAGGCCGAGTCCCACCCTCAGGCCAACCTCATCACCCGCGCCGTGGGAGTCAGCGAAACCCTGGAGCTGGACTTCAAGCTCGTGGATCTGGCGGGCGACGACCGGTTCCTGCTGTGCAGCGACGGCCTGTCACGCTACGTCGGGCCGGAGCGCATGGCCGCGGCGCTGCGGCGTCTCTACCCCCGGGAAAGCTGCAGCGAGCTCCTCCAGGCCGCGCTGGCGGCCCCCGCCCGGGACAACGTGACCGTGGTCGTGGCGGGGTGCCGGGAGGACACCCAGGCGGAGACCATCTTCAACCCGGAAGCGCCCCGGGCCGAGGAGCCGCCAGAGGACGCCACCATCAGAAGTGAGCCCGCCGCGCGCCACGAGTCGCCGGACCGCTGATCTTCGAACGTCGGGCAGCGCCCGACGTTCGGTGGTCGAGATGTCGGCCGACGCACGACGTTCCACGCTCGAAGCGTGTGACGCATTGTCATACGCAACTGAATCAAAGAAAGAAATATCAATCACTTAGCAGGCGATCACCGCGAATATCCGGGTGTTGGCACGGTTCCCGCTATCACCGGTCCGCGTGGGCATCGGGGCTCACTCAACAAACCACCACCACGGAGGATGAAACCATGAACGCACTGGCATTGATCGATCTCGGCGTCTCCAACGAACTCGACGGCAAGGCACTCGCCGAGGTGAAGGGCAGCGGCATGTGGCACCTGCGCAGCTCCTACGTCTCCACCGGCAACTGGAGCGGCTTCCAGTTCCGTTACTCGAGCTACCAGGGCCAGAAGTTCCACGACGGTTACCTGTCGAAGCACTACGTCGAGGGCTGGAAGCGCACCCGCGTGCAGACCGAGTACAGCACCTGGGACAAGTACGTCCGGGTGTAAGGCGGGACTCACGCCTCGCGGATGGCGGAGACCTTCGGGTCTCCGCCTTTTCTTCATCCCCAGCAGGTGCACGTCGTGGTGAATTTCAGATTTCGCAAGGCCCGCCTTCACAATGCTCCGGCGCAGTCCTATGCTGTGGTTCCAGAGCGCATGCTGCCGCACGGACGTTGCGCAGTGATTGCATCAGCACCAGCACGGTCCACGGGGAGACCGGCACGGCGCCTCATCCTGATCCTGGCCTCCCTGTGTCTGTCTGCCTGCATGACCCCCGCCGGGGGCCCCGAATACGAGCGCCCGGAGCTGCCTGCCAAGGAAGGCTGGTCCCAGCTCGAGGGTCGCGAGCTCGATCCCGCCGAAGTGATCCGCCCCGACTGGTGGAAGGGTTTCGGCGACCCGTACCTGAACGCGCTCATCGCCCAGGCCCTCGAGAGCAATCCGGAGCTCGAGGTGGCGGCGCTGCGCCTCGAGCAGGCGGGCATCGACCTGAAGAACGAGCGGCGCAGCCTGCTGCCGGAAGTGGGCGCCAATCCCCGGGCCCAGGTGACCGGTTCCGACGAGACCAGCGGCACCACGGTGAGCCGCGAGCTCCTCGGCCTCGACGTGAGCTGGGAGATCGACCTCTGGGGCAAGCTGCGCGAGCGCCTGGCCGCGCAGCGCGCCAGCTACGCAGCCTCGGAGATGGACTGGCGTGGCACCTACCTGAAGCTGGTCGCCGACGTGGCCACGCGGTACTTCCGCATCCGTCAGCTCGACGAGCAGATTCACCATCAGCGCGAAGCGCTCGCGAACAGCGAGGAGCTGCTCGCCATCTACGAAGCTCAGTTCGGCGAAGGCCTGGTGGCCGAGACCCAGTTGCTCAATCAGCGCTCGGAGGTGGAAAGCCTCGCCACCCAGGTGCTGGAGTCCGAGCGCCAGCGTGACGAGGACGAGCTGAAGCTCGCGCGCCTGCTCGGCCGGCCGGCGGGGGAGTTCGAAGTGCCGGTCGCGCACCTGCGCAACACGGTGAAGCCCCTGGAGGTGCCACTGATGCTGCCGGGCGACGTGCTGGCGCGCCGGCCCGACGTGCTGCAGGCGGAACTCGCCGTGCTGCGGGCGCACCACCTGCTGGGCGAAGCGCGGCTGGCGCGGCTGCCGAATCTGAATTTCACCTCCGGCTTCGGCATGGCGAAGCTGGTGTCGGCGAGCTGGACCTGGGGGCTGGCGACCTCGTTGGCTGGCATGTTCGACCGGGATACCCGGGTGCAGGTGGAGACCAACGAGGTGACGGTGCGGGAAACCGTCACCGCCTATCGGGAGAAGGTCCTCACTGCTTACGAGGAAGTGGAGATCGCCCTGCTGAACCTGCGTTCGCGGCGCGAGCAGATGGCGCGCCTGGAGCGGCAGATCGAGATGCTGCAGGTCGTGCGCGACGTTCAGCGCGAGCGGCTGAAGGAGGGGCTGGTTTCCCAGCTCGAGCTGTTCGAGACGGAGCGCTCGCTGCTCGGCAGCCAGCAGTCGCTGCTGCAGGCCTACCAGCAGGTGCTGGCCGATACCGTCACTCTGTACATGGCGCTGGGCGGAGGCTGGTCCGCCCGCGAGGACCGGGGGCTGGCCGCAAGCAACTGACCGAGGAAGGGCATGCTGAAGCTGATTCTCGAGCCCGTGTCGCATCCCCATCTGGAGCCCATCGTCATCGAGGACGCCTTGTTCGCCATCGGCCGCAGGGAGCCGCCGTTCGCCGGCGACGCCAGCGGCTCCGCGGCGCGGTTGTCGCGGCGCCACGCCCGCATCTTCGTGGAGCGGGGCCTCGCCTACATCGCCGACCTGGGCAGCCTGAACGGCACCCAGCTCAACGGCACGCCGCTGGGCCGGGAAGCCGCGGTGCTCAACCCGGGCGATGAGATCGGCCTCGGCGGCGAGTACACCTTCCGGGTGGACGTGCAGGCCGACGACACCGGCGATCGGACCGTGGGCGAGACCGTGGCGACCCGCCTGGTGCTGCGGCCCGTGCAGCCGGACAGCGGGCTGGAAACCATCGTCGTCGAGCGGTTTCCGTTCCTGGTGAATCGCAGCGACGAGCTGTTCGCCCAGTACCTCGACCGCTACCCGGACGACGTGCGGCGCATCTCGCGCCGCCAGGCCGTGATCCTGGAGAAGGGTGACGGCATCTGCGTGGAGGACCTCGACAGCGCCAACGGCACCTTCGTCGGCGGTGAGCGGCTGGACGAGCAGGCACGTCCGCTCCAGGACGGCGACGTGCTGGCGTTCGGCGGGGACCGCTTCGCGTACCGCGTGAGCATCGACCGGTACGATGTGACGGAGGGGCAGGATGCCACCATGTTCGTGGCCGCCGCCTGCAGAGGCGGCGCGGCCGCCACGGCAGGCGGCGAGGCCGCGCCGGACACCGTAGCGCCCAGGGATCCGTCGGAGGATGCGGACCATACCCGCTTCGTCGATTCCGCCACGTCGTTTCTCGACGTTTTCTGTGCCGAGGAGCCGGAGCGGGACGCCCTCCCGACGGACGAGGCGGCCCGCCCGGCGCCTGCGCCCCGGGGCGTGGTCCGGCAGCTGCTGGAAGCGCTGGAGCTCGGCAACGGCCGTTCCCGGCGCGCCGTCGCCTGGTCGCTCGCGGGCCTGGTGCTGGTGGCGGCGCTGCTTACCGGCGGCTACCTGGCGGGCGCCGAGCGCCGCGCCATCAAGAGCGCCCTCGACGACGGCGATTTCGCCGCCAGCGCCGCCGCGGCTCAGGTCTTCCTGGAGCTTCGTCCGGACGACGCGGACGTGGGCCGCTGGGGCACCGAGGCGGTGGTCCGCGCGGTGCTGCCCGGCTGGATGCGGGCGCTTCGGGAGGGGCGCTTCGACGAGGCGCGCGAGCGGGTGGCCCGGGCGAAGCGAGCTCATCCGGGCATCGCCGGGGCCGGTGAGATGCTCGGCCTGCTCGACTGGGCGGTGCGCCTGCGCGAGTACGAGGAGCGGCGGGGCGGTCCCGGCGCCCCCATGTCCATACTCGGCGACGCGCGGGTGATCGAATCCCTGGTCGCCGAGTGGGATGCCGACCGGTTCAAGAACCGCCAGCTTCTGACCCAGGCGAGCATCTGGGAGCCGGATTTCGAAGACCTCGGCTCGGGACTGGTGAGCAGCCTGCGGGGCCTGCGCCGGGATCAGGCCACCTACGGCGCCGACATCGCGGCGCTGACGAAGGCGGTGGAGAACGCCCTGGAAGGTGGCGAGCTGGCTCGAATCGAGCCGCTGCTCGCCACCTTCCAGGCGGAGCACCCTCGGCTCGCCGGCATCGACGAGCTGCGTGCGGACGTGGAGGCCTATGGGCGTCTGCGGGAGAGCGCGGAGCGGGACCCCGTGGGCTTCGCGGCAGCGGTCGACGCCGTCAGCTTCCGCACGGAGCTGGTGCGTGCCCAGGCGGATCGCTGGCTGACCACCGTGGCGCTGCCCGAGGAAGTGGTGGCTGCGTACCGCCGGGCGCGCGGCGCCTGGCAGTCCGGCGACCTGGCCGGCGCCGAGGCCGCTCTGGAGCCGTTGCTCACGGGTCCCCACGGCGAGCGCGCCCAACGCACCATCGAACGCTATCAGCGGGTGCGCGGTGGCTTCGACGCCCTGCAGGCCATCCGCGAGGCTGCCGACTACGACGCCCGGGTGGCCGCCTTCCGCGCCGATCTGGTGCCGGAGGAAGACACCTTCTTCCTGGAAGCCACCGAGGCCGACTACCGCCGCTACCTGGCACGCCTGGAGGACGAGCTGGAAGCCCGGCGGCGGAGTGCCGAAGAAGCCTGGGCCCGATTCAGGAACGGGGGCGGCCTGCCCAGCGTGGTGCGGGTGGAAGACGGCGTGTCGGAGCGCTTCCTGCGCCAGGCGGCGCTGCTCTCCGAGGCGCACGCGGCGCTCCGCGAAGGCGCCCGCGCCTGGCGCAGCATCGGCCGCTCGCCGCCGGACCAGTGGCAGGCGTTGACGGTGGCGGTGGAGAACGAGATCAAACGGCAGCGCAGCGCGCTGGAGGATCTGAGCCTGGTGCTGGAGCCCGCGTTGCTCCAGGCGAAGCTCGAGCGGCTGCCCAACGTGGAGGACTGATCATGGCGCCCGTGTATCACCGATCGAGCAGGCGGCAGAACGGCGTGGACGAGGATCACGCTCCCGAGGGAATGGCGATACTCACCGACGAGCCCTCCCGGCTCATGCGCGCCACCATCCTGGTGCTGTTCGCCATGCTGGCGGCGGCGGTGGCGTGGTCGTTCTACGGTCGCGTGGACGTGATCGTCGAAGGCACCGGCACCGTGAAGCCGGAGACCCCGGAGAGCAAGGTGCACGTGCCCATCAAGGGGCACATCGCCGACATCTACGTGGCCGAAGGAATGCCGGTGGCGGCCGGGGACGTGATGATGCGGTTGAACTCGCCGAGCGCCATCGAGCTCGCCGGCCAGGCGACCCAGGCGAAGCTGAACCTGGCGTCCGCCGAGATCAAGCACGCCAGCTTCCCGGACACCCGCCGTGCCATGGAGAAGGAGCTCGAAGCCATCGCCCGCACCCTGGCGGCGGAGCAGCGCGAGTACGAGCGCAAGGTGGTGGAAGACATGGCGAGGCTCGCCGAGGAGCAGACCCTGAACCTCGAGAAGGCGCGGGCGAAGCTGGCCAAGGCGCAGGAAGAGTGGGCCCACGCCAAGCGGGTGCTCGACCAGCACGTGCGCCTGTTCGAATCCCCGGGCGGCGGCGGGGTTTCCGGCCAGCAGGTGGAGGAGAAGCGCAAGCAGCTTCGGGACAAGGAGATCGACCTGCGTCTCGCGGAGGTGGAACTCGGCGAGTTCGAGGTGAAGCTGGGCGAGGAGACCGCGAAGAAGCGCGCCGAGATCGAGAAGAAATCCCAGGAGCTTCTGGGTCTGGAAGCGAAGTACCAGGCCACCGTGCTGCAGCTCGCGAGCCAGGAGGAGCAGGTGGAGACCGACCTGCGCCTGGCTCGCGCCAAGGCGCAGGCGGCGTCCCAGGTCAGCTACAAGGACATCGACGACGACAATTTTCTTCTGATCCGGGCGCCGGTGGACGGCGTGGTCACCTGGGTCACCCAGGCCCAGGTCGGCACCCAGGTGGACGACAAGGAGCCCGTGATCTCCATCGCGCCGAAGGACGTGCGCAAGGTGCTGGAGATCGAGATCAGTGAGCGGGACCGCGCCTTCCTGACGCCGGGGGCGCCGGTGAAGGTGAAGGTCAACGCCTTCTCTTACCAGCGCTACGGCTTCCTGGACGGCGAGCTGGAGTACATCGCGCCGGCGAGCCACGTGAATCCCGCCACCAAGCAGACCGTCTATGGCGGCCGGGTGGGCCTGGCCCGGGATCACTTCCGGGTCAACGGTGAGGTGGTGCCGTTGCATTACGGCATGGGCGCCAAGGTGGAAATCGTGGTGCGGGAGCGTCGCGTCGTCGACCTGGCGCTCGACCCGCTCAGGAACGTGACCGGATGAGGACGACGAGCACGGGGGATTTCATGAGCCAGGACACGCGATCCATCGCCGAATTTCTCGCGGGTGTGGAGCTGTTCTCCAACTTCCGTCGGGAGCACCTCGAGTCGCTGGCGGAGCAGGTGAAGGTCGAGCATTACGAGTTCGGTGACAACGTGTTCGACGCCGGGGACGAAGGCACCGGCGTCTACGTTCTGCGCAAGGGCACGGTGCGGATCTTCACCAACGACGACGGCAAAGAGATCAGCATGGGCGTGCGCAAGGCCGGCGACGTGGTGGCCGAGCTGGGCGCTCTGCGCAAGTTCCGTCACGATTCCTCCGTGCGCGCCTCCTCCAGCGCCGAGCTGCTGTTCGTCTCCCACGACGCGCTGGCGCCGCTTCTGGCCGCGGACCGGGACGCGGCGGCCTTCGTCACCAGCTACGTGGCGATCCGGGCCGCCGGCGGCGTGGTGAGCCGGCTGTTCGATCTGAAGGGCAAGGCCGACAAGGCGGACGTGGAAGCCCTGGTGCGCAGCGTCGGGGTGAAGCGGGTGAGCGCCGGGAGCGTGGTGCTGCCGCAGGGGGCCACCGACGACAAGCGGCTGTACTTCGTGCGCCAGGGTTCCCTGAACGTGGTGCGAGAGGAAGAGGGCAACGAGTTCGCCCTGGGCACCATCGGCCGGGGCGACGTGTTCGGCGAGCAGAGCGCGCTCAAGCGCGTGGAGCAGCCCGCCACCGTCACGGCCGAGACCAACGCCGTGCTGCTGGTGGTGCCGGAGGACACCCTGCGCCGGGTACTGGAGCTCAATCCCCAGGTGCGGGAATTTCTCGAGCAGCGCATCGACACCACGGAGCGGGAGCTGGAGCGGCAGCGGCAGCTCGCCGAGCGGCGCGGCCGCAGGCACGTGCTGGATCTGGTGAGCAAGCCCAAGGCGGGGGAAAAGGTGCTGCGGCGCTTTCCCCTGGTGGAGCAGGCGGAAGAGAGCGACTGCGGCGCCGCGTGTCTCGCCATGATCTGCCGGTACTACGACATCCCGCTGACCCTGGGGAAGCTCAGGGAGATGGCCAACGTCACCACGGAGGGCGCAACGCTCGACAGCCTGGCGCGGGTGGGCGAATCACTCGGCTTCACCACCCGCGGCGTGAAGTGCACCTTCGAGTCCCTCAAGGGCTTCGACCTGCCGTTCATCGCCCACTGGGAGGGCTACCACTACGTGGTGGTGTACGGGGTGTCGAAGCGTCACGTGTGGGTGGCGGACCCCGCCCGCGGCTTCTCCCGCATGACCGTGGCGGACTTCGAGAAGGGCTGGACCGGCACGTGCCTGCTGTTCGTGCCCTCCGCGGAGCTGACACCCGGGGTGGCCAGCACCTCGCCCTGGGCCCGCTTCGCCCGCTACCTGGCGCCATTCAAGAACGTCATCGGGTTCATCCTGCTGGCCACCCTGGTCATCGAGCTGCTGGCCGTGGTGCCGCCGGTGATCGTGCAGAACATCCTCGACCGGGTGGTGGTGCATGCCAACGTGGAGCTGCTCCACGTGCTCATGGTGGGGCTCGTCATCGCCCACCTGTTCGCGCGGCTCACCGGGCTGATGCGGGGGTACCTCACCACCTTCGTCACCCGCAATCTCGACTTCGCCATGATCTCCCAGTTCTTCAAGCACACCCTGTCGTTGCCGCTGACCTTCTTCACCACCCGGCGCACGGGGGACATCTTCGCGCGCTTCCAGGAGAACATGACGGTCCGCAACTTTCTCACCGAGTCCACCATCAGCACGGTGCTGAACTTCCTCATGATCTTCGTCTTCTTCACCGTCATGTTTCTCTACAACGTGACCCTGACGGCGCTGCTGGTCGTGCTGATGATTCCGCTGGCGCTGCTCACTCTCGCCATCACGCCCCGCATCAAGCAGTACGCGCGTGAGAGCTTCGAGAAATCCACCGACGCCGAGTCGGTGCTCATGGAGACGCTGAGCGGCGCCGAGACCGTGAAGGCCATGGGCAACGAGCGGGCCATGCGCATGCGCTGGGAACGGCGCTACGCCGCGGCGCTGGACGTGCAGTTCCGGGCTCAGCGCTTCGACATCAAGGTGGGCTTCGTGAGCCAGATACTGAACGCCGTGGTGACCATCACCATCCTCTGGGTGGGTACCACCATGGTGCTGGCTGACGAGCTCTCCATCGGCCAGCTCATCGCCTTCAACATGCTGATGGGCAGCGTGATGACGCCGCTCATGGGCGTCATCTCCCTGTGGGACGAGCTGCACGAGACCGGTGTGGCCATGGAGCGGCTGGGTGACGTGCTGGACGTGGAGCCGGAGCAGAAGCCGGAGGAGGCCGCGTCACGTATCGTCCTGCCGAGCGTCCGGGGCGACATCCGCTTCGAGAACGTGTACTTCCGCTACGGCGGCCCGGAGAAGCCCTACGTGCTCGAAGGCGTCAGCTTCGACGTGCAGGCGGGTCAGCTCGTGGCCGTGGTGGGGCAGAGCGGCTCCGGCAAATCCACCCTGGCCAAGCTCATCGCCGGCTTCTACACGCCCAACGAAGGCCGCATCCTGGTGGACGGCTACGACCTGACTCAGGTGGACCGCGAGGTATACCGTTCCCAACTCGGCTACGTGATGCAGAACAACCTGCTGTTCTCCGGCACCGTCGCCGAGAACATCGCGGCCGGCGACGAGAATCCCGACCGCAAGCGGGTGGTGGAGGCGGCCCGGCTGGCCGACGCCCACGCCTTCGTCAGCGCCCTGCCGCTGGGCTACGACCAGCTCGTGGGCGAGCGCGGCATGGGGCTCTCGGGCGGGCAGGTCCAGCGGTTGTGCATCGCCCGCGCCCTCTACCGCGATCCCCGGGTGCTGATCCTGGACGAGGCCACCTCGGCCCTGGACAGCCAGACGGAGAGCAATATCCTGCACAACCTCCAGGGCATGCTGGAGGGGCGTACGGCCTTGGTCATCGCCCACCGGCTCAGCACCATCATGAACGCCGACAAGATACTGGTGCTCTACGACGGCACGCTGGTGGAAGAGGGCGCCCACGCGGATCTCTTCGAGCGCGGCGGCATGTATCACCAGCTCGTGCGCCGGCAGATCGCCGGCAGCCTGTCGGTATCGGAGGCCTGAGCCCGACGAAATGCAGGGCGTTCGTTGGCGCCACGCCGACACCTGCTCCGGCCGCGGCATCTGCGCTGCCGCCCCGAGTCGCGACGATCCCCTTTGAAATCAATCGTTTGCGGCCTCGTTGGGGGTTCTGTTGCGGATTGGCACGGCTGCTGCTCCAGGTGATGGCGAGGTCACCGGAGGAAGCGAGCATGTATCAGGATCGGGAAGACTGGCGCGACGACATCGTCCTCGAGCTCGAGGATGGGCACTTCGGCGAGCACGACGTGGAGACCTGGTCGCTGGAGGACTTCGCGGACATCGTGGCGCCGGCGCGGGCGCCGCTCTAGTTGAAGATGACGTCGAAGCCGACGCCCCAGATGGCGTCGGAGCGCAGGCCATCGTCGTTCAGCGGGACGCTGACGAAAGCGTGCAACGGCGCGTTGTAGCGGTTGAACGGGTTGAACTTCACCGCGAACGCGGCATCGACCACGTCGTTGCCGATCTCTTCCACGTGAGGGTTGTGGCGGCCTAGCACGTCGATGGCGAACGTGAGCTGGCTGTTCACCCGGGTGTCGAAGCCCACCGCGTAGGTGAGGTTCTCCAGATCGGCGTTGCTGTCCGGGACCTCGTAGGCGACGTTGAGGTGCGGCGTGATGCGGCCGAGGGTCCTGGAGGCGATGAGCATGGCCCGGTAGCGGTTCTCGCCGGTGCCGAGCAGATCGTCCTCGTCACCGGTGGCGAAGGTCACCTGGCCGAGCACCGAGAAGTCGAATCCGCCGGTGTCGCTGCTCATGAGCTGGTATTTGCTGCGCAGAATCACGTCCCCGAGTCCCGTTTCCTCACCGCCCGTGCGGGAGAAGCGGGCCTGATCGTCCTCGGCGAAGGAATGCACCGGATTGCCGTCGATCAGCGATCCGGTGGTGGGGTTCACCAGCACCACTTCCGCCACCGACGAGGCCCGCGCTTCCACGCTCACCACCGGTACCACCACGCCCACGTCCCAGCGGTCGGTCAGCCCGTAGTTGCCGAAGAAGGCGAACACTTCCTGCTCGATGTCCAGGTCGATGTCGAGCTGAATCACGTCCTCCTCGAAGCCGGTGAGCTGGCCGTCCGGCGGCGGTATCGGCGGCGGCCCCACCTGGCAGCAGTCCTGGTGCATCAGGGTGACGCGGAGGCTGCTCAGGTCCTTGCCGTCCAGCTCGTCGAAATCCTGATTCGAGTAACCGAAGCCGAACGTCGTCCGGCCGCGGCCAACGGTGGTGGCGCGTTCCGCGAGCAACGGGCCCAGGCTGTCCTCCAGGGCGATGGGCACGCCCTGGGAGAGGTCGAAGGAGATGCCGGTGACGGTGGAGCTCAAGGCGTACACGCCGATCCCCGAGAGCAGCCCGTTGCTCAGGGCGTTGAGCTGCTGGATCTGGGACTCCCCCGTGAAGTGGGGCCGATGGGCGTCGGCGATGGCGGCGGGGATGCCCGGCGCCGCCGGGAGAATGATTCCGTTGCCGCCGTAGAGACCGGTGATGAAGTCGGCGAGATCCTCGGCCTGGCTGGGGACGCCGGCGCCGGCGGCCGCCGCTGACAGGAAGACGAAAAGGAATCTGCGCTTGGCCGCCTTCATGACCCGATCCCTCCCGTTGGCGGACGTTCAGTCTAGGCGGTGCGGGTAGGCGGTCAAGGCAAACGTAGGCGTTCGTCAATGTGGTGGCGGCCACGCTGGATGATGGGCAGGTAGTTGGGCGATGATGCAGAAACTCGCCGGGAGAACGCCATGCCTGAACTCCAAACCCTGCCCGCCACCGCGTCGAGCGACGAGATCCTCGCGGTCCTCTCGCGCGATGGCGCGCTCATCCTCGCGGACGTCCTGACACCGGCACAGGTGGATCGGGTGCGCGGCGAGATCATGCCCTATGTGGAAGCCACCGAGTTCGGCCGCGACGACTTCACGGGCAACCGGACCACCCGCACCGGCGCGCTGGTCGCGCGCTCGCCGACATGCCGGGAACTGATCATGAACGAAACCGTCCTGGCCGGGGCGAACGCGTACCTGAAGCCGTTCTGCGAGCGCATCCAGCTGCATCTGACCCAGGTGATCCGGATCACGCCGGGGCAGAAAGAGCAGGCGATCCACCGCGACCGCTGGGCCTGGGGCACCTACCTCCAGGGCATCGAGCCGCAGTTCAACACCATCTGGGCCATCACCGACTTCACCCGGGAGAACGGTGCCACCCAGGTCTGTCCGGGCAGTCTGGATTGGCCGGACGATCACCGGCCCGCCGAGGATGAGATCGGCTACGCGGTGATGCGAGCCGGCTCGGTGCTCGTCTACTCGGGCAGCGTCTTCCACGGCGGCGGCGCCAACGTGTCGGACGGCGACCGCGTCGGCATCAACATCACCTACACCCTGGGCTGGCTTCGCCAGGAAGAGAACCAGTACCTCTCCTGCCCGCCCGAGATCGCCCGGACCCTCGATCCCGAGTTGCAGGCTCTGATCGGCTACTCCATGGGCGGCTACGCCCTCGGCTACTACACGCCGCCGCTCCCTCCCGGTCAGGGACCAGAGGTGGTGCCGCCCCAGTTCGCCCTGGGCGAGCAGGACGCCAGCGCCGCGCAGTTCGGCTCGGCGGAGCTGCTTTCGCAGATCCAGGCGCAGGTGGGCGGCGGCGAGGACGGGCCCCGCTCCTGAATCTCACCGGCGCCCCAACGGGGGCCCCGGCGGGAGATCGAGAACCTCCCCAGTGGAGGATTTGTCGAGAGCTTGACATTATCTTGTCAAGATCTTCACAATCCAATCGGGCTGCCGAAGCAGCCGCCGGCTTTGCCAGCCAGCCACATGGGGAGATGAACAATGAGTTCGAAAGAATTGCCTTACCCGCGTTCAGGCCGCCGCTGGACGCTCCAACTCGCGTGCCTTGCCTTGTGTCCGGCAGCATCCGCCCTGGGGGCGGAGCACGCCGTCCTCGAGGAGATCGTGGTGACCGCGCAGAAGCGCGAGCAGAGCCTCGCGGACGTGCCCATCTCCATCAACGTGGTGGGCGGGGAGAAGCTCGACCGCTTGAGCATCGCCACCTTCGAGGAGCTCGAGGAGCACGTTCCGAGCCTCATCATCTCCGACTCGCCGGGCAACAATCAGATCTACATCCGCGGCATCGGTACCGAGTCGGGTAGCCTCGCGCTCGAGCAGTCGGTCACCCTGTTCGTGGACGGCATCTACGCGGGCCGTGCGCGGCAGTTCCAGGAGCCGTTCCTGGACGTGGAGCGGGTGGAGGTGCTGCGGGGGCCCCAGGGGGCTCTGGTGGGCAAGAACACCTCCGCGGGCGCCATCAGCGTGGTCACCCGGCGTCCCACCCGGGAAACGGAGATCAGCGTGGAGGGCGAGTACGAGTTCGAAACCGACAGCTACGCCACCACCGCCATTCTCTCGGGGCCGCTGTCGGAGCGCTTCCTGGCGCGGCTGGTGGCCAAGTACGAGGACGTGGGCGGATTTGTGAAGAACGCCGTCACCGGCCGGGACGATCCTTCGGGGGATCGCCTGCTGCTGCGCGGCACCGGCGTGGCGGACCTCAGCGATGCGGTCACGGCGGTGGCCCGGCTGGAGTACGCGGAGACCGACCTGGAGGGGCATCCCTTCGCGACCATCCCGCTCGGCGGCAGTTACAGCGGCGGACGGGCCGCGGACTTCCCAGAGTACGACGAGCAGCAGACGGTGAACGCCTCCATCACCGTGGACGCCGACGTCGGGCGTCATGTGCTCACGTCCATCACCGGATACGTGGATCTCGACAGCGAGAACTTCGTGGACGCCGACTTCACGGCGGCGAACGTGCTCGGCGCCTCGTTCTTCGACGACCTCCGGCAGTTCTCCCAGGAGTTCCGCCTGCTGTCTCCCGCGGACCAGCGGCTCAGCTATGCGGTGGGGGTGTTCTACCTCGACCGCGAGATCGACATCTTCCGCCAGACCATGTGGAATCTCGGGCCGTTCACCGGCATCACCAACCGGGATTACCAGGAGGCGTCCGAGCTCTACTCCCTCTACGGGCAGCTCGACTATCGGCTCACCGATGACGTCAGCCTGATCGCGAGCCTGCGCTACACGGACGAGGACAAGGACGCGGATCTGCTGCGCTACAACGACGGTCTCGCCCCGCCCAGCCAGCTCGAAACGCCGCTCTCCGGAAGCCTCTCCGAGGACGAAGTGGACGCTTCCGCGAAGCTTCAGTGGCAGGTGAACGACCGCACCATGCTGTACCTGAGCTACGCGGAGGGGTCCAAGGGCGGCGGCTTCGCCGGCGCCTCGGGCAGCGTGCTCGCGGAGAATTTCGAGTTCGGACCGGAGAGCTCCACCTCCTACGAGGTCGGCGCCAAGCTCGACGTGTTCGGCGGCCGCGGCTTCGTCGGCCTCGCCGCGTTCACCACCACCTACGAGGATCTGCAGACCGCGTCGTTCAACGGCGTGGCGTTCGATTTCGCCAATGCTGCGGAAGCCGACACCCGAGGCGTGGAGGTCGAGTCCAGCTTGACCCTGAACGACGAGTGGCAGCTCAATGCGTCGCTGGCCTATCTCGATGCAGAGTACGAGAAGTACGTGAACGGCGCCTGCATCGCGCCCAACCACGTGATTCCCGGCTGCGTGGAAGATCTCGACGGCACCGACCTGCCCAACGCCCCCAAGTGGAGCGGCCGGCTGGATGTGCAGTACCTGCGGCCGGTGGCCGACCTGCTGTTCACCGCCGATCTCGGCGTGAGCTTCCGTGACGACTACTTCGTGCACCCGAGCCTGTTCGACGAGGTGCACCAGGACGCCTACGCCAAGCTGGACCTGCGTCTGGAGCTGGCGAGCGAGGCCCGCGGCTGGAGCGTCGCCCTGCTCGGCAAGAACCTGACGGACGAGGAGACGTTCAGTCAGGGCTTCGAGACGCCGGGGTCGGCTCCGCCGGGCGCCATCCCCGACCACACCACCGCCACTCAGCTCATGGACATCGGCCGCACCGTGGCGGTGCAGGCCCGCTACGAGCTCTGACTTGCGGGGCCCGGGTGGCGGAGGGGCGGGCGCGTGCGCGCCCGCCTCAGCCCTCCACCTTCACCGGGGCTCGGGCGCGTGCGCGCCCGCCTCAGCCCTCCACCTTCACCGGCGGCTCGGGCATGCTGGACTGCCGCGTGATCTCCTCGTCGCTCATGGCCATGATCTTCTCGTAGACCTTGGCCGGGTAGCGCATGTGCGGCTTGGCGGGATCGATGGGCGGCTGCGGCACGGCGCCGCCCTGGCCGGCGTAGCGCGCCGGCTGACGGAAGCGCTCGAGCTCCTCGGCGGAGATGCCGGCCAGCGCCACCACCTCCGGATCGATCCACGCCCGCGGGTCGATGGCCGCTTCGGACGTGGCGATCTCCAGAGTCAGCCCTTCCGGCCCGGCGAAGTACAGCGACTGGCACATGCCGTGGTCGATGGGGCCGAGCACGTTGACCCCCCGCGAGCGGATGCGGTCGCGTATGTTCAGGAGCTCCTCCACCGTGTCTACGTTGAACGCCACGTGCTGCATGGTTCCGGGGGCGGACGGCAGTGCACCCGAGCCGGCGTGGGTCTTGCCGAACTCGATGGGGACGGACTTGATCGAATCCATCTGCACGAAGGCGATGTAGCACGCGTCGTTGGCCTTCATGAAGCCGTGCCAGGCGCCGTCGACGCCGTGCATCCAGTACAGGGCCACCAGCTCCATCCCCAGCACGTCCGAGAAGTATTCGATCTGCTGCTTGATGTCGGCGGTGGCGATGGCCAGGTGATGAACGCCGTTCGGTTTCAACATGCTTCGTCCTCCCTCAGGGTCCTGCGCAGCTCGCGCTTCAGAATCTTGCCGATGGGGTTGCGCGGAAGCGGCGTGCTGCGAAAGGTCACGCCGCGCGGGCACTTGTATCCGGCGAGGTGCTCCCGGCAGTGGGCGATGAGCGCGTCGGTGCTGGCCGCAGCGCCGTCTTTCAACCGTACCACCGCGTGCACGGCCTCGCCCCAGCGCTCGGAAGGCACCGCTACCACTGCGCTCTCCGCCACCGCCGGGTGGGCGTCCAGCACCTGTTCCACCTCCACCGAATAGACGTTCTCGCCGCCGCTGATGATCATGTCCTTGGCGCGATCCACCACGTAGAGGAAGCCCTCGTCGTCCAGGTAGCCGATGTCGCCGGTGTGCAGCCAGCCGTCACGGAAGGTCTCCGCGTTCTCCGCCGGGCGGTTCCAGTAGCCCTGGGCAAGTCCGGGGGAGCGTGTGCAGATCTCGCCCCAGGTTCCCGGCGGCGCGGAATCGCCGTCGGCATCGAGAATACGAACCTCCACCCCCGGCAAGGGCCGCCCCGCCGAGCGCAGCCGCTTCCGACCCACTACGTGATCCTCGGGCATGAGCGCGGCGGTGATGCCGGCCTCGGTCTGGCCGTAGATCTGCACGAAGGCGGTGTCCGGCAGGTAGGTCAGCGCCTCGCGGAGCTCGCTCTCCGAGATGGGGGAGCCCCCGTAGGTGATGCGTGCCAGGCACGAGACGTCACGCCGCGTGATGTCGGGATGCCGCACCAGCGCGCGGATCATGGCGGGCACCAGCACGGCGTAGGAGACCTGTCGGGTTTCGATGGTCTCGAGCACCTGCTGGGGGTCGAAGCGCTCCAGGATCTCCGCGGTGCCGCCCACCAGCATGGCGCCGTAGCTGTTGGTCAGGCCGGCGAGGTGGAACATGGGGGCGACGAGCAGCAGACAATCGTCGGCGGACAGACGCGCCACGCCCTGCCACTGCAGACAGGAGGTGACGATGCTGCGGTGGGTGAGCACGACACCCTTCGGCCGCCCGGTGGTGCCCCCGGTGTAGCAGAGCACGGCAGCATCTTCGTCGCCACGTCCCTGGTCCGCCGGCGGTGAGGATCGCCGGGCCGCCACGGCGGGAGAATTCGCTGCATCCCCGGCGACGTGATCGGAGGCGTCCAGGCGCAGCGCCCGCTCGACGCACGAAGCCTGGTCGGCCAGCTCCCGAGCCAGCGGCAGATGGTCATCCTCGGCCAGAAGCAAACGGCTGCCGGAATCCTCCAGGCAGGCGAGCAGCTCGGGCTCGGCCAGCCGGGTGTTGAGGGGCACCAGCACGCCGCCTGCCCAGGGCACGGCGGTGAGCAGGGCGAAGAACGCGTCGTTGTTGGTGCTGAGCACCGCCACCCGCTCGCCGGGGGCGAGGCCGAGGGTGCGCAGCGCACCCGCCAGCCGGGCGACTCGATCCGCCAGATCACTCCAGGTGGTGGCCCGAGCACCCTGACGCACGGCGACTCCGTGGGGACGCGCCGCGGCGGCCGCGGTGAGCAGACCCGTTACCGAGAAGCGGGAATGAGCGTGACGCTGCTGCCCTCCGGAACGGCGGCCGTTGGCGGTGCTGTCGGCTCGGAGCATGTCAGAATTCTGCGGCTGCCCGGCGCGCTTCGGCGATCCGGCGCGCCAGCAGCTCGTCGAGCTTGCCTGGGTCCAGCATCCCGGTGGGCTCGATCTTGATCACCCGGATGTCGTCGATGCCGATCAGCCGGGCGATGTGCTCCAGGTACCAGCGCTGGAAATCGGTCTTGGTGCCGTCGCCCTCGCGGGGGAAACGCGGCGCGTAGGGGCTGCCGCTGGCCAGAACGAGCTGCAGCGGCCGGTCATCGAGCATGCCCACGTACTCCCCCTGGCGGTTCACGTAGAAGGTGAGTCCCGGCTGGCACACCAGGTCGATGTAGTGCTTGAGCCGGTAGGGGATGGAAAAGTTCCACATGGGGCTCGAGATCACGATCTTGTCCGCGGCCTTCAGCCGCTCGACCTCCGCCACCACCCCGGCCCACTCGCCGGCGGCCTCGATGCCGCTGCCGCCCCGCACCATCTCCGCGATCTGTGCCATCTTCTGGTTGGCACCCTCGCCGCCGAAGGCGGGCAGGTCGACGTCGAACAGGGGCAGATGCGCCACCTCGTGGTCCGGGTGCGCTTCGCGGTAGGCAGTGACGAAGGCGTGACCCACCCGGGAGGAGAAGGAGGCTTCGCGGCGCGGGCTCGCTTCGATGTACAGCAGTCGGGTCATGCGGGTTCCTACACCGGGGTTGCGGGTTCCATGCCGAGCAGCAGCCGGCCGTAGTTCTCGGCGCCGATCTCCAGATCGAACACGGTGTGACACGACAGGGTGTTCACGTCGCGCTGGATGCGCTGCATGGGATGGGGCTTCAGGTGGGCGCTGGCGCCGCTCGCCTCCATGATCCGGGTGACGGCGTCCCGGCAGGTCCGCACCACCTGGGCGACCAGCAGCCGCAATCGTGCCCGCTCCTCGGCGGGGCAGACGTCCTCCCGGTGTCCCCAGACCGTGAGGTCCCGGCCGACCTGGCGCAGGATGGTTTCCGCCGCGTCGATCTGCGCCGCCACGTCTCCCAGCCGGATCTGCGCTGCCTGACGCTGGGCCTGGGGGCTCGTGGTTCCGTACAGCGCCCGGGCGCCGAGCCGCTCCTTGAACAGCGCCAGCGCCCGCCGCGCGGCCCCCAGGGCCGGGGTGGCCGCGGCGATGGTCAGAAGCGGCAGCATGGGATGGCGGTAGCAGGGGGATTCGTGCCACAACGCCCCGGAGCCGCGTCCGAGTGACATGCCCACCAGGGACTCGCTGTAAGCGGCGGGCACGAACAGATCGTCGGCGATCATGTCGTTGCTGCCGGTGCCTTCCATGCCGTCGCAGTACCAGGTGTCCGCCACCTCGATACTCTCCCGCGGGACGATGAACAGGCGTGGGTCCGGCCGTTCGCTGCCCAGGACCAGACCGTTCAGGATCACCCAGTCGGCGTGCATCACGCCCGTTCCCCAGGCCCAGCGCCCGGAGATGCGGTAGCCGTCCGCCACCGCCTCGGCACGGCCGTTGGGGCTGATGCTGGCCGGCGCGAGAATGTAGGGCTTCGCGCCGAAGATGGCCTGCTGGGTCTCCGGCGGGAACTGCGCCAGCATCCAGTTGTGCTCCATGTAGAAGGTGGTCACCCAGCCGGTGGAGGTGCAGGCTTCGCTGACCGTCAGGCCGAGGTCGATGTAGGTGTCCGTGTCGATCTCGTAGCCGCCGAAGCGCCGCGGTACGTAGGATCGGAACACGCCGGTTTCCTCCAGGGCCTCGATCACGGCGCCCACGGGCTTGCGCTGACGCTCCGCCTCCTCGGCCTGCTCGGCGATGATGGGCGTCAGGGCCCGCACCCGGGTCAGCAGATCGGCGGCGGAAGCGTTGACGGCGTCTGACATGGTGGCGTCCTGATCTCCGGGGTCGGGCTGATTGTCTAGTTCTTGACATTAACATGTCAAGATCAAGACAATTCCCGGACGGCGGGCGTGTGGGCGTGCCGGTGCGAGAGAGGAGAACCGAATGAAGATCGTGCGTGAGCCCTACGGCGTGGTGCACACCGACCCGGACCCCATGAAGGACACCTACGGGGGCTCCACGGGCTCGGTGTTCGTGGAGTGCATGCGCATCCGGCCCGAAGCGTCCCCGTCCGCCAGAACGGTGGTGGTGTTCTCCCACCCCATCGGCGGCGGCGCGTTTCTGCCCATGGTCAACGCGCTCGCTCGCGCCGGCACCCATGTCATCTACTGCAACCCGCGCTACCGGGGCAACGACTCCGCGCTGATCATGGAGAAGTGCGTGCTCGACCTCGGCGCCTGCATCCGCGATCTCAAGGAA
>JAWLCV010000077.1:0-19431 GCA_041686955.1 Pseudomonadales bacterium
ATCAGCATTCTGCACCGCGTGGCCCACGCGCGGCACAACTGACAGCGGCGAGGAGGCAGCCATGGCCCAGCGACGCAAGCCCATGTCCGAGATCAACGTGGTGCCGTACATCGACGTGATGCTGGTGCTGCTGGTGATCTTCATGGCCACGGCACCGCTTTTGACCCAGGGGGTGGTGGTGGACCTGCCCGACGCGCCGTCCGAGCCGGTGGAGCAGGATCAGGAGGACCCGCTGGTGGTGTCGGTGCGCGACGACGGCGCCATCTTCGTCAATCTGGGAATCCAGAATGCGGACGACGAGGGGACCCGGGTCACCATCTACAGTCTCGAGGATCAGGCGGGCAAGATTCTGCGTGCCCGGACGGACGTGCCGGTGTACGTGAAGGCGGACCACAAGCTGGACTACGGCACCGTGGTTCGCGTGATGACGGTGCTGCAGAAGGCGGGCGCCCGCAGCGTGGGACTCATCACCGAGCCGCCGGAGCTGGTGGAAAGCTGACCGCGCATGGTGGAGGCGCTTCGGCAATACACCCTGCCCCTGTTGCTGGCGTTGCTGCTGCACGTGGCGGCTGCGGCCGCGCTGTACGGCAACTGGAATCCCGAGCGCACGGAAACCCGGATCATCGAGCCGCAGATCGTGCACGCCGATCTGGTGGTTCTGGAGCCGAAGGCGGCCCCCAAACCCGCACCGAAACCGGCCCCGAAGCCGCCGCCGAAGCCGGCACCGTCCGAGGCGGCGCCACCCAAGCCTGCCGCCAAGCCGGAGCCGACGCCACCGAAGCCCGACCCTGCGGCGGAACGCCGGGCGGCCGAGCGCCGCGAAGCGGAGAAGCGGGCGGAGGAGCAGGCGCGGGCGGAAGAGCGGGCCCGTCAGGAACGCCTGCAGGCTCTTGCCCAGTCATCGTTTCTCGATGCACTGGAGGAGGAAGAGGCCCAGCTCGAGGAATCCGAGCAGTCGGCGGCGGAAGCGGCGGCGCAGAGCTACCGGATGGGCATCTACCAGGCGGTGGTGGCCAACTGGTCGCGGCCTCCTTCGGCGCGGAACTTCATGGAGGCGAAGCTCCTGGTGGAGCTGGTCCCCACGGGTCAGGTGGTGAACGTGACCGTGATCGAATCCAGCGGCAATGCGGCTTTCGACCGCTCGGCGGAGGCGGCGGTGCGCAAGGCGAAGCGCTTCGAGGTGCCCGAGGACCCGGACGTGTTCGAGCGCTATTTCCGGCGCTTTTCTTTGTTGTTCAGACCGGAGGATCTGTTGCGGTGAGACGTGGATTGTCTGTGATCATCATCCTGCTGGCCCAGGGCCTCGCGGCCCCGCTGGCGCTGGCGGCCCAGAGCCTGGACACCATCATCATCGATGCCGGGTACGACAAGCAGACCCGCATCGCGGTGGTGCCGTTTCAGGGCGGCTCGGATGTCGCCGGCGAGGAGGGTCTGGCAGACATCGTCGCCTTCGATCTCTCCCGTAGCGGCCAGTTCGCGCCGCTGGAACGCGACAACATGCTGTCGTTTCCCAGCCAGCCCGATCAGGTGTTCTTCCGCGACTGGCGCGTGCTCGGCATGGAGTACGTGGTGGTGGGCAGCGCCAGCACCATGCCCACGGGCGAGATCCGGGTGCGCTACTACCTGTTCGACGTGGTGAACGAGCGGCAGATGCTCTCGGATCAGGTCAGCGGCTCGCGGACCCAGTGGCGCGACATGGCTCACCACGTCTCCGACGACGTGTTCGAGGCCATCACCGGCATCCGGGGCGCCTTTTCCACCAAGATTCTCTATGTGCTGGCCCAGAACGCCGGGTCGCCCAACGCCCGATACTCCGTGGAAATGGCGGACTCCGACGGCCGCCGTGCGGAAACCCTGTTCGCGTCCAACGAGCCCGTGATGTCGCCGAGCTGGGGCCCGGATGGGCGGCGGGTCGCCTACGTCTCCTTCGAGACCGGGCGACAGGCCATCGTCATTCAGGACCTCATCACCGGCGAACGCGAGCTCATCACCCAGTTCAGTGGGATCAACGGCTCCCCGGTCTTCTCGCCGGACGGCAGGAGCCTGGTCATGGTGCTCTCCCGGGACGGCAACCCGGAGATCTACCTGATGAACCTGGCGGACCGGCGCCTGCGCCGGCTCACCCGCCACCACGCCATCGACACCGAGCCCAGCTTTTCGCCGGACGGGCGCCACATCGTGTTCACCTCGGACCGGGGCGGGGCGCCGCAGATCTACCGGCTGGAGCTGACCACCAATCTGGTGGAGCGGTTGACCTTCCAGGGGGGATACAACGCGCGGGCCCGGGTGCTGCCGGACGGCAAGCATCTGGTGTACGTACACCGCAGCGATCGTGGGGTGTTCCACATCGCCTGGCAGGATCTCGAACGCGACGACGTGAGGGTGCTCACCCAGACGGCGCTCGACGAGTCGCCGTCCCTGGCGCCCAACGGCACCATGTTAATCTATGCGACGCAGGATCGGGGGAGAGGTATACTTGCCGTCGTTTCGATCGACGGCCGAGTGAAGTACCGGCTCCCGTCCTCATCCGGAGACGTTCGAGAACCGGCCTGGTCGCCTTTCCTGAATTTCAGACGATAATCGGAGCGCTTCATGTCGACAACGTGGCTACGGAATTTCTTCGTCCTGGTAATCGCGGGCACGCTGCTGGCGGGCTGTGCCGGAGCCGGACCTCAGCGGCAGCCGACGGAGCCCTCGGCGGAGCCCGTGGAGAGCCCGGAGACCACGCCGGCGCCTCCGACTTCGCCGGCGCAGCCGCCGGCCTTCGATGCCGCCGGCAACCCCTTCGTGCCGGGCTCGTCGACCCGGTTGCTGCCGCGCACGTTCTACTTCGACTACGACCGCGCGGCGCTGAATCAGGACGATCTGGCCGCGCTCGAGATGCACGCCACCATTCTGCGTAATCATTCGGACCGCGAGGTGGTGATCGAAGGGCATGCGGACGAGCGCGGCACTCGGGAGTACAATCTCGCCTTGGGCGAGCGACGTGCCGATGCCGTGCGCAGCTTCCTGGTCAGCGCCGGGGTGTCGCCGAACCAGATCGAAATGGTCAGTTACGGCGAAGAGCGTCCGGAAGATCCCGGCCACGAAGAAAGCGCCTGGTCGCGAAACCGACGGGCCATACTGATCTATCGTTGAACTTTATGGGTCATCGAGTGCAGGTTTCCGCTAAAGCTGGGCCGTGTCATCTGACGACGGTCTTCCTGGGGGCGGCCCTGGCCACCGCCGGGGCGGCCGCGGCCGCAGGAGCGGCGGCGTCCGCAGGAGCGGCCGTAGCGGTTCCCGTGGTGGAGTCCTCCACCAGCGCCGAGCCGGCCCGTTATGCCCAGACCTCGCCCCAACCCGCGGCCGGGGCCGCCGAGCCCAGTCGTCTCGGCGAGCTTTTCTACCAGCTCCAGGTCCTGCAGCAGGAGGTTCAGGAGCTGCGGGGCCGGGTGGAAGAGCAGGACCATCGCATCGAGCGGCTGGCCCGGGATCAGCAGGAGCAGTACCTCGACCTCGACCGGCGCATGCAGGCTCTGCGTGGCGGCGCGGGCGCCGGTCCGGCGCGGCCCGCCGGGGCGGAGCGCCCGGCTCGAACGGAAGAGTCCGCACCCCCCGGCCCGAGCGCAGGGTCGAACAGCGAGCGGGAGGCCTACGCGGCGGCGTTCGAGCTGATGAAGCAACGGCAGTTCGAATCCTCCATCGACGCGTTCAACCGGCTCATCGTCGACTACCCCAACGGCGTCTATACGCCGAACGCGTTCTACTGGCTGGGCGAGCTGTACCTGGCCCAGGATCAGAACGAGAAGGCCCGGCAATCTTTCGCCCAGGTCATCAATCTCTATCCGGATCATTCGAAGGTTCCCGACGCGTTGTACAAGCTGGGCGTGGTGTATCACCGGCTCGGCGACCTGGCCCGGGCCCGTGACTACCTCAACCGCGTGCGCAGCGACCACCCCGGTTCCTCCGCGGCTGGGCTCGCGGAAACCTACCTGGCGGAGCTTTAGGCACCGGGAGCCCGTCGTGGCTGACACCCTCCGGATCACCGAAATCTTCCTGTCGTTGCAGGGGGAGACCAGCTTCACCGGTCTACCCACGGTCTTCGTCCGCCTCACCGGCTGCCCGTTGCGTTGCGGATACTGCGACACCGCGTACGCGTTCAGCGGCGGCACGGTCATGCCTTTGCCGGAGATCCTCGAACGGGTCGCCGAACTCGGGGTTTCGCACGTCACGGTGACCGGCGGCGAGCCCCTGGCGCAGCCGGCGGTGCGGTTGCTGCTCGCGCGGCTGTGCGACCGGGGCCATACCGTCTCGCTGGAGACCAGCGGCGCCCTGGACATGGCGGGCGTCGACGAGCGGGTGGTGAAGGTGCTCGACATCAAGACGCCGGGCTCCGGGGAAGTGGCGCGCAACCGGTGGGAAAACCTCGCTCATTGCAGCCGGCGCGATCAGGTGAAGTTCGTGATCTGTGATCGGGCCGACTACGACTGGGCGCGGCTCAAGTGCGACGAGCTCGACCTCGGCGAGCGCTTCGGCGAAGTCCTGTTCTCGCCCGCCGCCCCCGAGTTGTCCGCACGCACCCTGGCGGATTGGATCGTCGAGGATCGCCTGCCGGTGCGTCTGCAGATCCAGCTCCACAAGTACCTCTGGGGCGACGAGCAGGGCCGGTGATGGCGCGCAAGGCGGTGGTGCTGGTTTCCGGCGGCCTGGACTCCGCCACCACCCTGGCCATCGGCCGGACGGAGGGATTCGTCTGCTACGCCTTGTCCTTCGACTACGGGCAGCGCCACCGCGCCGAGCTCGCCGCGGCGCGAACCGTGGCGGAGCGGGGAGGCGCGGTGGAGCACCGGGTGGCGCCCATCGACCTGTCCGCCTTCGGCGGCTCCGCGCTCACGGACCCGGAGATCGCGGTGCCCGAGAGTGCGGACCCGAGTCCGGGTCCGGCGGGTCCGGGGGACCCGGCTCCGGGTCCACGTTCGGGGATTCCGGTGACCTACGTGCCGGCGCGGAACACCGTGTTCCTGTCGCTGGCGCTGGCGTGGGCCGAGGTGCTCGGCGCCCGGGACATCTTCATCGGCGTCAACGCCGTGGACTATTCCGGGTACCCGGACTGCCGGCCGGAGTTCATCCGCGCATTCGAGACCCTGGCCAACCTGGCCACCCGGGCCGGCGTGGAGGGCGACGGTTTCACGGTGCACGCGCCGCTGATCCACCTCACCAAGGGGGACATCATCCGCCGCGGTCTGGAGCTGGGCGTGGACTACGGCGCCACGGTCTCTTGCTATCAGCCGGACCCAACGGGCGCGGCCTGCGGACGCTGCGACAGCTGCCGGATTCGTCGCGCCGGATTCGCCGCCGCCGGAGTGCCCGACCCCACCCGCTACGCGGAACGCTGAGATCAGGCGCGCCGGCCGAGGTCGATGAGCTTGCGGCAGGTGACGGCGTATAGCGAGAAGTCGGGCGTCGTGGCGTGCCGGGCGTCGTCCACGGTGCGGTTCCAGCTTTCCAGCAGCGACCGGTTCGCCTCCAACCACGCCTCCACGTCGCCGTCGTTGTCCTTGTGCACGGACGCCGCCAGCCGGCCCTGCTCCATGACCAGGTCGTCGATGAGGGAATCCCGCTCGATGCTCTGCCAGTGGCTCACGGTCGGGAACTGGGCCACCCGCGCGATGAGCCACTCGAGGCCCAGGCGTTCCCCGAGCTCGCCGAACACGTCCACCAGCGCCCGGGGGTCGGCCCCACAGGAATGGGCGGCCGCCACCACGGTCAGCGCGGTAGCGAGATCCGCGGAACCCGCCAGCTCCACCGCATCCGCCTCGGGCAGACCGCGGTCGAGCAGGGCCTGCAGCCGCTGCCGGCGGTTCTCCTCGGCGGCCGCGCTGAACAGTCCGGTGCGTTTTTCCCGCAGCGCTTCGATCTCGGAGCGGTAGCGCTCCGTCAGGTACGCCACGTTGAGATTGTTGCGCTCGTGGCGCAGCAGCCAGCGGGTGGCGCGGCGCCCGAGGCGCACCAGCTCGGCCAGGGCCTGCAGCCGCGTCACGGCATCCACGCCGGGCAACGACTCGATGCGGCGGAACCGCTCGCGCAGGCGGAAGCACGCCGCGGCGCCCAGGTAGGCACAGAGGATCTCCTCCACGCTGGCACTGACGAACTCCATCATGTGGGTCACGAAGGTGATGCCCATGTGGTGCACCACGTCGTTGGCGAGCTGGGTGGCGATGATCTGCCGGGCGAGCCTGTGGCTGGTGATGGCGTCGGGGTAACGCTGCTCCAGCAGCGCCGGGAACGGCTCGAAGATCTCCGCGCGGATGCCCGGATCGTCGCCGAGGCCGTCGTTATTCAAGGTGGTCTTGATGTGGGTCTTGGAGAACGCCATGAACACGGCAAGCTCCGGGCGGGTCAGCGCCTCGCCGCGGCTGGCGCGCTCCAGCAGCTCTTCGTCGCCCGGCAGGCCCTCCAGACGACGGTCGAGCCCCTGGGTCGCCTCCATCAGTGCGATGAACCGCTGGTACTCGGCGGCATGATCGCTCACCTGGCGCTCCGCCAGACTCAGCAACTGGGCCTGGCGGAAGTTGTTGGTCAGCACCAGCTCCGCCACCTCGTCGGTCATGTCCCGAAGCAGCGCATTGCGGTGCTTTTCCGTCAGCTCGCCGTCCGCCACCAGCTGGTTCAGGGCAATCTTGATGTTGACCTCGTGGTCCGAGCAGTCGACGCCGGCGGAATTGTCGATGAAGTCGGTGTTGATGGCGCCGCCTGCGAGGGCGAACGCCACGCGGCCGAGCTGGGTGACACCCAGGTTGCCGCCTTCGCCGATGACCTTGCAGCGCAGGTCCTCGGCATCGACTCGAACCGAGTCGTTCGAACGATCCCCCACCTCGGCGTCGCTCTCGGCCGCGGCCTTGACGTAGGTGCCGATTCCGCCGTTCCAGATCAGATCCACCGGGGAAGCGAGCAACGCGCGGATGAGCTCGTCCGGAGACAGCCGCTCCGCCTCGATGGCGAAGCAGCGGCGCACCTCGGCGGAGAGGCGGATGGATTTGGCGCTGCGCTCGTACACCCCGCCGCCGCTGGAGATCAGTGTCGTGTCGTAGTCGGACCAGGCGGATCTCGGCAGGGCGAAAAGGCGCCGGCGCTCCTCGAAGGCGCGCTCGGGGTCCGGGTCGGGGTCGAGGAAGATGTGCCGGTGGTTGAATGCGGCCACCAGGCGGACGCTGCGGGAGCGCAGCATGCCGTTGCCGAACACGTCGCCGGACATGTCGCCGATGCCCAGCACGGTCACGGGATCGGTCTGCACGTCCACGCCGCGCTCGGCGAAGTGGCGCTGCACCGACACCCAGGCGCCTCGGGCGGTGATGCCCATCTGCTTGTGGTCGTAGCCGTTGGAGCCGCCGGAGGCGAAGGCGTCGCCGAGCCAGAAGCCGTACTCGGCCGCCACGCCGTTGGCGATGTCCGAGAACGTGGCAGTGCCTTTGTCCGCGGCGACCACGAGATAGGGATCGTCACCATCGTGGCAGCGCACTTCGGGCGGATGCACGACGGCGCCACCCACCACGTTGTCGGTGAGGTCCAGAAGACCGCGGATGAAATGCTTGTAGCACGCGACACCCTGGGCGCGAAACGCTTCGGGATCGTCGGACGGCCGCCGCACGATGAAGCCCCCCTTTGCGCCGGTGGGCACGATCACCGCGTTCTTCACCGTCTGGGCTTTCACCAGGCCCAGCACTTCCGTGCGGTAATCCTCGGCGCGGTCCGACCAGCGCAGGCCGCCCCGGGCGATGGGTCCGCCGCGCAGGTGCACGCCCTCCATGTGCGGCGACGACACGAAGATCTCGTGCGCCGGAACCGGCCGGGGGAGATCGGCGATGGCGCCGGGCGCCAGCTTCAACGCGAGGTACGGCCGCGGTGCCGTGCCGTCCGTTCGGTAGTAGCTGACCCGCTCGGTGGCCTCGATGAGGGCCAGGTAGCGGCGCAGTATGCGGTCCTCGTTGAGCAGGGCGACGCCGTCCAGGGCTTCGCGCACGGCGCCGGCGAGGGCGGTGAGCTCCGCATCGGCAGCCTGCCGCGGATCGAAGCGTGCCTCGAAGTAACGCACCAGCCCCGCGGCGATCCGATGATGCTTGACCAGAGTGTCGCTGATGAATTCCTGGCTGAAGCCGAAGCGGATCTGCTTCATGTAGCGGGCGTAGGCTCGCAGCACCGCGATCTGACGCCAGTCGAGCCCGGCCGCCAGCAGCAGCCGGTTGTAGCCGTCGTCGTCGGCGTCGCCGTTCCAGATCCGCGCGAAGGCGTCCGAGAACAGTTCCCCCAGTGCGCCGATGTCCAGGGGCTGCGGGTACAGCAGGTCGAAATCCAGCAGCGCCGCCATGGGGCGGGACGCGCGCTCGATGTTGTAGGGATGCTCGGCGCAGATGCGCAGCCCCATGTTCTCCAGGGTGGCGATGACGTCGGAGAGGGGCAGGGTGGAGCCGAGGTGGAAGATCTTCAGGTGCACCTGATCGGCGGATTCCTCGGGCCGCCGGTAGAAGTAGCTCGCCAGGGGACGGTCCTCGGACAGGCTCTCCACCACGTCCAGGTCTTCCACCGCGGTCTGGACGCTGTAGCGTTCGCGATAGGCGGCGGGGAAGGCGAGGGCGTAGTCGCGGCCGAACTGACGGCTTCTGGACTCGCCGTAGCGCTCCACCAGCTCGTCGGTGAAGTTGGCGCTCCAGTCGCGGGTGACGTCCACGAGCCGCTGTTCGAGAGCGGCCGTGTCGACGTCCGGCTGGGAGCCCGGGCGGATGCGCAGAGTGATCTGCAGGCGTACCAGAATGGATTCGCTGAAGTACGGCTCGAACTCCGAGTCCTCGGCGTCGTAGGCGTCGCTGAGAATTTCCTGGATCCTGAGCCGCACCTGGGTGTTGTAGAAATCCCGGGGCAGGTAGATGAGGCAGTGGACGAAGAGCCCATAGGGGTCGTGACGGACGAACAGCCGGGTGCGGCGCCGCTCATGGATGTAGGTGATACCCATGGCGATCTGGAACAGCTCGTCCTCGGCGATCTGAAAGAGTTCGTCTTTCGGATACGTCGCGAGCACCTGGTGAAGCACTTTGCCGTCGAAGCCGGAGGGATCCAGACCCGAGCGCTCCATGACGTGCCCGACCTTCCGGCGCACCAGGGGAATCCGCTCCGGGTGCTCCAGGTACACCTGGGAGGTATAGAGGCCGAGGAAGCCATGCTCGCCAACCACACGGCCATCGGCGTCGAACTTGCGGATGCCGATGTAGTCCGGATAGGCCGGACGATGCACCCGGCTCTTGGTGCCGGACTGGGAGAACGACAGCACCGTGGGGTTCAGCAGGAACGCCCGCACCCGCTCGCGCTGCTCGGAGAGCTGGCGCGGCGTGGCGCTGCGGCGATTGCGCATCACGCCCAGGGATTCTTCCTCGTCCTGACGGATGGTGTCGTCCCGGTAATCGAAGCTGCGGTAGCCGAGAAACGTGAAGTTGTTCTGCGGCAGCCAGTCGAGGAACGCCAACGCCTCCTCCAGCTCGTCCCCCGGCAGGGGCGGGGGCGAGGCACGAAGCTCGGCGGTGAGCTGTGCCAGCCGGTTCTTCATGGCGGCGAAATCCGTGACCGCCGCGCGTACGTCCGCCAGGGTGGTTTCCAGACGCTCGTGCAGACGCGGCAGCTCCGCTTCCGGGATGCGGTCGATCTCGGCGTAGATGAACACTTCCCGCTGCGGCCAGCTACGGTCGCGGGAAACCGCCTGGAGCGCCCCCTGGTCGTCGCGCTCGGTGGAGAGCACCACGTTCCCCAGATGGTGGGTGACGAGGCCGTCGTGGGAGAGGGCGATGAGCACCGAGTCGGTGACGAACGGCATGTCCGGCGTCATCACCCGCACCACCGTGTAGCGGGAGTGCCAGCCGTTCCGGGCCGCCGTGGGATTGCCCACGTGAATTTCCGTGGCCTGAGGGTCGCGGACGCTGAACGCGCGCCACGCCTCGATGCACGCACCGGAGTCGTTGTGCGCGTCCCGGGGCTTCAGATCCTCCTCGGGAATCCGCGACCACCACAGCTGCACGAACTGCTCGAGCAGCGGATTCGGACCTTCGAGCCGCTCCCGGACGCTGTCGAGCAGGATGCGTATTTGCGCGCTGTTGTCGCCGATCACCGATGGGCCTGACGATGTGGTTTGCTATGGCCCATTCTAGGACAGCAATGGCGGGATGGTGGGTCGTCTGGGGCTCGAACCCAGGACCAACGGGTTAAAAGCCCGGTGCTCTACCAACTGAGCTAACGACCCGAAAAAGGGAGCGCGAATTGTATTGCCCGGCGGACGGGCATACAAGCCCTCTCGCTCCGGGAGCGCGTCAGAGCGCCGGCAGATCCAGGCGGTGGCGCTCGCTGTGTCGGACCAGGAACGCCCAGATCCGCTCATCGAGCCCCGGGTGGGACCCTTCGGCCCAGCCGTGCAGGTCGATGAGGAGCGTGAGCCCCTCGGCGTGCAACGCCTCCACGTCCGCCAGCCGCAGGCTCGCCGGCCGGGCGTCGAGAAACGCCGTCCGAGCCGCGTGGTCGCCGCCGGCTTCGGCCGGGACGTCGGCGAACAGCGCCTTCAGCTCGTCGACGTCTTCCATGCGCACCGCGACGGCCCGCTCCATGTCCTGCGCGAGCGCCAGCAGCAGCATGCTGATCATGCCGGTGCTGGCCTCGGCGTAACGGGAGCAGGTTTCCGGCGCCACGGCGGTGGCGAGCTTGACGGCCAGGTCGGCCAGGCCCTGCGGGGGACGGGGGATCATACCAGCGGCTCCGTGTAGCGGTGATCGCCGGCGGGATTCAGGCGATCCACCAGGATGCGGTTCTGGCGGTCGGTCATCACCCAGCCGGCCATGGCGAGGATGGGCTCCTTGCTCTCGCCGTTGAAGAAATCCTCGGTGGAGGAGATCCAGATGGCCAGCCCTTTGAGCGACGCGAATACCTGCCACCAGCGGAAGGCCTGACGGTCGACGGCGAAGCCGCTGGCCTGCTCCCAGATGCGGATGGCGTCCTCGCGGGGGAGCAGGCCGCCGGCCAGCGTCTGCTCCGGCCACGCCCACAGCGGGTCCAGCGACCAGGCCAGGTCCTCCAGCGGATCGCCCAGGTGGGCCATCTCCCAGTCCAGCACGCCGCGGACCTCGCCGCCGGCATCGTAGAGGAAGTTGCCGGTGCGGAAGTCGCCGTGGACCAGGCAGACCCGCCCGGACGGAGGCGGCAGGTGCCGCTCCAGCCAGCGGATGGCGGCCTCCGCGATGGGTTGGGGATGCACCGAATCCTCGCGCACCACGCCGCTCCAGTACGCGAGCTCGCGCGCGGCCGGGTGCTCCGGTGTCTCCATGAATTCGGTGACGCCCAGCGCCTCGGGCTCCAGAGCCGCGAGCCGGCCGAGCAGGCTCCACTTGTTGCGGCCCAGGGTTTCCCGCAGGGCGCTGCGGTCGGGCTCCGCCAGGCCCGCAACGGAGGTTTCGCAGTCGGGGATCTCGCGCATCACCGAGAAAGGCCGATCCAGATGGGCCGGATCCTCCTCCAGGATCAGCGGCTCGGGCACCGGGATGGGCGTGGGGTGCACGGCGGCGTAGGTGCGGTACTCCAGGGACCGTTCGGTATCGATGAGGCTGGTCTTCGGGTCGCGCCGCAGGATCAGCGACGAGGGTCCCGCCGCGCCGCGCACCCGCACGCGGTAGGTCTCGCGCGAGGCCCCGCCGGGGATCTGCTCGATGGCCTCGAGCTCCACCGGCTCGTTCCAGCGCGAGGCGAGGTAGCGGGCGAAGCGCTCGCCGAGGTTTCGTAGGGCGGGATTCACGATGGCGCTCCTAGGCGGCGGGCCGCATGCGGAAGCGCACGGGCAAACGTTTCAGACCGTGGACGAAGCTGGCCTGCACCCGCTCCGGCTCCGCCGCGAGCTCCATGTGCTCGATGCGGGGCACGAGCTGGCTGAAGAAGATGCGCATCTCGAGCCGGGCGAGCAGCAGCCCCAGGCACTGGTGCGGGCCCGTGCCGAACGCCAGGTGCCGGTTGGGCTTGCGGTCGATGCGAAATTCGAAGGGGTCGTCGAACACCTCCTCGTCGAAATTGGCGGAGGCGTAGAACAGACCCACCGTGTCGCCCTCGCGGATGCGCTTGCCGCGCAGTTCGTAGTCGCGGGTGGCGGTGCGGGAGAACTGCACCACCGGGGTGGTCCAGCGGATCATCTCCTCCACCGCGAGCTTGACCGCATCCTCGTCCTCGATGGAGGCGCGGAGCGCGTTCATCGCCTCCGGGTGGGTGAGCAGTGCGTGCAGGCCCCCGGAGATGGAGTTGCGGGTGGTGTCGTGGCCGGCGGTGGCGATGATGATGTAGTAGGAGATCAGCTCCTTGTAGGGCAGGTACTCACCGTCGATGGTGCCGTTGGCGATGTAGGAGGCCAGATCTTCCGTCGGCCGGGCGCGCCGCGCTTCGGTGAGCTCGGTGAAGTAGGCGTAGAAGTCCTTGATGGTATCGAAGATGGAGAGGGGATCCTCCGCCATCCGCCGCATCTCCGGGTCATCCCCGGCGAACAGCTCGTTGGTGAGCTCGAGGATGCGCCACTCGTCTTCCCGGGGAATTCCCAGCAGCTCGGCGATCAGCTTCAGCGGCGGCCACACCGCCACGTCCTGAACGAAGTCCAGCTCCCGGTCGCTGCCGTCGCCGGCCATGTCGTCGAGGATTCCGCCGATGATGGCGGTGAGCCGGTCGTCCAGGCGCTTGATGTTCGACGGCTTGAACCAAGGCTGCACCAGGGCCCGGTACTTGGGGTGGTCGGGCGGATCCATCTGCACCAGCGAGCGGATCAGCCCGCCTTCGCCGGCGCTGGCCAGCACTTCCAGCAGCTTGGGCGCGTCCTGGAGGCGCTCGAAGATCTGCGCGATCACTTCCTCGCGCAGCTCGGGGCGGGTCACCTCGGGACTCAGCAGGGGCCGCGGCTCGCTGGGAAACACCTCCGGGTTCTTCTCGATCTCGACGATGTCGGCGTGCCTGGTCACCGCCCAGAAGGGGCGGAAGTTCTTCGGCTCCACCCAACGCAGAGGATCATTGGCGCGCAGCCACGCGAACGCCTGGTGGGGGTGACCGACCCGTCCGTACACCTCCGGCGCGATGACGTCGTCGTCTGCGAATGCGTATGCTGCTGCCATGATGAGGAAGAGCCTGATAGTCTAAGCAAGCGGCTAACGTTAGCCGGAGATTCGCCGCCATTGCAATTGCGCCGGCGTCAGTAGTCAAGCGGTTGACATTCGTACTCCGAGGGGGAGGACATGACCGAACAGCCGGGTTCGCGCGGCGGAGCACTCGCCGGCCAGCATGCCGTGGTCACCGGCGGCGGCAGCGGCATCGGGCTCGCCTGCGCCCGGGCCTTCCTGGCGGACGGCGCCCGGGTGACCATCGTCGGGCGCTCCCGGGAGAAGCTCGACGCCGCCCTCGAGACCCTGGCGCCGCTCGGCGCCGCGGAGGCGACTTCCTGCGACGTCGGCCGGGAGGCCGAAGTGGCCCGCGCCCTGGAGGCCGCCGACGCGGCAGCACCGGTGACCATCGTGGTGGCGAACGCCGGCACGGGCCACCTCGCGCCCCTCACGGCCACCGAGGACGCGGATTGGCAGAAGGTGCTGCAGACCAATCTCACCGGCGCGTTCTACACCTTCAAGCACGGCGCCCGGGCGCTCATTCGCGCCGGCGGCGGCGCCATGTGCGCCATCTCCTCCATCGCCGCCGTGCGCACCCACCGTTACATGCACGCCTACGTGGTCAGCAAAGCGGGCATCGACATGCTGGTGCGCAACACCGCGGACGAGCTCGGCGCCCACGGGGTGCGGGTGAACAGCGTGTGCCCGGGACTCGTGGATACCGATATCGCCGCCGGCCTGTTCGCGACGGACGAGGTGCTCCGCTCCTATTTGGAGAACATCCCGCTCCGGCGCACCGGCGAGCCCGACGACATCGCCCGGGCCGTGCGTTTTCTGTGCGGGCCGGAGTCGAGCTGGATCACGGGCACGGTGCTCTCGGTGGACGGCGGGCACCATCTGCGGAGGGGGCCGGACTACGAGCCGTTCATCCGCGCCATGTACGGGAACGATGAAACCGGGGGTGCATCATGAAGCTTTCGACGCTGTCCCGCTCCATCGAGGGCAAGGTGGCGGTGGTGACCGGGGCCGCCAGCGGCATGGGCCGGGCCACGGTGCGGCTGTTCGCGGAGCAGGGGGCCCGGGTGGCGGCCCTGGACGTGAACGCGGAGTCGCTGAACGCGGTGGTGCGGGAAATCGAGTCGGCGGGCTACCCGGTGAAGGACTGGGCCCTGGATCTCTCCGACAAGGACGCCATCGTCGAGACCTTCGCGGACGTCGCCGATCACTTCGGCGGCATCGACATCCTGATCAACAATGCGGGCATTTCCTTGTTCGCGCCGATCGACAGCGATGAATACGAGGCGGCCTGGGAGCGTTCGCTCACGGTGTTGCTGACGGCGCACACCCGCACCATCCGCGCCTCGCTGCCCTGGCTGCGCAAGGCAGAGCACCCGCGAATCGTCAACATCGCCTCCACGGAAGGTCTGGGCGCCACCAAGTACGGCAGTCCCTACACGGCGGCCAAGCATGGCGTCATCGGCCTCACCCGCTCGCTGGCGGTGGAGCTCGGCGGCGAGGGCATCACGGTGAACTGCATCTGCCCCGGGCCCATTCACACCGGCATGACGGCGGGCATCCCCGACGAGGCCAAGGAGGAGTTCGCGCGCCGCAGGGTGGCACTGAAGCGCTATGCCGACCCGGAGGAGGTGGCGCAGATGACGCTTTCGCTGGTGCTGCCGGCGGCCAGCTTCACCACCGGCGTGGCGCTGCCGGTGGACGGCGGTCTCACCATCCGCAACGCCTGAGCGGAGCGGCGAGTTCATGAGCGCCGATCCGCGGCCGCGCGATCCCCACCGGGTATCCTGGAGCATGGTACTGGCGTACGGCGCCCCCGGCGTGGGGGCCGGGTACATGTACCTGCTCATGGGCCTCTACGTCATGAAGTTCTCCACGGACGTGCTGCTCATCGCACCTCTGGCCATGGGCCTCATCTTCTCGGCGTCCCGGGTGTGGGATGCCATCTCCGATCCCCTGGTGGGCTATCTGTCCGACCGCACCAGCAACAGGCTGGGGCGCCGGCGGAGCTGGCTCATCGCCAGCGTGATTCCCATCGCCGCCGCGTTCATCATGGTCTTCGCGCCGCCGTCCGGTCTGGAAGGGGCCGGCCTCACGGCGTGGATGGCGGTGGCCATCATCGGTTTCTACTCCGCCATGACCATGTTCTTCGTCCCCCATCTGTCGCTGGGGGCGGAGCTCTCTCAGAGCTATCACGAGCGCAGCCGGCTGTTCGGCGTGCGCCACGCCTTCTACACGTTCGGTTCGATCCTCTCCCTGGCGAGCTTTCATTTCCTGATCAGCGCCGAGCAGCAGGGACCTGCGGCCGTGCGGGAGCTCGCGTTCCATCTGGCGGTGGGATCGGCCGTGGTGATGAGCGCGCTGATCGTCTTCGCCGGAGCGCGGCTCGAGGAGCGCGCCGAGTATCAGGGGCGGGTCAACGCCAACCCCTTCCAGGCCTTCACCGACGTCTGGCGCAATCCCCACGCCCGGCTGCTCATCGTGGTCACCTTCATCGAGAACATCGGCAGTGCCGCCATTGGCGTGCTCACCTTGTACGTGGCCCAGTACGTGGTGGGCGCTCCGGCGCTGGCGCCGGTGTTCATCCTCTGCTACATGGTCCCCTCGACGCTGTCGGTGCCGATGTGGATTCCGCTGTCCCGGCGCTTCGGCAAGGTCCGGCTGTGGATGTTCTCCATGCTGCTCACGGGCGCCGCCTTCGGCGCCATGTTCGCGTTGCCGTTCATCGATTCCATCACCGTCAAGTCCCTCTACATCGCCGTGGCGGCGGTGCTGGCGGGACTGGCGGCCGGCTGCGGCGGAACCATCTCGCCGTCGGTTCAGGGGGACGTCATCGACTACGACGAGTACCTGACCGGCGAGCGCAAGGAGGGGTCGTACTTCGCGGCGTGGAACTTCGTCCACAAGGGCGGCATGGGCGTGATGCTGCTGCTCACGGGCTTCGTGCTGCAGTTCGCCGGCTTCGTGCCCAACCAGCCTCAGGCCATGAGCGTGCAGGTGGCGATGGTGACCCTGTACGGGCTGTTTCCCCTGGTGTGCTACGGCGTGGGCGCCTGGCTGTTCAGCCGCTTCGAGCTCAACGAGGCGGCCCACGCCGAGATTCGTCTGGTCCTGGACCGGCGCAACGGCATCAAGGACTCGGCACAAGTAAATTGACGTCTTGCGGCCGCACGCGGCCGTCCACTAGCATTCCGCAACATGAGCGGAACCCCCATCCTGCGCCGATGCCTGACCAACACCGCCGTTCCCCTGGGCGCGGCGATGTTGTGGACCGTGTGCGTGGGGATCAGCGGTGAGCGGCCGCCCGGCATCGAGCCGCTGCCGGCGTTTCACAAGATCGACCAGGTCTCGGAGAAGAAGCAGCAGTTCTTCGCCTACCTCACCCCGCTGATCCGCGAGGAGAACCAGCGCATCCGCGAGCAGCGGGCGCGGTTGCTGCGCATCGCCGAGGCCTGGCACGCGCGCGGCGAGCGGCCGGGCTGGCTCGACCGCCGGTTCCTCCGCTCGCTGGCCGCGGAGTATCGGGTCGACGACGCGGACCGCCCGTTCGACTCGGTTCTCGACGAGTTGCGCAAGCGCGTGGACGTGATCCCGCGGAGCCTGGTGCTGGTGCAGGCGGCCAAGGAGTCGGGCTGGGGCTCCTCCCGCTTCGCGCGCGGTGGCAACAATCTCTTCGGCCAGTGGTGCTTCGAGCCCGGCTGCGGCCTGGTGCCGAGCAATCGGCCACCGGACTCCCGCCACGAGGTCGCCAGCTTCGACACCGTTCGGGACGCCGTGGCGAGCTACGTGCGCAACCTCAACACCCACCCGAGCTACGACGAGCTGCGCGCCCTGCGGGCGAGGCTGCGCGCCGAGAATCGAACGCCCTCCGGCGAGGTCCTGGCCCAGGGGCTCACCCGCTACTCCGAGCGCGGCGAAGCCTACGTGCACGAGGTGCAGGCGATGATTCGGCAGAATGGGCTGGAGGGTGAATAGGCGGTCGCTGGTCGCTTTCCGCTGTCCGCTATCCGCTGGAGGGCTGCCGGCTATCGGCGGTCGGCTGTCGGCAAGAGATGCTTCGCCAGCATTCGATGGTTGCCCTGCAGTCAGATCGGCGACGAGGGAACATCGCCATCGCCGGCAAGACGCTTCTTGTGGAGAGCGGACGACAGATAGGAGCGGACAGTGATAGTGTTCACCGCCCGAACCTCCTGGACAACAGCGCCAGCAGCCCGGCGGCAAACAGCAGCAGCGTAGACGGTTCGGGAACGGCCGTTGCCTGGCTGATCAACCGACCGTCTACGAAGGCGGTGTTGAAATCGTATCCTCCGCCGAGGCCGACGTAGTCGAACGTCACGAACTGATCGAATCCCTGGACCAGGCCGGACACCGTGAGGATCGGAAACAGATCTTCAATCGTCGGCATGAAGTCATCGATGAAACTGAAGATGATGGTCATGTCGCCGAGGAAGATCAGATCGCCGTTGATGGTGAAGCGATCGAAATCGTCGATGCTGCTGCCACCGATCTCGAACTCCCAGATGGCGCCCGGATCGAAGCTCAGATTGCCGTCGATCGTCATCTCACCCGGAGAGTTGCCTGCAGCCAGGGTGCCCCCCGCGGCGACCGAGGTGTTTCCGATCAAGGTGCCGGTCCCACCCAGGTAACCGCCTGCGTGCGCGGCGATCTCGTCGGCTCTCAGATAGCTGTTGTCCTCATCACCGATTCCGACTACGCCGATACCCCCCGCGCCGATGTCGAAGAGCCGGCCCGCGTCGAAGCCGGAATTCCCCGTCACGGTCAAAAGGGCGGACGATGGCTCGCCGGAAACCGACCCAAACCTCGAGATGCCGTTCGAGTTGCTCACCGTGCTGCCGTTGGCGATGGACAAGGAACCGGTTCCGTCGATACCAACCCCCAGATAGCTCGTTCGGGTTTCATGGCTGTTCAGCAGTAGTGAGCTGGCGCCGTCGAGAGAGACGCTGCCGATGCCTCCTTGTCCTCCGATGGAGATCCAACTCGTCGCTTGGGCGGCGTCGACCGAACCCACCTGGACCAGACTGCCGTTGTCGAGCCGGACCGTCGAAACACCATCGATGCCCGAGCCGACGTAGAGCTCGTTGGAAACGTTGGCGCCGACTCCGGAAGCGCCGGGACCTATGATGAGGGTGCCATCGTTCATGGTCAGATCACCCGAGCCGTTCCAGCCGAAGGCAGCCCGATTGATGCGATCGGCGGCTACGTTGACGTCGGCGCCGTCCGAAATCGTTACGAGGGCATCGCCGCCTTGCGCCGTGTCGTCGTAGTAGAAGCCGGCGTATAGCCACGCCTCGTTACCCGTGAGATTGAGAGCGGACCCGGGGCCGTCTATCGCGAGACGACCGGTAGTCAGCTCGCCCCGTGCGACGTTGACGATTGCCGCCGTCTGGCTTGCATCGGTGAGTGCCTGGATGTTTACGTTGGCGCCGTTGGTGACTGACACCGTGCCTTGCGCTGGTCCTAGACCAATGCCATCGAGACCAGTGGTTGCAACGTTCAGAGCCGCATAGGTACCTTCTGTCAGGATGTTCACGGAGCTTCCAGCTCCATCGACGGTCATGGTCGAGTCAGAGGTGCCGCTTCCGTCACTTCTGCCAACATGCAGCACGGCTTCATTCTTGTTAGAGCCGAAGAAGTTGGTCATCGTGACGGTGCCACCGCTTTCTACGTTGAGTCGGTTGGTGCCGTTCTCGAGACCGATTCGCGCACCGGAGAAGTCAGACGAATCGGAGGAATGCACCTGCAGCTCGCCCCCGTTTTGGACGTTGACGGTGCCGTTGCCGCCGGGCTGCCAGAACGTTCCGCCGAGGCCCAACCAGTTCCCCCCGTCCCCACCGACGATGTAGGTCGACCCCGGATCCGTGATGGTCAGCTCGCCGTTGCTGCCTTGGAATCCGACGTACGTATTGCTCTCGGATTGGTCGACGACCGTACCGCCGTTCACCGTCAGAGATCCGTCGCTTCCATGTCCGATGTAGTCATCACCGGGCTGATTGAGCTCGACGCTGCCCACGCTGATGGTCGCACCGTGAGCGGTGGTTCCAAAGGACAGGATGGCGGCGAGAAGGGAGGTATTTGCCACCTGTTGAATGATTCTTCTTTTTGTCACGTTGCTCGTCCTCGTTGAGGCAGGAATGCGAAATCCCTGGCGGAATGTGCTGATTTTCGTTCTTTCCCACCCACCGCGGGATACCTCAATTGGGGTAGAAGCTCACTCTCGCACCTGAGCATCAACGGTCGCCCTAGCAGTCAGGATCCGACGGTT
>JAWLCV010000078.1:0-18605 GCA_041686955.1 Pseudomonadales bacterium
GACCTATAATGCATGCCCCTTACCTGTGACTGCTCGTGGAGGGTCGACGCATGGCGATGGGGGCGCAGCAACCGGTGTCCTTTCGGCGGGTGTTGATCGTCGAGGATCATCGCGACTCGGCAGAGATGCTTCGCGTGGTGCTGGCGCTGAACGGTCACGACGCGGAGGTGGCCCCGGACGTGGAGACGGCCCTGGCCGTACTTCGCGAGCGCGGTGCCGACGTGGTGCTGTGCGACCTGGGATTGCCCAACGGCCTGTCGGGCTACGGGCGGCGCCGGCCGCGCGACTAGCGGCGGCGGTCCCTGCCTCCGGCCTGGATATTGCACCAGGGGCGGCTCGGTTTTCGCGCAGTCCGCCCGTTGATGTCCAAACGCCGATCGGCGCCCGAGTACGCGACGCTCCAGGCGAGCCACCGCCGCCTGGCGGCGCTGGTGCGCTCCACCGGTGTTTCTGTGGTTGCCACTACCCTGGAGGGCGAGGTCACCGACTGGAACGCCGGCGCGGAGCAGCTCTTCGGCTATTGCGCCGCGGAGATGATCGGGCAACCCATCTCCCGAGTGGTGCCGGACGAACGCAGGGTGGAACTCTCGGAGATTCTGGAGACCGTGCGCGGCGGCAGCGCCGTGAATCAGTTCGAGACGGTGCGGGTGTGCAAGGACGGCACGCCGCGCCACGTGTCCATCAGCCTCGGTCCCATCCTGGATGAGGCGGGGCGGGTGGTCGGCATCTCGGCGATCACTCTCGACATCACCGAGCAGAAACGAACAGCCGCGGCACTCCGCGAAGCCCACGCCGCGCTGGCGGAAGCCAATCAGCGCAAGGATCGGTTCATCGCCATGCTCGGCCACGAGCTGCGCAACCCGCTGGCCGCCATTCGCAGCGCTGCCGAGCTGCTCGAGCTCCGCGGCGCGAAGGACGACCCCATCATGGCGCAGGTGCAGGAGGTTCTCGCGCGGCAGTCGGCGCACATGGCCCGGCTGATCGACGGTCTGCTGGATGTCGCCCGGGTCACCCGGGGCGGGATCAGCCTCGAGTTCGGCGAGATCGATCTGAGGATCCTGCTGGAGTCGGTGATCGAAGACCACGCCGCGGAGCTGCAGCGGAAAACGCTCAAGCTGCGGCGGGATCTGCCCGACGAGCCGATGTGGGTGATGGGCGACCCGGTGCGCCTGGCTCAGGTGTTCGGCAGCCTCATGGGCAACGCCATCAAGTACACGCGGCCCGGCGGCACCATCACGGTCAGTGCCTGGTGCGGCGATGGCGAGAGCGTGGTGAGCATCCGCGACAGCGGGGTCGGCATCCGCCCGGAACTCCTCGAGACGATGTTCGAGCCGTTTCAGCAGGAGGAGCAGGAGCTGTCGCGTCCCGCGGGCGGTCTCGGGCTGGGCCTCGCTCTGGTGAAGGGGCTGGTGGAGCTCCACGGCGGACGCGTCTGCGCCTACAGCGATGGGCTCGGGGCGGGCGCCGAGTTCCGGGTGACGCTACCTGTGCGCGTGCCGGAGCGGGAACCCGGCACGCCGTCGCGGGCGCCCAATTGACCTACCGCCGATCCAGCAGCGCCTTGCCCACCACCCGTATGGCGAGGGTCTCTTCGGCGCCTTCGAAGATGGAAAGCACCCGGGCGTCGGCGAAGTAGCGGCTGACGGCCGTCTCTTCCGCGTAGCCCATGCCGCCGTGAATCTGCATCGCCTCGCGCGTGACCCATTCCGCCGCCTTGCAGGCCATGAGCTTCACCAGGCTCGCTTCCATCTGGCCCTGGTCGCGGTCCATCAGCCGCGCCACCGCATAGGTGAAGTGGCGGCAGGCATTCAGGTGGGCGGCCATCCGCGCGTATTTCGCCAGGGTCAGCGGGAAGTCCGCCACCGGGCGGTCGAACACCCGGCGCTCGGCGCCGTAGCCGAGCGCCGCCTCCAGCGCCGCCTGCATCACCCCGCAGGCCCGGGCCGCGGTCTGCAGCCGGCCGCCCATGAAGCCGCGCATGGTGTAGTAGAAGCCCCGGCCTTCCCCGGCCGCCTCGCCCACCAGTGCATCCGCCGGGACGAAGAAATCGTCGTAGAACATCTCGTAGGAGTGCATGCCGCGATACCCCAGGGTGGCGATGGCGCGTCCGCTCACGGTGCCGCCGCCGGGCTGGCGGAACTCGAAGTCGTGGCCGTCGCTGCTCGGCTTCTCGACGATGAACAGCGACAGCCCCCGGTGCAGCGGCCGCGCGTCGGGATTCGTGCGCGCCAGCACCAGCAGCGCGTGGGCCTTGCCGGCGAAGGTGCACCAGGTCTTGCCGCCGTTGAGCAGCCAGCCGCCCTCGGTGCGGGTGGCCTTGAGCGACACGGCGGCCACGTCCGAGCCGGTGCCGGGCTCGGTGACGGAGATGGCGCACAGGGTTTCGCCGGAGGCGAGCGCCGGCAGCCAGCGGCGCTTCTGCGCCTCGCTGCCGCCTTCCAGCAGCGCCCGGGCCATGATCTCCGGCCGGGTGATGAGACTCCCCGCGGCGCCGAGGGAGCCGCGGGAGAGCTCTTCGGTGACCACCACCATGCCCAGGCTGTCCTCGTGGTCGTCGGGCTTGAGACCGCCGAAGCGCTCGGGCACCGAAAGGCCGAAGCAGCCCATCTCTTTCAGCGGCTCGAGAATCGCGTCCGGTACCAGGGTGTCGTGGCGATGGATGTGCTCGGCCCGGGGCATCACCACCTCGGTGGCGAATTGCCGGAAGGTCTGGCGCATGAGCCGCTTCTCGTCATCCAGCCCAGCCGTAGGAAGCTCCCCTTGCCGCGCCAGAACGTCCCGGCCCAGGGCCGCCAACGCCTCGGGGGCGAGGTGCGGCGCCACCAGCGCGGCCCAGCCATCCGGCAGATCCGCCGGCTGCAGCCCATAGGCGGGCAGACGAACGAGCAGCCGCTGCATCACGTTGGCGAGCGCCTCGGCGGCGAAGCTCTGACCCAGCCTTTCGAGCAGCGCGCTGTCGTCAGCGTCCTGCCGCGCGACCGCGAGCGCCTCACGGGCGGCGGCGAGCTCGGCGGCACTGAAGGCCAGGTCGTAGAGCTGGATCTGCTCGGCGTCGAGATCGCCCTCGAGATGGGCGAGGGCGCGGCGCAGCAGGGCATCGGCGTCGGTGAGGGCCTGGGCGAGTGAAGTCATGAGCGTGGGCATCCGGAATCAGCCGCGCATTCTACGGTGCGGGCACCGGCTCAGGCGAGGGCGGGGAGGCTCAAGCCTCCGCCAGCATGCGCCGGACCGTGGCGCGCAGCCGCTTGATACCGAACTCGAGCCGTGAGGGGGTGACGTGGGCGCTCCAGACGTGGGGCACTTCGGTGGCGAAGCGGTGCTTGAAGGCCTCGCCGCCGATGGTGAAGTCGAAGCGCTCGCTGCCCTCGGCGGCGGCCTCTTCGATGAGGCGTTTCAGCAGCACCTCGCCGGGGGAAAGCCGCGCCAGCTCCGGCTCGAAACAGGGCTTGTACCAGGTGAAGGTACCGAGCCAGGAAAAGCCGAAGTGGGCGGCGACGAGGCGTTCGTCCAGGCGCAGCTCGGTGAAGCGCAGCGCGTCGATGGCGGCCAGGGCCCGCGCCGCTCCCCGGTAGAAGCGCCGGTTCTCGTCGGCCAGGAACAGGCTCGGGGTCGGTGTCCCCTGCCAGCGGCGCACGTGCAGATCGAAGAACTCGTCGAGCCGAGGGAGTACGGCGTCGCTGTTTCGCAGGGTCCGGCATACCACCTCGCCGCGGCGCAAGAGCCCGCGTTCGTGGCGAACGAGGCTTTTCTTGCCGAGCTTCTCCGGGGCGGCCCACATGCCCATGCACGGCGCTTCCGCATCCGCGCGGGCGGAGACGAAATACCGCGATCGTTCGAGCAGCCGCCGCGCCCGGCTGTGCTGCGGCAGCCGGGTTAGCTGGAAGTAACGGGCGCCGGGCGATGCGTCGCGGGCCGATTCGAGCAAGCCGTCGAGGGCGGACAGCGCCTCATCGTCGCTCAATGCGCCGTGCAGCAGCACGTCGGCGTAGTCGGACCGGCTTCCGCCGGCGAAGCGCAGCCGCGGGCCCTGCCGCTCGAAGGCCGCGGCCGCCACCAGGTGATCTCCGGTGCGAATGCGCACCGCGACGAGCGGGCCGTGGGGCTGGGTGCTGGCCCAGGCGTGGAGCCATCCGGAGGTGAGAAAGACCGACGGCGGTGTGGCGGCGCGGACGAGGGCATCCCACTCCGGGTCGGGGGGGAGGTTGGGCGCGACGTGAACGGTCTGGCGCATCAATAGTGCGCCACCGGGTTCTCGTTGGAGCGGCCGATGCGGCAACGCACCCAGCGAAACAGAACGTGGGCGGTGAGCACGAGACCGGCGCCGCCGTGGTAGTCGGCCCAGGCGATGGTCTGGATGATCCTGCGGTCGAGCCACAGGGCGTTCAGCAGCTCGTTGTTCGGCGCGGTGCAGGAATCCATCCAGTGGACGTCGGGCATCTCGTGCAGCCGGCGGATGGTCTCCACCTCCAGCAGCACCCCCGGCGAGTGCCGCGCCAGCGTCTCGTCGTAGGCGGGCTTGAAGAAGAACGAGCCGGGTTTCGAGAACAGGTTGCAGCGCATGGCGATGGCTCGGCCGTCGAGCCGCAGCGCGGAGAGCCACAGGGTGCCCCGGGCGGCGGCCGCGTGGGCCATCTCGCGAAAGAACTGCGCGTGGGCTGGCCGGGTGGCCAGGGCCGTGCCCTGGCGGCCCTTCCAGCCGCTGGCTTCCAGGTCGAGAAACTCCTCGATCCAGCGCTCGGCGTGCGCGGAGCCCTCGAGCTCGTCGTAGCTGAGGGTGCCCATCTCGCGCAGACGACGCTCCTTGCGCGCCAGATCGCGCCGCTTGTTGGCGGACAAGGCCGCCTTCAGGTAGGCCTCGTGGGATTCCCGCGGCACCAGCAGCGCCCGGGTGAACAGCCGATTCTGCAGGTTCAACGCCACGTGCACCCGGCAGAAGTCGGTTAAGGCCTGGGCCACCGGTCCTTCGCCGGGCACCCAGCGGAACTCGAAGGCGCGGTCGCCCCTGCGTCCCGACTCGAGCCAGCGCCAAAGGGTGTTGAGCACGCGTTCGCCTTCGCCGCGGCGGATCAGCGGCGTGCCGGCATAGCATGAGCCGTAGTCCCACAAGGTCAGGTGGGTCAGCGGAAGCTGGCGGTAGCGCTTGCGGCGCTCGAAGGGGAACATCCCGATGAGCTGCGGCTCGGCGCTGCCGTTGGCAGTGTGGGCGGCCTTCGGTCGGGGGGCCGTGTAGATCAGCAGCAGCGCCAGATCCTTGAAGTCGGGTCGGAACGCGCGGATCGCGGGTAGCAGCATCCACGACTCGTAGTAGGGGTTCGGCTCCAGGACATCCGCCGCCAGCGCGTCCCACTGGGGTACGCGCCGGGTCGCCTCCTCGAGGTCGGTCACCACCTCCACCCAGCACTCCTGGGATCTTTCCGGGCTTTGGCTTTCGCTTGTCAACGGTGTCGGCTCCCTTTGGCGGGGGTCTGCGGTGCCCGCGACTCCCCAGGTCCGCTGGAATTCTGGCATCGCCGCGCCCGGCCTGGCCACGCTAACGGCGCTTCTGCTTGCGGTCTGTCAACCGGCGCAGCATCTGGCGGGCTTCCAGCAGCGCGGGGCCCGGATCGTCGAGGGTGAAGGTGTCGCTGCGCTCCCGCAGGGTGAGCAGGTTGACCCCCAGGTGCGCGAGGGCTTTCGGCCACCGCCCCGAGCGCCCGCGCCTGAGCTCCTCGCCGAACCAGGCGGCATCCATGCTCCAGTTGCGGCAGAAGATGTCGCGCCGGTAGTCCTCCGAAACGTCCACGGGCTGGTCGAGCATGAGCTGGTAGAGACCGCGCGGGAAGTCGGCGCCGGCCGCCACCGCCAGCGGCAGGGAGCCCCAGAAGCGGGGATTCACCTCGAGGAACGTCCACCGCCCCGTTGCGGGGTCCGAGAGAAACTCCACCATGGCCACCCCGGTGTAACCGAGCGGCGCGAGCAGACGCAGCGACGCGTCGAGCAGGTAGTCGGCCACGTCCGTGCTGGCGCGGTACGAGCTGGGTCCGCCGTCCCGCGGCTGGTGAACCCGCCGGTGCTGGAACGCCAGGAGCGGCCGCCCTCGCTGGAGCAGCAGCTCCACCCCCACACCTTCGCCCGGGTGGGCTTCCTGAATCAGCACGTCGCCCCGACGTCCGAGTGTGGCCATGCCTTCCCGGAACTGCGCGTGGTCCCAAACCTTGATGACCCGCTGCCAGAGACCCGGGTGGTTGAGGTCGAAGGAGCGCCGGGGTTTGAGATAGAGGGGGAACTCGAAGTTCCGGGGCGGTGGGGTTCGCGGCGCCTCGGCGGAGGCGACGAGGCGCTCCCGCGGGGTCGGCACCCCGTGGGCACGGGCCAAGCAACTGGCGGCCGCCTTGTCCGTGAGCGTGTCGAGGGCCGCGGCGCTGGGAATGGCCAGCTTGGACAGTGGCGAGAGCGCGCACCGGTGAACGTGGCACAGCAGGTTCTCCCAATCCCCGCAGGGGATGATCAGCGCGTGGTGGTGCCGTTGCGCCAGGCATTGCACGTCCTGCAGCCAGGCATCCGGCGCGTCCCGGTAGCGGGGCAGGTCGAATACCCGGGCCACGTAGCGCGACTGCGCCAGCGCCGGGCTCCGCCACTCCAATCCCACGTGCACCTCGATGCCGCTCCGTCCCAGAGATCGGGCCACGGCCAGGAGAATGCGGGGGATGCTGCCCAGCAACAGCACCGGGCGGTTGGGTTGAACCACGTAGCTACCCTCACGGGTGCACAGCGCGCGGTCAGCGACATTGGAACGGGCCAGGAGCAAGTTTCGCTCCAGCTCGCAAAAAGCGTAAAGCGGGCCAAATGTGCCCAAATACGGGCAAAAGCATTGGATAAAGCGAGTGCGTTTGGCAGTCTTTGCGTATGAATGCCCGGGACCCTTCCAACCTGAACGATCTGGTGGCGCACGTGGCCGACACCTCTGGGCTGCCCCAGGGCGTGGCGCGGCGGGTCGTGGAGGACGTGCTGGCTTACCACCTCGAGTCCCTGGAGGACTACGTGACGCGACGTCATCGGGAGCTGGCCGCGGCCGGATGGAAGAACCCGGACATCTACCCCCGGCTGCTCGAGGAGGTGGAGCGGCGGCCGTTCCGCGCCCCCGCCTGCACGCTCCGACAGATCCGGCGCATGATCTACGGCTGAGGAGCATCGCCATGTGCGGAGTGGTGGGATACGTCGGGCGGCATCAGGCGGTGCCGATTCTGCTCGAAGGGCTGCGCCGTCTGGAGTACCGGGGTTACGATTCCGCCGGCATTGCCGTGCACCGCGCGGGCAAGCTGGCGGTGTACAAGGCTCGAGGCCGGGTGCGCGACATGGAAGCCCGGCTGCCGGCCCGCATCCGCGCCACCGCGGGTATCGGCCACACCCGCTGGGCTACCCACGGCGCGCCCAGCGATCTGAACGCCCACCCCCATATGGACGCGGCCGCGCGCATCGCCGTCATTCACAACGGTATCGTCGAGAACGCCCGGGCGCTGCGCGCACGGCTCGTGAAGGAAGGCGTGGAGCCGGTCTCCGAGACCGACACCGAGCTGCTCGCTCACCTCATCGCCACCCAGTCCGCACCCACCCTTATGGAGCGGGTGCGCCTGGCGCTGCTGGAGGTGCAGGGCGCTTACGGGCTCGCGGTGCTGGATCGGGACCACCCACAGGAGCTGGTGGTGGCGCGGCGCGGCAGCCCCATGGTGCTCGGTATCGGCGACAAGGAGATGTTCGCCGCCTCGGACGTCGCTGCGCTGGTGCGGCACACCCAGCAGGTGGTGTACCTGGACGACGGCGAGATCGCCTGCCTGACGGAATCCGGGTACGAGGTGACCACCCTGGACGCGCAGCGCCCCGAGAAGACGGCGGCCCGGGTGGAGATGACCCTGGCGGAGCTCGATCAGGAGCACTACGCCCACTTCACCCTGAAGGAGATCGCCGAGCAGCCGGAAGTGATCGAGCGGGTGCTGCGCGGGCGTCTGGACGACCGCTTCGCCACCGCCCGGCTCGGCGGGCTGAACCTCTCGCCGCGGGATCTGCTGGGCATCCGCCGCATCAAGATCATCGGCTGCGGCTCGGCCTACATCGCCGGCCGCATCGGCGCCGCCATGGTCGAGCGGCTGGCGCGGCTGCCGTGCGACGCCGAGCCCGCCGCGGAGTTTCGCTACCGCAACCCCATCATCGAGCCCGACACCCTGTACCTGGCGGTGAGCCAGTCCGGCGAGACCTACGACACCCTGGCGGCGGTACAGGAGATCCAGCGCAAGGGCGGCACGGTGCTCGGCATCGTCAACAGCGTGGGCAGCAGCATCGCCCGGGCCTGCGGGGCCGGAGTGTATCTGCACGCCGGTGCCGAGGTGGCCGTGGTGTCCACCAAAACCTTCGTGGCGACCGTGGTGGTGTTCGCCCTTCTGGGGCTCGCCCTCGGCCGCACCCGGGACCTCTCGCCCGGGGAAGGGGAGCGGCTGATCCGCGGCCTGCGGGGGCTGGCCGATCAGGTGACCGCGCTGCTGGCCCGGGAATCGGAGTTCCGCCGCCTCGGCGAGGCCATCGCGCGCCACGACAACGCCTACTTCATCGGCCGCGGCCTCGGCTATGGGGTCGCCATGGAAGGTGCACTAAAGCTCAAAGAGATCAGCTACATACATGCCGAAGCTTATCCTGCTTCTGAACTTAAGCACGGGCCCCTGGCGCTGGTTTCCCCCGCCACCCCCACCGTAGTGGTGGTCCCGGACGACGATCAGCTCGCGAAGAACCTCGGCTCCATCGAGGAGATCCGGGCGCGGGGCGGGCCGGTGTACGCGGTAACCCAGGTGGCGGAGCTGCCGGTGGCGCCGGAGCGCTGCGTGCTGGTGCCCCCGGTCCACGAACTGCTGACGCCGGTGCTCATGCTTCTGCCCCTGCAGTTCCTCGCGTACCACGCGGCGGTGGCACGCGGCTGTGAGGTGGACCGGCCCCGCAACCTGGCCAAGAGCGTCACTGTGGAATAGCCGCCGCGCGATTCCGGAGTATCATGGGCGCCCACGGGAACCGCAGGGGAGGGGCGCATGCGATTGCTGGCTTTGCTCATGGCGCTCGGCGTCGCCACCACGGCGGCAGCCGAGGCGGGCCTCGACCGCTTCGTCGACGTGCGCTGGGAGCAGTACCGCGACAGCTCCCTCGGGCTGGCCCTGCGCTATCCCTACGAATGGTCTCAGCGCGAGGGCATCCTCGGCGACGAGGTGTTCTTCGCCGCCGGCGGCACGGCGCTGCCGTTTCTCAGCATCCGCGTGCTCGACCGCCCCGCCAAGCTGACCCTGGACGATGCCGTGGCCATGGCGGCGGCGGCGTTCCCCGGGCCCGGCCACGTGGTGGATTCCCGGGCGCGCGAGATCGGCGGCATACCGGTGCGCGACATCCTCATCGAATGGAGCATGCCGCTCGGCCTGGGGCTGGCGCTGCGTTCCCGGGTCATCTCCCTGTTTCGCGACGACCGCTGGGTGCTGGTGACCGCCGCGGACGGGCAGGTGGAAAGCGGCTTCATGCCGGCGCTGAACGAGGCGCTGGATTCGCTCAGCATCGAAGCTGTGGAAGGAGCCGCGCGATGAAACGCTCTCTGGCCCTGCTCGCTCTAGCTCTGACCCTGCCGGCCCAGGCGGCTCAGTTCTCTTTCGTGGCGCTCGGCGACACCGCCTACAACGGGGAGCGAGACTACCCCGTCTACCAGGCACTCATCGACACCATCAACCGCTCGCGGCCTGCCTTCACGGTGCACGTGGGCGACATCTGGGGGGTGGGCAACTGCCACGACTGGCACATCGAGCGGGTGAGCGAGTTCTTCGACCTCTACGACCACCCGCTGGTCTACACCCCCGGCGACAACGAGTGGACCGACTGCCACCACCGGGCCATGGGGGGCTATGACCCGGCGGAGCGGCTGAACGCCTTGCGCCGCGCCTTCTTCGCATCGCCCCGCAGCCTCGGCCAGCGGCCCATGGCGCTGGTCCGGCAGGCGGACGTCTCGCCTTTCGAAGCCTACGTGGAGAATGTGCGCTGGCTGCACGAAGGGGTGCTGTTCCTCACCGTCAACGTGCCGGGCTCCGCCAACAACTACCGCTACGGCGAGCGCGATGCGCTGCTCGAGGCGCACGAGCGCAACGAAGCCAACGCGGCCTGGATCCGCGACGGTTTCCGCATCGCCCGGGAGAACAACCTGCCGGCGGTGGTGGTGGTGCTGCACGCGGAGATGTTCCTGAACGGCCAGATGGGTCTCGAGGAGTGGGGCGGGCCGCTTTCCGGCCCTCACGGCCAGGTGCTCGAAGAGCTTCGGCTCGGCGGCGAACGCTTCGGCAAGCCGGTGCTCCTGGTGCACGGCGACTCCCACCAGTTCGTGGTGGACCGCCCGTTCCTCGAGGCCCGGGGCGAGAGCGAGCCGCCGCGCTACGCCAACATCGTCCGCCTGGAGGTGTTCGGCGCCCCGGAGCTGAAGGCCGTGCGGGTGAACGTGGATACCGAGACCCCGTGGCTGTTCGGCTTCACCCCGCTCTACAATGCCGGCGCCCCGCCGGCTGCGGAGTAGTGGCGGCTCAAGCCCCGCGCCGCGCCAGCGCCACGAACACCGCCGCATCCGCCGGCGCCGGGCCGCCCTCGGGGGCCCGGAAGCTGACGCTCTCGAAACCGGCCTCGAGAAGCATGTTGCGGAACTGGCCTTGCGACCACCAGCGCGTGAGCCAGTCCCGTTCCAGCACCTCCACGCGGCCGTCGGGCGCGATACGCTCGTAGCGCAGCCGCCGGCGCAAGCCGCACCCGTCCGAGCGGCTCGCCACCTCGATCACGGCGCAGCGCAGGCGCTCGCCGGTCTCACTGGTCGCCTCGCGGTAGTGCCCGAGCGCGGCCTCGACCATACTGGGATCGACGATCTCCAGGGGTATCAGCGCGGCACCGCCCGGAAGCAGGTGACGGTGAATGCACGCCAGCGTGCGGCGGGCGTCTTCATCGGTGGTGAGCAGGGTGAAGGTCGCGCCCGCCAGGAAGACGGCACGGTAACGCCGCGGCAGCGAGAACGACTGCATCTCGGACTGGTGAAGCGTGACCTCGAGCCCCCGCTCGGCGGCGCGCTGGCGGCACCGCGCGAGCATGTCGGCGGAGGAATCCAGCCCCTCCACCTGATAGCCGAGCGCGCGAAGATCCAGCAAGGGCACTCCAGAGCCGCAACCGAGCTCGAGCGCCGGAGTGCCGGCGCGATCCAGGAAGGGCCGGTAGTCCTCGGCGCTCGCCCGCTCGCTCACCAGCGGATCGTAAAGATCCGCCACCAGACCGGTGTAGAACTGGGAAGCCGGCAGTTCGCGTGTCATGGGTTCTTTCACCCTATGTAAGACGCTGTAATGGGCGGACCTGCGTCACAGAGCGCGATCGCCGGGGCTGTAATAGTCTCCGCCATGGACACCATCGTCACCATCGCCGATTACGTACGTTCCGTGGAAAGCCGAGTGGTGGGCCGTGTCTTCACCTACGACGACCGGCTGCACTTCGTGCTGGAGGTCGAGCGGGAGACCGGTCTCGCCCGGCTGAGCTGCCGCTACGACGAGCGCACGGAGTTCATCTACATGCCCGTGGACGAGGTGCTCATGCGCCTCGGCGACGAGTGCCGGCGCCACGCGGCCGGCGACGTGCTGCACTAGCACGGCAGAAAGCACTCCGGCAGCCAATCGGCCAGCGCCGGCGCGGGCGCTTCGACGTGAACGAGTCGAAGCTCCGCGGGCACCGCGCTGATACCCAACACCTGGGCGATGGCCCAGCGGTGATTGCCGCCCTGAAGCCGGTGCAGCCCACCCTCACTATCCATGGCGAGCCCCAGCCCGCGATCGTCGTTGAACAGGAGCTCCATTTCCTCCAGGCGGTGGCGGGGCAGCACCCCGTGAGCCCCGATGGCGCGGAATAAGCGAACGAAGCGCTCGAAGTAGGCCTCCACGTGCTCGCGGCGTTCGAGCTCACGCCCCTGGCGCCGCGGCGGCCCACCGCCGGCCGCCACCGCTTCCAGCAGGCCCTGGTACACCGCCGTGCGCCGGTAATCCAACCCGGCCTCCCAAAGCTGTTGTGCCTCTTCGCGCACCGGATCGTCGTCAGTGGTGCGGATCAGCGTCGACCAGTTTCCCGCGCCGAGAAAGTAGTCGAGGGTACTGAGCATCACGCCGCCGCAGTCTACCCAGTCGGCGACGATGGAGGTCATCCCAACGACCTCGCAGAGCCGCGTGGGGACACCGCCTGACGCCGCCTCCGCCCAGGCGAGGGGCACGTAAAACCCCGCCGGTACGGCATGACCCTCCGCCAGCAGGCGTCGGATCCGGCGTGCAACCAAGCCCCGGCCGGCGAGCGCAACCAATGGACGGCTGCGGCGGGCCAGCCCCAGCCGGCGTAGCCGCCGGCGCCGTTCGCGAGCAGAGGGCATGCGTGGGCAGAGCGTCAAAAAAGCCTCGGTTTCAAGATCTTTCCAGATTCTGGCACAGACGGTTGACCCAAATGCGTTTGGTTCTGGTTAGAATACTGCGCGGCGACCACGCGTTGGGGAGCGCGTAGGTCTGGTGTGTCGCAACGGACGACGACTAGGAGGTACGTTGGGGGTCACGCCGTTGTCGCGGGGGCGGCGCAGGCGTGGTGGGAAGTTCGGGTTATTCATCTGGACGCTGCTGCTGGCAGCGGCCGTTCCTGCCGCTCATGCCGATTACAACCGTTTGGATCTAGAGCGCCGCGAGCGCAGCGTGAGCCTGTATCACGGCCACGGCGTGGACGAGGATCTGCTCGAGCTGCCGCGTGCGCTTCTGAACGGTTCCGTGGAGTGGGACGAGAGCTACTTCACGGGCATCGGCTACCTCCACGGCACCAGGACCCCGCGCCTGCTGGAGGGCCTGCTCAGCCGGATGTTTCTCAGCGGTGCGAGTACCGGCGTGGAACTGGTGGCGGTGAAGCACCGGGGCTTGCAGGACAACGTCGAGGCCGACCTCGCCTACGCCATCCACACGCCGTATGCGGCATTCGGACCGCTGCGGCTGCGGTTCGGCTTCAGCGTCGGCCTCTCGTACGCCTTCGGCACGCCGAGCTACGAGGACGGCCCGAAGGACGACCCGGAGAAGCGCTATCGGTTCCAGAACTACAATGCGTATGAGCTGGAATGGGGATGGCGGAGGTTTCCGCGCGTGAGCCTGGTGACGCGGGTGCATCACCGGTCGGGGATATACGGCGTCATTGCGCCTAGGCGGGTAGGTTCGAACTACTTGGTAGCTGGGTTAAAGATCAGATGGTGAGGCTCGGCAGGTGAAGGAGCGGGAGCGCTCCTGAGGTCTAGCCACCACTCGGTAGTACTGCTGCAGCAATTTCGCGATTTTCGAGGTAATTAGGAGAACATTGGGAATGTCTTATGCTGGCATAGCGGGTTTGACCATTGTCTCAAAGAACTATTTGTCCCTAGCTCGCGTGCTGTGCAAGTCATTTATACGTCACCATCCAGGCGCAAGCTTTTTTGTCGTACTGGTTGATCGTAACGACGGTGCGATTGATCCATCAAATGAAGACTTCACGCTAGTAGATTTGGCCGATGCAGGAGTACCCTCGCCAGATGTATTTCCGTATCAATACAACATACTCGAATTAAACACCGCAGTTAAACCTTTTGCGCTAAGGATGGTCCTGCGCAAGTTTGGCTTCGACAAGATTGCCTACATCGATCCCGACATTTGTATCTACCGGCCCTTGGATGAGGCTTGGGAGGCACTAGACCACGACTCGATCGTAGTTACCCCGCACCTGAGGGAGCCATATGACGACGATCGTACGCCGTCTGAGTTGGGGATCGTCCAGAGCGGGACGTACAACCTTGGCTTCATCGCGTTGCGAAACAACTCTGATACCGAGAGGCTGCTCAACTGGTGGGCGGAGCGGCTGTATCTCCACTGCCTGGTAGATATCAAAAGAGGCTTGTTCACAGACCAGAAATGGATTGACCTCGTCCCGGGATACTTCGAGCGCGTTCGGATTCTTCGGTCCCCAGCTTACAATGTGGCGTATTGGAATCTTCATGAGCGGCAGGTCTCGACGTCGGAAGCTGGCTATCTTGTTGACGACGTACCACTCGCCTTCTTCCACTTCAGCGGCTATAGCCCCAAAGAACCGAATCGGCTCTCAAAGCACCAGAATCGGCACGATCTTCAAGACAATCCTGTGCTGGGAGAACTCTTCAAGGACTACAGGACGCGACTTGAAGGCACCGGCTATTTCGAAACCAGCGAACTTCCTTACGCCTATGCCGTTCTTCCAAACGGGGTAGAGGTGGCTGATCCAGTTTTTCATACTGTTAGAGCGTGTTTGGAGCGTTCGATCCCCTTTCCATCGCCGACGCAGGATCCCGACAACTTCTGTAGATTCCTAATGACTCCGAATCGCGCCGCAACAGGCCACGATGTAGCGCCGATTGTGGCAGGAGTGCTTGCATATCGGCCCGACGTCCATCGCGCGTTTCCAAACGCATCAACGGACAAGGAAGACAGCGGCTTTTTGAATTGGCTCATGAGCAACGGAAAGCGAGAGTTGGGCCTTGAGAAACTGATCAGCACCTATGCGCACCTCCTGAAGAAAAAAAACAGCGTTCGTGCTTTGGCAGACATCTACCACTCTCGGCCCGACCTCCGGAATACATTCCCCACAGCCTTCGTCTCCCAATCGGGCCTATTGGCTTTCCAGCGCTGGGCGGAGTCGTTTGCCTGTGCTGAGTACGGAGAGTTGGACGCTAACGATGTCCATCGCTTTCGGAGCGCCTCAGGGGGCGTCCGCAAAATTTTGAACCTTTTCTACGGAAGGGTGGACCTGCAACGCAAGTTCAAGAACCTGGGCGGTCCTGGAAGCGCTGACGCATTCAGAGGTTGGGCGATAGCCTCCCTACACGAATTGGTGAATGTATCTGAAGACGAACTCGAGTTCTTTCATGTATGGCACCAACACAATGGCCAGCTTCTTTCGAAGATCAACCTGGCTTACAACGTCTGGTATAGGGAATGCCTGAACTGTGTGCCAAACATATTCGCGGCAGCTCGCCTGCTGGATCTGTGCGATCTCGTGGGCTGTGGCCTCAGCAGACAGCAGATCACAGAGTGGCTAGTACGCGATTTCATGCCTTCACCACTTCAGCATTTGGCGGCATTCTGTTGGTCAGATAGACGACTCTGGGGTTCCACCGAGTCTTCTTGGACTCCGTATGACTGGCTCAAGGCAATCGATACGGCCATCGCTATTTCCTCGGCTGAGGATTACGTGGAACCCAACTGGATCGATCGCTTGCGAGAGGAGGCCCAGAAAATCGGTCGCTGCGCGAGGACCATAAACGTCGCCGGGTATCTAGCTGCGTCAACTGGGATGGGCGAGTCTGGTCGTTCGATGGTAAGGACGTTAGCCGCGGGCGGCGTTGAAGTGACGTGCATGTCACTACCTAGTGTTTACCTTGAGGAGTCGGACATCGATCTGCCGAGATCGGGAATGATGTTTGGCCGAATCAATCTGTTGGCTGGCTGCTCGATTGTTGTTGCGAACGCGGACAGCACCGCAGTTGTTCACGATTTTCTTCCGATCCAGTTCACTGCTGGCCGAAAGATTGGCTACTGGGTATGGGAAACTGAAGCTCTGCCGTCGGTGTGGAGAAATCATGCAGAACGCTATGATGAGATATGGAGCCCTTCAAAGTACTCAGCCCGAGCTATCGAAGCGACCATCGGCCGGCCGGTTAAGGTCGTTCCGCACGTAATTGATACTACAAGCCTTTCAACACTGCATGCCGACCGAGCGAAGTTTGGCTTGCCCGAAAGGGGATTTATATTCGCGTACTTCTTCGATCAGAAGAGCTACTTGGAAAGAAAGAACCCTGAAGGGGTCTTGGCCGCCTTCAATCAAGCCTTTCCCGATAAGGAGGACGTTTACCTATTGATGAAAGTGAGCTGTGCCTCACACAGATCCTTCGCATATGAGAAGATGAAGGCGAGTGTGCTGCGGCGCGAGCGAATAATCTGGTACGAAGAAACGCTACCGCGCGAGGAGTTGCTTCAGCTGTTGGCGTCTGTAGATGCCTACATCTCACTTCATCGCGCTGAGGGATTTGGCCTAACGATGGCTGAGGCCATGGCGCTGGGTAAACCGACGATTGCGTCAGCCTATTCCGGAAATTTGGATTACATGGATGAGGGGAATTCTTTCTTGGTGCGAACTTCGCGCCGACTCATCGGAAAGAACATTGGGCCATATCGAAGGGATTGCTACTGGGGGGAACCGGACATCGAGGATGCTGCTCGACAAATGCTGAAGGTGTACGGATTAGGTCGTCGGCGAAAGCTGAAGCCAGCACAGAGCGTGCTTGAAATCTTGAAACCGGAGAGGGTCGTGCAGTCAGTCGATGTTGCGAAGCTCTCAACTCCAGAGCAAACGTAGACCCGGCGGAGATGACGCACCTTGGCCAAGAAATTTGAAAGATGCGTGCTGCACATTGGCACAGAAAAGACGGGTACCACAACCCTGCAGGAATTTCTGCTACAAAATTCAGATGTACTTGAAGCAAACGGGTACTTCCTTCCACGCTCTTTTGGGATTGGAAACCATGTCGGGCTTGTGACATATGCGATGGACGACCATCGCGTCGATGATACTCGCATCGTGCGCGGGGTAACTTCTGCTCAATCGGTAAAGATGCATCGGAGGCATATTCACCAAGCGTTCGAGAGAGAAGTCGAATCCGTCGAGGCACGCAGCCTGATTCTGACGAGCGAACACTGCCATAGTCGCCTGGTTCATGATGAGGAGATCGCGCGCTTAATGAGCTTCTTGAGCGAATGGTGTGCGTCGTTCCAGATAATCGTTTATTTGCGCCCGCAGCACGAACTCGCGCTAAGCATGTACAGTACGGCAATGCGCAATGGAGAGTATCACCAGAATCCGATACCTCAGGTAGCATCGAACACACCGTACTACGACTATTTGGGCCTCCTAAACCGTTGGCAATCGGTATTCGGCAGGTCCAGCATAGTGCCCAGGCTATTTTCAAAGCGCGATCTCATTCATGCCGATGTGTGTCGAGATTTCTTGCAGGCGGCAAGGATCAGTGGCGACGAGTTCCGCCCCGTCTCCCGAAGCAATGAAAGCCTAAATGTCGTAGCTCAGGCGTTTTTGCGGATGATCAATCCCCACATACCGCTATATGTCCAAAATGATGTCAATCCACTAAGGGCTGATCTGGTTTCTCTCGTTGAGTCTGGTCGCAATGGAAAGGGCATCCTTCCGTCGCGAGATCAGGTTGCAGCCTTCACGGCGATTTTCTCGGAATCGAATGAACTAGTGCGACAGGAGTGGTTCCCGGATCGCGCGTCACTATTTTGTCTCGACCTATCCGGATACCCCGAGGTGGGTCAGATCGCGGAGATCTCGCTAGAGGACGCATTCGCAGTGTTTGCGGACGTCTGGCTAAAGAAGCAGCGGAATATGCTCGATCTCCGTGCCGAACTAGAGTTCACGAAGGGGATGCTGTCCGCGGGCAATCAGAACTTTGAAGCTGCCGAACGCCACTTCAGGCAAGTGATCAAGCTAGACAAGGGGCATGCTGGAGGACACAGGCAGTTGGCGGAAGTGGTGTTGCGAAAGGGGGCCGTCCACGAGGCATTGTCTCTGGTAAGGATCGCGATTGAATTGGCGCCTGAGCGGCAAGACTATCGAGCGCTCGAACAAAAGATTCTCAACCAGGAGAATCGGACAACGTAAAGCCTTCGTCCGACTATCGGCAAAGAGTTTTTGCCTACGACCATACCGCACGGGCTGACAGGCGGTGCTTTGCTGCTTCGTTCTGGGCGCGAAATTGTGCTAATCGTTGATGATAGGCGGAATCAGCGGCGTCAATTCTACGATGCAAGTTTTTTTTGACGTAGGAGACGAGAATCGCGTCCAAGCGGTTGTGATTTCGCACCACGCTCATCTCTAGCTCGGAGTAGTAGTCACGTGGTGGACGATCGATCCCTTCATTTTCTCGAACGTAGTATGGCGATTTCCACCCGAAATGTTCGGTGATGAACTGGAGGGACTCATCAAATTGCTCGGATAAGCCTACGAAATGAAACTGAGTCTCGATGTTCTCGATTGCCTTCCATAACATATCTTCGCTGCATCCATTGAACGGCTTGTCAACGCCGGATAGCAGGCGCGTCTGCAAGTTGTCTACTTGGATGTCCTTGCGCCCCTGAATGAACTTTACAAGACTTATCGGATGGCTTTTCCAGCGTGGTATGAGTGTCATCACGTGATGATAGTATGAGATGACTCGTTCTATTGGATCCCTGAGTATCGTCACGTACTTGGGCCTCTGATCAAGGTGGCGGTGAACTCCGAATGAGACATGCCCGCAATACGCCTTGATCGACTTCTGTGCCTCCGGCGTAAGCGCCTTTAGTTCCTCCTGCGAATGGTGATCCTCGGCACCGTCGTAGACGGTGTAGACCTCCTCCGGTGCGTACTGGCGTTCGATGATGGCGCGCAAGGTGGTACCGGCGGTCTTGGGTACGTGCAGAAATATGAAAGGCGTCATGGGCTCCTGATACAACCGGCCT
>JAWLCV010000079.1:0-18223 GCA_041686955.1 Pseudomonadales bacterium
TCTGGATGTTCAGCAGCAGCGGCCGCTTGATCCGGCGCATCTCCTGGGCGAGCTGAGTTCTGCCGGCGTCCGGGACGAGAAAGCCACGTTGCTCGAGCGACTTCAGATCGATCTCGCAGAAGCGGGACGCAGCCGGGACTCCGGCCGGAGCCAGAGGCCGCACCCGCGCCTGTTCTGCGCCGTTGGTCTGCCGGTGATGAGACCGGTCGTCGAGAGCTCGTGCCGCCGTCTCCGGCACACCGCCCTTTCGACGGGCAGCGAGGCGGCTGGCCGCTTTCTCAATGGTGCTCATTGACCCGGCGATTCCTGCATGAGAACGGCCACGATGGTATCGAATCGAAGGCGGTGCCGCTGTAATGGCTTGTAACGCATACGCAAGGTGCTTGCCGTCGATGCCCGCCCCCGAAGGTTACATCCTACTACATCGGCAGCACAGTCTACGTCCGCGCCGATCATGCATAATTGCGCGTCATCACGTATCTGCAATAGGGGTTTTCGTGAGGGATCTGTCGGACGTCCGCGTCGCTGTCATCGGCTTGGGATATGTTGGCCTGCCGCTGGCGGTGGCTCTCGGGACCAGGTATCCCACCCTGGGCTTCGACATCGACAAACAGCGCATCCGCGAGCTCGAGGACGGTATCGACGATACCCTCGAAGTCACGAGCGACGAGCTCGCAGCGTCGGGCCAGCTCCGTTTCACCAGCGACGTCGACCGGCTGGCGGAGGCGAACACCTACATCGTCACCGTTCCCACCCCCATCGATCGCTACAAGCGACCGGACTTCGGCGCGCTGCTCGCAGCCAGCCGCACCATAGGCCAGGTCATCCAGCCCGGTGACGTCGTGATCTACGAATCCACGGTCTACCCCGGTGCCACCGAGGAGGTCTGCGTGCCCGCCATCGAGGCGGCCTCCGGCCTTCGGTACAACCAGGACTTCTTCGCCGGATACAGCCCGGAGCGCATCAACCCCGGCGACAAGTCCCACCGGTTGCCGGACATCATGAAAGTCACCAGCGGCTCGACCCCGGAAGTGGCCGAGTTCGTGGACCGCCTCTACGCTTCCATCATCACCGCGGGAACGCACCGGGCCTCGAGCATCCGCGTTGCCGAGGCCGCCAAAGTCATCGAGAACACCCAGCGGGATCTCAACATCGCGCTGATCAACGAGCTGGCGCTGATCTTCGAGCGCCTGGACCTGGACACCGACGAGGTGCTGCAGGCCGCGGGAACCAAGTGGAACTTTCTGCCCTTCCGCCCCGGTCTGGTGGGCGGCCACTGCATCGGCGTCGACCCCTACTACCTCACCTTCAAGGCCCAGGAGATCGGTTACCACCCGGAGATCATCCTGGCCGGCCGCCGTATCAACGACGGCATGGGGGAGCACATCGCCGACCGGGTGGTCAAGCTCATGACGCGCCGCGGCATCAACGTGGTGGGATCGCGCATTCTCGTCCTGGGCCTCGCGTTCAAGGAGAACTGTCCGGACATCCGCAACACCAAGGTGGTCGACCTGGTGCGCGCGCTCGAGGAGTACAACGCCACGGTGGACGTGCACGACCCCTGGGTCGACGGGGCCGAGGCGCAAGCCGAATACGGGATCGAGCCGTTGGCCGACCCCGCAGCGGGCTCTTACGACGCCGTGGTGCTGGCCGTGGCCCACCGCCAGTTCGTCGACATGGGCCCGGACCGTATTCGCGAGCTGGCCAAGCCGGATCACGTCATTTTCGACATCAAGCACGCTCTGCCCAAAGACGCGGCCTCGGCGCGGCTTTGAACGGGGTCCGGACATGAAGGTACTGCTCACCGGTGCAGCCGGATTCATCGGCTCGTTCACCACCCACCGCCTGCTCGACCGCGGCGACGAGGTGGTGGGCGTGGACAATCTCAACGACTACTACGACGTCCAGTTGAAGCTCGATCGCCTCAGCCGTCTGGAGTGCCGTGAAGGCTTCCACTTCGCACGACTGGATGTGGCCGACCGGAGTGCGATGGACGAGCTGTTCCGCCGCGAGCGTCCCGATCGCGTGGTGCACCTGGCGGCTCAGGCCGGCGTCCGCTACTCACTGGAGAATCCCCAGGCGTACGTGGATGCCAACGTCACCGGCTTCCTCAACGTGCTGGAGAACGTCCGCGCTCAGGGTACCGAGCACCTGGTCTACGCCTCCACCAGCTCCGTCTACGGCAGCAACACTCGGATGCCGTTCTCCGTTCACGACAACGTCGACCACCCGGTGAGCCTCTACGCTGCCACCAAGAAGGCCAACGAGCTGATGGCGCACACCTACAGTCATCTGTTCGGGCTGCCGTGCACGGGCCTGCGGTTCTTCACCGTCTACGGCCCCTGGGGGCGTCCGGACATGGCGCTGTTTCTGTTCACCCGCAAGATCCTGGCGGGTGAACCCATCGACGTGTTCAACTACGGCAACCACACCCGCGACTTCACCTACGTCGAGGACATCGCCGAAGGTATCGTCCGGGTGCTGGACCGTCCCGCGACACCCAATCCCGAGTGGTCCGGCGACCACCCCGATCCGCACAGCTCCAACGCGCCTTACCGGCTGTACAACATCGGCAGCAACAACCCTGTGAGCCTCATGCGCTACATCGAGCTGCTGGAAGAGACCCTGGGAATCGAGGCGAAGAAGAACCTGCTGCCGCTGCAGCCCGGGGACGTGCCGGATACCTTCGCCGACGTGGAGGATCTGATGCGCGACGTGGGCTACAAACCCGCTACGCCGGTGGAGGTGGGCATCCGCAACTTCGTCGCCTGGTACAAGAGCTACTACGGCATCGAGGGCGTTGCCGACAACGTGCGATGACCTTGGAGAGCTTCTACCTGCTGAGCCTGGCCGCGGGCTTCCTGGCCTTCGGGGCACTGACCGCGTTCTGCATCGTCACCTGGGTGAAGGCCATCACCGGCCGGGCCGCGTTCCTGGCTTCTCTGGTCTCGCTGCTGTTCGTGCTGTCGCTCGCGCTGACCGGCATCGGCCCCTTCACCCTCACGCTGGAGGTCCTGACCCTGCTGGCGTGGATGGCGCTGCTGATTCGGGTGATCGGCGTGGGACCGCAGAATGCGGCCGACGCCGCGCTGCGGCCGGTAGTGGTGGTCTTCTCGGCCGCGGCGGTTCTCGCCGTGTTATCCGCCGGCTACGCCTGGCTGATGGCGCTCACCGCCGCCGGCGGCGAGGGGTTGCCCCTGTCCGGCTTCCTCACCGGCGAGCTGCTGCTCGCCATCTGCGGTCTGGTGCTGCTCGAGCAGGTGATCCGCAATACCCGCGACGATCTGCGCTGGCGTTTGCGCTATCTGAACATCGGCGTGGGCACCCTGTTCGCCTTCCAGCTCGTCCACGACGCCTGCGGACTGCTGTTCAACGCCTACATGCCCGCCCTGGTCGCCGTTCAGCCAGCGGTGTTCGCTCTGGCTACGCCGTTCATCGCCATTGCCTCCATGCGCAACGCCACCAATCCCCTCAACCTCAATCTCTCCCGTCGCTTCGTGTTCCGCAGCGGCATCCTCGTCGCCACCGGCGCGCTGCTGTTGCTCATGGGGGTGCTGGGCTACCTGGTGCGCGCCTTCGAAGGCGACTGGGGGGCAGCCGTGCTGGCCCTGGCCCTGGCCGTGGTGGCGGTGGTCAGCGTGGCCGTGGTGGGCTCCACCCAGGTCCGGGTGCGGGCCCGGCGCTTCATGGAGGAGCACCTGTTCGCCGACCGCTACGACTACCGCGAGGAATGGCGGCGGGTAACCGAGCAGCTCACCGAGCCGAGCCCGGACTACGGACTTCCCCAACAGGTGCTGCGGGCGCTGTGCCGCGTGCTGGATTGCGGCGGCGGCGCGGTGTGGCGCGCCTCCGCGCAGGGCCTGCTGATCCCCCTGAGTCAGCTCCACACCTCGTGGAACCAGCCTCTCTCGCCCGCCACCAGCCGGCGCCTCATCGAGCTCTTCGAGCACCACGAATGGGTGCTGGACCTCGGCGATCTGCCGCCGGCCGCGCAGCCGGTAATCGACGAATGTGCCGACTTGTTCCGCCTTCCGGGCATCCGCTTCCTGGTGCCCCTGATGACGGAATCGCGCCTGTTCGGACTCGCGGCCCTGTCCCAGCCCCATGCTCCACTGACCCTCGACTGGGAGGACTACGACGTTCTCAAGCTCATCGCCCGGCAGGGAGCCGGATTCATCGCCCTGCGGGAAGCCGAACGGGAGCTGGCCGAGGCCGACAAGCTCACCAGCTTCAGCCAGGTCTCCGCATTCATCGTGCACGACGTGAAGACCATCTCGGCCCAGTTGTCCCTGCTGCTCGAGAACGCGCAGAAGCACAAGAGCAATCCGGCGTTCGTGGACGACATGCTGCGCACGGTGGACAATGCCGTGCAGCGCATGCACAAGCTTCTGGATCAGTTCCGCAACGGGGAAGGCGGCGCCCGCGACGAGGTGGTGCAGCTTCACGAGGAGCTGCCGCGGCTGGTGAGCTCGTTCGGCCGCCAGCAGCCGGCTCCGGAGCTCGAACTGCCCGACGACGGCGTGGCGGTGGCCGGGGATGCATCGCAGCTACGCTCCGCTCTCGGTCACCTGATTCAGAACGCCATCGACGCGGCCAGCAGCCATGCCGCCGCTTCCCCGGCGGTCCAGGTGCGGCTGCGCCGGGCCGACCCCTGGGCGGAAGTCTGTATCGAGGACTCCGGTCCGGGCATGCAGCCCGAGTTCGTCGAGAACTCGCTGTTCCAACCGTTCGCCAGCACCAAGGGCGTCGCCGGAATGGGCGTCGGCGCTTACCAGGCACGGTCCTATGTGCGCTCGCTGGGCGGCGACATCATCGTCGACAGCCGGCCCGGTGCCGGTTCCCTTTTCACCGTACGCTTACCCCTGCAGGTCAACTCATGAGCGACCGCCGCTTGCTGATCATCGAAGACGACCCCGGCCTCGCCAGCCAGATGCGCTGGTGCTTCGACGGCATGGAGGTCTTCACGACACCGAACGCCCGGGAGGCCGAAGCCGTGCTCCGCAAGGAGGAGCCCCAGGTGATCACCCTGGACCTGGGCCTGCCGCCGGATCCGGGCGGCACCAGCGTCGGATTCCAGCTCCTGGAGACCATCGGCACGCTTCTGCCGGAGTCGAAGGTCATCGTCATCACCGGCCGCGAGGAACACGAGCACGCCGTACGCGCCGTGGCTCAGGGGGCCTACGATTACTACCAGAAGCCCATCAACAGCGACACACTCAACTTCGTGGTGGACCGGGCCTTCCGGCTCTGGGAGCTGGAAGCCGAGAACCGCCGCCTGGCCAGTAAGAGCTCCTCCACGCCGCTCGAGGGACTGATCGCCGCGAGCTCCAACATGCTGGAGGTGGTCAAGCAGATCGAGCGCGTGGCGCCCACGGACGCCACCGTGCTCATCCTGGGGGAGACGGGCACGGGCAAGGAAGTGGCGGCCCGCGCGCTCCACAACAAGAGCAATCGGGCGAATGCGCCGTTCGTCGCCATCAACTGCGCCGCGATCCCGGAGAACCTGCTCGAAAGCGAGTTGTTCGGCCACGAAAAGGGCGCGTTCACCGGCGCCGTGGGGCGGAAGATCGGCAAGATCGAGGCCGCCAACGGCGGCACCCTGCTGCTCGACGAGATCGGCGACATGCCGCTGCCGCTGCAGGCGAAGATCCTGCGCTTCCTGCAGGAGCGCACCGTGGAGCGGGTGGGCGGCACCACCGAGATTCCGGTGGACGTGCGGGTGATCTCCGCGACTCACCGGGACCTCGGCGAAATGATCGCCGAACGGACCTTCCGCGAGGACCTGTACTTTCGTATCGGCGAGATCGCGCTGACCCTGCCGCCGCTGCGCGAGCGCAAGGGGGACGTGCTGATGCTGGGAAAGGCTCTGGTGGAGCAGCACCGCGGCCAGCGCAACCTCCAGCTCAGCAAGGACTGCATGGCCGCCATGGAATCGTGGTCGTGGCCGGGCAACGTGCGGGAGCTGGAGAACCGCATCAAGCGCGCGTGCATCATGGCGGAGGGCCGGTTCATCACCCCCCGGGATCTGGATCTCACGGTGGATCAGGAGGATGCGCCGCTGAATCTCAAGGAAGTCCGTGCCGAGGCGGAGCGCCACGCCATCCGCCGGGCCCTGAACCGCTGCAACGACAACGTGAGCCAGGCGGCGCGGCTGCTGGGAATCAGCCGCCCCACCCTCTACAACCTGTTCGCCAAGCACGGTCTGACGGTGGAAAGCGAGCATGGCTGAAATACTGGTCACCGGCGGCGCCGGCTACATCGGCAGTCACATGTGCGTCGAGCTGCTGCAGGCGGGCTACGACGTGGTGGTGGTGGACAACCTGAGCAACAGCTCCGCCCGCTCGGTGCAGGCGGTGCAGCGCATCACCCAGAAGCCTCTCACCTTCGTGGAAGCCGATCTGCGCGACGGCCACCGCCTGCGATCGGTGTTCGACGAGCACGAGATCTCCGCCGTGCTCCACTTCGCCGGGCTCAAGGCCGTGGGGGAGTCGGTGGCGAAACCCATGCTCTACTACGACAACAACGTCACCGGCACCCTGCGGCTGGTGGAGGCCATGAGCGACGCCGGCGTGAACACCCTGGTCTTCAGCTCATCGGCCACCGTGTACGGCATGCCCGAGCGCGTGCCCATCGACGAAACCTTCCCCACGGCGCCCATCAATCCCTACGGCCGCACCAAGCTGCAGATCGAGGACATCCTCCGGGATCTGCAGGCGGCCGACCCGGCATGGCGCATCTCGCTCCTACGCTACTTCAATCCCGTTGGCGCCCACGCGTCCGGTGAGATCGGCGAGGACCCCAACGACATTCCCAACAACCTGATGCCGTACATCGCTCAGGTGGCCGTGGGCCGGCTTCCCCATCTGCGGGTGTTCGGCAACGACTACGACACGCCGGACGGTACCGGGGTGCGCGACTACATCCACGTGGTGGACCTGGTGCACGGGCACCTGAAGGCGCTGGAATTCCTGGCGAAGAACCCAGGGATTCACGTTCACAACCTGGGCACGGGGCGTGGCTACTCAGTGCTCGAGGTGGTCGACGCATTCTCCCGCGCCGCCGGCAAGGAGATTCCCTACCGGATCACCGACCGGCGCCCCGGAGACGCGGCGCAGTCCTACGCCGATCCCGCCAGGGCCAACCGCGAGTTGGGTTGGCAGGCGGCATTCGACCTGCAGCGCATGTGCGAGGACGTCTGGCGCTGGCAGACGAGACACCCTCAGGGCTACCGGGGCATCTAGCCTGCCAGCAGGTGTGCTAGCATGCGCGCACCTGGAAGGGTGGCCGAGCGGTTGAAGGCACCGGTCTTGAAAACCGGCGAGGGGCAACCCTCCGTGGGTTCGAATCCCACCCCTTCCGCCAGTCGGCTATCTGTCGACAAGCTTGTCGATGAGTTCGGAAGCCGCCTGCTGTCAGCCGGTTTTCCGCGGCAGCGCCCGCTCCACGTCCGTTACCCGCATCCGGCGAACCTCCCGCTCCGGTGTCACGGTCCGCACGCGGACCCACTCCGGCGACTCCTCGTCGTCATGCAGAACCAGGTACGAGACGCCGGCCGAGTTGAAGATCCGCCCCTTGAGATGTGTGTGCACCGCTGCTCCAGAGTTTTCCACTGCGATCGTGGCTGCGCATTGTGCACCACCCGAGCGCCGAAGGCTTTCGACATCTGCAGCGGGATGTAAGGGATTATCCGAATCCGGTCATGGCCAGATACGCCTGGGCGCCGGCCGATCGCTGTGACGTCGACCGTCACCCCGCCTCGCGGTGCGGCAGCGGGAGGGCCCGCTCGACCTCGCGCACGCGCATGCGCCGGACCTCGCGGCGGGGGCCCAGGCTGCTGACACGAACCCACTCGGGCGATTCGTCGTCGCGGTGAAGCACCAGGTAGGAAATTCCGTCGAGACTGAAGATTCGCCCTCTGAGATGCGTGTGCACGAAACCTGCTCCCGGCAAAGCCGCACTGCTTGACACCCGGAAGATTCTGCCCCGCCCGATCGCCGCGGACCTTTCGATTCCGCAATCGGAACGCTTTGCGCTCGCCCCCCTCCAATCAATAAGATACTCGCACGGCTTGGGAACGGACCCTCCATGAAGATCGGCATCGCCGTTCACGGTGCGCCTTACTCGTCACAGGCATCCGCCACCGCGCTGCGCTTCGCGCGCGCTGCGCTCGCGGCCGGCCACACCCTACCCCGAGTGTTCTTCTATCACGACGGCGTGCACGCGGCCTCGGCCCTCACGGTGCCGCCCCAGGACGAGCCATCGCCCCAGCCGGGCTGGGCGGAGCTCGCCCAGAACCACGGGGTCGAGCTCGCGGTGTGCATCGCCGCGGCGCTGAAGCGCGGCATCGTCAACGACGAGGAACGCGAGCGCTACGAGCTCGCCGCGGCGAGCCTGCACCCCGCCTTCACCATCGTCGGCCTGGGCCAGCTCGTGGACGCGGTCTGCGCCACCGACCGATTCGTGACCTTCGCCGCATGACGAACGGCAAGCGGATACTGTTCCTGCTGCGTCAGGCTCCCTACGCGACCTGCCATGCCCTCGAGGCGCTGGAGGCCGTTCTGGTGGCCGGGGTGTTCGATCAGCAGGTTAGCGTGCTGTTTCGCGACGCCGGTGTCTGGCAGGTCGTGAACGGTCAGGACGGCAGCGCCCTCGAGGCGCGCACGATCGGCAAGGTCGCCCAGGCCCTGCCCCAGTACGGCGTCACCGCGCTCTACGTGTGCGGCGAGAGCCTGGCGCAGCGGAGCCTGTGTCCCGCGGATCTGGTTCTTCCCGTGACGGTGCTCGATGACGCCGCACAGGCGCGGCTCCTGGCCGCTCAAGACGCGGTGGTGAACGACTGATGCCGACCCTCCACCTGGTCAGCAGAGCGCCGGCTCTCGCCGCGTGCCTGGAGGTGGCCGGCGCCGACGATGCCATCCTGCTCCTCGAGGACGGCGTCTACGCAGGCGTCGCCGCCGGCCATGCCGCCGACGATGGCGCGGACGCGCCCCCCAGGTCCCTCTTCGCGCTGGAGCCGGACGTGCGGGCTCGCGGCCTGGGTGACCGGCTCGGCGCCGGGATCACCATCGTTTCCGACGCCGGGTTCGTCGGCCTGGTAGAGCGTCACCAACCCATCGTCACCTGGCGCTGACGTGCTTCCCGCGCGCGACAAGGAAGGCTATCTGCTCGAACTCGATGACTGGGACGAGCGGGTCGCCGTCGAGCTGGCCCGCCAGGAAGGAATCGAGCTCGGCGACGAGCACTGGGCCGTCATCCGCCTGGTTCGTGAGTTCTACGGCGAGTACCAGGTCTCCCCGGCCATGCGGGTGCTGGTGAAGCGGGTGCGCGAGCGCCTGGGACCCGAGTGCGGCAACAGTCTGTATCTGCTGAAGCTGTTCCCGGCCAGCCCGGCGAAGCTAGTCTGCAAGATCGCCGGTCTGCCCCGGCCCACCAACTGCCTGTGACGGGCCCGGTTCGGGCCGCCGGTAACTCACCACGTCGCCGACGATGATGATGGTCGGCCCCGTCACCGCCGCCTCGCGGACTCTACCGGCCAGGTCCGCCACCGTCCCCTGCACCACCCGCTGATCCGGCAAGGTCGCCTTCTCCACCAGCGCCGCCGGGGTACGAGGCGGCATGCCGTGAGCGACGAGCTCGCCCAGGATCTCCTCCAGGCCCGGCAGGCCCATGTAGATCACCAGAGTCTGATCCGGCCGTGCCAGCTCCGGCCAGTCCAGATTCACCCGGTCCGCGCGGCGGTGTCCGGTGACGAAACGCACCGACTGGGAGGCGTCGCGATGGGTCAGGGGAATGCCCGCGTAGCTGGCGGCACCGATGGCCGCCGTGATCCCCGGCACCACCACGCAATCGATACCTTCCCGGGCCAGGGTCTCGATCTCTTCGCCGCCGCGGCCGAAAACGAACGGGTCGCCGCCCTTCAGACGCACCACGTTGCGGCCCGCCCGGGCGTGCTCCACCAGCAGCGCGTTGATCCCTTCCTGACGGATGCCGTGGAAGCTGCGCCGCTTGCCCACGTAGATGCGTTCGGCGTCACGCCGCGCGTAGTCGAGGATGGCGCGGTTGACCAGGTTGTCGTAGAGCACCACGTCCGCCTCCTGCAGGAGCCGCAGCGCCTTCAGGGTCACGAGCTCCGGGTCCCCCGGGCCCGCACCGACCAACGCCACCAGGCCGGGCCGCGACCGTTGCCGGGACTCGGCGTCGAGCTGGGCCTCGAAGGCCCGTTCCGCCGCCGCCGCGTCGCCCCGGAACACCGCCTCCGCCACCGGCCCGGCGATGACCTGCTGCCAGAAACGTTGCCGGGCCGGAACGTCGCCGAACGCCGCGCGCACGCGCTCGCGGCGGGCGCCGATGAATTCCGCCAACGGGCCCAGACCGGGGGGCAGACGGGCTTCTATCCAGCTTCGCGCCAGGCGCGCCAGGGTGGGAGAACGGCCCCCCGTGGACACCGCCGTCAGCAGCGGCGAGCGGTCTACGATGGCGGGAAAGATTGCGCTGGAGAGCGAGGCGTCGTCGACGCTGTTGACCAGGGTGTGTGCTGCGGCCGCGGCATCGAACACCGCGCGGTCGGCGGCCGCGTCACCGGTGGCGGCCACCACCAGATAGCGGTCCTTCACATCGCCGGCTTCGAAACGCCGCCGCCGCACCGCCAGCGCGTGCCGGGAAACCAGATCCGCCACCCCCGGCGACACCTCGGGCGCCACGATCTCCACCCGTGCCCCCGCGCGCAGCAGCAGGGTCAGCTTGCGCCGCGCCACCTCGCCGCCGCCCACCAGCAGGCAGGACCTGCCGCGGAGATTCAGGAACAGGGGGAGGTAGTCCACCTCAGGTGAGATCGACCGAAGACGCCCCGCCCAGATACGGCCGCAGCGCGTCCGGAATGCTCACGCGGCCGTCGCCGTCCTGAAAGTTCTCGAGCAGCGCCACCAGCGTCCGCCCGACGGCGAGACCCGAGCCGTTCAAGGTGTGCACCAGCTCCGGCTTGCCCGACTCCGGGTGCCGGTAGCGGGCCTGCAGCCGCCGAGCCTGAAAATCGCCGAAATTGCTGCACGAGGAAATCTCCCGATAGGCGTTCTGCCCCGGGAGCCACACTTCCAGATCGATGGTCTTGGCGGCGGAGAACCCCAGGTCGCCGCCGCAGAGCACCACCGCCCGGTATGGCAGCTCGAGCTTCTTCAGGATGGCCTCGGCGTGCCCGGTGAGGGCGTCGAGCGCGTCCCAGGATTCCTCCGGCCGCACCAGTTGCACCAGCTCCACCTTCTCGAACTGATGCTGGCGGATCATGCCGCGGGTGTCCCGCCCGTGGCTGCCCGCTTCGCTGCGAAAGCACGGGGTGTGCGCCACGTGACGCACCGGCAGGGCGTCGGCTGCCAGGATCACGTCACGGTAGATGTTGGTCACCGGCACCTCGGCGGTGGGCACCAGGTAGAAGTCGTCGTCGCCGGCGATGCGAAACTGGTCTTCGGCGAATTTGGGTAGCTGCCCCGTGCCGAACAGCGAATCGGCATTGACGATGTAGGGCACGTAGACTTCCTGATAGCCGTGCTCCGCCACGTGGGTGTCGAGCATGAGCTGGGTCAGGGCCCGCTGCAGCCGGGCGGCCATGCCCCGGAGCACCACGAAGCGGCTGCCGGTGATCTTCGCCGCCGCCTCGAAATCCAGCGCGCCGCCGGCACCGAGGTCCACGTGGTCCTTGGGCTCGAAGTTGAAGGCCGGCAGGTTTCCCCAGCGCCGAAGCTCCTGGTTGTCGCTTTCGTCCTGCCCGGGCGGAACGGACTCGTCGGGCAGGTTCGGAATACCGTGGAGAAAGGACTGATACCGCGCCTGCAGCGCGTCGAAGCGGGCCTTGGTGTCGTCCAGCGAAGAGCCGAGGCCGGCCACCGCGTCGAGCAGCGGCTGAATGTCCTCGCCCCGGGCTTTGGCCTGGCCGATGCGCCTGGACTGGGTGTTGCGCTCGTTCTGCAGGCGCTCCGTCTCTTCCTGCAGTTCCCTGCGCTCCGCCTCGAGCTCCAGGAAGGTCTCCACGTCCAGGTGGTAGCCCTTGATCTCCAGGCGCCGGGCCACCCCGTGGGGGTCCTGCCGCAGCAACTTGACGTCCAACATCCGATCCTCTCCACAGGAGCCCTATGGCGAACGAGCCGGCGATGTTAATGGCTGGGGTCGTCCATGGGAACCGGCGCGGCTCACCGACGCGGACCGCCTTGCCGGCTCGCCGCATCCAGGGCCCGCAGCCGTTCCAGTCGCGCGCGGATCTTCGCCTCGAGCCCCCGGTCCGTCGGCTCGTAGTAGCGCACGGGGTCCACCTCGTCGGGCCAGTAGGACTCCCCGGCCGCGTAGCCCTCGGCTTCGTCGTGGGCGTAGCGGTAACCGGCCCCGTAGCCCAGCTTCTTCATCAGCCGCGTGGAGGCGTTGCGCAGGTGCAGGGGAACCGGATGAGACGGGGTCTCCGCCACGTGCTCCCGGGCCGCTCCGTAGGCCAGGTAGGCGGCGTTGCTCTTCGGCACGCTGGCGAGGTACAGCACGGCCTGGGCCAGTGGAAGCTCGCCTTCCGGCGAGCCCAGCCGGTCGTAGGCGTCCCAGGCGCTCAAGGTCAGCTGCAACGCGCGGGGGTCCGCATTGCCCACGTCCTCGCTGGCCATCCGCACCAGCCGCCGGGCCACGTAATGGGGATCGCAACCGCCGTCGAGCATGCGGCAGAGCCAGTACAGGGCCGCATCGGGATCGCTGCCGCGAATCGCCTTGTGCAACGCCGAGATCTGCTCGTAGAAGACGTCCCCGCCCTTGTCGAACCGGCGATAACGGGAACCCGCGGCCTCCAGCACCAGGGCCTCGTCCACTTCCCCCTCCGCCAGTTGGGCGAGCACGTCGAGCAGGTTCAGGGCCCGCCGTGCGTCGCCGTCCGCCAGATCCGCCAGGGTCTCCCGCGCCCCGGCCGTCATGGTCAGGTCCACGGGGCCGGCGAGCGCCCGCGCGATGACGTCGACGAGGTCCTCGCGGGTCAGGGCTTTCAGCACGTACACCCGCGCCCGGGACAACAGCGCCGCGTTCACCTCGAAGGACGGGTTCTCGGTGGTCGCTCCGATGAAGGTCACGGTACCGCTCTCCACGTGGGGGAGGAACGCGTCCTGCTGCGACTTGTTGAAACGGTGCACCTCATCCACGAAGAGCACGGTCGCGCGGCCGCGCTGTCTCTCCTGCTCCGCTTCGGCAATGGCGGCACGCACCTCCTTCACCCCGGAGAGCACCGCCGACAGCGCGATCCAGCGGGCATCCACGTGGCCCGCCATCAGCCGTGCCAGGGTGGTCTTTCCGGTCCCCGGCGGGCCCCAGAAAATCATGGAGTGCAGCTTGCCGCTCTCGAGAATCCGCCGCAGCGGTTTGCCGGGCCCCACCAGGTGGCGTTGCCCGACGAAGTCGTCCAGGGTGCGGGGCCGCAGCCGCTCGGCCAGAGGCTCCGCACCGATGTCCGAATCGTTCATGAGCGGCATCGTCCCGTTCTTGCATGTTTCTTGCAATACGCGCTCGTCACAGTACCAGGGAGAACCATCATGGGCATACTCGCGTGGATCGTGTTCGGCCTCATCGCCGGCATCATCGCCAAGCTGATCATGCCCGGTGAAGATCCGGGCGGCTTCATCGTCACCACGCTCGTCGGCATCGCCGGTGCGGTGGTGGGCGGCTTCATTGGCGCCGCGCTCGGTTTCGGAGGCGTGACCGGCTTCAATCTGGGGAGCTTCGTGGTCGCGGTGCTGGGTGCCATCCTCCTGCTGTTCATCTACCGCAGGATGTCCGGGCGCCGCCACGCCTGAGCCAGCGTTCAGCCGCCGATGATGTCGGTCCCGGGCGGCACCTCCAGGGTGAACTCGCCGGGGTCGATCTCCGTCACCCCGGCGTCCGCTTGAAAACGGATCTCCGTGCGCTGCCCCAGATGATCCAGGATGTCGAGGCCGGTGAGCCCGGAGCCGTCGAAGTGCAACAGGATTTCCCGGTACAGGGAGTCCTCCGCCGTAGGCGCGATGACGAAGGATTCGCCCTCGGCGTCCTTGATCTGCATGACGTCGAAACTCTGGCCGATGGCCACCGCGTCCTGGGTCAGCAGCGACACCGGCGTGTCCTCCAGCGCTTCCTCCAGCGGGCGCACCGTGAGTTGCTCCAGGTCCGGGTCGTAGAGCTTGAGCGCGTCGCCGTCGGTCACCAGCACTTGCGGGTAGGGCTCGTCCACCACCCACTTGAACCGGGGGCGCTGCAGGCGGACGTACCCCTCGGAGCGCTCGAGCAGTTCCCCCCGGACGCCAAGCACCGATTGGGTGAAGTCCGCGGAAAACACCGCCGTGCCCTGCAGCCGCTCGGCCAGGGCCGAACGGTCCGCCGCGAACGCATCGGCATCGGCGGCCGCAGGCTCACCCGCGCCGGCGTGAACACCGGCCGCCAGGGCCAGGGTCGCCCACAGACTCCATTCAATCGCGGTTCGGAACCAGTACTTCACGGCTGCCATTGCTGTTCATGGGGGTCACGACCCCGGCTTCCTCCATGGCTTCGATGAGGCGTGCGGCGCGGTTGTAGCCGATGCGCAGCTTGCGCTGCACGCTGGATATGGACGCCCGCCGGGACTCCAGTACGAACGCCACCGCCTCATCATACAGGGCATCGTCCTGCTCGGCGTTGCCTCCGTTAGACTCCAGGGGCAGGAAGGGTTCATCGTCGCCACCCGAGAGGACGTCGCTGCGGTAATCGGGCTCGCCCCGCGCCTTCCAGTCCGACACCACCCTGTGGACCTCGTCATCGGAAACGAACGCGCCGTGAACGCGGGTGGGCATGGCGGTTCCCGGCGGCAGATACAGCATGTCCCCGTGCCCCAGAAGCTGCTCCGCGCCCCCCTGGTCCAGAATGGTGCGGGAATCCACCTTCGAGGAAACCTGAAAGCTGATGCGGGTGGGAATGTTGGCCTTGATCAGGCCGGTGATGACGTCCACCGACGGCCGCTGGGTGGCCAGGATCAGGTGAATGCCCGCGGCCCGGGCCTTCTGGGCGATGCGGGCGATGAGCTGCTCCACCTTCTTGCCCACGATCATCATCATGTCGGCGAATTCGTCGATCACCACCACGATGATGGGCAGCTTGGAGAGCTCCGGCGCCGCCTCCTCCCGGTCGGCGCTCCACAAGGGATCGAGGATGGGGGTCCCTTTCTTCTCCGCGTCCTGCACCTGGCGGTTGAAGCCGGAGAGATTGCGCACCCCCAGTGCCGCCATGAGCCGGTAGCGGCGCTCCATCTCCGCCACGCACCAGTTGAGGGCTTGAGCGGCGTCCTTCATGTCCGTCACCACCGGGGTCAGGAGGTGAGGAATGCCCTCGTAGATGGAAAGCTCCAGCATCTTCGGGTCCACGAGGATCAGGCGCACCTCCTCCGGCGTGGACTTGTAGAGAACGCTGAGCAGCATGGCGTTCACCCCCACCGATTTACCCGACCCGGTGGTGCCCGCCACCAGCAGGTGAGGCATCCGGCTGACGTCCGCGGTGACCGGCTCGCCGGCGATGTCCTTTCCGAGCGCCAGGGTCACCGGCGACTTCGATTCCTGGAAGGAGCGGCTCGCCAGAATCTCCTTCAAGCGCACCACCTCGCGGTCCTCGTTGGGAATCTCGATGCCCACGTAAGGTTTGTTGGGGATGACCTCGACGATGCGCACGCTGATGACCGCCAGGGAGCGCGCCAGGTCCTTGGCGAGCGCGCTGATCTTCGAGACCTTGACCCCGGGCGCCGGCTGCAGCTCGAAGCGGGTCACCACCGGCCCCGGCAGGACAGAGACCACCTCCGCTTCCACGCCGAAATCGCGAAGCTTGGACTCGAGAAGCTGGGACATCTTCTCCAGCGACTCTTCCGAGTAGCCGCCCTCGTCCTCCGGCCGGCGCTCGTCGAGCAGATCCAGGTCGGGCATCTCCGAGGGGCTTCGGGTGCTGAAGAGCCGCTGCTGGCGCGCCGGCTTGGGTGCGATCTTGGGAGCCGGCGGCTGTATCTCCGGCTGCTTGCGCCCCGAGCGCTTCTGCTCGCTCTCCTTGAGCCTGGCCTTCCGCGTCTCCTTGAGCTCCACCGCCACCCGGCGCGTCTGCCGGCGATGCCGCCACACGTCCATCCGGCGGTCGAACCAGGCCACCAGCGCCGCGGCCAGCGCGTGCAAGGTGCGGCCGGTGACCTCCGCCACGTGCAGCCAGGAGAACCCGGCAGCGGCCTGAACGCCGATAATCATGCCGGTCAACGCCAGGAGGGTGAGACCCACCCAGCCGAACACCGGAACCCCCAGCTCCGCCAGCCACTGGCCGACGATGCCACCGACTCCGGCAGGCAGAGCCCCGGCGGCAACGAAGTGCAACTGAATCAGCACGCAGCTCGCCAGCAGCACCCCGAGCCAGCCCAGCAGCCGCACCGTAACCAGCACCCAGGTGAGGGATTCCTCCCGGTGCCGCACCAGCCGCACGCCGGCCAGCACCAGCGCCAGGGGCAGCAGGTACGACACCCAGCCGAACAGGTACAGCATCACGTCGGCGAACCAGGCACCGCTGCGGCCCACCAGGTTCTCCACCCGGCCGCCGCTGCCCGTGAAGCTGAAGGCCGGATCGCCCGGCGAGTAGGAAATGATGGCCAGCAGCGCGAACAGCGCCACCGCCATCAATCCGATGAGACCGATCTCGCGCATCGGCACATGGCTGCTGGTCAACGACTTCTCCTGGACCCCGGTCTGCCGGAAGTGTATCTGCATTTGATGCCGCCAACAAATAGCTATGCAATTCAGTCTGTTATCGGGATTACTCCAAGACGCTTCTAGCTTTCGCCCAGCGCGTGACGCGCTGGGCAGCCAGACGCCTTGCCGCTATGCTACGCGGCCATGGCCCGTCTGCACCTCCTCGACCCCCAGCGCGTCGAATTCCCGACCCCCGACCGGGCTCTCGACGACCCCAACGGTCTGCTCGCCGTCGGGGGCGATCTCACGGTGAAGTGGCTCCTCGCCGCCTACGGCAGCGGCGTCTTTCCCTGGTTCGACGACGACCGCGGCCCCATACTCTGGTGGTCGCCGGATCCCCGGGCGGTACTGTTCCCGGACGAGCTCCGGGTCAACCGCCGGCTGCAGCGCCGGCTCAAGAACGGCGGCTTTCGCGTAACCCTGGACCGGGCCTTCCGGGACGTGGTCCGGGCCTGCGCGGCCCCCCGTCCCGGATCGTCGGGAACCTGGATCACACCGCGCATGCAGCGCGCCTACGGCCGCCTGCACCGCTCCGGCTACGCCCACTCCATCGAGGTGTGGCGCGGGGACGCGCTGGTGGGGGGGCTGTACGGCGTTTCCCTCGGAGCCATGTTCTTCGGCGAGAGCATGTTCTTTCGCGAGACGGACGCTTCCAAGGTCGCTCTGGTCTGTCTGGTTCGGCGCATCGAATCCTGGGGCTTCAGCCTGCTAGACTGCCAGGTCATGAACCCGCATCTGGCGAGCCTGGGCGCGCGCGCCATTCCCCGCCGGGAGTTCCTCGACCTTCTGGCGGCCAGCAACCAGCACCCGACCCGCAAGGGGCCGTGGGAAATGGAGGACGACCTCGAAGGCTGTCATGCAGGAAGAGCTGGGCAATAAGCAGTTTTTCATCACCCCGGGACACGCCTGCAGCTACCTGCCCCGGCGCCAGGCTCACACGCTGTTTCTGGACCCGCGGGATACCATCACCCCCGCCACCTACCAGGCGCTCACGGAGCAGGGATTCCGCCGCAGCGGCGGCCATCTCTACAGACCGCACTGCCGCAGTTGTCAGGCCTGTATCCCCACGCGGATTCCGGTGGCGGAGTTCGCCCCCCGGCGCCATCAGCGCCGGGCGCTGAAGCGCAATGACGATCTGACCGTGCACGTGCATCGAGGCACGTTCTCCCGGCGCTTTTACGACCTCTACGCCCGCTACATCGCCGGGCGGCACGCCGACGGCGACATGTTTCCACCTTCCGCGGATCAGTTTCGCTCGTTTCTGCTCTCCCAGTGGTCCGACACCCTGTTCCTGTGCAGCTATCTGGCGGATACCCTGGTGGCGGTGGCGGTCACGGACCGTCAGCCCCGGGGGCTCTCCGCCATCTACACCTTCTTCGATCCGGACCTGGCGGATCGCAGCCTCGGCGTGTGGTCGGTGCTCCAGCAGATCGAGCTGGCCCGCCGGCTGGAGTTGCCCTACCTCTACCTGGGCTACTGGATCCGCGACTCCG
>JAWLCV010000080.1:0-18134 GCA_041686955.1 Pseudomonadales bacterium
GGCGTCTTCTACGCCAAAGCGGACGGTTCGCACATCGAGGAGGTGATCTTTCCGCTCGAGGGGCCCAACGGCATCGGGCTGTCGCCGGAGGAGGACGAGCTGTACGTGGCGGAGACCCTCACGGGACGCCTGTGGGCCTACGAGATCACGGCGCCGGGCAAGCTCCGCCGCGAGCGCCGGGACCGGCCGGACGGCGGGCGCCTGGTGCATGGCCGGGCCGGCTACTTCCTGTTCGATTCCCTGGCCGTGGATGCGGAAGGCAACGTCTGTGTCGCCACCATCGTCGACGGCGGCATCACGGTGCTGAAGCCACGGGGCGGCGCCCCGGAGTTCGTGCCAATGCCCGACCTCCTCACCACCAACATCTGTTTCGGCGGGGCGGGCCTGAAGACGGCATACATCACGCTCTCCTCTACCGGCAAGCTCGTATCCATGCCCTGGAGCCGGCCGGGTCTGCCACTGAACTTCCTGAACAAGTAGCCGGAGAAACCCCTCATGCCTCACCTCGACCGTGACGGAGTCCGCATTCACTACGAGATCGCGGGCTCCGGCCCCACCATCCTCGCCACCCACGGCTACAGCGCCACCTCGTACATGTGGCGCGACACGGCCGCCGCGCTCGAGGACCGCTATCAGGTGATCACCTGGGACATCCGCGGCCACGGCGGCTCGGACAGCCCGGACGACCCGGCCCTCTACAGCAAGGAAGCGACCCTCGCCGACATGGCCGCCCTGCTCGACCACGCCGGCGCCGAGCGGGCCATCCTAATGGGTCATTCCCTCGGCGGTTACCTGTCGCTGTCGTTTCACGTGGAGCATCCGGAGCGGGTGCGGGCCCTGGTGCTGGTGGGCACGGGCCCCGGCTATCGAAATCCCGAAGCCCGGGCCGGCTGGAATCAGCAGGCGGAGGAGCGTGCCCGGAACTTCGAGCAGCACGGCATCGAGAACCTGGAGATGCCGGAAGCGCACGGCAACCAGCATCAGAGCGCCCGGGGCCTGGCGCTGGCGGCCCGGGGCATCCTCGCCCAGCACGACGGCCTGGTGATGGACGACCTGCCCAACATCCGGGTCCCCGCCCTGGTGGTGGTGGGCGACCGCGACACCGCCTTCCACGGCGCCAGCGACTACATGGCCAAGCGCATCCCCAACGCCCGCAAGGTGATGCTCGACGGCGCCGGCCACATGCCCAACCTGGATCAGCCAGAGGCGTTCAACCAGGGGCTGCAGGCGTTTCTCGCGGATCTCGAGGCTGGCGCGGGAGACGCCTGACGAGATCGTCGAGGGGCCGCCGGGCCGCCTGCCAGAATCGGCCGAGGCGCGCCCGGTCGTCGGCCAGGCGGTCCGATGCGGGGGTCGCCAGCACGACGAAGCTCGCCACCCCGGAACCGAAGAAACGGTTGCCGAGCTGCAGGAGCTTGGCCTCCAGGGGCTGCGCCACGTCGCGGGCATGGCCGGCGGTACCGATCCGGTACCAGGCCCACACCAGCAGCCGCTCGCCGCTCCGACCGGTTACCACCGACTCGTGCAGATCCCCGCCGCCGAGCTCCGGTGGCGCCATCCGCGTCGGTGAAACCCGATACCACCAGCGCCGGCCGTCCACCGTGGTGTTCGTGCGGCTGACGGCCTCGCGGCCCTGAACCGACTCCAGGAACGTGCTCACGTGCACCACCACCGGAGGACCGCCGCCGAGGGCGTAGACGCCCCGGGTCAGGGCGTCCGGGACAGTGCTCCCCGGCCGGTAATCCAACCGCTGTGCCGGAGACCAGCCGGCAAAGCGCTCCGGCAAGGCCGCCGCCAAGGTCGCCGGCGAGGCCACGTGTCGGGTGGCGCCGGCGTCGAGTCGGACGGGCCCCTCCAACTGAAGCGCCAGCACGGGCCCCGCCGCCAGGGCCACCAGGGTCAATGCCATGGTCACCCGGGCGGAACCGCCCGCCGCCACCCCGCGGCCGACTTCGTCCCGGTGCCGCGCCGGGCGCTGCACCCGCTGGCGCGGCAGTCGGCTGAACGAGAACAGCAACAAGGTCATGGCCACGGCGAACAGCGCCCAGCCCAGGGTCTCGTGATTGCCGGAGACGAGCGGATGCTGCATCTGGGTCAGGTGCCCGGCGGTGACCACGATGGCGATGCGCACGGTGTTGACGGCGAAGGCCAGCACCGCCCCGAGCACGGTCAGAAGCGCCGCGAGCCGGCCGCGATAGCCGTTGACGTGCGCGAAGACGAGGCACAACGGAATCGCCACCACCAGTTGCCGAAGCCCCGAGCAGGCCTCCACCACCCGGAACATCCCGGACGGAACCATCAGGGCCACGCCCTCCTGGGCCACCGGCACGCCGGCCAGCGCCAGATGCCCCCGCGCGACGGTTGCGGTGGCGACCTGGAACCAGCCACCGTTGACGGCGTCCCACAGCGGCACGCCCCACAGGGGCAGCAGCAGCGGCAGCGCCAGCCGGCGAAAGCCCCGCCAGCCGTGCACGGCCCACACCAGCGCCGGCAGCAGAAGCACGAAGGCGGCCTGCTGGCCCACCTGCACGTGGACGGCGCCGGCGAGAAACCAGGCGATAGAGAGGCCGAGCACCGCCGCGGCGCCCCAAGAGCTCGGGTCCAGGGGCACGGGACCCCGGCGCAGCTCGCGAACGAGCAGCCAGCCAGCCGCAGCGACCAGCAGCCCGCCGTGGGAATAGTCGAAATCGTTGCCGCCCCAGAGTTCGTAGAGGCCGACGAGGGTGGAGAAGTAGCCGAGCGCGACCACGGCCAGCAGAATGCCCCAGGTGATCACCTGGCCCTTCGGCATCGCCGGCAGCCGCGTCGCCAGCCGGCCCATTCGCTGTGCTTGGTCGATCTGCGCCATGCCTTCCGACGCCCTCCCAGGTGGGCTAGGCAACCCCTGGAGCCGCCGGTAATATAGCCCCCTCGCAGTCAACACATCATTGAGGGGTAGGACGTGCGCAGACCGTTCGGCAGCAATCGCGAGGACGAGGACGACGAGCAGATCAACCTGACGCCCATGCTGGACGTCGTGTTCATCATGTTGATCTTCTTCATCGTCACCGCGACCTTCGTCAAGGAAGTCGGTATCGACGTCAACCAGCCCGATGAGGACAAGCCGAAGACCATCGACCCGGAGAAGAAGAGCATCGTGGTGCGGATCTCCAACCGCGATCGCATCACCATCTCGCAACGCGAGGTGGACTGGGCGTCGGTGCGGGCCAACATCGAACGGCTCCACGCGGAAGCCCCCGAGGCGCCCGTGGTCATTCAGGCGCACCCGGAATCCACCACCGAGGCCATGATCCACGTCATGGACCAGGCGCGGATGGCCGGGGTCTACAACATCTCGCTGGCTTCGAATTAGAGAGAACAACACAGCGCAACCATTTGAAAAAAGGCCGGTTCTCCGGCCTTTTCTTTGTGGGACCAACGGCCGATGCACCTCATCGATCTCAGAAGCGACACCGTAACCCGCCCGACCGCGGCGATGCGGGCGGCGATGGCGGCCGCGGAGGTGGGCGACGACGTCTACGGCGAGGACCCCACCGTGAACGCCCTGGAAGCGCTCGCCGCGGACCTGCTCGGTCACGAGGCGGCGCTGTTCCTCCCCAGCGGCACCCAGTCCAATCTGGTGGCCCTGCTGACCCACTGCGGCCGCGGTGACGAGTACATCGTCGGCGCCTCGGCCCACACCTACCTCTACGAGGCCGGGGGCGCTGCGGCGCTCGGGGGCATTCAGCCCCAGCCGCTGCCCTTTCAGGAGGACGGCACCCTGGACCTCGCCGCCGTGCGTGCGGCGGTCAAGCCCGACGACCCCCACTTCGCGCGGTCGCGGCTGTTGTGCCTGGAGAATACCCAGGGCGGGCGCGCCACCGGGCCCGGCTACTTCGCCGAGGCCCGCGCGCTCTGCAACGAGTTGGGGCTGGGGCTGCATCTGGACGGGGCGCGGCTGTTCAACGCCGCCGTCGCCACGGGCTGCGCTGCCCGCGACATCGCCCGCCACTGCGACTCGGTATCCGTGTGCCTGTCCAAGGGGCTGGGGGCGCCGGTGGGCTCGGTTCTGGTGGGAGGGCGCGACTACATCCGAGCGGCCCGGCGCTGGCGCAAGATGGTGGGGGGCGGCATGCGCCAGGCCGGCATCCTCGCCGCCGCGGGGATCTACGCCCTCGAGCATCACGTGGCGCGCCTGGAGGAAGATCATCGGAAAGCCGAGCGTCTGGCAGCCCTGGTCGAGGAGCGCTACCCCGGGGCTGCCAGCCAGCACACCAACATGGTGTTCTTGGCGCTGCCGGACGACGAGCTGACGAGACTCGCGGCTCGCCTGCGCGAGGCCGGGATCGTCATCCGCGGCTCGCGGTGGGTGACCCACCTCGACGTGAGCTTCGAGGACGTCGAGCGCGTGGGCGACGCGCTCCGCCGCTGATCGGGAGTCAGACCAGACTCACCAGAGCCACGATGGCTCCGGTGTTGCAGGCGACGATCGTCCCGGAAATCAATGTCTTGGGCGCTGTTTCTAATAGCTCGCTTCGCCTCTCGGGCACGAGGGTCGCCAGCCCGCCGAGGAGGATACCTAGGCTTCCGAAGTTGGCGAACCCGCACAGGGCGTAGGTCATCACCAGGGCGCTGGTGCCGGACAAGGTCGCCTCCGGCAGACCGGCGAGCTGCAGATACGCCACCAGCTCGTTCAGGATGAGCTTGGTGCCGAGCAGCGCCCCCGCCGCCTGGGACTCCTGCCAGGGAATGCCGATGAGCCAGGCCACCGGCGCGAAGGCCCAGCCCATCATCCGCTCCAGGGTGAGCGGAGCCTCCGCCACCGTGATCACCGACAGCATCTGGTTCACCAGCGCCACCAGGCTCACCAGCACCACCAGCATGGCCGCCACGTTGGCGGCGAGGCGCAGGCCGTCGTAGGTGCCCCGGGTGATGGCGTCCATGTGGCTGTGGTAGACCAGGGCTTCCGGGGTCGGGCCGTCGCCCGTCTCCGCCGTGGGGGGCACCAGGATGCGGGAGATGAACACCGCCCCCACCACGTTGATGACCGAGGCGATGAGCACGTGACCCAGCGCACCCGGCACCGTCTCGCGGAGCACGCTGGCGTACAGCACCATGATGGAGCCCGCGACGGTGGACATCCCGCAGGTCATCACGGTGAAGAGCTCCGAGCGGGAGAGCGTCTGCAGATAGCCGCGGATCACCAGCGGTGTTTCCACCATGCCGAGAAAGACGCTGGCGGCGCTGGCCGTGCCCACGGCGCCACCCACCCCCAGAGCGCGGCGCAGCACGGCGCCGAACCCCCGCACCACCGTCGGCAGCACGCGCCAGTACCAGAGGATGGCCACCAGCACGCTGAAGACGATGATCTGGGGCAGCACCCGGAATGCGAAGATGTACAGCGCCCCCGGGTCGTTCACGGCAAACGGCGCCTCACCGCCGGCCAGGTAGCCGAACACGAAGCCGGCGCCGGCGGCAGTGGCCGTCTCCACCCCCTGCACCACGTGGTTGAGCAACAGCAGGGTCTCGCTCACCACCGGCACCCGCAGCAGCACCAGGGCCATGACGAGCTGCAGTGCCAGCCCCACGGCCACGGGGCGCCAGCGCACCTGGCCGCGCCGTTCGCTCAGGCTCCAGCACAGCGCCATCAGGAACCCGATTCCGAGAATCGCCTGCATCGAATTGCTTGTCTTTTCTTATGGTTATCGTGGAATCATAAACACGGTCAGCACGTAGTGCTCGAAAAAGCAGAAGTACCCTACCCCGGTGTCCATGATTCGATTGGCCGGGTGCTCCCCCACGTAGCGCAGGCGGAAGCGGCGCTCGCTCCACGTCACGTCCACCTCCGCCTCCTGAAAGCCGATGAAGCGCCCCACCCGGGGGTTCACCGCCTTGTAGCCGGCTTCCTTGGCGCTGAAGACCAGACCGGGCAGGCGGGCATCCGCGTCGGCGAGCCGCCGCCGCTCCGCCGGTGTCAGCACCTTGCGGTGCAGGCGCTCCGCCATCCGATCCACCCGCTCGAGATCCACCCCGACGGCCGCCACCGCATCGGGGCGGGCCGCGGCCGCCACGGCCACCGCATCGGCGTGGGTGATGCTGCCCAGCACCCCTTCCGGCCAGGCGGGGCTGCGATCTTCCCGCTTCGGGATGGGCGCCGGCGCGGCCCCGAGCTCCGCCATGGCGCACCGGGCCAGGTGGCGACCGGTGGAAAACTCGTGGACCCGCTTCAGCGCGGCCCGCGCCAGGGCCGGGCGCTCCTCGGCCCACAGCTCGGCCGTGAAGTCGGCGATGTGGCCGGCCACCAGCGCGACCTCCGGCAACTCGGGAAGCTGATCGGCCACGTCGGTGGCCAGCGGGGGCAGTTCGCGCCAGGTCATGGCTCAATTGTGGTGCACGGCGCTTCCGGATACCATCCGCCGCCATGGGGGCCGGCAACGTCATTTTCCTCAACGGCTCGTCGAGCGCCGGCAAGACCACGCTCGCCGTCATGCTCCAGCAGATTCTCGACGAGCCCTACCAGCACATCGCCCTGGATCAGTTCCGCGACGGCATGCCCGGCCGCTACCGGGGGCTGAACTCGCCTCCGGGCACCCCGGGGGCCCTGGGGCTCAACGTGGTCCCGGTGCAGCACGAAGGGCAACGGGTCACCCGCATCGACTTCGGCAGCCACGGCGAGCAGGTGCTGCGCGGCATGCGCCGGGCCATCGCCGCGTTCGCGCGGGAAGGCAACCACGTCATCATCGACGATCTGCTGTTCAAGCCCCACTATCTGGAAGACTACGCCCGGGCGCTGGAGGGACTCGACGCCTGGCTCATCGGCGTACGCTGCAGGCTGGACGTGGTGAATCAGCGGGAGCGCCTGCGCAGCGGCCGGTTTCCCGGCACCGCCACCTCCCATTTCCACGAGGTTCACGCCCACGGGATCGACTACGACCTCGAGGTCGACACCAGTCACGCTGCGCCCCGGGAGTGTGCCGAGCGCATCGCCCTGCGCCTACAGGAGCCGCCCGTCGCCCTCGAGCGGGTCCGGCAGCAGTTGGAGTACCCATGAAGCACGACCAGCCCCTCCTCGATCTGTATTTCGCGCCGACCCCCAACGGCTGGAAAGTCACCATCATGCTCGAGGAGTGCGGGCTGCCCTACAACGTCATCCCGGTGAATCTGGCCCGGGGCGACCAGTTCGCCCCCGAGTTCCTGAAGATCAGCCCGAACAACCGCATGCCCGCCCTGGTGGACCATGAGACCGGGCTGCACATCTTCGAGTCCGGCGCCATCCTCATGTACCTGGCGGAGAAGACCGACCGCTTCATGCCCCTGGACCCGGACGGCAAGTACGACGTCCTGCAGTGGCTGTTCTGGCAGGTCGGGGGTCTCGGCCCCATGGCGGGCCAGCTCTCCCATTTCGTCAACTACGCCCCGGGCGGCCCTGACGCGCACCCGTACGCCCACACCCGTTACAAGAACGAGTACGACCGGCTGTTCGCGGTGATGGAACGCGTGCTGGGAGACCAGGCGTTTCTGGCGGGCGAGTACTCCATCGCCGACATGGCCTGCTTCCCCTGGATGACGCCCTACAAGCACTTCGGCCAGGACATGAGCCGCTACCCCGGGGTGCGCCGCTGGTTCGATACCCTGAAACGCCGGCCGGCGGTGCGCCGGGGCATGGACGTGGGAAAGGACATGCGGCGCCCGGCGGGGGAGCTCACCGAGGAGCAGCGGCGCATCATGTTCGAGCAGACCGGTGAGAGCGTGCTGAAGCCCCGGTGATCGTGAACCCGTGCACAATCGCGTGCATGCACCGCACAAAAGCTTACATCACGCCTCTGGACCAGTCGGGCCGACGCTCCTAAATTCTCCCGCATGGAGCATCGATACACGACCAGCAGCGAAGACCGGGGTGTGTGGACCAGCGGGCCCGGGCAGATCTTCTGTCAGTGGTCCTGGCACGAGGCCACCAGAACCCTGCACGTGGAGCATGGCGGCGACGTGCACCAGCTCGTGATTCCCGAGCTGGAGCACCGCGGGTCTTCGGGAATTCAGCTCGACTTCCCGGAGACCGCCAAGGACGTCGCCCACTTCATGGAACGTCGCTCGGTCGCCTGACCCTCTAAAGACCGAGCACCAGCTTCGCCATGATGTCGCGCTGGATCTCGTTGGATCCGGCGTAGATGGAGACCTTCCGGGTATTGAAGTAATCCTGCGCCACGCCGTTGGCGTATTGCGGCCCCACCGGCTGGAAGTTGTCGCCGGGCGCCGGGGTGGACTGATCGAGCGGCAGCGCGTAGTAGCCCACCGCCTCCAGAGCCAGCTCCGTCACCGCCTGCTGCAGCTCGGTGCCGCGGGTCTTCAGCAGCGAGGACTCGGGGCCCACGTTCTGCCCCGCCGCCAGCGCGCCCAGGATGCGCAGCTCCGTGAACTCCATGGCAAGCACCTGCACCTCCACGTCGTGGAAGCGGGCCCGAAAGTCCGGGTCCTCGGCCATGGAACGGCCGGTGCCGTCCTGCTCGCTCTGCGCCATGGTCTTCACGTGCTCGAGTGCGCCTTTCAGGGCCGGTGAGTAGGCGTTGCCGCGCTCGAACTCCAGCAGGTACTTGGCGCAGGTCCAGCCCTTGCCCTCCTCGCCCACCAGGTTCTCCTTGGGCACCTTCACGTCCTCCAGGTACACCATGTTGATTTCCTGGTGGGGCGGCTGGGGATCGTCCAGGGTGATGATGGGATTCACCGTCACCCCGGGGCTGTGCATGTCGATGAGCAGGAAGCTGATGCCGAGCTGGCGCTTCTCTTCCTGGCTGGTGCGCACCAGGCAGAACATCATGTCGGCGTACTGGGCCAGGGTGGTCCAGGTCTTCACGCCGTTGACCAGATAGTGATCGCCCTTGTCCTCGGCGCGGGTCTTCAGTGACGCGAGATCCGAACCGGCACCCGGCTCGGAGTAGCCCTGACACCACCAGACGTTGGAGTTCAGGATGTCGGGCAGGTACTTGTCCTTCTGCTCCTGGGTGCCGAACTTCATGATGACCGGGGCCACCATGGTGATGCCGAAGGGGATCACCCCCGGCGCTCCCACCCGGGCCCGCTCCACGTCGAAGATGTATTTCTGGGTCGGGGTGAAGTCCGCGCCGCCGTACTCCTTCGGCCAGTTCACCGCGGCCCAGCCCTTCTCCGCCAGCCGCTTCTGCCAGGCGACCAGGTCGTCCTTGCTCAGCTTGCCCAGGGCGCTGCGGGCCTGCTTGTCGCGCATCTCCTGGGGCCAGGCCGTCTCCAGCCATTCGCGCACTTCCTGCTGGAACTTCCGATCTTCTTCGCTGAATGAGAGATCCATTCTTTTACCTCGATTCGTCCGGCATTGCGGCCCAGGGGGGCACCTTGCGTACGGTACCAAAAACAGGGATGCTCAGGTATCGCAAAGCAAGATTCCTGCGCTCTGCCCATGCCCATCGAAAGCCTCGCTCTTGCCCGTCGCCACTCGATCTCAGCGGTCGCCGGTGCGCTCTGCCTGGTGGCCGGATGCAGCGGCGGCAGCGGCAGCGCGTCGAATCCGGACGGGGCCGGGGCACCCGCGTTGTCGTTCTCGGCGTCGCCCACCGCCGTTCGCGACGGTGGCTTCTCCGAGCTGAGCTGGAGCGCGAGCCGGGCGCGGAGCTGTGAAGCGTCGGGGGGCTGGTCCGGGGCCAAGGCCGTGGCGGGGTCGGAAGACGTGGGTCCTCTCCATGCAGACACCGTGTACCGGCTGAGCTGCTCGGGCGACGGCGGCGCCGTCTCCCGGCAGGTGACCGTCACCTTGGACGACGGCGCAGGTCCCCACGTCACCTTGACGGCAGAGCCGGCGCAGATCCCCGTCGATGGCACGAGCACGTTGAGCTGGACGGCCGACGGCGCCACCAGTTGCACCGCATCGGGCGGCTGGTCCGGCTCACGCCCCACCTCGGGCAGCTTCACCACCGGTCCGCTGTCCGCCAGCACGAGCTTCCGCCTGTCGTGCTCCGGAGCCAGCGGCACCGCACTGGCTTCGGTCACCGTGGAGGTGCTGGACAACGTGGTGCGCTGGGTACGGCCGACCCAGAACGTGGACGGCTCGCCCCTCACGGATCTGGCCGGGTATCTGATCTACTGGGGCTCCGAGAGCCGACGCTACGGCTCCAGCGTGCGGATCGACGATCCCGACGCCACCGAGTGGGAAGCGAACATCGCCCCAGGCTCCTACTACTTCGCCATGACGGCCATCGACGTGGACGGCCACGAGAGCGATTACTCCAACGAAGTGGCGATGATCATACCCTAGCCGTTCATCGCATCCCGAGCTTCGCCGCCAGCAGCGGGATCCGGTCGTTGCCGAAGTACATGTCGTCTCCGTCCAGGAACATGGTGGGAGAACCGAAGCCGCCACGCTCGATGAGCTCGTCGGTGTTGCGGCGCAGCTTCGCCTTGTACTCCGGCTGGCCGATCCTCTCGAGTAGCGCGTCGGCGTCGAGCCCGGCCTCCTCGGCAATCCGCCGCACCTCCGCATCCTGGGAGATGTCCACCAGCTCCGTCCAGTAGCGCTGAAAGGCCCGGCGCGCATAGGGCACCAGCCGCCCCTCCTCCAGCGCCACGAAGGCGCCGCGCATGACCTTGACGCTGTTCACCGGAAACACCGGCGGCTGGCCGATCTCCACCCCCACGTAGCGCGCCCAGTCCTGGAGATCCTTCTGGTAGTAGCGGGCCTTGGCCGGCACCGGCTTCTCCCGGTTCTCGTAGACGCTGGGGTTGATGGTGTTGAACACGCCGCCCACCAGGAACGGCTTCCACAGCATGTCCACGTCGTCCTGTCCGGCGATGGGCTGGATGGCCTCGAAGGCCAGATACGTCCAGGGGCTGGAGCAGTCGAAGAAGAACTCGAGGGTGTGCACGCTGCGGCTCCTGATGCCAGTCATGAGCGATTGTAGCGCGACGGTAGATGAATTACATTGTATTACATGAGCGTGATCACCGTACGTTTGGACAAAGAACTCGACGATGAGCTGCGCAAGCTGTCGGAGCGCACTGGTCGGCCCAAGAGCGAGCTCGTCCGCGAAGCGTTGCGCCGTCAGTTGGCGCTCTCGAAATTCGACGAGTTGCGCCGCAAGGTTGCGCCCTTTGCAGAAGCCCGGGGCTGGTTGACCGATGAGGACGTTTTCCGCGACGTGTCGTGAGGGTATTCCTCGACACCAACGTGCTCGTCGCGGCGTTCGCAACGCGTGGGCTGTGCGAAGACGTGATGCGGACCGCCCTGTCTGAGCATGAACTCGTGGTGGGACGTTCGGTCCTGGTGGAGCTTCGCAAAATCCTGACCCGCAAGCTGCGGATGCCGGCGCAGGAAGTTGAAGCCGTCATCTACTTCATCGAGGAGCACGCCGAGACGGTCGAGCCGGAACAGCCGGCGCCCTGGCCGGAGCGAGACCCGGACGATCGCTGGGTCGTCGCTGCCGCCATCGAAGGGAAGGTCGACCTGCTGGTGACTGGAGACCGCGACCTCCTCGATCTCGACGCCGATCTGCCGTTCCAGATCGTGACCCCGCGACGCTTCTGGGAGGAGCTTCGCTGACCCGGTTGACAGCCCGATCCCGCCCCCCGTTCAATGAAATGCATTTCACGAAGGGGAGACGCGATGAAATTCACCTGGTTCAACCTCATGCCGTGGCCCTACCTGCCCGACGACTTCCGCGAGAAGTACCGGTCGGTGTGGGTGGACATTCCCTCGAGCCTCTACGACCCGGTGAAGGGCCACGAGGTCTACAACACCTACCTGGACGAGTTGGAGTACGCCGAGAGCCTGGGCTACGACGGCATCGGGGTGAACGAGCACCATGCCAACGGCTACGGTCTCATGCCCTCCCCCAACATCATGGCCGCCACCCTGGCGCGCCGGACCTCGAAATCCGCCCTGGTGGTGCTGGGCAACTCCATAGCGCTGTACAACCCGCCCATCCGGGTGGCCGAGGAGTTCGCCATGCTGGACGTGATCTCCGGCGGCCGGCTGCTGGCCGGGTTCCCGGTGGGTACCTCCATGGACACCAACTACTGCTACGGCCAGATTCCGGCGCTCACCCGGGAGAAGTACAAGGAGGCCCACGATCTGATCATCAAGTGCTGGGAAGCGGAGGAGCCCTTCGCCTGGAACGGCCGCTACACCCAGCTCCGGTACGCGAACTGCTGGCCGAAGCCGATCCAGAAGAACCCGCCCATCTTCATTCCCGGGGGCGGGTCGCTGGAGACGTACGACTTCTGTCTCGACTACGACTACGTGTACTGCTACCTGAGCTTCTCCGGCTACAAGCGCGCCAAGCAGCTCATGGACGGGTACTGGCAGCGGGTGGAGGAGCGCGGCAAGGATCCCTCGCCCTACCGGGCCGGGTTCGCCCAGACCATCGTGGTGGCGGAATCCGACGCCGAAGCGGAACGGGACTACCGCCAGCACATCGACTACTTCTACAACCGTTGCCTGCACGTCTACCCCGGCTTTGCCGACGCGCCCGGCTACCGCACCATCAAGACCCTCAAGGCCAACGTCACCACCCAGATGACCCGACAGGCCCTGGGCGACGTGTCGAAGATGAGCTGGGATCAGCTCGTGAACGACGGCTACGTGATCGCCGGCAGTCCCGATACCGTGGTCTCGCGGATGCAGGATCTCATCACCTCGCTGCGGGTGGGCAACATCTTCTGTCTGCTCCACGTTGGCGACATGCCGAAGGAAAAATGCATGCGCTCGACCAAGCTCTTCGCCGAGGAGGTGATGCCGAGGCTCCGCGACATGTGGCCGGAGTACGCCGACGACGACCGATTCTGGATTCACCCCATCGACCAGGCCCCGCGCGCGGCGGCCGCAGCGGTAGGAGCCTGAACATGGAAAGCCGAATCATCGAGGTAAAAGGCCCTCGCGGCATCGTTTCCAGCATTCGCGTCTATCAGGGCGGCACGGGCCCGGACCTGCTGTTCCAGCACGGCGCCGGCGGACTGCTGCCCGACGACTCGTTTCTGGCGCGGCTCGGCGAGCACTTCACCGTGCACGCGCCGCTGCTGCCCGGGTTCGAGGATTCCGAGGGCGGCGAGCACCTGCGGACCATGCTCGACTTCACCCTGCACGCGTTCGACGTCTGGGAAACCCTGGGGCTCAGCCGGCCCCTACTGGCCGGCCATTCCATGGGCGGAATGCTCGCCGCCGAAATGGCCGCCGTCGCCCCGCACAGCGTCGATGCCCTGGCGCTGCTCTGCCCGGCGGGGCTGTGGCGCGATGATGCGCCGGTGACGGATCTGTTCGCCGCCCTCCCCTTCGAGCTGCCCGGACTGCTGCTGCACGACCCGGCCAAGCACGGCGCCCTGCTTTCCGCCGGCGGTGACTTCGACGACCCCGAGTTTCTCACCGGTTTCCTGGTGGGCAACGCCCGCCGGCTCGGCACCGCCGGCAAGCTGCTGTTCCCCATCCCCGACCGGGGCCTGGGTGACCGCTTGTACCGCATCCGCGCACGCACCGCGGTGATCTGGGGTGCCAGCGATCGGATGATCGATCCCGTCTACGCCGACGACTTTGCCGGCGCCATCGCCAACGCCGAGGCCATCGTGGTGCCGGAGGCGGGTCACATGGTGCCCTACGAGCAGCCGGACCGGGTGGTGGAGATCATCCGCGGCCTGCAGCCGTAGCCGTAGCCGTAGCCGTAACGCGAGGATCGCCATGACGGATGCGAACCTGGAAGAGCTGCGCCGCATGATCGACGAGGCACGCCGCATCGTCTTCTTCACCGGCGCGGGCATCAGCACCGAATCCGGCATCCCGGACTTCCGCAGCCCGGGCACCGGGCTGTGGACGAAGATGAAGCCCATCCAGTTCCAGGACTTCCTCGCGAGCGACGAGATCCGCCAGGAGTCCTGGCGGCGGCGCTTCGAAGGTGAACGCGCCATGGAGCGGGCCGAGCCGAACCGCGGCCACCGCGCCATCGCGCGGCTGGTGGAGACGGGCAAGGTGCTGGCGGTGATCACCCAGAACGTGGACAACCTGCATCAGGATTCGGGAGTCCCGGACGACCGGGTCATCGAGCTGCACGGCAACGCGAGCTACGCCAAGTGCCTTGGCTGCGAGCTGCGCTACGAGATGGCGGAGCTCGAGGCCCAGTTCCGCCGCCACGGCCGGGTGGAGCCGTGCTCCCGCTGCGGCGGCATCGTCAAATCCGCCACCATATCCTTCGGTCAGGCCATGCCGGAACGGGAGATGGAGCGGGCTCAGGCCGCCGTGGAGGGCTGCGACCTGTGCGTGGTGCTGGGGTCGTCGCTCGTGGTCTACCCGGCGGCCGGATTCCCGGAGTACGCCAAGCGCCTCGGCGCCGGGCTCGCCATCGTCAACCGGGAGGAGACGCCCCTCGACCACCTGGCGGACGTAGTGCTCCACCAGGAGATCGGTCCGACCCTGGGGTTCGTGGTGGGGGTCAACTGAGCCCGCAGCCCGGCCGCGTCAGTCCGAGAGGTTGGTGAGGTAGATCCCCGCCCAGCCCGCGTCCTCCACCCCCATCCTGGCAGCGATGGCCAGCCAGTCGCCGCGAAACGCATCCCGCTCCATGGCCACCGAGGAAATCGGCAGCGGAACGTCCGCGGTGGCGGGATTGTGGTCGTCGTCCCACACGGCCTCGGGATCGAGTAGCGTTCCGTCCATGCCCGTCTCCACCAGGGTCCTCACCGGTCCCTGGCCGGGACCGCTCGCCAGGTAGACGCCGTCCACCGGATCCGCGTAGGCGTGAGTGACTGGGTCGAGGTCACCGGTGCGTCCGACGAAGGCCACGCGGATCGCCGAACCGCCACTGCCGGTGGACGTGGCGACGAAGGCCGACGCGCGAAAACGCGGCGGCTCGGCGTCGTCCCCGTGCTCGGCCGCGCCGGGATGCCCGGAGTAGTTCCAGTAAACGAAGTCGTCGAAGCGCCCGCCTCGACCCGTGCGCGCGAGCAGCCGGAGCCGCTGGGCCGGCGACCCGACAGCGCTGTCGTAGACGAAGATCCCCTGATTGACCGGCACTTCCTTCTCCTGAAAGCAGATGGGCCACATGGGGTCGGTGGTCTCGTTGCAGATGCTGTCGGGGTCCCCCTGGTCCGGGGCGAACTGACCGGTGTTGTTGCAGTAGTCCTGGCGTGTCTGGTTGCCCTCCTCCGGGCAGTACAGGCGCACGGTCATGGTGGCGTCGCCCCAGGCGCCCCAGAACGCCACGAGCCGGCCATCGTAGGAAAGGCCCTCCCCGAGCTGATCGAACGTCTCGCGGCCCTGCCCCGGCACTCGGGTCTCCAGGCCCACCAGGACGGTCAAACGCTCCGGCGGTTGCGTGAGCGGCGCGCGATAGATGCCGCCGCAGGTCGGCTCGTCCTCGTCGTCGTATCCCACGAACACCAGGTGAGCGCCGGCGGCACTGGGTGGGGCCGTGGAGCCGAACGTGGTTCCCGCAGCGCACCGCCCGCGATTCGGGATCGGCGTGTCCGAGTTGGCTACCAGTTCCACGGGCGCATCGCCCCCGACGGGTTCAGATGTCACACGGCGATAGAAGACGCCGGTGTTGCCCAGGGTGACGTCCGGGTCGCCGTAGGCCGGATCCGGCACCGAATAGTTGCCCTTGACCGCGATGATGCCGCCGTCGGTGACGGACGGCGCGCCTGGAAACACGTCGAAGCGCGTGGCTGGGCTCACCCCGGGCACCACGAACCGATCGACGAACTCCGGGACCAGGCCGAGCTGGCTGGCGCCGGTGACCAGCCCCCCCGAGGGCGCAGCAGGGTCGAAATCCACGTACACGCCGGTGGTGCCGGCGCGGGTCTCGATGGGTTCGCCGGTCTCGGGATCGAGACCGGTGACGTAGCTCCACACCGGCGGGTGATTGCCGCGCGTCGCCACCACGTCGGCGGTCGCCGCGATTCTCGGGAACGACGGAAACTCGTTGAAACGGGCGAGGGTCGCGCCCTGCCCACCCGGTAACGGGTACTCGATGTTGTTCGGCTGCGGGACCTCGGTGGCCCGGTCCGCGACGGTTCGGATGGGCGCGGCCGGCGCCATGTCGCGGACGTAGATCCCACCCACCGGCCCCTGCTGGTGTCCGGTGCTGCGGGCCCGGAACACCACCAGAGCCCCGGCGTTCACCGATGGCGGGTTGTAGCTGTTGTAGAGGCGCCCTGGGTTGCCGGGCACCTCGAAGCCGTTGTTGACCACCACCTGCCAGTCCGGTTGTGGTGGTGCGGCGGCCACGCTGGCGGAGACGATCGTCAGCACGAGGCCCCCCAGCACGCCGCGAGCCGGTTGCGCAGCGTCGACGTTCATTCTTGCTCTTTCCTTCGCCCCCGACGGGCGGCCGCTGTCCCTACGGTTGCGAGGCCAGGTCGTCGCAGACCGCCGTTTCACCCGCCTGATCCACGCCGGCCAGGTCGGCCGGAAGAATGGCCGTGGAGTCGGCGACCACGTTGTCGTGGACGAAGGCGATCACCGCGCGCGCGTCGTCGGCGCGCTGCGCGAACGCGTGCAATCCGGTGGCGTAGATATCCGCCCCGTCGTCGCACATGCCGGCGCCGTCGATGGTGCCGAAGACGCAATCGAGGACTTCTCCGCTGAAGGGGGTCGTGGTTCCCAGCGTCGGGAAATCCACCAGCAGCCCCCGGACACAGCCCGGGAACACCTCGGAGCGGGTGTACTCGTAGCCTTCGTCCCCATAAGCCACATACACCTCGTTACCCGTCTGGCCGATCTCGCCGTACTGGCACTGGTCATCCACCGACACCCCGGCCGGAAGGTCGTTCGGGCAGGCCGCGACACCGCCGCCAACCACGGTGCTCAAGGTATCCGCCGCCAGTGTCTCGTTGGGTATGTTCAGAATGCGGTTGTTGTAGACGACCAGATCGACGTTGATGAGATCACCCTTGCCGGCGGCCGCGCCCAGCGCCGCCGCTGTGTGGTCGAGAAAGCCGGTGGGATCGGCCGAGTTGGCGACATCCGGCAGCGGAATCACCACGTTGGTCTGCGACGTCAGGGGAAGCCCGAACACCTGCAGCTCCCTGTACAGCGCCAGGTTGTTGCCGGGCGAATCGACTTCGAACCCGGTCCCCGTCTCGTCGTACCAGACCAACCGCCCGGCCTCGTCGATCTGGACCTCCTCGGACGACCCGGCCAGGGTGTTGGTCACCTCCTTGAGCTGTTGCGCCAGCACCTTGGTCGGCGAGCGCCCCATGTTCAGCCGTCCGAACAGCACCTCCTGCACCAGCGCGGTGTTGAGCGGGTCCGCGTTGACCTCGCACTCCTCGCCGGGCACCCCGGTGCCGAGCTCGACGAGCGAGACCGTGCGTCCGTCCACGGGATTGGTCACAGTGACGAAGCCGTCGACGGCGCCAGGCGCCACCGGTTGCAGGCAGAACACCGTCCCGGGGCTCGGATCTCCGGGCTCCTCCGCAAGCAGCTCCTTCTGAATCAGAATCGGCCGGCCTTCAACGTCGCGGTACAACACGACGAGATCGGCGTAGAGATCACCCTGGCCCCTTCCCGGGAAAGCCGGCTTGCCACCGCCCCCGCCGGGATTGTCAGGCTTCCCGCCGCCGCCGCCATTGCCGCCCCCCGGGTTCTCGGGTTTGGCGGCGTTGGCCGACTCGATGACGCCAACACCTCCGAGCGCCAGGGCAAGCCCATAGACGCCAACGAGCAGCCCGAGCCCCAGCGCGGCGGAGCGCAGCACTCCGAGCGAGGCCGCGCCGCCTGGACGCACAATTGATCGCGGATCGGCTGTGCCGGTCATCTCCCGTATCCTCCCTGTCGATGCTCCCGCACCAGAAGCTCCGACGATAACGGATCATCGCATGCGTTCGTCACATGGTTACGCACGTGACAAACCTACTAGTGCAATGTTATTGATCCAGACCAAACCTGACGGCCCCCGAGATGACCGAGGATCACTTTGGTTCGGGCACATTTTTCAAAGCTCGTTACTTGACGGAATACCGATCTTGCCGGGGAACCCGGGCATGACTAGGCTCGCGGGATGAGCGCCGGACATCCGAAACCCGTTCGCAATGCCCGCGACACCTCGGTGGCGCTGCGCGCGCAGGTCGCCGCGCTGCGGCCGGACTGGGAGCTGGAGGATCTCTCGGGATTCGTCTACCTGGAAGGTGGATACAGCAACGCCAACTAC
>JAWLCV010000081.1:0-7976 GCA_041686955.1 Pseudomonadales bacterium
GATCTGCAGCTCGCCGTTCTTGCCCGGCGGCGTGGATTCCAGAATCTCGAAGATGTCCGGCGTGAGGATGTAGCGGCCGATGATGGCCAGGTTGCTGGGAGCGTCCTCCGGTGCGGGCTTCTCCACCATGTCGGTGACGCGAACCAGCCGGTCGCTGATGACGTCGCCGACGATGACGCCGTAGGACGCGGTCTCGGTGGGCGGCACCTCCTCGATGGCGACGATGCTGCAGCGGAACTGTTTGAACAGGCTCACCATCTGGTGCAGCACGCCCTGACGGGTGCCGAAGCAAAGGTCGTCTGCCAGCACCACCCCGAACGGCTCGTCGCCCACCAGGGTGCGGCCCGTGAGGATGGCGTCGCCCAGACCTTTCATTGCCTTCTGGCGGGTGTAGGAGAAAGAGCACTGCTCGATGAGCGCCCGAATGCCGTCGAGCATCTTCTCCTTGCCGGTGCCGGCGATCTGGTGCTCGAGCTCGTAGCTGACGTCGAAATGATCCTCGATGGCGCGCTTGCCCCGCCCCGTGACGAAGCCGATGTCCGTGAGGCCCGCCTCCACCGCTTCCTCGACCCCGTACTGGACCAGCGGCTTGTCGAGGATGGGCAGGATCTCTTTGGGCATGGCCTTGGTAGCAGGCAGAAATCGGGTACCGTAGCCCGCCACGGGCATCAGGCATTTTTTGATCATGAAATCCGTTTCCTTTTGAAGAGCCTACGAAGTGCCTCGCCCACCGGGGTGCGATGGTAACCCCGCACCCCACCGGAAGCCGTGAAAGCTTCACAGATTGATGGGCAAACTTCTACCCGATCGCGCAAGGGGCCGCCGAGGGCGATCAGCGGTCGAGCTCGGACTCCGCGAGCAGCGCGCGCAGGTGGCGGCAGATGGCGATGCCAGCCTGGGTCTGCTGGGGCGAGCGGTCGGGAAAGCGCCGGATGGTGCGGGACAGGCGCCTGGCCGCCTGAAGATGCCCCGGAGCCGTCTTCGCGGTGCCGGTGGGTCGGCCATGGTCGGGTGTCGTTCCCGGGGAATCGGCAGCACGGGAGACTTCGGCGGCGGAGGCCGGTGCGGGTGTACCGCCCGGCCCCGGTGCCTCCAGCTCGTCGAACAATGGCAACGTGCCCGCCATGGATCGGATCATAGCCGATACTGTATATCCATACAATGCTCAGTGGTCGAAGCTGAAGGCGCCGTCCGCGAAGCCGATCCGCACCGTGTCCCCCGGGCCGAAGTCGCCGGCCAGGAGACGCGACGCCAGGGGGTTCTCCACCCGCCGCTGGATCACCCGCTTCAAGGGCCGGGCGCCGTATACCGGGTCGTAGCCCTCCTCCACCAGCGCGTCCACGGCCTCGGGAGCGAGCACGATGCGGATGTCCTGATCCTCGAGGCGTCGCTCCAGCACCTGGAACTGGATCTCGGCGATCTGCCGGACCTGCTCCCGGTCGAGGGGATGGAACACCACCAGGTCGTCGATTCGATTGATGAACTCCGGCCGGAAGTGCTGGGCCACCACCCCCATCACCGTGGAGCGGATGCGTTCGAAGTCGCCCTCCTCCGCCAGGGTCTGAATGGCCTCGGACCCCAGGTTGGAGGTCATCACCAGCACGGTGTTGCGAAAGTCCACGGTGCGGCCGTGGCCGTCCGTGAGGCGCCCGTCGTCCAGCACCTGCAACAGAATGTTGAACACGTCCGGGTGCGCCTTCTCGATCTCGTCGAGCAGGATCAGCGAGTAAGGCCGGCGCCGCACCCGCTCGGTGAGGTAACCGCCCTCCTCGTAGCCCACGTAACCCGGCGGCGCACCGATCAGTCGGGCCACCGAATGCTTTTCCATGAACTCGGACATGTCCACCCGGATCATGGCGTCCTCGCTGTCGAAGAGCACCTCGGCCAGGGCCTTGCAGAGCTCGGTCTTGCCAACCCCGGTCGGCCCGAGAAACATGAACGAGCCGTTGGGACGGTTCGGGTCCGACAGACCCGCCCGGGAGCGGCGAACGGCCTCGGACACGGCGCGAACCGCTTCGTCCTGACCCACCACCCGCTTGTGCAGCTCGTCCTCGAGCCGCAGCAGCTTCTCCTTCTCGCCCTCGAGCAGCTTGGAGATGGGAATGCCCGTCCAGCGGGAAACCACCTCGCCGATCTCTTCTTCGGTGACGCGATTGCGCAAAAGCTGCCGGGGCGCCGCCTCGCCGTTGGCGCCGGCCTCGGCGAGCTGGCGCTCCAGCTCGGGAATGCGCCCGTATTGCAGCTCCGACATCCGGGTGAGATCGCCCGCGCGCCGCGCCGCCTCGAACTCCAGACGCGCCGCGTCCAGCTCCTCCTTGATTTCCTGGGTGCCGCGCAGGGACGCCTTCTCCGCCTTCCAGATCTCCTCGAGGTCGGCGTACTCCCTTTCGAGCTCCGAGATGGAGTCCTCCAGGCTCTTGAGCCGCTTCTTGCTGGCCTCGTCGGTCTCGTGCTTGAGCGCCTCGGCCTCCATCTTGAGCTGAATCAGCCGGCGATCGAGGCGGTCCATGGCCTCGGGCTTGGAATCCATCTCCATGCGGATGCGGCTCGCCGCCTCGTCGATCAGGTCGATGGCCTTGTCGGGAAGCTGGCGATCCGTGATGTAACGATGGGACAAACGGGCCGCGGCCACGACGGCCGGGTCGGTGATGTCCACCCCGTGATGCAGCTCGTAACGCTCCTTCAGCCCCCGCAGGATGGCGATGGTGTCTTCCACGCTGGGCTCGTCCACCAGCACCTTCTGGAAGCGCCGCTCCAGCGCGGCGTCCTTCTCGATGTGCTGGCGGTACTCGTCCAGAGTGGTCGCGCCCACGCAGTGCAGCTCGCCGCGGGCCAGCGCGGGTTTGAGCATGTTGCCCGCATCCATGGCGCCTTCCGCCTTGCCGGCACCCACCATCGTGTGGAGCTCGTCGATGAACAGGATCACGTTGCCTTCCTGCTTGGACAGCTCGTTGAGCACGGCCTTCAGGCGCTCCTCGAACTCACCGCGGAACTTGGCGCCGGCGATGAGCGCGCCCATGTCGAGCGCCAGAATGCGCTTGTTCTTGAGACCCTCCGGCACCTCGCCGTTCAGGATCCGCTGGGCGAGCCCCTCCACGATGGCGGTCTTACCCACCCCCGGCTCACCGATGAGCACCGGGTTGTTCTTCGTCCGCCGCTGCAGCACCTGGATGGTTCGACGAATCTCGTCGTCGCGGCCGATGACCGGGTCGAGCTTACCTTCCTCGGCGCGCGCGGTGAGGTCCACCGTGTACTTGTCGAGCGCCTGCCGGTGCTCCTCGGCATTGGGATCGGATACCGTCTCACCCTTTCTCGTCACTTCGATCACCTGCTCCAGGGCCTGTTGGTTCACGCCGCACTCGTTCAGCACGGCGGCGGTGGCGGAATCGGCGAACATGGCGAGCAGCACCTGCTCCGTGGAGAGGTAGCTGTCGCCGGACTTCTGCGCCAGGCGGTCCGCCATGTTCAGCACCTTGGCGAACGCAGGAGAAACACCCACCTCGCCGGTGGGCGACTTCAACGTCGGCAGCGCGTCCACCGCTTCGGAGATGCGTGCGCGCAGGCGTTCGGCGTTGCCGCCGGCACGAATCAGCATGGGCAGAACGGAACCGTCGCGCTGCTCGACCAGAACCGAGAGCAGGTGAATCGGCTCCACGGCGCTGTGATCCTTGCCCACGGCCAGGGACTGCGCATCGCTGAGCGCGTTCTGCAATCGGCTGGTCATTTTGTCCAAACGCATCTTCGTTCCCTAAAAATCGACTGCTGGTACAATGCGGGCGGCCGTGTCGATTTCAACCTTCCACATGCAGGGCCTTATGGAGCAGAGACGCTATCCGCGGATTCAAGTGCCGCTGCTGGTGGAGCTGAAGCATCCGTCGCTCGGATCCTTGCGCTGCATGGCGAGAGATGTATCCGAAGGCGGCGTGTACGTGTATACGCAGAAGCCGAACATCAAGCCGGGCGCCAAGGTGAAGCTCACGTTGCTCAATGCCCTGCAGGTGGAGGCTCAGCCGACCCCGACCGTGGAGATGGAGGTGAAGCGGGTCGAGGACGAAGGTCTGGGTCTCGCCTTCATCAACGCCACCGGCCGCCACCTGTGGCAGAGCGTGGAGCGGATGCGCACGGAGCTGGCCGTGGGCCGGGACTACTTCCAGGTGCACGTGAACGTAATGGTCAGCAACGGCTCCGGCGCATTGCTGCTGGTGCAGCAGCACGGCCGGTGGACGTTCCCCGCCACCTTCCTGATGGTGGGCGAGGATTGGCAGGAGTCGGTGAAGCGGTTCCTGCGCGAGGATTTCGCCATCGAGCTCGAGAGCATCGGTCCGGTGGTCACCCTCAGCACGGTGGGCGGTACCGAGTTGCCGGAGACCGCCGTTCTCGACCTCTTCGTGGAAGCCGCCACCGGGTCCGAATCCGAGCCGTGCGACCCGGCCCCCACCAGCCGCTACCGGGCGGCACGCTGGATCGACCGCCGCCGCCGGGTGGAGGAATCCACCTTCGTCAGCAATCAGGTGCGTGCCCTGGCCGATGCCGCGCTGCAGCGCCGTGCCGGGGAGGAGGACGGAGATTGATCGCCAGCGAGTTCGACCGCGCGGGCCCCGGCGGCCGCATCGTGCTGCGGCCGAACCGATCCTGGAGCTGGCGCGCCAACACCTATCTGGTGGCGACCCTCATGGCCGTCTCCGGAAGCATGGCCTCGGTGTTCGCCTATCGCGGCATGTGGGTCATCCTGCCGTTCACGGCCCTCGAGATGTCCGTGCTGCTCGCCTGCCTGTACTACTGCGTACGGCGAACCCACCTCCAGGAAGTGCTCACGTTCTCTCCCGACTACCTGATCTTCGAGCGCGGCATCACGCGCCCCCAGATCCGCCGCCGTTTTCAACGCTACTTCACCCGATTCTGCGTTCGTGCGGCGGAGCATCCCTGGTACCGCACCCGCGTGTCCGTGCGCTGCCGTGAAACCGACCTCGAGATCGGCAGCTTCCTCACCAGCGAGGAGAAAGAAGACCTGGTCGCGGCGCTGCGAGACATGATCTGGCGGTTGGACTCGGCTCGCGCTCGCCAGTAAGGGGCCCGGTCCGCGCGCCAGCGAACCACTCGCTCCGGCTCACTGCTCTGCCAGATCAGCGCCCCCTCCAGCCCCGTCTGATACAGCCGCGCGCCCACCCGCCGGTAACGCTCCACCACCTGGGGGTGGGGATGACCGAAGCGGTTGTTCCGGCCCGCGCTGACGAAGACCAGGGCCGGCCTCAGCAGCCTCACCAGAGCCGCCGACGAGGAGGTGGCGCTGCCGTGGTGCGGGGCGAACAGCAGGGTTACCCCCAGCGACCCGCCCGCTTCGCGCAGGCGCCGCAGCAGCGCCGGCTCCACCCGACTGCTCAGGTCGCCGGCCAGCAGCATGCGGTGCCGGCCGTCGTCCACCAACAGAACACAGGAACGGTCGTTGTCCGACGCATCCGCGGGCCGCGGCAGCCGCAGCACGCGAAACGTCACGCCGTCCCAGCGCCAACGGCGGCCGTGGCACGATGCGGTTTCCGGCCGAAGGCCGGCGTCCGGCCGAACGCCGGAGCTCAGGACCTGCCCCACTTCCACCACGGACGACACGTAGCGCGCCCCGCCCACGTGGTCCAGATCCTCGTGACTGAGGATGACGGTATCCAGCCGGGGCGCCCCCGTTGCCAGCAGGCTCGGCACCACCACGGCACTGCCGGTCTCGAACCCGCTGGGGAACGCCGGCCCGGCATCGAACAGCAGCCGGTGGCCGCGGGTATCCACCAGGACCGCCGTGCCCTGCCCGACGTCGAGGGCCGCCACCCGGTATTCGCCCATCTGCAGTCGCGGTGACCGGTGCGCCAGCATCAGGGCGAAGCACAGCGCCAGCACCGGCAGATGCCAGCGCGGCGGCTCGAGCAGCCACCACAACGCGCAGAGCTGGGCGGCCAGCAGCGCGAGCGGAGGAGCAGCCGGGTGTAGCGCCGGCGCCCGGGCCAGCCATCCCAGCCACGCCATCACGCCAGCCAGGGTGAGGTCCGCCAGGCGAAAGACCAGCTCCGCGGCCGCGGTCGAGAGCGCCGCCAGAGCGCCTCCGAGCAGGGTCAGCGGCACCACCACCAGGCTCATCGCCGGCACGGCGAGCAGGTTCGCCGGGATTCCCGTCCACGGCAGGCTGCCCGTGCCGAGGGCCAGCAGCGGCAACAATCCGAGACTCAGCGCCGCTTGAGCGCGAAACAGGGCCGCCACCCGACTCTGCCGGCCGCAGCGGCCGCCCAGTACCATCAGCAGAACGAACACGGCGCCGAACGACAGCCAGAAACCCTGCTGGTGCACGGCCAGGGGGTCGAACACGAGCACCGCGGCCAGAGCGAGGAGCAGCCCGCTCTCCACCCGGCCGGTACGTCCCCAGCTCGACCAGGCGAGAACGCTGACGCTCATCAGCAACGCGCGCAGGGCAGGCACGCCGGCGCCCGCCAGGGCGACGTAGGCCGAAGCCACCGCCGCGCCGCCCAACGCGCCGGCGCTGCGCGCGTCGAGCCACAACGGCAGCAGCGGGCAGACCCTCGAGGCCCAGCGGGCCAGCAGCAATCCGAGGGCGGCCGCCAGGGAGACGTGCAGCCCCGAGATCACCATCAGATGCACCGTTCCGGTGGCCCGGAACGTCTCCCAATGGGATCCGTCGATGCCCCCGGACCAGCCGGTGAGAAGCGCCTGGAGGATGCCCCGCCGGGGCAGGCCGGACTCCGCCAGCATCGCCGTCAGAGCATCGCGGGCGCGCTGGATCGGCGCCGGCGGCGGCCGGGCCAGCAGCGTGCCGCTGCGAACGTACCCCGTGGCGTCGATGCCGGCTCCGAGCAGCCAGCGCTCGTAGTCGAAGCCCCCCGGATTGGCGTAGCCCCAGGGACCCCGCAGCACGGCCCGGAACCTCCACACATCGCCTCGCCGCACCGATTCCGCCCCGTACCAGGAAAGGCGCAGCGACGCTCCCTCGGACACGCCGCTCGCGGAAGACGAGACTCTGGCCTGAAAGCGCAGGGCCGGCGGCTGGCCCGGCGCCACCCGCAGCGGCAGCGGATCGCTTTCCACCCGCGCCGTCACCGCCACCGCGTCCCGCGGCGCCGGATCACCGGCCCTGCCTGCGACGCCTTCGCCGTGCCGGGCCACCAGCGCCTGGTGGTGGGCGGTCGCGCTCCAGAAGAGCCCGGCCAGCAGTCCCAGCCCAACCAGCGGCCACGCCCGGCCCGGACTCCGACGGCGGAACCGCGGCAGCAGAAGAATCCACCCCGCACCCGCGCAGCCGGCCAGCAGCGCCACCCTGCCCGGCAGAGTCTCCGCGCCGGGCCAGGGGACGGCGAGCATCAGTCCGCCGCCGCAGAAGCCCGCCAGAAACCCCTGCATGTACCGCCTTCGCCGTCCGGGTGCATAATTTCCTTTATGCCGGGTGCATAATTGTCTTTATGCCGCGAAAGTTCCTCAGACGGCATCTGCCGACGCCTTCGGCGATGCGTACGCATCGTGCTCTGCGCCCCGTGAGCCGGTGGCTCCACGAGCCCGAGCTGTGGCACCTGCACCGCCGCTCCGTGGCCGGCGCAACGTTCATCGGCTTGTTCTGCGCGTTTCTCCCGGTGCCGTTTCAGATGGTGATCGCGGCCCTGCTGGCGGTGGCATCGCGCTGCAATCTTCCCATCTCGGTGGTGCTGGTGTGGATCACGAACCCGATCACCATGCCTCCCATGTTCTATTTCGCCTACCGGCTGGGAGCCTGGCTGCTCGACCGCCGCATCGAGGTCAGCACCATCGAGCTGAGCTGGAGCTGGCTGGCGGCCAACCTCCACGACATCGGCCTGCCCCTCCTGTTCGGATCACTGGTGTGCGGCTGGGTCGCCGGGGTCACCGGCATGGTGCTGGTGCGGGTCGCCTGGAGGTTTCACGTGATACGGCGCTGGCGGGTGCGGCAGGAGAGGCGGCGGGAGCGGGAGGCG
>JAWLCV010000081.1:8076-17702 GCA_041686955.1 Pseudomonadales bacterium
GCCGAGATCAGGCACAGGGTTCCCGAGATCAGGCCGATGACCAGCAGATCGGAGGCCTGGACCACCGAGGGCACCTCCACGAAGTAGGTGCCTTCCAGCAGACGAAAGCCGAGCCAGCGCTCCGCTGCCGCCATGATCCCGCCGATGTGGCGGGCCACGAGAGCCCCCGCCGCCAGGCCCGCCACGATTCCCAGCGCGGAGATGACGAGCCCCTGCAGCAGAAAGATGCGCAGGATGGTGCCGTCGCGCGCGCCCATGGTGCGGAGGATGGCGATGTCCGCTCGTTTGTCGTTCACCGCCATGGACTGGCCGGAAACGATGTTGAACGCGGCCACCGCCACCACCATGAGAAGGATCAGGAACATGAGCAGCTTCTCCAGCCGGACCGCCTGAAACAGCTCGCCGTAGCTGTCGGTCCAGCTCGACACCGACCATTCGGGGTGCGCCTGCGCCAGCCGCCCGGCCACGCCGGCCGCGGCGAGCGGGTCGCTCAGGGTCACCCGCAATCCGGCTGTGCCGAGGCGCTCGGGTGATGCGGGCAGCGACGCCATGGGCACCACCACCAGGGAGTAATCCAGTTCGGCCCCCACCTCGAACAGCCCGGTCAGCTCGTAGCGCAGAATGCGCGGGGTGACCCCGGACTCTCCCGGCTCGCTGATCACCAGAGCGAGGGTGTCGCCCGGAAACAGGCCCAGGTGCGCCGCCAGGGGGGCGCCCATGACCAGGCCCCGGTGGTGCCGCAGCGTTTCCTCGAGCGAACCGTACTGCATGGTCTCGCCCAGGGTGGTCATGGCGCCCACGGCGGATTCGTCGATGCCGTAAACGGTCACCGGGTTCACGGCGCCCGCCGCCGTGACCATGCCGGCGCCGACGAAGAAGTTGTAGGCGGCGGTGACCCCGGGGCGGTCACGAAGCGCCGCCACCGCCGGATCGTCGGCCCGCAGGTTCTCGATCAGGAGGTGGGGCACGGCGCCGAGGATCCGCTTCTTCAGCTCCGCATCGAAACCGTTCATCACGCTGACGACCACGGTCAGCACCAGCACGCCCAGGCTCAGGCCGGCCACCGAGACTCGGGTGATGAACGCGGCGAACTCGCGCCGGCGGGTCTGCAGGTAGCGCAGCGCTATCCACCACGCGACGCCGTCGCGCCGGGCGGTCACAGGATCCGCCCGTCCACGAGCCGCAGCACCCGATGCACGCTGCCGAGCAGACTCTCGTCGTGGGTGACGATGACGAAGCCGATGCCGCGCTCGTCGCTCAGGCGACACATCAGGCGGAACACCTGCTCCGCGTTCTCCCGGTCCAGGTTGCCCGTGGGCTCGTCCGCAAGCACCACCAGGGGCGACCCCACCAGCGCCCGGGCCACGGCCACCCGTTGCCGTTCGCCCCCCGACAGGGCAGCCGGCCGATGCGCGAGCCGGGGCCCCAATGCCACCGCCTGCAGCATCTCCCGAGCCTGCTCGCGGGCCGCCGCGGCGGGCACGCCGCCGAGCCGCAGCGGCATGGCCACGTTCTCCAGGGCGGAGAACTCGGGCAGCAGATGGTGCATCTGGTAGACGAAACCCATGTAGCGGTTCCGCAGCCGCGCGCGCTCCGCGGGTGAGGCGCCGGTCATGTCCTCGCCGCCCACCAGCACCGTGCCGGCATCGGGCTCGTCGAGTCCGGCGAGAATGTGCAGCAAGGTGCTCTTGCCCGACCCGGAGCGGCCGATGATGGCGACCCGCTCGCCCGCGGACACGGTCAGGTCCACCCCCCTGAGCACCTCCACCCGATCCGGCCCCTGGGCGTAGGATTTGAAGATGCCGTCGGCGGCGATGACCGAGTCGGCGGCGGGAACTCCCGGCTCCACGGCCCGCGGCTCACTCATGGGCGAGCACCCGCGACGGCGCCAGGGTGGCCGCCCGCCAAGCCGGATACACCGTGCTCAGCACGCACAGCGCGAGGGCCGTGAGGAGAATGCCGGTAAGGTCGGAAACGCGCACCTGAACCGGCAGATAGCTGACGAAGTACTGATTCATGAGATCGAGCTCCAGGGCCCCGGTGATCCATTCGTAGAGCGGCGGCAGGCCCAGCGCCAGCGCCGTGCCGAGGGCCGCGCCGAGGGCTATGCCCACCCCGCCCAGCAGGACACCGAGCAGCACGAACGCGCCGACGATGGTCCCGGTGCCGCCGCCCAGTGTCCGCAGGATGGCCACGTCGCCGCTGCGCTGGTTGACCACCATCACCAGCGTGGAGACCAGGTTGAAGGCTGCCACGGCCACGAGAAAGGAGAGCAGCACGAACATGGTGCTCTTCTGCACGCCGATGGCGTGATACAGGTTGCCGTGGGTTCGCATCCAGCTCTGCGCCACCACGCGATCGCGGCCGAGCCGCGCCAGCGCCGACATCGCCACCTGGTTGGCGGCGAACAGATCGTCGAGACGTAGCTGATAGCCGTGGATCCGCTCGCCGAGACGGAACAGCTTCTGCGCGTCGGTCAGGTGCACGTAGACCGCGCGCGCGTCCACCTCCGATCGCGAACGCAGGATGCCGCTCACCCGGAAGCGCTTCTGCCGTGGAAACACGCCGGCGGGCGTGACGGTGGCGGCCGGCAGCACCACGGTCACGTCGTCGCCCACGCCCACCCCCAGCTCGCGGGCCACGCCCGCACCCAGAACCGCCCGGTAGGCGCCGCCCTCGAGATCCGCCGGACCCTGCAGATGGCGCCGGTAATCCGATACCTGCGTGTACGCCTGCGGAAGGATTCCCGAGATCAACACGCCGCTCACCCGGTCGCTCACGGCGGCGAGGCCCGCGCCCTGAACGATGGGCGCCACGCCCCGCACCCCGGCGATGTCCGCGAGCACCCGCTGATGGGCATCGCTCGGCGCCAGCGGCGAGCGGCCGAACACCGACACGTGGGGCAGCACGCCGAGCACCCGCTGCTCGAGCTCGCGCTCGAAGCCGTTGATCACCGAGACCACCACCACCAGCACGGCCACGCTGAGGGCGAGACCGCTCACCGCCACCAGGCTGATGAACGAAAGCGTGCTGCGGCGGGAGAACGCGTAACGTCCGCCCAGGGCGAGAACGACGGCTGAATTCACGAATCCTACGACACGCGACGAAGGCGCGATGGTAGCACGATGCCCGAGCCCTACAGCGGGGTGATCCGGACGTGCAGAACGACGCCGCCCTCGGCCGGGTGCGGGCCGGGGCGCTACAGGGTGCGGGTGTGCTTGCGCTGGGACGTGGCGGCAGCGTCACGGCCGAGCTCGGCGGCCTCGCCGGCCTCGACGCTGGCAGCGCTCGTGCACGCCTGGGGATTGCCGCCGCAGAGCTCGCAGGTGGAACCCACGCCGCCGCAGCTTCCGGCGATGGGCTTGCGGCCGGCCATCACCCCGATGGACATGCCCGCGACGATGACGAGCATGAAGAAGAAGGCCAGTAGCACGGTCGTCATGATCAGCTCTCGCGTGTACCTCTGACGATGGCTGGGTCCGCCGGCCGATCCGTCAGTCGATCAGCACGGACTCGAAGGCATCAGTATAACGCTCCTCGAGGCCGTTTTCTCCCCGGACGATGAGCATCACAGCCAACCCGTGGCGCCGGGCGAACTCGAGCCCCTCGTCGGGGCCGAGGACCGTCAGGAGGGTGGCGTAGCCGTCGGCCCACATGGCGGACGGGTGCAGCACCGTCACCGACGCGAGGCCGTGTTGAACGGGATAGCCGGTGCGGGGATCGACGGTGTGGGAGTAGCGCTGCCCCGCCTCCATCAGAAAGTTCCGGTAGTCGCCGGAGGTGGCGGCGGCGCCGTCCGCGAGCCGGATCACGCGCTGGACGGCGCCCTGACGCGTCGGGTCCGGAACCTCGATGCCGATGCGCCAGGGGCCGTCCGCGGGGCTCGAACCGGTGCCCTTCACCTCCCCGCCGATGTCCACCAGGGTGGCGTCGCAGCCGGCTTCGCCGAGCCGCCCGGCCACCCGGTCGACGCCGTACCCCTTGGCGATGGCGGAAAGGTCCACGTACAGATCAGCGTTCTTGCGCAACCGGGGCGGATCGCTCTCCACCTCCAGGCTGCGGTAGCCGACCCGTTCCCGGGCCGCTGCCACGGCCTCCGGAGACGGCACGTGATCCACGTCCTCCGGACCGAAGCCCCACAGGTTCACCAGGGGTCCCACGGTGACGTCGAAGGCCCCCTCGGACTCGCGGCTGAGCACCAGGGCGGCGGACACCACCTCCGCAAGCTGCTCGGTCACCGGAAACCAGGTCCCGGGCGGTGCGCTGTTGAACCGCGACAACGTGGATTCGGGCAGGTAGGTGGACATCTGGTCATTAACCGACGCCAGCTCGTCCTCGATGAGATCGGCGACGTCGCCGGGGCAGCGTGCGGTGACGCGGTAGTAGGTGCCCATGGTCTCGCCGCCGTAGCGCCGGTACTCGGGAGACCCGTCGCAGCCTGCGAGCGCGGCGATCAGCAGCGCCACCGCCCACCTACCCGGACGACGGAAACCCGACGGGTTCGGCTCGATTCCACGCCGGTGGCTCATCGCCTCTTACACAAGCCCCACAATCGAAGACGCGCACCATACCATCAAGTTTGTGAACTGGCGCACAATTGGGTTCGACAACGACAGGGCACACCGCTCGGCGGATGGCCCGGGAAACCAAGGAGTCAGATAGTGAAGAGCCTCAGCTTGTACGCGCGAGCCGAGGTCGTTCCGGCATTGCAGGTCCGGCCGGCGACGCCGCCCGAACCCGCGGCCGGACGGACCGGCCCACGGCTGCGATTCGACACGCGGGTTACCCGTTCCAGCCGCTTTCCCGTGGAGCAGGCCCTGGCTCGGGGGCCGGAGCCCTCGGGGCTCGGACTGATCCTCGATATCGAGGTGTAATGGCCGAAATCGGGGCCGCGCCGCAACCCGACGCGGTTCCCCGTGGTAAGGTTGCCCGCTGTATGGCAAACCTGTTGCTACTTCGGCACGGCCAGATCAAGGCCAATCGGCAAGGGCGCTGGCACGGCTCCACCGACAGTCCGCTCACGTGGCGCGGCCGCCGCCAGGCCAAGCGCACGGCGCGGCACATCCAGATCACCCAGCCGCCGGTCCGGGCCGTCTACTCGAGCCCGCTGGCACGGTGCCGGGACACGGCGGAGATCGTGGCCGAGCGCCTCGGCCTCGAGGTGGAAGTCCATCCGGAACTCCGGGAGTACGCCATCGGCGAGTGGGAAAACTGCACCTTCCGGGAACTGGCCGTCCGTTACCAGTTCGTGGAGCTCGCCACCGACGACCACGATTTCGCGCCGCCCGGCGGCGAGACCCTGCGCCAGGTCGCGGAGCGCGTGGTGCTGGCGTTCCAGGAGATTCACCACCGCCACCAGGACGACGAGCGCGTGCTGGTGGTGAGCCACGGCGCCGCCATGGCGGTGGCCCTGGGCGCCCTGCTCGAGCGCAACCCGGGACGCTGGACCAACTACCACTTCGCCAACTGCAGCCTCACCGAGCTAGTGCTCGAGCCCTCCCCTTACGTAAACTTCTTCAATCTGACCCACCATCTCTGAGGGAGCCGCCGTGCCCGAATTCTGCAGCGTCGAGAAAGAGGATCACCTGTTCGTCGTCACCCTGGAGCGCCCGGAGCGGCTGAACGCCCTGCATCCTCCCGCCAACGCCGAACTCGGCGAGGTGTTCGACGAGTTCGCGGCCGACGACGAGATGTGGGTGGCCATCATCACCGGCCGCGGCCGCGGCTTCAGCGCCGGCAACGACCTGCGTTACCAGGCCGAAGGCGGTCAGCGGGTACCCATGCCGCGGGGCTTCGGCGGGCTGACCTCCCGATTCGACCTCACCAAGCCGGTGATCGCCGCGGTGAACGGTGTAGCCATGGGAGGCGGCTTCGAGATCGCGCTGGCCTGCGACCTCATCATCGCATCGGAGAATGCCACCTTCGCCCTGCCCGAGCCGAAGGTGGGGCTGGCCGCCCTGGCGGGCGGTCTGCACCGCCTGCCGCGGCAGATCGGCGTGAAGCGCGCTCTGGGGATGATCCTCACCGGACGACACGTCTCCGCCCGCGAGGGGCTGGAGCTGGGGTTCGTCAACGAGGTGACGGCGCCTGACGAGCTCATGGCCGTGGCGCGGCGCTGGGCCCGGGAAATCTGCGAAGCGGCGCCGCTGTCGGTGCGGGCGAGCAAGGACGTGGTCTATCGCGGCCTCGACACCGCTTCCCTTCAGGAGGCCATGGCGGCCCAGTACGACTCGGTGCGGGCCATGGTGGCCAGCGAAGACTTCATCGAGGGCCCCAAAGCCTTCGCCGAGAAGCGCAGGCCCGACTGGAAGGGGCGTTGACGGCGCGGCTCACGCCCGCGCCAGCAACTGGGCGGTGCCCACCGCATCGGCCACCACGGCCACGGCCAGGCACACGTCATCGAGGGTTTCCTGCTCACCACGCACCGCCATCTCGGCGATGATCTCGACCCGTGGAATGGCCACGTGGAGAAGATCCGGCGTGAGGGCGAATTGTTCGGGGTAGTACTTTGCTGCTGGATTCATACGACAACGCCTTGATGAGTTCCGAGCGGCGACGGCCGCAAGGGTCGAATCAGGTTCCGTGCCAGCTTCCGAACTGGCCCGCAACTACCTGTTTCGCCTATGTTTTTTGAGGAACGCCGCGACCTCGGGCAACCACGACCCGGTGCCGCGGGAAGGTACAATCTGACGCTCCGGGTCTCCCGGGCCGGGCCGTGAACGTGGACCGTCACCAGCGCGAAACCGGGGCGCACACCGAAGGGCACGCCGAACGGCTCGCCGAACGGCTCGCCGAACGGCGCTACGAAGTAGACGTCCGGCGCAACCTGACCCGCAACTTCGTGGTGCACCTGGTTCACGGCATGCTGGGGCAGACGGGATTCCGGTTGCTCAATGCTCCCACGTTCCTGCCCGCCTACGTGCTCTTTCTCTCCGGCTCCGACGTGGCCGTGGGCACCGCCCTGGCGCTGCAGGCCTTCGGCATGGCGGTCACCCCTCTCGTCGGCGCCAACCTCATCGAGCACCGCCCCAAGGTACTGCCCATGGGTTTCCTCACCGGCGGCGCCATGCGTCTGTCCGTGCTCGGCATTGCCCTTTCCGGGCTGCTGCTGCCCCCGCAATACGCGCTGTGGGCCATCTTCGGCTGGCTGACCCTGTTCGGGCTGTTCCAGGGCATGCAGGGGGTCATATTCAATTTCCTCATGTCCAAGGTGATTCCCGTGTCGAAGCGCGGACGCCTGACGGGCCTGCGCAACTTCCTCGCCGGTATCACCGCCGCGGCGGTAGCCGTCGTCGGCGGCGAGGTGCTGCTCGGCGAGCAACCCGGCATCGCCGGTTACTCCCACATATTCCTGCTCGCCTTCGTGCTCACCACCTGCGGTCTACTGTCGCTGGCCTTCACCCGGGAGCCGGTGCCGCCCACCCTCCGGCCGCGGACCCCGCTGGCCCGGCGGCTCGCCGAGATTCCGGCGCTGCTGCGCGCGGACCCGGCATTCACCCGCTATTTCCTGGCCCGCTCGCTGGCGACCGTCGGGCGCATGGCGCTGCCCTTCTACATCCTCTACGCCGGGGCCACCATGGAGCTCTCGGGCAGCAACCTGGGCATCCTCACCGTCGCGTTCACCCTGGCGGGTACCGTTTCCAATCTGCTGTGGGGCTACATCGCCGACCGCCGCGGCTTTCGTCTGGTCTTCCTGCTCAGCATCGGGGTGTGGGTGATCGCCACCCTGCTGCTCATCGCCTCCGGCGGCCTCTTCATGACCGCGGTGGTGTTCATCGGCATCGGCGCGGCGGTTCAAGGATTCCAGCACTCGTCTATGAACCTGACCCTGGAGTTCGGCCACCGCGACGACCTGCCGATCCGCATCGCCATCGCCAACTCCACCTCGGAGCTCGCCGGCACCCTGGGGCCGCTGCTCGGCGGCGCCATCGCCCACGGCTTCGGCTATCCGGTGCTGTTCTTCACCTCCGTTGCCTTCCTCGTCGCCGGTGGTGTAATGGTGGCGATGCTGGTGCCGGAGCCCCGCTACCACACCGCCACGTGAACGCGCACCGCTGCAGGTGCAGGACGATAGGAGCTGACCCATGGCACTGACGATCGGATACCAGGCACTGCTGGACGCCGCGGAGAGGGAGATCCGGACTCTCGGCGTGGAGGAGGCGAAGGCGCTGCTCGGCCGCGACGACGTGCAGTTCGTCGACATCCGGGACGTACGCGAGCTGCAGCGGGAGGGCCGCATACCCGGCGCGTTCCATGCCACCCGCGGCATGCTGGAGTTCTGGATCGACCCGGACAGTCCCTACTACAAGGAGGTCTTCGGCACCGGCAAGACCTTCGTCTTCTACTGCCAGAGCGGCTGGCGTTCGGCGCTGGCCACCCAGACCGTACAGCGCATGGGCCTCCCGAACGTCTGCCACATCGGCGGCGGCTACCGGGCGTGGAAGGAGGCCGGGGGCGCCACCGAGGAGGTGCCGCGCCGCTGACACGCCGTCAGCGCGGACGATCGCCCTTCAGGGTGATCCGGTGCATGACCCGCCGGAAGCCGTGATAGTCGTTGATGGGGTTGTGCTGAACGCAGCGGTTGTCCCAAAGGGCCATGGAGCCCGGGCGCCAGGCGAAGCGGCAGGTGAACTCCGGGCGGATCTGGTGCGCGAACAGGTACGCAAGGAGCGGAGCGCTCTCCTCCTCGGTCATGTCGCGAAACCGCAGCGTGTGCGCCACGTTGACGTAGAGCGCCTTGCGTCCCGTTTCCGGGTGGGTGCGCACGACCGGGTGCTCGGCCACGAACGCCTGCTCTGCCGCGGTCCCGGGGTCGCTTCTCATCCGCTGCTCGCGCGTCCTCGACACCGCGGGCTTGGCGGAGGTGTTCACCGCCACCAGGGGGTCGAGCACCCGCCGCAGGCCCTCGGAGAGGGTGTCGTAAGCCAGGTACATGTTGGCGAACAGGGTGTCGCCGCCGAACGGCGGGACCTCGCGAGCGAGCAGCATGGATGCCATCGGCGGCTCGTCGAGATAGGCGGTGTCGGTGTGCCACACCCCTCCGAAATTCACCGTCTCGTGCTCGAGCTTCTTGACCTCGACGATCTCGGGAAATCCGGAGAGCCCCTGGACGAACGGATACTCGACGGGTTCCCCCAGACGGCGGGCGAAACGCAGAAACTGCGGCGGCGTGAGGTGCTGGTCGCGAAAGAACACCACCAGGTGGGCGAGCCACGCCTGGCGGAGTTCCTGCACCTGCGGGTCGGTCAACTCCGCGGCCAGGTCGAGCCCTTCGATCTCGGCCCCCAGGGCGCCCGCCAACGGCCGCACGGCGATGTGCCGATATTCGCGGGCCGCCCTCCGGCTCATGGCGTCAACCGGCCTGCAGCACCCCGTGCTGCTCCAGATACTCGACCAGCATCTCCACCGCCTGCTCCGGGCTCACCTCGGTGGTGCGGATGTGCAGCTCCGGGGCTTCCGGCGCCTGATACTCGGAGTCGATGCCGGTGAAGTTGCGAATCTCGCCGGCCCGGGCGCGCCGGTAGAGGCCCTTGGGATCGCGCTCCTCGCACACCGACAGCGGCGTGTCGACGAACACCTCGACGAACTCGCCGTCTTCGAGCAGATCGCGAACCATGCGGCGCTCG
>JAWLCV010000082.1:0-17512 GCA_041686955.1 Pseudomonadales bacterium
AGCCGCAAAGGTCACCCACACCTTGTTGTCCTTCCACAGGAAGGAGTGCACCACCCCCACCGGCCAGCCGTCCTTGGTGGACCACATGAGCACGCACTCGCGGGCTTCGTTCATGAGCCGGTCGATCTGCTCCTGGCTCATGGCGTAGATGGATACGATCTCGTGATCGTGGGACGTGTCGGTCATTGCCTCTCCCTCCTGACCGTTGGTTACCCGGAACTCTCGCCGCTCACGCGCCGATCGTCCCGCCCGTCGCACCGTTTCAGCCCGCGTGAGGATCGGTGAAGAAATCGGCCCGGGGCGTCATGGTGTCGTCGTAAACCGGCTCCGAGAGGTCCACCCGGTACTTGGCCGTGCTGGCGCCCAGCAATCCGAAGGACCCGAGGGTCTCCCGCATGCGCAGGTACCATTCGTTTCTGAAGTGCTCCGCCAGAGCTTCCTCGCTCGCCCAGCGCTCGAACACGCGGATGCGCCCGGGATGCAGCGGGTCGGGGCACCAGTCGTAATCGAGGCAGCCCGGCTCCGTCAGCGCCCCCTCGATCAAAGGCCGGGCCGCTTCCAGCGCCGCCTCGAGCCGCTCCGGCGGCAGATCCACGGTCCCGGATATGATGATGCGCGTTTCGTTCATGTCGTCGCTCTCCCCGCACAATTGGCTTGATTGGTGCTACGATATCGCGCAGACACCATCGAATACACATACGCCGACCACGCCTATGGAACCCGCACCTTCCGCGAAGGCCAAGACCTGGCAGCAGACCAAGAGCGAGCGAACCCGCACCGCGATCCTGGATGCGGCCGTCGATTGCTTCTACGAGCTCGGCTACTTCAATACCACGACGGAGCACATCGCCCGCAAGGCCGGAGTCTCCCGCGGCGCCATGCTGCATCACTTCGCCACCCGCTTCGAGCTCATCACCGCCGCGGTGGAGCACATCAACCAGATGCGGCTGGCCACCTTCACGGACGAGGAAACGCGGATTCAGGAAGGCGCCGAGCACAGCCGGGTCGAGGAAGGCATCGACGCCTACTGGCGGCAGCTCAACACGCCCGCCTTCGTGGTCTTCACCGAGCTCAAGATCGCCGCCCGCACCGACAAGGAGCTGGAAAAGGTGCTCACGCCGGCTCTCGTCGCCTACGATCGCGCCTGGTACAAGGCTGTCAGCCAGGTCTTTCCCGATCTGGCGAAATCCGAGGCCTTCGCCCGTACCAACTACCTGACCCAGTACCTGCTCGAAGGCATGGCCATCGCCCGGATGACCAAAGGTCCCAAGGTGCCGGAAAGGATGATTCTCGACTGGCTCAAGTCCGAGCTGCGACGCAGCTATCAGGACGTAGTCACGGTCAAACGCGTCAAGTGACCTGTCCCGCGGCGTGCCGCCGTGGGGAATGCGGAACGTGCTCATCCTCGCATGTACGGGGCTTTGGAGGCGAACACTACCGTCTCTGAGATCACCGCTTCGGCCAGCGCCGCCCGCAATCCTTCGCTCCGGGGATCGGCGCCGATGGCCTGCATGCCGCGATCGAAGTGATTGAAATCCTCGAGCTCCCAGAGGTCGATGACCGTGTGAAGGCGGCCGGTGCGTTGCACGTAGCCGCCCGTGAGCTTCCAGCCCACGCCCTCGACGATGGAGACGATGTCTTCCATGGTCTCACAGAATCGGGCGAACTCGCTGGGTCGGATCTCCAGGGTGGTGTGCAGATATACGGCCATGGTGTGCCCCCGTCAGCGTCGAGCCCGAAACTCCCCCTCCGATCGAACGGCGAGGGAGTTTGAGCTGCATGCCAGCGCAAAAACAGTCACGCTTGCAGCTTTTACCAATCCCCCGGAAAAATCAAGTACGACCGCCCCCCAGAACGTCTCCGGGCCCCTGCGCGGCCGGTTCCACCGCCCGATCGGCCAGGCGTCGGCGTATCCGCGCGTGGCCGGCCTCATCGATGGGATAGCCGATGATCAGGAACCCGGACAGCAGGTAGAACGCCAGCGGCGACAGCGAGAAGTAGACCTGGAACGCCCGGAGATCCTCCGGCGAATTCACTACGGTGGGATCGAACCCCAGCACGGCCAGCACCGGCATGGAAATGCCGACTCCCAGCGCCGCCACCACCTTGGTGGCCGTGGACCAGGCGGCGAAGAACAGCCCGGCCCGGTCCTGGCCGCTTTCCAGGCTGTCCAGATCGATGACGTCGGCCTTCATGGAGGACGGCACCACCTGCGTGTTGCCGCCGCCGATACCGAGAACGAACATCAAGGCCCCCACCAGGACCAGATCGCCCGGGCCCAACCAGATGAACTGCGGAAACATCACCCCCATGAGCGAGATGGAGCACAGCCACGTGATGTGCTTGTCGGTGCGCCTGGCGAGCCACACCCACAGCGGCACCCCCAGCAGATTCCCCACGAAATAGAACAACACCACCTGGGGAGCTGCCGACGGCTCCAGGATCACGTGGGCCACGAACAGCACGAACAGGGGCGTGGTCAGCGACACCGCCAGGCTGCTGAACATGAAGGCGAACAGGAGACGACGGAACGGCGCGTTCCGCCACATGATCCTGACGCCGGCCCACACGCGCAGCGTGGCAGGCACGAAGTCGAACCGCTCGGGCACCCGCCACGCCGCCACCGCGACGCACAGAGGCATGAGCAGCAGCGCGCCGGCGCCGATGAGCCACATGATCTCGGCGTTACGCCCGCCCCAGCCGAAGAGGAGCTGACTGGCGGCCGGCACGGCGATGGCCAGCAAGGTGCCCAGGAGCCCGGCCACGGTGCGCCACCCGGTGATGCGGGTGCGCTCGGCGTAGCTCGGTGAGAGTTCGGCCCCCCAGGCGAAGTACGGGATGTTGAACAGCGTCCATCCGAGCCAGAACACCATGATCCAGCCCAGCAGAAAACCGGACGAGACATCGGCGGGCGGGAAGTACAGGTTGTAGACCGCCACCATCACCAGCGGCACCGCCGCCACCATCCAGGGTTTTCGCCGTCCCGCCCGGAGCCGCGTCCGGTCGCTGAGGAAACCGATCACCGGGTCCGTGACCACGTCCCAGAACCGCGCCAGCATGAGAATCGCGCCCACGCCGGCCATGCCGAGCCCCAGCTCCTGGGTGTAGAACGCGGGCAGAAACAGGCTCACCGAGGTGGCCACCATGGACATGGGCAGCTCGGCCACGCTGTAGGCGGCGAGCCGGCTCCGGGCTACGGCGCCGCGGGGGCGCTCCGCTGCCGTCGTCGTCTTCAGTTCGCCGGCGCTCCCTCGGCGATCCAGCGGCGCACCAGGTCGATCTCCGCGGGCGCCAGCGGCCACGCCCCCAGCGGCATGGGCTCGCCATCGCCGCCGGCCGGGAGATGCTGGTCCAGCAGCTTGAGGTAGAGATAGCTCTTGGCGGGCTCACCCGGCTCCACCCGATTCAGCCCGCTCTGCCGGGAGCTCACCCCCACCAGGCTGGCGTAAGCGGCCTTGGCGTGGAGCGCCATTTCGCCCTGCTCCTGCCCGGTGAGATGACAGGCGACGCAACGGGCCTCGAGCAACGGCACGATCTCGCCGCTGAAGCTCACCTCCGCCGCAGCTCCCGCCGTCACGATCAGCAGCAGCCCGGCGACCACCACCCGCACCCAGTCAGCCATGACGAGCGTTGTCCGATCGCGGCGTTTCCAACACAGCGTTGCGGGCGGCAATATAGCCGAACGTCATCGCCAGACCGATGGTGCCGCCGGCCCCGTAGTAGGCGTTGCGGCTGGGACAGGCGATGCAGTTCCCGGCGCCGTACAGGCCCGGGATGGCTCGGTCATAGCCATCCACCACCTGGGCCTTGTGGTTGATCACGGGGCCGCCGTTGGTGTCGAGAAAGCCCGGCGCCAGAATGATGCAGTGATACGGCCCCGTCTCCTGCAGCGGATACATGGTGCTGTTGGGCATGTCGTTCGCCGCCCACCCGGTATCGTCGCGCATGGGCCCGAACCAGCTCGACCACTGCCGGTCGTAGTCGAAGTCCCCGCGGCCGAAATCCTCGTCCCGGCCGGCTCTCGCGAAGGCGTTGAACCGCTCGAAGGTGCGTTTCAGCTCGGCGGCGAAATCGGCGCCGAGGCGCACGCCGCCGGTTTGTGCCGAGTACCGCTGCAGGCGCTCGTCGATACCCGCCGCCAGCTCGTCCAGGTTTGCGCCGGATACGACGTATCGGCTGCTCGCACCACTGCGTGGAAGGGGAAAGTTGCCCGCGTATGCCTCTGCCGTGCGCCGGTCGTAGATGTAGAACGTCAGCAGATTCGGATAATCGCCGGTGTTGGGATCGTAGACCTGATGAATCCGGGTCCGGTCGTTGTAGTTGCGCTTCTCGTTGACGATGCGCCGCCCGTAGCGGTTCACCACGAACATGGAGTCTCCGGGCTGCACGAACGAGCCCAGGCCCACCGCCCGATTCTGAACCGCCTCCTCGAAGACCACCGTAGAGCGCCAACCCCCCGACAGGTTGCCGAGCTTAGCGCCCACCGCCTGGGCCATGGGGATGAGATCACCCGTGGCGAGTGCCGTGGCGCACGCTCCGTAGTGAAACGGCTGCTGATACCGGCGGACCAGGTCCGTATTGTTGGCGTACCCGCCCGTGCCGAAGATCACCGCCTGGCGCGCGCCCACGGTCACGGGCGTCCCGCCTTGATCCACCCGGACCCCTACCACCGCACCGTCCCGGGTGACGAGCCCGGTCACCCGATGGTCGGTGAGGATCGGCACGCCTTTCGATTCCAGAAATGCGGCCAGCTGCCGGATCATGTCCGGCCCGCCTCCCTGGGAGCCGTCCGCACCCTGGGGGCACAGCGGCCGCCCCCGAGGCGTCTTGTTCTCCGGCATGTGGGACTGGTAGTCCAGCGGATCCTCGCCGCCGAACCGGTCGTTGAACTGGGTCACCTCGAGGGCGCCGATCCGCCGCAGGTGGTCCACCATGACGTGGCCGTTGTCGTAGAAGGCCTCGATGAGGCGGAACGCCTCCGGCTCGAGGCCCAGGGTCTCGCTGGCCGGCGAATAGCATTCGGGATAAGCGAACCGGCACATGTACCTGAGGGCGTCCTCCTTCTTGTCCTCGATGCCCCGCTCCCGCAGCAGGAAGTGATTGGGGATCCAGAGCACCGCCCCGGACTTGGCGGTGGTGCCCCCCAGCACCGGACCCTTCTCGAGCACCGCCACCTGCCTTCCGGCTGCGGCGGCGGTGACCGCTGCAGTGAGGCTGGCCGCGCCCCCTCCCACGCAGACCACGTCCACGACCCGGTCCCACTCGTCGACGGTCGCCGCCTCGATGGCCTGACTCCGGCCCGGCGCTGCCGAGACCAGGCCGGCCATGGCGGCCATGCCCGCGCCCTTGATGACGTTTCGTCGCGTCGTGTTCCCGCTCATGATCCCCCTCTGTGTACTCCTCGCGACAGCCGTCGTGCCGTCACGTAATCCCCTTCTCGAACAGCGCCGGCAGCGCCTCGTCATCGGTCTCGAGCAGCACGTCCAACCAGCGGTGAAAGAGCTGTCCGCCGCCCTCGTTGCGGCCGAACAGGGAAAACGGCTTCGCCCCCGTGGCCAGCGCCTTCTGCACCCGAAACCCGGTGAGGTAGTCCTCGTCCCGCACGACGTCCACCATCAGATCCATGTATTCACCGATCGCACGCTCGTCCACTTCCTCGGGTGACTTCAGGGACAGGAAGTTCTGGACGGTGACCGACTCACCGGGCGCGGATCCGGGGAAAAGCTGAGACACCATGTAGGTCCCCTCTCCCGGCCCCCGCCCCTTGCGGCCGCCGGCGATGGAGATGTTGGGGAAGATGGTCCATACCCCTGGCGTGAGGTCCGCCTCCGTCCACTGATCCTCCGGCTTGTTCGCCTGCTCGGTGAAGTTCTTCGGCGCGGTCATGCGCACGTGAGGTCCCCAGGCGTAGTAGTCCGGCTGGTGGGATAACTCCGGCCCGAAGGTGTTCCGGTGCAGGATGGGCACGTGGTAGTAGTCCCGATAGCCGTCGTAAGCCACCTTCCAGTTCGGTCCCGGGAGCTGCTGGCGGCCCACCAGATGGGTCTGATCGAAAGACAGATGCTCCAGCATCTCGCCGTAGCCGCACAGGAACGTGTCGATGTCGAGCGTGGACGAAGGATCCAGGGTCACCCAGACCAGTCCCGCCCGCTCCGCCGCCGGCAGCCGGGTCAGGCCGTTGCATGACTTGTCCAGGTGACCGAAGTTGTCCTCGTCGAACACGCTGACGAGATCGCCTTCCAGGCTGTAGTTCCAGGCGTGGTAACTGCAGCGGAAACTCCGGGCGGTGCCGGATTCCGCGTGCTCCACCGGGTTGCCCCGGTGGCTGCACATGTTGACGAAAGCGCCGATGCGGCCGCCTTGCCCCCGGGCGATGAGCACCGGCACCCCGGCCACCTCCAGCGTCCGGAACGCCCCGGCCTCGCGCAGCTCGCAGGAGAAAGCCAGGGCCAGCGGCAGCCGCTTGAACACGCGTTGGATCTCCCGCTCCCAGCGGCTCCGGTCGCAGTAGTCGGCCGCCGGTACCTTCAGGATCTCCGGCATCAGATCGATGCGGCCGTTGTGAAGGTTTTCCACCTCGCGGCGGGCTATGGCAAGGAGCTGGTCTCTCGACATGTCTCTCCTCCAGCTTGGATCCGGGGTCCATCCGTACGCCGCGGGCGGCGGCTCAAGCCAAGGGAGATTCGAGCTCTTCGGCGTCGTAGAAGGTCGCCCGCACCGTGGCGGGATGCTCGGCCATTGCGGCGCGGAAAGCCGCCATGTGCGGCTGCTCGAAGTGGGCCTTCAGCGCTTCGAGGCTCGACCACTTCTCGGTGATCCTGAGAACCCCGGGGCGGTTGAGCTCGGTGCTGAACGTGTAATCGAGGCAGCCCTCCTCTGCCCGGCTGCATCGTTCCATCTCGGCTATCGCTTCCCTGAGGGCCGCGATGTTCGCTTCTGTGGATTCCACGACGGCGTTGACGACGATCACCTTTCGAACCTCCCTGGTCGTCTGCCGGAGTCTACCACGCCGCCGGAGAATAGCGTCAAGCCTGACGGTTTTTCCTGCGGCATGCGGTGGGTTCAGCCATGCGGCGGCGCCTGCGCCAGGTCGGTGGTGGTGTGCACGATCAGCTCCACCACCTTCCCCACGGTGCGGGGGTCGGGGTCCGACTCGTGCACGATGTACGCCGGAAGCAGGAAGTCCGGGGCCTCGCGGCGCCGGTGCAGGCGCCCGGCTGCCAATTCCTCCCGCACCAGCCGCAATGGAAAGTAGCCGGCTCCGCCGCAGGCGAGGATGTGCTGCAGCCCCAGCCAACCCACGTTCACCCGCAGCCCCGCCCCCGGATACTCGGGAAAGGTGGCGCTGTGCTGGCTGTGGAACTCGGGCCCCCAATCGACGTAGACGTATCCGGGTCCGGGCAGGTCGGGCGAGGCCGGGTCGGTGGTCACGTACACCAGGGTCTCCTGGTGCAACGGCCGAACCGTCAGCCCCGGGCGGTTCTCCGGCGTATACATCACGCCCACGTCCACCCGACCTTCCACCAGGCCCTGCATCAGATCGCTCTCGAACCCGATCTCGCTCCGCACGGCGAGCTCCGGCGCCACCTCCCGCACACGCGGCAGCACCGCCAGCAACAGGCTCTCCCACAGGCCGAAGCGGCCGCCGATGGTGACGCTGCCGGCGAAGCCTTTGGCCACGCCGATCTCCTGGCGCACGCGCTCCACGGTGCGTACCAAGGTGGCGGCGTGGGCCTGAAACCATCGCCCCTGGGGGGTGAGCGTGGTTCCCCCCTTGTTGCGCACGAACAGCCGGCAGCCGAGCTGCTCCTCCAGGGCCGCGATCCGTGCGCTCACCGTGGACTGGGTGACGTGCAGGCGGGCCGCCGCGGCGCTGAAGTTGCCGGCCGCAACCACCGTGAGAAACGTTCTGGCGAGCTCGGTATCCATGCGATCACTATCCCTGCGCGAAATATCGGAGTTTCCGATATCAACCACGAATTTTTATCGCTTTCTCGATGCAAACGCCAGCGGTATGTTGACCACGGATTCCGAACGAGTGGTGAGGCAGATCATGCAGTTACTCTCGACCAAGGACCGAAAGACCCTGCGCAGCATGGCAATGGTGATGGCCGCCCTGACGGGGCTGGTGGTGATGCTGACCCTGGCGGCGGGGGTGCTCAGCTAGTCGGGAGGAAGGCGGCGCAGAGCTCGATGTTGCGGACGTGCGTCTCGCGCATCTCCTCGAGCGCCAGGGCCAACTCCCGATCCCGCACCCGCGGCAGCAACTCGTCCAGCGCGTGCACCACCGCCCGTTGTCCCCGGTCCAGCAGTTTGAGCTTCTCCGGAAGCCCCTCACGTTGCTGCAGCTTGTGGTAGAAGACACCAATCTTGCGGCTCGGCGCCGTCCCCAGCCGCTCGAGCGCGCCGCGAAGCATGACGCAGAAACGCGCCTCGTCGCGGCCCACGGCGTCGAGCAGCGACGCGAGCTCCGCATTTCCGGCACAGGTTTTCTTCAGCTCCACGAGCCCCCGGGCGCCGGCGCGCTCGCCCTCCAGCAACTCCGTGAGCCTCGCCGCCAGCTCGCCGTCGTCCATGACGGGTTGCTCGTGGGCGGAACACGGAGCGGAGAAGTACCGGGCGGTTTCGTCGCTGTCGTCGTTCATGCGTAGACCCTAGAGCATGGTGCGCCGATGACAAACGAAAATTTTCGTGACGAGCCATCGACATTGCCGATGCCTCGCCTCCGATGCACCATGGGGAAGGTGGCACATGCCCCGACACGCCGACAACGTCATCGGAGGATACCATGAGGAACATTGCAGTCGTGGTCACCAGCCTGCTCATGGCGTGGCCGCTTCAGGCGTTGGCCGAACCCACGCCCCTGTCCGTCTACGTGTTGAGCCGGGATGCCAAGTTCGTGGGCAGCAGCGTCGGCGGCGCACGCATCACCATTCAGGATGCGCAGAGCGGCGAGGTGCTCGCCCAGGGCGTCACCGAAGGCAGCACCGGCGACACCGAGCGGATCATGCGCCAGCCGCGCAGCCGCGATGCCTCCATCGTTACGCCGGACGCGGCCCACTTCGCGACGACCCTCGATCTCGAAGCACCCCGACAGGTTCGGATCATCGCCTACGGCCCGCTGTCGTACCCCGAGTCCGCCAACACCGTCTCGGCCGTTCAGTGGGTAATTCCCGGCGCCGACAGATCGGACAGCGCCGCGGTGATCCTGGAGCTCCCGGGCCTCGTGGTGGACCTTCACGATGTGCCCACCCTGGTGTCCATGAGCGACGGCGAGGCGCGTGTGCCCGTGCAGGCGCGGGTCACCATGATGTGCGGCTGCCCCCTCACCCCCGACGGCCTGTGGGACAGCAACGCTTTCGAGATCGAAGCCCAGGTGATGCAGAACGGCGAGGTCATCACCAGCACGCCGCTACGCTACGCCGGCCAGGAGAGCGAGTTCGAGGGCGAGCTCCGCGTCATGGTGCCGGGCACCCACCGGCTGCGGGTGGTGGCCCACCAGCCCGCCACCGGCAATGCGGGACTGGCAGAGACCACGCTGGTGACGAACTAGTACGCGTCGGCCGGTGGCGCGCCTGAGAAAGGTCCGCTTCCCCAACGGGGCCGGCGAGTTGCTGGCCGGCGCCCTGAGCTTGCCGGCAGCCGCGCCCAGAGGCTTCGTGCTGTTCGCCCATTGCTTCACCTGCGGCAAGGACATCCCGGCTGCCGCGCGGATCGCCCGGGCACTGGCGGACCAGGGCTTTGCCGTGCTGCGCTTCGATTTCACCGGGCTCGGCGACTCGGCCGGTGACTTCGCCGCCACCACGTTCTCCTCCAACGTCCGCGATCTGATCGCCGCCGCCGACTACCTGCGAGAGCATCACCAGGCCCCGGTGCTCCTCATCGGCCACAGCCTGGGAGGAACCGCCGCGGTTTGCGCCGCACCGTCCATCGAGGAGTGCCGGGGCGTGGCCGCCGTCGCGGCGCCAGCCTCGCCGGCTCACATCGAACGGCATCTGGCCGCCGACCGCGCCCGGCTGGAAGCCGCGGGCGAGACAGCGGTGGAGATCGCCGGGCGAACGTTCACCCTCTCCCGCGGATTCTTCGAAGATCTCCACCGGCATCCCGTGAGCGAGCGGATCACGAACCTGACCCGTCCCCTGTTGATCTTCCACTCCCCGGCGGATTCGGTGGTCGACATCGGCGAGGCCGAAGCTCTGTTCGAAAGCGCCCGCCACCCGAAAAGCTTCATCGCCCTGGACGGCGCGGATCATATGCTCTCCCGGGCTGCGGACGCTCGCTACGTAGCGGTCATGACGGCCGGCTGGCTGCAGCGTTACCTGCCGAAAACGCAGTGACGAAACGCAATGCCGCGCCGCGCCGCCAACGTACCATTGGTTGGCATGAATGATGCCACCCTGAAGGCGCAATCCCACTGCGTCTACAGCACCCACTTCCATTTGGTTCTCGTTACCCGAAACGGCAGGAAGCTGTTGAGCCCCAGGGTGGTCAAACGCCTGGAAACCCTGGCCCGGGAACGGGTGGAGGCTTGGAAAGGCGAGCTCCTGGACCTGCAGGCCGCGCCGGATCACGTGCGCCTGCACGTGGAGTTGCCTCCGACCGTAGCGGTGGCCGAATTCACCAATGCCCTGAAGACGGGAACCTCCCGCCGTTTGCGCAGCGAGTTCGCGAGCCTCCGGGCGCACAAGCAACTGTGGAGCCAGTCGTACTGCGTGGTGAGTGGTGAGTCGCCGCCGCCAGGCGCCATCGCCGACTACCTCGCCCGCCAGGGCGTGAGTCCTGGCGTCGAGGAGCCAACGGGGCAGCGGGAGCCGGCGGCCCTTTCCACGGATGCGTTGCAGGGCTTGTCGGAGAGCGCCTCCGACTTCGTGCGTCAGCACGACCGGGAGGCCAAGCTGGCCATTACCGCGGCGCTCGAAGCGGTGGCGAGCCAGTACGAAGGTGCCGGTCCCGAGGAGCGTACGCGCCGGGCCCCGAAGCGCGCCGGCCGCCGGCCCCAGGGCGAGCGGCTGACCGTGGCACAGGCGGCGGAACGGGCCGGCGTCTCCCGGCCCACCATCTACAACTGGATCAACGACGGCTCGCTGATTGCCTGGAAGGCGGACGGACGCGGGCTGGAAATCCCCACGGAGCAGATCGACGAGGAAGGCCGACTGGTGCCGGGCATTCGCGCGGTGGTCGCCGCCATCGGTGAGCCCCGGGAGGCCTGGCACTTCCTGGCAACGCCTCGATCGCTGGGCGGCAAGCGGGTCCGCCCCATCGACGCCATGAAGTCGGGCGCGGTGGAGGCGGTGGCCGATGCCGCCAACCGGCTCGGCACGCCGGCTCCCGTGCCGGCCGCCGCGGAGGGATGAGGCTCAGGAAGGCACATCGAGCTCCCGGGCCGGGCGCACCTCGATGGAGCCGATCCGCGCCGGCGGAATTCGCGACGCGATGGATATGGCTTCGTTCAGGTCCCGGGCATCGATGAAGTAGAAGCCGGCCAGTTGCTCCTTCGTTTCGGCGAACGGGCCGTCGACGACGCTGGTGCGGCCGTTGCGGACCCGCACCGTGGTCGCCGTGTCCACTCCCTGCAGCGCCTGCCCGACGATCAGATGGCCGCTTTCGTCCAGCGACCGGGCGTAGGCGGCGCAATCGCTGTCGGGCAGCTCGCGCATGGCGGCTTCCTCGCCGTAGACCAGGCATACGTATTTCATATCGAACCTCTCTGCGTGCTAGCTGATGTCGTCATGAATGGTCGTTCCTCCAGGGACGCTTTCGACAGTCGTGTCACGACGCGTCCCTGCCCAGCTCGCGAAGGCGTTGCTCCAGAAAGCGGCGCTCGGGCTCGGAGGCGGTGAGTGCCAACGCCCGCTGGTAGGCGGCCGCCGCCTCGTCCCGGCGACCGAGCCGCCGGCAGAAATCCGCGCGGGCCGCGTGGGCCAGGTGGTAGTCCGTGAGCTCCCCCCGTTGCAGGATCCCGTCCACGATGGCGAGTCCGGAATCGGGACCGTCCCGCATGGCGACCGCCACCGCGCGGTTCAGCTCCACGATTGGCGACGGCGTGACCCGCAACAGCAGATCGTACAGCGCGACGATCTGCGGCCAGTCGGTGGCAGCCGCGTCGGCAGCTTCCGAGTGCACTGCGGAGATCGCCGCCTGCAGGGTATAGGGGCCGAAGCGTCCCGACCTCAGGGCGCGTTCCACCAGCTCGATCCCCGCCGCGATCTGCCCTCGATTCCAGAGCGACCGGTCCTGATCCTCGAGCAGCACCAGCTCTCCCGAAGGCGTGCTGCGCGCCGCGCGCCGGGCGTCGTGCAGCAGCATGAGCGCCAGCAGGCCCATGGCTTCCGGATCTTCCAACAGCCCCACGAGCAGGCGGCCCAGCCGGATGGCTTCCTCCGACAGGCTCGCGCGGGTGACGGTGGCCCCGGACGAGGGGGCGTAGCCCTCGTTGAAGACCAGGTAGATCACGCGCAGCACGCTCTCGAGCCTGCCGGGCAACTCGGCCGCCTCGGGCACCTCGTAGGGGATGTTGGCGTCGCGAATCTTCGCTTTGGCGCGAACGATTCGTTGCGCCATGGTAGGGGTGGCGGTGAGAAAGGCGCTGGCGATCTCCTCGGTGGTCAGCCCGCACACTTCCCGCAGGGTCAGCGCCACCTGGGCATCCGGCGCCAGGGCCGGATGGCAGCACACGAAGATGAGGCGCAGGTGATCGTCCTCCACCGCGGTGTCGTCGAGCCCCGATTCCGCCTGGAGCTCGAGTTGCAGCGCCAGATCGAGCTGGGATGCGTCGAACCGCGCCCGCCGCCGGATGGCGTCGATGGCCTTGAAGCGTCCGGCCGAGACCAGCCACGCCCGCGGGTTCTGCGGCACGCCGTCCCGGGCCCATTGCTCCACGGCCGCCGCGAACGCATCGTGCAGGGCCTCCTCGGCGAGATCGAAGTCGCCGAGCAGGCGTATCAGGGTCGCCAGCACCCGCCGCGACTCGGTGCGGTAGACGGCATCGATCGCCGCAGCGGCGCCACGGGAGTGTGGGTTGGCGTCACCGGGCGTCACCGGCGACCGTCCGACTTCGTCATGGTGGCGAATGTATTACCTTCCGGCAGGCGGAGATACCCCGGCAGCGGCGTCACGGAGCGCCTGGATGTCGAGCTTGCCCATGCCGAACATGGCCTTCATCACCCGCTCGACCAGCTCCGGGTCCTCGTCCCGCACGAGCTCCGTGAGCGCAGTGGGCACGATCTGCCAGGACAGTCCGAACTTGTCCTTCAGCCAGCCGCACTGACCTTCGCCGCCGCCCTCCGAGAGCTTCGCCCACAGCCGGTCCACCTCTTCCTGGGTCTCGCAGTCCACCATCAGCGAGATGGCCTCGGTGAATGGGAACTGCGGCCCGCCGTTCAGGGCCATGTAGGCCTGGCCCGCCAGCTCGAAATCCACGGTCAGGACGGAACCGGGCGCCAGGCCGGACATGCCGGCGCCCGTCTCGCCGTAGCGGGTGATGTGGCCGATCCTAGAGTCCTCGAAGATGGACGTGTAGAGCTCGACCGCCTCCTCGGCGCGTCCGTCGAACCAGAGACACGGGGTGATCTTACCCATGACGCGTATCCTCCTTGCGTTGCTGTACCCCTGGTCGATGCAGGCGCGGCCGATTCGACACGACCCGCTCGCCCGGGTCAGACGCGCGCGCGGGCGCGGGCCTGCCGAGGCGTCACCCCGAACGCCTGCCGGAAGGCGGCGGAGAAGCTGCTCGGCGACCGGAACCCCAGGTCCAGCGCGACCCGGGTCACCGACTCTCCCAGCTCCAGCCGGGTCACTGCCGCAAGCAGCCGGGCCTGCCGGCGCCAGGCATCCGGCGTCAACCCGGTTTCCCGGACGAAGCGCCGCGACAGCGTCTTCGCGCTGAGGCCCACCCGATGTGCCGCATCCTCCAGGCTGCTGCGGTCCGCCGGCTGCTCGCGCACCATCCGCGCGAAGGCGCGCAGCTCACGGCTCTGCGGCCAGGCCAGCCAGAGCGGCTCCCGCCGCGCCGCGGCGAGCTCCGCGAGCAGCAGATCGACGACCAGCGGCTCCACGGGATCCCCCGGCGGCGCGTCGAGACAGGCAACAGCACGCAGTATGAGTTCCCGGATCAGCGGCGTGATGGCAATGATCATGGGCTCCGCGGGCATGAGCTGCGCCCGCTCTGGCACGATGTAGAGGGTGCGAACCGATGCGGAACCCGCCATCGCGAACGCGTGGGGCACGCCATGGGGGATCCACAGCGCCCTGTGCGGCGGCAACGCCCAGGCGCGCCCCGGGGTTCGTGCGTGAACCACCCCGCACAGCGTGTGCAGAAGCTGCCCCACGGAATGGGCATGCAGCGGCACCGTGTCGCCATCGGCATAGTCCCGCGCCAGCACGAACGCCGGGCGCGCCGCAGCTTCGATGAGGTGGAGGTCGTCGACCGAGTTGTCCATTCAGCGACAATTTTTGACCGACAGCCGCGTAGCGTACAACCCGGCGCGATCTACACTGCCGCGTCCAACCGGAGCGATACCATGAATCACCGAGATACCGTGCTCGATCAGTTCAGCCGCCAGGCGGTGCCGTTCAGCAACGCCCCCGCCATATCGGATGCACAGGCCATCGAGCGGCTCCTGGACGTGAGCGGCGCCGGGCCCGGGCTGCGCAGCCTCGACGTGGCCTGCGGTCCCGGACTGCTGGTGCTGGCGTTCGCCCGGCGGGTCCGGCTCGCGGAGGGGGTGGACGTCACGCCCGCCATGCTGCAGCGGGCACGGGAGCTGCAGCGGTCCCGCGGCGTGCACAACGTGGACTGGCACCTCGGCGACGCCGAGCGCCTGCCGTTCGACGATGCCACTTTCGACATCGTCACCTGCCGATTCGCGTTCCATCACTTCGAGCGGCCCGAAGGGGTGCTTCGAGAGATGGCCCGAGTGACGCGACCCGGCGGCTGCGTGCTGGTGTGCGATGCCGTGGCGTCCCCGGACCCCGCGAAAGCCGCGGCCTTCAACGAGATGGAGCGCCTGCGGGATCCTTCCACGGTGCGCTTCCTCACCCTCGAGGCGCTCACCGCGTTGTTTCCGGCGGCCGGTCTCGGCGCCCCCGATTGCACCGGCTACTCGGTGCCCGTGGAGCTCGAAGGCCTGATGAAGGTTTCGTTTCCGGCACCGGACGCGGCCCACCGCGTGCGCGCGATGATCGCCGGCTCGGCCGAGGGCGACACTCTGGGCCTCGGCACACGAAGGCAGGGAGACCGGGTGGTGTTCGCCTACCCCGCCGCCGTGCTCCGGGCATGCAAGCCCGGCTGACGGACGGTCAGCCCGAACCGGTTCGGTGGGCGCTCACCAGCCTCTCCTGGACCGACTCCGGCACCGGCGCGTAGTGGCTGAACTCGATCACCGCCACACCCTCCCCGCCAGTAAGGGATTTCAGCCGTGAGTGGTAGCCCTGCATGGCTTCCAGCGGCGCCTGCCCGACGATCTCCATGCGACCGTCCGCAGCGACCGCAGTACCGCTCACCTGCCCACGCATGCTCGCCAGATCGCCGGTGACGCCCCCCACCGCCTCGGCAGGCACTGCCAGGGAAACGTCGACGACGGGCTCCATCACTACCGGACGCGCCTTGCGCACGGCATCGAGGAAGGCCTCCCGCCCGGCCTGAACGAAGGCGATCTCCTTGGAATCGACGGGATGATGCTTGCCGTCGTAGACCACCACGCGGACGTCCTGCATGGGATAACCGGCGATGGCGCCCGCCTGCAGGGCCTGGCGGATGCCCGTTTCCACGGCAGGCAGAAACTGAGTCGGTATCGCCCCGCCCACCACCTCGTCCACGAACTCGAACCCGGCGCCCCGGGGCAGCGGCTCCACCCGCAGGAACACCTCGCCGAACTGGCCGGCGCCGCCGGTCTGCTTCTTGTGCCGGTGATGTCCTTCGGCACGGGCGGTGATGGTCTCCCGATAGGCGATGGCCGGCAGCGCGGTCTCCACCGCGACGCCGTACCGCTCCCGGATGTCGTCCTGCACCGTGCGCAAGTGCAGATCGCCGAGCCCCCGCAGCACCGTCTCGTTCAGCGATGCCACGTGCTCCACCTGCAGCGAAGGATCTTCCGCCGCCACCGTGCGCAGCGCGTCGGAGACCTTCTGCGCGTCCGTCTCGTTGTGGGTGCGGATGGCCAGCCCGTACATGGGCGGAGGAAACGCCACGGGCCTCAGGTGGTGGTGATCCTCGTCGTGGGAATCGTGCAGCACGGCATTGTAGTGCGCCTCCTCGAGGCGCGGCAGCGCGCAGATGTCCCCGGCCATCGCGCTGTCTATCCGCCCGTGGGCCCTGCCGTTCACCGCCACGAGCTGGGCCACCTTCACGGGCTTGCGGGCATCGCCCAGATAGAGCTGCATACCCGTTCGGATCGTTCCCTGATGCAGGCGGACGAACGCGAGCCGGCCCGTGTAGGCGTTCACCTCCACCTTGAACACGTGCGCGATCACGTGGCGCGCAGGGTCCGGAACCACCGCCACCGGCTCCGCGGCCGCGCCCTCCCCTTTGAGGAACACCGGCGGATTGCCCTCCAAAGGGTTCGGCATCAGGCGCTCGAATACCTCCAGCAACTCCGGCACGCCGGCGCCGGTTCTGGCGGACACCATGCAGATGGGCACCAGGTGGCCTTCCCGCAATGCCTGCTCGAACGGCTCGTGGAGCTGCTCCGGCTCCAGCTCCTCGCCCTGCTCCAGATACAGCTCCATCAGCCGATCGTCCACCTCCACCACCTGATCGACGATGGCCGTATGGGCGCCCTCCACGGAACCGAAGGCGGTGGCCGTGCCAGACGGGCGGAAGAAACAGTCGACGACGCCGCCATCGGCGGCGGGAAGATTCAGCGGCAGGCACTGGGGGCCGAAGGCCGTCTGGATGTCGTCCACCACCTTGGCCAGATTGACGCCGTCCGCGTCGATGCGATTGACCACGATCATCCGGCACAGGCCGAGCTCGGATGCGGCGTCCATCACCCGCTGCGTCACCGGCTCCACCCCGGCCTGGGCGTTCACCACCACCGCCGCCGTTTCCGCCGCGCGCATGACCGAGAGGGTGCGGCCGTAGAAGTCCCGGTAGCCGGGGGTGTCGAGCAGGTTGATGCGCAGCCCCTGGTGTTCCAGGAAGTGGACAGAGGGAAAGATGGAATGACCGAGCTGCTGCTCGCTCGGGTGGAAGTCGGAGACCGCGGCGCTGCGCTCCAGGCCCGCCGGCCCGGCGGCCCCGCCGGCCTGCAGCAGCGCTTCCACGAGCCGGCTCTTCCCGGCGCCCGCGGCACCCACCAGGCAGACGTTACGGAGGCTTTCCACCGCAGCGGCCATGGCCTTCCTCCCTGGGATGGCAGGACCCCACACTATACGCCGTTCCCGCACCGGTTGGCAGGCGCGCGCATCGCGCCGGGACGCGTTATCATGCGCCCGCTCGGGGCCGTAGCTCAGCTGGGAGAGCGTAGCGTTCGCAATGCTAAGGTCAGGGGTTCGATCCCCCTCGGCTCCACCA
>JAWLCV010000083.1:0-2520 GCA_041686955.1 Pseudomonadales bacterium
ATCGACCAGAGCCAGTGCGTTCATGAATGATCCTCCGTGGGGGTTGATTCGGTGGGCGTCCGTGCTCACCTGCCGGAGGTATTGCGCGAACCGTGCCAGCATGCCGCACTCGGCTGCAGGAAGATCACAACCGATTGATACCCAACGAATTTCTCCTCAACCACAGAATAGAAAGCGGTCGGGAGCGGACGTCGCGCTGGTGGTTTTCGTCGGCGCGCCGCCGACGACTCACCCCCGTTCGTCGGCGCGCGGCGGACGTTAGGTCAGGCCGGGGTCAGCGCCTTGTAGGCTTCCCGGGTCTCCTTGAAGCGCTCGAAGGGAAACTTGATGGGCACGCCTTCCAGCGCCGCCAGCAGCATCTGCAGGTGGGCCTCCCAGCCGGCGCAGGCCCGGGCTACGTCCTCCGACTCCGGCACGCCCAGGGTCAGCACCAGGCGGCTGCCGTCGCCTTCCGGGATCACTTCCCAGCGCACCGGGCGCGCCGGCTCCCCGGGTCCGCTCCAGGAGTACTCCAGCAGGCGCGGCGGGTCGATAGCGGTGACGGTGCTGTCGATCACCGTGCCGCTGTCCTGAAAATCCAGCTTCGCCCGGCCGCCCTCGCGCAGCTCGATCTCGCCCGGCGCCAGCCATTTGGGCAGCTCCGCGGGATCGGTGAGCATGCGCCACACGGTGTCGGCCGGGTGCTCCAGCTCCCGCTCCAGCCGCGCCTCGAAGACGCCTTCGGCGCGGCGGATGGTGCCCAGGGCCTCGTTGCGGTCGGTCATGGGTTCGCTCCATTCGATTCAGAGGTGGCGAACGTGCCCCCGCGTTCGTTCAATTGGAACCCGGACATTCCCGTAGCCCGTCAGAAGATGCCGCGCACGATCCACTCGCCCAGGGTGCCGATCAGCGACATCATCAGCGCGCCCCCCAGCGCCCAGCCGAAACTGTCGATCTTCAGGTGATCGGTGAGCTTGTCGGTGAGCACCAGCAGTATGGCGTTGATGATCCAGCGGGTGATGAACGCCAGCAGCCAGGCGATCCCCAGGGTGACGATGGTGAACACGGCGAACAGCAGCCATCCGAGCAGGAAGTTGAGGATTCCGAAGATGGCGGCGACCAGGATCGCGCTGCCGAGGTTCTTGACGTGAAAGCCCGGCAGCACCGCGTCGGTGACCCAGACGGCGAAGGACAGCACCAGCCAGGAAAATAGCAGCTCCATGTCGGTCTCCTTGTCGACGGACCGTGGCGAGACGAGGTCATGAACTGTAGCGCGTTGCCCGCAGCGGCCGCCACGACACTCGGCAACCGGTTGGTGCCGGCCGTGGAGGCTACCCGGAACCGGCCAGGCTCTCGAGGGCCTCGCCCCACGGGTCGCGCAGCGCGGTCTCCGTCCAGGCGCTGACGTCGGGTGGCGGCGGCGCCCCGCCGTTCAGCCACTCGGCCAGCAGCGCTGTCAGCGCTCCGGCGTCCCCGGCCGGATAACGGAACCCGGCGTCCACCTGCTCCGGATACACCAGGGCGTCGGGGACCAGCGGGGTGGCGCCCGCGCTCACGGCCTCCAGCACGGCCAGGCCCTGGAACTCCTGCAGTGCGGTGCTGACCACGATGCCGGCGCGGGCCAGGGTGGCTTCGTACTCGGCCCGGGGCAGCCTGCCGTCGACGACGATCCGCCCGCCGAGGCGGCGGCGAAGACGTTCGAGCGCCTCGGGTGCCTGCGCCGGCCGCGGGCCGAGCAGGGCGAGACGGAAGTCCGCACCCCGGGCGGCGAGACCGAGCACCGCGTCGGCGAATACGTCCGGCCCCTTGTCGTACTCCCAGCGGTGGTTCCAGACGATGAGGCCGGGGTCGCGCGCCGCGGGATCCGGCGCGATGGGGCGGACCGGCACCGGCAGCACCCGGGACTTTCCGGCGATGCGCTCCGGCACCCCGGCGGGCAGCGCATCGGGCATGCGGCGGAGCAGCTCGGCCACCCCATCGAGGAAGCTGTCACGATTGAAGCGGGAGTTGAACACCACCTGGTCTGCGGCCAGGGCGCCGTAGAGCTGCACCATCTGTGGTTCGAGATAGGGCTTCTGGCGCTCGCCGAGCGGATACGCGAACTGGTTCTCGTGAAAGTAGTAGAGCGCCCGCGCCGTGGCGAGCTCCGGGCGCAGCCCGCGGAGGGTGGCGAGATCCACCATGGAGGTGGCGACGATGGCGTCCGGCTCAGGCCAGGCCGCGTCGAGCCAGGACAGCGGGTTACCGCGGATCCGCCAACGGAAGTAGCGGCCGGGAAGCTCGGCCACGGTCCACTCGAACCGGGCGAAGGTTCGGGTGAGCCAGTGGGCCCAGGCGGCATGGCTGTCCGCCCGATATGCGGAGAGCAGCAGGATGCGCGGACGCGGGCGATCTTCCATGGGCGGGTACTGTACCGTCCGCCGCCAGACGGCGCCCCCCGGCCGGGGCCCCGGCCCGGACCGCCTTGACTCCCATAACTGTAACGCGTTACATAGAATCAGCCCAGCCAGGACCCGACCATGTACGAGCGCGTACTCAGCC
>JAWLCV010000083.1:2620-17089 GCA_041686955.1 Pseudomonadales bacterium
CGGGGCCCCGGCCCGGACCGCCTTGACTCCCATAACTGTAACGCGTTACATAGAATCAGCCCAGCCAGGACCCGACCATGTACGAGCGCGTACTCAGCCCGATCGAGATCGGCGGCGTGGCCGTCCCCAACCGCACCGTGCGCACGGCGCACGCCACCGGCATCGGCGCGGGCCGGCTCAGCGACGACCTTATTGCCTATCACCAGGCGCGGGCCCGGGGCGGCTTCGGCCTCACGGTGCTGGAGATTCTGGCGGTGCATCCCTCCAGCCCTGGAACCTTGAACGCCTTCGACCCCACCATCGGCGACGGTTACGCCCGGCTCATGGAGGCCGTGCGGCCCCACGGCATGAAGGTCTTCCAGCAGATCTGGCACGCGGGGCACAACGGCATGCCACTGGACGGCTCCCCGCCCTGGTCGGCGTCCGACGTGCCGAGCCCGCAGCTCGGGATCGTTCCCCGGCCGATGACCCGGGCCCAGATCGACGAGATCGTCGGCGCCTACGCGGCGGCGGCCAGGTTGTGCAAGGCATCCGGGCTCGACGGGGTGGAGGTGCACGGCGCCCACGGCTACCTCCTTCAGCAGTTCCTCTCCAGGAACGCCAACCGCCGGGAGGACGACTATGGCGGGAGCCTCGAGAACCGCATGCGCTTCCTGCTGGAGGTGATGCGGGCGGTGCGCGCTGAGGTGGCGGAGCCGGGCTTCGCCGTCGGGATCCGCCTGGCGGAGGATCTGACCGCCGGCGGTGTCACCGCGGCGGACAACCGGGCCGTGGTGGAGGCGCTGCAGGCGGAAGGCCTGGTGGACTTCGTCAACCTGTCCCTCGGCAATTACCACAGCTTCCCCAAGATGATCGGCGGCATGCACGAGCCCGTGGGTTACGAGCTGGAATCCGCGCTGCCGGTGGCCGAGGCCGCCTCCGTGCCGGTGATCGTCACCGGACGCTTCCGTACCCTGGAAGAAGCGGATCAGGTGGTGCGTCTCGGGCAGGCCGACCTGGTGGGGATGACCCGGGCCTCCATCGCCGATCCCGACCTGGTGGCGAAGACCCGGCGCGGTGAGGTGGAGCGGGTGCGCCCGTGCATCGCCTGCAACCAGGGCTGCGTGGGTCAACTCCTGGGGGTGGAGCGGCGGGTAGGTTGCGCGGTGAACGCCGCCGCCGGATTCGAGGCGACCCTGGGGGACGACAAGCTCGTTCCGGCCGCGGCCAGCAAACGTGTGCTGGTGATCGGCGGCGGTCCCGCCGGCATGGAGGCGGCCCGGGTGGCGGCCCGGCGGGGTCACCAGGTGGTGCTGGCCGAGGCCATGCCGGATCTCGGAGGCACCCTGAACCTGGCGGCCCGGGCGCCGCGCCGCCAATCCCTCGGGGACATCGTCCGCTGGCTGGAAGCCGAGATCTACGCCGAGGGGGTGGAGGTACGGCTTTCCACCTACGTGACGGATGCGGACCTCGCCGGCTTCGCCCCCGACCACGTGGTGCTCGCCACCGGGGCCGAGCCGCGCCTCGACGGCGTGCAGCTTTCCCATCCCGGCGAACCCATCGAGGGCATCCATCTCGACCACGTGCTCTCCGCCAACGACCTGATCGCCCGTGGCCGGGTCGACGCCAGCCGCGCGCTGGTGATCGACGACGTGGGCCACTACGAAGGGCTGGCCTGCGCCGAGCATCTGCTGCAGCTCGGTATCGCGGTGACCTTCGTCACCCGCCTGCCCACCGTGGCGCCGCAGATGCGCAGCGCCCTGATGGTGGACCCGGCGCTGGAACGGCTCGGCAACGAGGCCTTCACCTACCACGTCGGCACCCGGGTGCTGGCCGTGGACGGTCAGTCGGCGGCGCTCGAGCCGGTCACCGGCGGGCGGCGATGGAGCGTGAATGCCGATCTCGTGGTGTTCGTCTCCCTGAACCGCCCCCGGCTGGAGTTGCTGGACGCCGTGCGTGAGGCCGGCATCGCGCATTCGGTGATCGGGGACGCCAATACCCCGCGCTTCCTGGTGCGTGCCACCGCCGAGGGCAACGCCGCCGGACGAAGCATCTGACTGGAGAGTGAAGATGGACGTCATCGAGGCCATGGAAACGTGCATCGCCATGCGATACCTGAAGGAAGATCCCATCCCCCGGGACGACCTGGTGCGGCTGGTGTACGCGGCGACCCGGGCGTCGAATCCCGGGAACAGCCAGGGCTGGGAGTTTCTGATCATCGACGACCCGGAGCTGAAGGCGCGGATCGGCGAGGCGGTGATGGCGGGCATGGCGCCGGTGTTCGCCGCCAAGCCCGAGGGCCTGGATCCGGTGCGGCAGCGGATGTACGCGGGCGCGGAGCACCTGGCCCGCAACTTCGCCCGGGTGCCCGCCTGGATAGTCGGCTGCGCGCGCATGGTGTACCCCCCGGACAACCCGCGGGAGGTGTTCATGCACTCCACCATCTACCCGGCAGCCCAGAACCTCGTCGTCGCCGCCCGCTCCATGAACATCGGCACGGCCTTCACCACGTTTCACCACGTGGCGGAGCCGCTGCTCCGGGAGTTGCTACGCGTTCCCGACGACGTGCACCTGTGCGTGCTCATCGCCGTGGGCTATCCGGAGCGGCGCTTCGCACCGGTGCGGCGCAAGCCCGTGGAAGACGTGCTGCATTGGAACGGGTGGTAGCCATGAGCATGGAGCTGGCCGAGATCGCGGCCCACATCGAGATCCGCCAGGTGCTGTACCGCTATTGCCGCGGCGTGGACCGGGGCGACCGGGCGCTGCTCGAGGACGTCTACCACCCGGACGCCACCGACGACCATGGCACCTGGCAGGGCAACGGCCGGGACTTCGCCGAGTACATCGTCGGCAGCCTCGACCGGGCGCAAGGCGCGAGCCAGCACCACATCACCAACGTGCTCATCGAGCTCGACGGCGAGCAGGCGGCGGTGGAGAGTTACTTCATCGCCTTTCACCCCTACGGGGGTGACGGCCAGGAGGAGAAGCTGGCCTTCGTCGGCGGCCGCTACCTCGACCGCTTCGAGCGCCGCGACGGCCGTTGGCGGATCGCCCGCCGCCGGGTGGTGCTGGACTGGAGCCGTGAGGCGCTGCCCGGCGATCTCTGGGCGGCCCAGGCGCATTTCGCCTCCGGCGGCCGCCGGGACCAGGATCCGTCCGCCGGCTTGTTCGGCTAGTCGCGCGGGTTGCCGCCCGCGCGGTCCATCGAAGGGAAAGAACCGCATGGAATTTTTCGTCAACTACCCCGCCGGCACCGCAGCCGACCCGGGCGCGTGGGCGCACGAGAAGGAGGCCGAGGGCTGGCACGGGGTCTGCGCAAGCGACCACTTCTGGGTGGGACCGACCCGGTATCCCCACGTCTTCGTCGCCGCCACCCAGATGGCCTGCGCCACCAGCCGCATCCGCATCACCACGTCGTTCTGCAACAACCTGTTCCGCTCGCCGGTGGAGTTCGCCCAGGCGGCGCTCAGCCTGCAGGCCGCTTCCGGCGGGCGCTTCGATGCCGGGCTCGGCGCTGGCTGGGCCGAAGACGAGATGCTGGCCACGGGCCAGGATTACCCGGACGGGCCAACCCGGGTCTCCCGCTACGTGGAAGCGCTCACCGTGGCCGGCGCGCTCCTGAAGACCGGCCAGTGCCGGTTTCAGGGCGAGCACTACCGGGTGGACGTCACCGGCGAGCGGGGGCTCGCCACGGGGGACGTGGCGCCGCCGCCGCTCATCGCCTCCGCGGGCGGGCCGCGCTCCGTCCGGGAGGTGACGCCGCTGGTGGACCGGGTGGAAATCAAGGCCAGTGCCCGGGCGACCCGGGTTGGGCACCTGGACTTCGCCATCATGGGCACGGTGACCGAGGACGAGATCCGCCGCAACGTCGAGCGCGTGCGGGCGGTGAGCGCCACGGTGCCCATCGGCATCTTCATGCTGGTGGCCGCCGGCGACGATCCCCGGGTGGCGGCGGTGAAGACCGCCCTCGGCGATGGTTATCTCGGCCGCTTCCTGGGCGACCCCGCCGGGGTAGCGGATGCGTTACACGGTCTCGGCGCGCTTGGCATCGACCGCGTGCAGCTCACGGAGCTCGCGCCCGGCACCCACACGCTGCTCGCGAAGCACCTGCTCTGACTCGAAGGAGGCCACATGCCGGATCACTACCACGCCATCGTCCGCCCGGTTTACGAGTACGCCTACGGGATCGACACCCGCGACTGGGCCCTCTACCGAAGCATCTTCACCGACGACATCGAAATGGACTTCTCGTCCTACAACGGCAACCCCCGGTCCGCCATGAAGGCCGACGATTGGGTGGCGGGCTGCCGGACCCTGTTCACCGGGCTCGACGCCACCCAGCACTCCATGAGCAATCCGCTGGTGGACATGGAGGGCGATCACGCCCGCTGCCGGATGTACATGCAGGCCGAGCACTTCCTGAAGAACGATCAGGGCAGCGACGGTTTCGTGCTGGGGGGCTACTACGACGACCGGCTGGTGCGAACCGAGGAGGGCTGGAAGATCCAGGCCGTGACCCTGAACGTTTTCTGGAATCGGGGAAACCGTCACATCATGGAGCTGGCGGCCGCCAGGGGCGCGAAGATCCTGAGCGGCCACGGCTGAGCGAACAAACGAACGAACGCAAGGAGTCGTCATGAAGATCGGCGCCATCTTTCCGCATCTGGAGATCGGCAGCGACCCCGTCGTCGTCCGCGACTGGGCGCAAACGGCGGAGGAGCTCGGCTACTCCCACATCCTCGCCTACGACCACGTCATCGGCGCGGTTCACGCGGATCGGGATCCGCCGTTGTGGGGGCCCTACACCGAAGAGTCGGCGTTCCACGAGCCGTTCGTGCTGTTCGGCTACTTCGCCTCGTGCACGTCCCGGGTGGAGCTCGCCACCGGCATTCTCATCCTGCCCCAGCGGCAGACGGTGCTGGTGGCCAAGCAGGCGGCGGAGATCGACCTGCTTTCGGGCGGACGGCTGCGTCTCGGCGTGGGCACCGGCTGGAACTACGTGGAGTACGAGTCGCTGAACGAGAACTTCGACGAGCGGGGCAAGCGCCAGGAAGAGCAGGTGGAGCTGCTGCGGAAGCTCTGGAGCGAGCCGGTGCTCGACTACCGGGGCCGCTGGCATCGGGTGGACCGGGCCGGCCTGAAGCCGCTGCCGGGCCGGCAGATCCCCATCTGGTTCGGCGGGTTCAGCGACGTGGCGTTCCGGCGGGCGGCCCGCATGGGCGACGGCTTCATCTTCGGCTCGAGCCAGGAGGCGAACCTTCAGGCGCTCGATGCGGTACGCCGCCACGTCGAACAGGCCGGGCGGGACCCGGCAGGCTTCGGCATCGAGGCCATGGTGAACTACCAGTCCGGGCCGGAGAACTGGCGCCGGGAGGTGGAGGCGTGGCGTGCCGCGGGCGCGGATTACGTTTCCATGCGCAGCATGGCGCTGCGGGGGATGGGCGAGGGCCTCGCTTCTCCAGAGGCGCACATCGACGCCCTGCGCCGTTATTGGGAGGCGGTGGGCGATCTCGGCGTCTAGCCGCCAGGCGGCTGCAACGCGTTACGTAAAACTCGTTACAAAGTTCCGCGAACAGGAGAAAATATGCGCATCGGGCACATAAAAATTTTGGAGCGCGCTACAAATAATTGACCCCATCCCTCTCGCCGGGGTAGATTTTCGTCTCGGGAGAGTTTCACGGGAGAGGGGATCGATGAAGTCATCGTCAATGAGTGCCCGCGCAGGGGCTGGTGGGCTGGGTCTGGTGGCGTTGCTCTGCTTGGTGCCGGTGGAGGGCCTTCGGGCCCAGGACGGCGTCATCGAAGAGATCGTGGTGACATCCAGCCGACTCCGTACCGAGAGCCTGCAGGAGAGTCCGGTCACCGTCGCGGTGCTGAACGGCGAAGACCTGAATGCCCTGAACCTGCTGAATCTCGAGGACATCTCCCACGTGGTCCCGAGCGTCGAGCTGAACTCGGGCCGGAGCGACGCGCTGTACATCCGCGGCATCGGCTCCGGCGGCGACACCGGCTTCGACCAGTCGGTGGGCATCGTCATCGACGACATACCCTTCAGCAGGGGCCGCTGGCTGAACCCCGGGTATCTGGACGTGGAGCAGCTCGAGGTGCTGAAAGGCCCCCAGGGGGTCTATCTGGGTAAGAACGCGACGGCCGGGGCCGTCTACATCCGTTCCCGCAATCCGGGCCCCGAGCGGGAGATCACCTTCGAAGCGGGCACCGAGTTGGAGGCGGACGAGATCTGGGGCGAGCTCATCGTCTCTGGGCCTCTCGCCGAAAACCTGGGCGCGCGCCTGGCGCTGCGCGCCACCGAGATGGATGGCTGGTTCGAGCAGGGAACGGTGGACGCTCCGGACGCCGACGAGATCATGGGGCGCCTGACCGTGTCCTGGGACGTGACGCCCGGCCTGACCAACGTCACCAAATTCACCTACAACGACCGGGACGACGTCAGCATCAACACCAGCGTGCAGCGGCACTCGTGCCAGGGGCCGGGCGGGACGGTGCAGCCCACCTTCGGCCTGCTGCCGAGTCCGGGTGAGGACTGCAAGCTCGACGAGAAATCCACCCTGGACGACGAGCCCCCCGCCGACTTCGGCGACGACCGTTTCTGGAAACACGAGTCGTGGCTTCTGACCAACCGGGCCGATTGGGACCTGGGGGACTACACGCTGACCTCCATCACGGCGCTCAGCGAGTACGACACCGAGTACCTGGACGATTACGACTACGCCAGCTCGCCTTCCATTTACGCCTACGAAGAGGAGCAGAACGAGCAGTTCAACCAGGAGTTCCGTGTCGCCACCCGCTTCGCGGGAAACCTGAACCTTCTGGCGGGCATCTTCTACGAGGACACCGACTTCCATCACCGCAACTCGTCGGTGCTGTTCAACCAGGCCTTCCTGGACATCGCAACGGGAGGCCTGGTTCCTCTCGCCGATCCGGTCACCGGACGCGAGTTCCTCTGGGACCGTTCCAACGACCAGGACGGCGAGTCCTGGGGCGGTTTCGCCGAGGTGAGCTGGGACATCAACGATCAGTGGCGCCTGGACGTGGGCGGGCGCTACACCGACGTCTCCAAGAAGAGCCGCGGTGTGAACACCTATGTCCACTCGATCGTCGGCACCTTGATATTTCCGCTGCTGCCGGTGGGCGACGCCATCGAGGACGACTACGACGACGACGATTTCTCGCCGCAGATCATTCTGTCCTGGACGCCCAAGGAAGACCTGATGATCTTCGCGTCGTACACCGAAGCCTTCAAGGCGGGCGGCTTCGCCCACGGCTCCACCCTCCTCCCGACCACGACGGTGGAGGACGTGACGTACGCTGCCGAGTCGGTGGAGGGCTACAACCTGGGGGTGAAAACCACCCTGCTGGAGGGCAGGCTGTATCTCAGCGCCGCGGTGTACTACAACGAGTTCACGGATCTTCAACAGAGCCAGTTCGACTCCGAATCCACGTCGTTCAGCGTGGCCAACGCGGGCACCAACGAGGTGACGGGACTGGACCTGGACGTGGTCTGGGATCTCACCGAGCACTGGACCCTGGACGCCTCGCTGGTTTATCTCGACTCGAAGATCGACGAGTACATCGGGCCGTGCTTCGCCGGTCAGACGGTGGAGCAGGGTTGCGACATCGGCTACGACCCGAGCACGCCGTCCGGCGCGTATCCCTTTACGCCAGGCGCGGCCCAGGACCGTTCAGGCATCGAGCTGGCGCCGGAGTTTCAGGCCAACGTCGGGATTCGCTACTTCGCCGTGCTGCCCAACGGTGGCTCGCTCGGCGCGGACCTGTTCATGCGCTACCGGGACGAGGTCTACCTGCAGCCGGCCCGGGAGTATCCCAACTTCGACGAGTACACGCGCTTCGACGCCTCGCTCGCCTACAGCAGTCCCGGCGACAAGTGGCAGGTCCGGGTGTTCGGCAAGAACCTGACGGACGAAACCATCATGACGAGCTGGGTGGATTCCCCCGGCACGGGCGGCCCTTCGGGTCTGCCGGCGGCGGCCCCGGGGGCCGGACGCTGGGCCGATCTGGGCGGCGGCATTCAGCGCACCCGCGAGGTCGGGCTGGTGGTTCGCTACCGCCTCTGATTTCCTCCCCGGCCGGTGGCGGTCCGGGCCCCGGCCGGTGGCGGTCCGGGCCCGGCCCGGGCCGGGCTGAGGCCCCCGGGCCGCTGCCGGTTTCCCCGCTTCGTCAGTGTGAGGGGGCCTGCGCTACAATGGCGCGATGAATCAGCTCACGCCCCGGCAAGCCGAGCGCAAGGAGCGCATCCTTCAGGCGGTGCGGGATCATCTTTCCCGGTACGGCTACGAGGGCCTCAGCATGCGCGAGGTGGCGAACAGCGCGTCCGTGTCGCCGACCACGCTGTACAACCAGTTCCAGAACAAGGACGGGCTGATCCTCGCCGCGCAGACCGAGGTGCTGGCGCAGGTCTCCGCTTCCGTGGCGGCTCGAGCCAAGTCCGGCATCGAGCATCTCATCGCCAGCGCCGAGGCCATCGCCGAGCAGGTGGTACAGAACCCCAGGTACGCGGAAGCCATGACGCGGATGTTGTTCAACGGCAGCCCGACGGATCCCATCTGTCAGATCCTGCTGGGGAGCGTGGTTCAGCAGAACCGCAACCGCATCCTCGAGATGCTCGAGCTCGGTGAGGTGCACAAGGACGTGGATGTGGATCTCTTCGCCCGCACCCTGGCCGGAGACGCCTGGGCCACCATCCTGCTGTGGATGAAGGGCTTCATCGCGCTGCAGGATTTCAAGCGCGACTACGTGCTCCGGCTGCTCATGACCCTTGCGCCGGTACTGACGCCGAAGACCGCCCGGCGTTACCGGGCGCTGCTGCCCGCTTGCTTCAGGACGACGCTCTAAAGGTGCGTCACGCCTTGGGCGGGTTCTGCACCACCACGTAGTCACCGGCCATGGCGTCGTCGCGGATGATCTCCACCACCTTCCGGGCGATGTCCTGGGGACTCAGGATGCGGATGTTCTCGAGAATGGGCCCCAGCCAGTCCGGGCGCTTGCCGCCTCCCGTCTTCTCCAGGATCGGCGTCTCGGTCACTCCCGGGCACACCGCGTTGACGCGGATTCCGTGCTGCGCGTGCAGGTCCTTGCACGAGCGGGAGAACATGATCACGCCGGCCTTGGCCGCCGCGTACGGCGCGTCCGCCAGGTAGGGATTCAGGCCCCCGGTGGAGGCGGTGTTGACGATCACCCCGCCGTCCTGGTCGCGCATGTGGCGGATGGCGATGGCCGAGGACTGGATCACGCTCAGAAGATCGATGTCGATGACCAGCTTGATGCGGGCCGGGTCGGTGTCGGGAAACGGCGGTGGCCCGGAGACGATGCCGGCGTTGTTGAAGACGATGTCGATCCGGCCGAACGTGCTCCTGGCCGTGTCGTACATGGCCTCGAGGGCGGCCACGTCGGTCACGTCCGTGAGCGACTCCAGCACCCGCGCGCCGGCCTGTTCCACCTGCCCCGCGGTTTCCCGGAGCCCGTCCGCGTCCACGTCGGCGATGACCAGTGCTTTGGCGCCGAGCTCGGCCAGCATCGCGGCGGCCGCCCGCCCGATCCCTGCCGCCGCGCCGGTGACGATGGCGACTTTCCCCTCGATATCCATGGTCTCTCCCCTCGTGATTCCCGTCAGACGGTGAACTTGACCGGCAGCGCGTCGAGCCCGTTGAGCGTTGCGTACGGATAGGGCACCGGCTCGCCGGCCGGCTCGAAGCTCTTCACCCGCCGGGTGAATTCCTGCACCGCCACCTTGCACTCGAGGCGCGCCAGCGGCGCGCCGAGGCATTTGTGCAGCCCCTGACCGAAGGTCATGCTCTTGCGCAAGGTCTGCATGTCTCGCGTGATGTCGAACCGGTCAGGGTCGGCGAACACCGCCGGGTCCCGGTTCGCCGCGCCCCACATGAGACAGATCTTGGAGTCCTGGGGCACGTCGAGCTCGCCCAGCTTGATGGGCACGTTGTTGGTGCGGAACAGGCCGTGCACGGGCGCGTCGTAGCGAAGCACCTCCTCGATGGCCTGATCGAGCAGTCCGGGATCGGCCTGGAGCTGCGCGTACTGGTCCGGGTGCTCCATCATCAGCTTGAAGAAGTTGCCGATCAGGTTGGTGGTCGTGCCGCTGCCGGCGACGAGCAGGAACTGAGCGAAGCTCAGCATTTCCACCAGGCCGATGCGCTCGTCGTCCACCCGCCCCTTGGCGAGCAGGCCGATGAGATCGTTGCCGGGATCCTCCCCGGCCTGTTCCTTGGCCACCTTCGCCTGAATGTGGGGCGTGAAGTAGGCCACCAGGTCCTTGAACTTCTGCTCCCGCTCCGCCATGACCTCCTTGCGGTCCTCGCTGAACACGGCCCCCGCCATCACCTCCACCCAGTTGCGCAGCATCCGCCAGTCGCGCTCGTAGCGAAGGTCCAGCATCTGACAGATCACCCAGAGCGGAATGGGTACGGCCAGGTCCTGAATCAGATCGCACTCGCCGCGATCGATGAAGCCGTCGATGCAGCGGTTCACGAAGGTGCGGATGCCGTCTTCCATGGAGGCGATGGTCTTGGCGTTGAACGCCTGCAGGATCGCCCGCTGCTGCTTGCCGTGCAGGGGCGGGTCGGCGCTCACCAGCACCGGGCCCGTATCCCCGGTGGCGTACTCGGGGCCGGGCCCGAAGCGGGCCGAGAACGTCTCGTTGTCGCGGACGATACGCAGGATGTCCTCGTGGCGGAACACCGAGTACCAGCCGTACTTGTCCGATTTGTGGAACGGACATGAATCCACCATGCGGCGGAAGGTGGCTCCGGGATTCTTCTGAAACTCGTCGCCGTAGAAGTCGAAATCCGGTTCCATGATGTGCACCCCCGTGGCTGAGTCGACGAGCCGCATTACCAATAATGTAACAGGTTACAGTTATTGTTCCGGCTCGTCCAGCAGGGCCGATGTGCGACAGGGCGCCCCGCCGACGCCCTCAGCTTCGGCGTGCCGACGCGGGCAGCTCTATGCGCCGGTCGGGCCCCAGCAGATCGAACAGGGGACCGTGACAGGTGAACAGCAGAATCTGCATGTTGCGGGCCGCCTGGTAGAGCAGCCGCTGCACGCGGCGGATACGCTCGGCATCGGTATTGACCAGCACGTCGTCGAGCACCAGCGGCCAGGGCTCGTCGGCGCCCACCACCTCGGCCAGGCCGATGCGCACCAGCAGCGCGAGTTGTTCCCGGGCGCCGCCGGACAGCGACTCGAAGTCTTCCTCCACCCGCTCGCCGCGCATGCCGAGCAGGTTCATCTCCTCGTCCAGCCAGACCTCGGCGCCGGGAAACAGCTCGGCGAGGTAGGGCCGGATGCGGGCGATCACGGGCTCGGTGAGCCGCTCCCGGGCGCCCTGGTATTCGTCGCGGAGCACCTGGTACAGGCGTCGGGCGGCATGGGCCTCCCGTTCCAGCCGGGCGAGGTCCGCGCGTGCTTCGTTCAGCTCGGCCTCGAGATCCTGCACCCGCTCGTAGCGGCCGTCGTCGCCCACGGAGCCGAGGCGGCCTTCGATGTGAATGCAGGCCTGTTGCACCTCCCGGTGGCTCTGGCGGAGCTGCTTGACCGCCTGCTCGGCCTGACGCAGCTCCAGCTCGAGCTGTTCGCCGCCGAGCGCCTCGTAGCGGAGCCGGGCCGCGTCGCGCGCACCCACCCGCTCGCTCCAGGTTCGCCGCGCCGCCTCGAGCTCGCGCTCGAGCTCGGCGGCCGCGGGCAGTCGGCTCTGCCGCTCACTCAGGGAGTCGAGCTGACGACGCTTCTCGTCGCGTTGGATTTCCAGGGTCCGTACCCGCTCACGCGCCTCCGCGAGCGCCTCTGCCCGGGCGTCGCGCTGGGCCCGCAGGGTCTCGCGGTGGCGGGCCAGCTCGCGCTCCCGCGTCTCGGCCTGCTCCAGCGCGGCGGGATCGAAGCCGGCTTCGGAGTCCTCCGCGTCGGTGTCTAGCTGGGCGCGGATCTCCCGGATTCGGGCGTCGATCTCGTCGCGGCCTTCCGGCAGCAGCCGGGCCAGGGTTTCCCGGAGCCGTTTCAGCTCCGATTGCAGGTCGCGGCGGTGCTGGGCGATGCCGTCGGCCTCGTGGACGTCGGTGACGGCCAGGGAGGCCAGGAGCGACGCCTGCGCGCCCTCCGCATCGGCCAGCGCGTCCCGCAGCCGGGCCAGCTCGCCGCCGCCGGGGCGGATCACGAGCGTGGCGACGCCGGTGATTTCCAGGCGCTTCTCGTCCTCCGCCAAGAGCGTGCGGGTCTCTCCGGCGGTCAGCGCCCGGCCGTCCACGTCGAGGTCCTGCAGGGCGTGCAGCTCCACCGTGGCGGACGCGCCTTCCAGCCGCGCGCGGGCGCCCTCCACCGCCTGCCGTGCCGTCCGCAGGCGCTCCACGTCCTCGGGCGTCACCGGCGCCAGGGTGGCCAGCTCGCCGCGGATTGCCTCCATCCGGGCGCTCAGCTCCGCAGCCTCCTCGAGCCGGCCTGCGAGCTGCGCCAGCTCGGCCGCGAGGGCGGCGGATCTCTGGCGGCGGCGCAGGGTCTGCAGCTCACCGCCGAGGGCCGCCAGGGTGTCGTCGGCCTCGCCGACCTCGGCCGCGGCCCCCGCGTGGGCCTGCTCCGCTCGCTGCCGTGCCCCCTCCGCTTCCCCCTGTGCCTGTTCGAGCCCGGCGATGTCGTCGCCGAGGCGCCGGATCTCCTCGGCCAGCCGGCCATGCTCGGCCAGCGCCTGCTCGCGCCGATCCAGCTCCAGGCGGCCGAGCTCCACCTGATGGCTGCAGGCGTCGAGCTGCCGCACGGCCTCGGCGGCCTGCCGGTGACGTTCCTCCACCGCGGTGTGCTCGGCTTCGGCCCGGGCGGTCCGCTCCGCCAGGTCGCGCTCTTCCCGGCGCAGACGCTCCAGGTCGTCGGCGTCCCGGGCCACTGCGCGATGCCGGGCCTCCGCCTCCGCCAGATCCGCCTCGAGCTGCTCCACCCGGACGCGGGCGTCGCGCAGCACCGGCCGCTCGGCGTCGGTCTTGTCGGTGTAGAAGCGGGTCTTCAGTTCCCGGGCGGCGGCGAGGATGCGCTGGCCCAGCTCGCCGGCGGCCACCTCGCCGATCTCCTCGGAGAGCTGGTCCTGCAGGCGCGCCTGGGAGACGTCGTTGTGACTGGGCGGCTCGCGGGAGTCTCCCTGGTCGACCCAGAGCAACGACCAGATCCCGCGCTCGCTGCTCTTCAGCTCGGTGGTGCCGCCGGGCGAGACGCCCATCAGGTCGGCGAGACGGTCCTCGGCCTCTTCGCCCTCCAGGGTCTTGCCGCCCCCGCGCAGCACGGTGTTGCAGCCGGTACCCAGGTACGTCTTCTCCAGCATCCAGGTGGCGCCGCCGAGCTGAAACTCCACCTCGACACGCGGCCGCTCGCCCGCGGCTCCCCAGCTCGCGAGGACCGCCTTGTGCTTCGCCCGGCCTTTGCTGCTCTCGAACAGGGCGAAGCGCAGCGCCTGCACCAGCCGGCTCTTGCCGGATTCGTTGGGGCCGCAGATCAGGTTCAGCCCCGCTGCCAGGTCGTCCAGCTCGCAGGTGAGCCCGCGCCAGGATTCCACGGCGATTCGCTTGATGTGCATCAGGCGCTCTCCTGCATCAGCCGGTAAAGGAGCCGCAGGGCGGCGGCATCGTCCGGCGACTCGCCCTGGCGCAGAACGCTGATGGCCCGCCCCAGATAACCCTCGCCGCGGAGCGCTTCCAGGTCTTCGGGGGTGGGGGCCACCTGAACCGCGGCGGCGTCCGTGCGCATGAGCGCCAGCCGGCTGCCGTAGTCGGCGACGAGCGCCTCGAGCCGGGCGTGCGCGGCCAGGGAGAGCTGACCGCGCAGGGTGAGCTCCACCAGGCTCCAGGACTTCTCGGGCAGGCCGTCGAGCCAGGCCGCGAGCGCCTCCACGTCGGCGTCCTCGAACAGCTCGAGCTCCCGGGTGATCCAGCGCGTGCGGGCCACCGGCAGCTCGGTGACCCGGGGCTCGGCCCCGGGCGCGTCGATCTCCACCAGCAGCACGTGGCCCGGGCGCTTCTCCTTGAAGCGGGTGGGCTCGGGGGCGCCGGAGTACCAGGCGCGGGCATTCACCCGGAACACGCCGTGCCAGTCGCCGAGCGCCAGGTAGTCGTAGCCCCGGCCGAGCACAGTGTCCACGTCGATGCGGTTGGGCGCCTCGGTGGTCTCGCCGAAGTTCAGGGCACCGCCGTGGGCGACCACCACCCGGACGATCTCCTGCCGGTTCTGCGCCGGCAGCCAGCCGGCCGGGTCGTCGTAGGCGTGGCGGCTGGTCAGCGGGCAGGGATAGACCTCGAGCGCGTCGAGCCGGATGGGCTCGCGGGCCAGCGCCACGTGGACCCCGGGACGCGTGATGCCCAGGCGTGCCAGGGCGGAATCCGCGGTGGCCGGATCGTGGTTGCCCGGCAGCAGGATCACCGGCACGTCGGCGAACGCCTCGAGGGCGTCCCGCGCCTGCTGCAGGGT
>JAWLCV010000084.1:0-13688 GCA_041686955.1 Pseudomonadales bacterium
GGTCGCCAGGTCGTACTCGCCGTCCACCTTGGGAATCTGGGCGATGATGGCCTTGCCGTTGCCGATCTCGATGGCCGACTCGCGCACCATCACCTCCACACGGAAGCTCGGCTCCACGGGCTTCGACGCGCCGGACGACGTGGGCATGTCCAGCTCGACGATGGCGACTCTGGAGAAGACCGCCGTGATGAGGAGAAACGGCACCAGCACCACCATCAGGTTGAGAAAGGTGGTGACGTCGAGCTCCGTCGGCTCCTCGACCCGGCGCCGGTAGTGGTGGGTTCTAGCCATGAGTTACGGTCTCCTTCTCGTTGCGACGGGCTCAGGCGGCCTCCTGCAAGGCCCCCTGGCGGCGCGCGCGGGTCGAGATGGCGGTCAGCACCTTCACCGAGGCCATCTCCATGCCGTCGACGATCTCGTTGGTCTTGGTGGCCAGCAGGGCGTGCACCACGAGCAGCGGTATCGCCGCCATCAGGCCGAAGGCGGTGGTGTTCATGGCCACGGAGATGCTGGCGGAGAGCAGGTCGGCCTTTTCCGCCGGGTTGGCGTTGGCCACCGCGGTGAACGCCTGAATCAGGCCGATGATGGTGCCGAGCAGGCCGAGCAAGGTGGCGATGCTGGACGCGAGCGCGATGTACGGGGTGCGCTTTTCGAGCTGCGGCACGATTTCCATCATGCCCTCCTCCATCACGATCTCCACGTCCTCCCGCCGGCGCACGGCGCCCTGCAGCGCCAGGCCCATGGAAAGCAGCCGCCCCATGGGGCTTTGGTCGTTGGCGGAGACGCCCCGGGCCTTGTCGAACTCGCCCTGGGACAAAAGGGGCTGGATCTGGCTCCAGGCGGCCTGATTCTTCTTCGTCACCGCCGTCAGGGTGACCCACCGCTCGACGGCGATGGCCACGCCCACGGCGAAGACCAGAAGAATCGGATACATGAACGCTCCGCCGGAGGCGAAGAACTCGACGATCGAATACAGGAAGTCCATTGCATAACCCTCTCTACGATTGAAACGCTACTGCTACTTGCCGCCGCCGGAGGCGGAACCGGCCGTGCCGGCGCGCAGCTCGTAGTACGAGAGCTCGCGCTCGAACACGTCTCTGTCCACGGGCTTCGCCCGCTGATCGAGCAGGTTGTCGACGCCGATGCCGTCGCCGATCTCCGAGGTCTTCCACGGCACGATGACCAGGGACTTGGGTGCTTCGTTGTTGCCCAGCACCGACATCCCCGAAAGCGCCTTGGTTCCCGCCTCGGCCGTCTCGTCGCCGTGCCCCGCGCCGGCCAGTAACAGGCCGAGGAACAACGCGCCGACTCTCACCGTGTTCATGGTCATGGTGCCTCCTCCTCACGCCCGCGGGCGGCCCGGTTGCGCAGGTCCGCGAGCCACATGTCCACTTCGGGGTCCTCGCGCACCGCGCTCCGGTACGCCTCGTAGTGCTCGAGCGCGCACGCCGGGTCCGCCAGGTACAGGTCGCACAGCACGGCCAGGTTGCGCCGCGCATAGTGGAAGCCGGGGTAGACGGCGAGCGCCTGCTCGTAGCTCTGCCGCGCTTCCTCGAAGCGCCCGAGCCGGCGGTAGGCAATGCCGAGCTCGTTCAGCGCCACCGGATGATCCGGGGTCGCTGCCACGGCGGCGGACAGCGCCTCTACCGCCTCGTCGTGCCGGCCGGCCCGGCCGCAGGCGATGCCGAGATCGATGTACGGCCCCGTGGCCTCCGGCACCTGGGCCACCACCTCCCGCAGCATCTCGATGCCGGCGTCGTAGTCCCCGGCGGCCACACGCTGCAGCGCCTCCCGATGCAGCGAGCGAACCGCACTGCTCACGGAGACCGCCTCGGTGACCGTGAAGCCGATGCCCTCGTCCACCTGCACCGTCGCCGGATTGCCCGGCGCCGGCGGGCTCGCGGACCCGGGAGCATCGGCGGCAGCCGCGTCGCCGCTCTGGCGAACCGGTTGCGCGCCGCACCCGGCCAGAGCCAGCGCCAGGCCGAGCAGCACGGCGTGCCGGCGACATCGCCGGCGGCGGTCAAAGCGCGGCCGAGACATCCACTGCTCCTCCAGGTTCGGGGTCCTGGCCCGGGGTTCGGTAGGCGAAGATCTCCACCGGGCCGATGAAGCCGCTGCTGATCTCGGCCTTGGCGTAACGCCCCGGCATGAGCGTCGCCAGACGATCGAGGCTGCGCTGCACCCAGCCGTCGAAGGCGCCGGCGAGCATCAGCTCCAGATTCTTCTCGTGCACCTCGATGGCCCGCTCCTCGAACGGAAACGCCTCCGCTTCGAGGGCCAGCTCGTACTCCGTCCGCTCTGCGGCATCGAGATCGGCGGGCCGCTCCGAGTCGAGGAGCGCGGCGCCGAAATGGTCGTAGATCGCCGCCATGTAGTAGGTGGCGGCGGTGGTGACTTCGGCCACGCCGTACTCAACCAGGTTCTCGAACGCCGCCAGCGCCCGGTCCATGCGGGCCTTCTTCTCGGCCAGACTCACGTCGAACGGCAGGGTCAGGGCGAGCCGGTCGAAGTGCTCGTAGCGCAGCTCCGCCAGCACCAGCGCCGATCTGGCGGCCAGATAGCGGGTCCGGGCGGTGCGTTCCGCGCCCGCCTGCCCGTCGATGGCGACGATGCGGCGCAGCTCGTCATGGTAGAAGTCCGTGGCGCCCGCCGCCTGGTGGAACCCGGCGATGCGGAAGCGGATCTCCAGCGCCAGATCCACCGGGCTCGGATACGCCTCGACGTAGCGCGAGAACACGTCGAGGGCACGGGCATCCGCCTCGGCCTCGTCGTACAGATCCCCGGCCATGAGCAGGGACTCGCCGCGCAGCTCCGGATCGTCCGTGTCCTCGGCTACCCGCTCGTACTCCTCGGCGGAGCTGACCAGATCGCCGGCCTCGTGGTACACGAAGGCGAGCTGCTTGGTCACCTCCGGCTGCAGCTCGTGGCCGGGATGGGCTTCGCGGAAGCCGCGGAACACCTCGGCCGCTGCTGCCCAGTCCTCGAGCTTCATCAGCGCGTTGGCCGCGTCGTACTCCGCTGCCGGCCGGATGCTGGAGGTGGGCGCCGCCACGCTGATGCGCAGGAAGTGGTCGGCTGCCGTGCGATGGTCCTCGAGCTCCCGGGCCGCCTCCCCCTGCTTGTAGATGGAGGCGGCCAGGTTGTCGTATAGGGCCTGCCGGGATTCGTCGTCCTCGGGGGTGAGCGCCAGCACCTGCCCGTAGGCGTGCTCCGCATCGACGAACTGCGCCACGTCCATGGACGAATGCGCCACCACGGTCCAGGCGGCGCGCCGCAGCCCCTGCTCGGCCCCGGGATAGCCGTCGATGAGCTGCCGGCCCGCCGCGATGGCGCGCTGGAAATCGCCCATGTCGTAGAGATCGTCGGCAGCCGCCCCGAGCACCGTGGCGGCGTGCTCGTGATCCGGGAAGGTGTCGGCGAAGCGCAACGAGCTCTCCACCGCGGCAAGCCGCGCGGTGGCGAGCCGCGCGTCGGCGCCCTCGCCCCCGCTCAGGCTCTCGAGGTGCCTGCGGTGAGCGAACACGGCCGCGTAGCCCGCCGCCCCGGACTTGTCATGGGCCGGGTAGTCGTAGGCCGTCTGCTCGTAGGCCAGCGCCGCGCCCTCGAAATCCTCGTTCTCGAAGAGCAGATCGGCGAGCTGATAGTGAATGCCCGGCGTTTCCTCGTCCTTCGGAAACGACTCCAGGTACTCGCCGTACCATTCCAGCGCCTGGGCGTAGTGCTCCGGACGCTCGTCCTCGAAGCCCGGGTCCTGGTAGAGCGAGTGATAATGACTCGCGAGGTCGCGCAGGTTGGTCTTCAGGAAAGCCATCACCTCGGGCGACTCGGCCGGATCGAAGCGCTGCCAGTACTCCGCGTCCAGCGCATAACGCCGCGCATAGTCCTGCTTCGCCTCCACCACGAGCTGCGCGAAGCCACCCTCGGCGTAGATCTCCACCACCCGCATGCTGAAGATGGGCGCCAGCCGGTGGAACGGGTTCAGCTCCGCGAACGACCGGTACACCGTCGCCGCATCGTTGTAGCGCAGCTTGGTGCGGTAGAACTCGGCCAGATTGCTGTAGATGCGATCCTCGTAGCGGCGGTTGCCGTTCTCGCTGAAATAGGCATTCAGCACCTCCGGGCCACCGAGGTTGGAGAATGCCAGGCTGATGACCCGGAAGGTGTCGGCCACCCGGCGTTCGTCCTCCTCGTCTGCGGCGCCGGCAGCGGGCTGCGCCGCCTCGTCGTCCTGAACGGCCGCGGCCGGCACGCGATCGAAGTCGTAGCCCTGGGTGAGCTTGTAGTCGAGCAGCGCCATGTACTTGTTCAGGGCGTCCTCGTAGAGCTCCTGCTTGTAGAGGCTCCAGCCGAGCTTGTACAAGGCCAGCTCGTAGAACTCCGACTGCTCGCCGAGGGCGATCACCGCTGCGTACGACTCCTCGGCGTCGAGGAACTTGCGGCGCACGAAGTAGTACTCGGCGCGGCGGAAGTAGACCTCGTCGCTGTACTCGGAGTCCGGGTACTCGCGAATGAACCGATCCATGATTTCCATGGCGTTGTCCGGCTCGCTCAGCTCGTCGTAGGCCCGCGCCATCTGGTAGAGCACCTGATCGTTGCGCTCGTAGTACGGGTACTCCTCGAGAATGCGCTTGTAGGTTTCGATGGCCTGCCGGGGCTCGGCCTCCGACGTTCCCGCGGCGCCGGCGCCGGCCCCGGCCACCGTGGGCAACGGCTGTGCGCCGCTGGCCCTGGCCTCGAACGCCGCCTGATCCTCTGAAAGATCCGCGATGGCGGCATCGTTCACCCGGGGAGCGCCGGCCGGCGTCGCCAGCGGCGCCGAGGCGTCGTGAGCGGGCAGCGGAGCATCCGGTTCCGAAGCTGCGGGACCGCCGACGATGCCGAACTGCTTCTCGAGCTGCAGATCGGCGAGGCGGCGCATGGCCTCGGGGGTCTTGGCGCTCGCGGGCGTCTCCTGCAGAAACCGCCGGTAGCTCTCGAGCGCCCGGTCCAGGCTGTCACCCAGGGTCACCTCCTCGAGGTCCGGCGCCACGTCCCGCAGCTCCGCCAGGGTGTGGCGGTCCGGATTGCCGGCGCAGGCCTGCAGCAGCAGCACCGCAGGGATGACGGCTCCGAGGCGCCTCATGGTTCGCCGCCTCCCTGGGACTGGGCCGCGCGATCGTAGCTGTTGGCGAGCGCGTAGCGGGCCTGGTTCTGGTATCCCTCGAGCCGCTTCTGCCGCCCCTCGAGCTCGCGGATGGCCACCCGTTCGAGCATGTGGCCCTGGCGCGCCATCAGCAGCTCCACGTCGGCCAGCGCTTCGCGAACCCGGGTGCGCAGACGGCCGATGGGCCGTCCGTAGCCCGTGTAGCTGTGCACCGCCGCCTGGCGGACACGGACGAAGGCCTCGTACTGGGCCTTCAGCGCGTCCACCGACGTCTGCAGCTCGCGCAGATGCCGGTCGAACTCGTTCAGCCGCGCGTCGTACTCGGTGCGTAGAATCCAGGTGAGCACGCCCTCGAGCCGGGCGATACGCTCCCGGACGGAATCGGCGGGCTCACCCTCCGCGTCACCGAGCTGCTCGCCGAGCCACTCGAGGCGCGCCCCCATCACCCGCTCCTCGGTGGTGGCGAGGAACTCCGGACGGGGCATGACCAGCATCTCCTGGAGCCGGCGGGCCAGAAGCTCGTACTGCTCGAGCCGCACCCGCATCCGCGAGTCCAGCTCGCGAAACTGCTGATCCACGCCGGGCAGCAACGGCTCGTAGTAGGCGCGCCGCGCGTCGATCATGTCGTCGAAGGCGTCGAAGCTGCCCTGCCAGCTCAGGAGCTTGCGCCGCAGCTCCTCCAGATCGAGGTAGTTCTGCAGCGCCGTCTGAAAATCGTGGGAGGCGAGAAGCTCCGTGAGGTAGAACGTCTCCGGCGCTTCCGGCAGGGAGCGCAGGCGCACCACCCAGGACTTGTCCTGGTGAATCTCCTCCCGGACCAGGGCCTCGAGGAACTTTCCCGCCCTGATGCTCCGGATGGAAGCATCGAGCTTGTGGAGCTCGTGCGCGAAGGTGTCGAGCGCCCGGCCGTAGAGCACCGCCGCCCGCCCGTGCACGCCGAGCTGGCCGTAAGCGTAGGGCAGCGCCAGCAGCGCTTCCTGCACTGCGGCGTCGGTGGATTCCCGCTCGGCGAGGATGCTCCAGGGCACCACGGCCCGATCCGCCTTGCTCGCCGACATGGCCGCCCACCCGGAGCTGAGCAGCGCCTGGTTGGAGAAAGGTCCCTCGAGCCGTACGCGCTCCAGGGGGGCGGAAGCCTCGAGAAACTCACCGTCTTCCAGCAGCAAGGTGCCGAGGGTCAGGTTGGCCTTGTCGCGAATGGCGCGGGTGGAAGGATCCTCGGCGCTCACCTGCCCGGCGCGGTCGAGCTGCTGGAAGGCTTCCCGGCGCTGGCCGTCGTGCAGGAACGCGACCCCCAGGTTGTAGGCGGAGAAGCCCTTCAGGCCATCGGCGCCCTGCAACGGGCGCAGGGTCTCGATGGCCGCGGAAGGCCGGCCCATGGCGAGGTAGACGTTCGCCTCGAGGAACTCGATGTCGCTCTTCAGACCCTCCGGCAGCCGGCCCTCGATCCGTTCCAGCGCCGCCAGGGCGTCGCGCATCTGACCCTTCTGAAAATGGATGCGTGCCAGCCGGTAGGCGGCTTCGTTGCGCACCTGCGGATCCACGTCGCCTTCCAGCACCGCGCCGATGGCCCGGCCCGCCTTGTGGTGCATGCGGTAGCTGAGCTCGAAGTCGCCGACGAAGAACCGGGCCTCGCCGATGTGATAGTGCAAGGGGTCCAGCTCCGGTTCATCGAGCCCGTAATGCTGGGCGAGCTCCGCGTCGAGCCGCTCCACGGCGTCGAAGTAGTAGCCCTGCTCGGCGAAGTACAGCGCCTCGCCGAAGTGCAGGTCCCGAAGCTCGCCGGCATCCGCCGTGCCCGTCCAGAGCAGAAGGGTGAAGGCGAAGGCCGGCCCGATGATTCGCAGCCGTTTCCGCATGACTACCAGTCTTTGAACTGGATGGGAGCGCCGCTGGAGGGAGCCACGGTGATGCCGAGCAGGCTCGGCTCCACGCCCTTCTCGAACGAGAACTGCTCCGTGCGGCTGAAGTCCTTGCCGTTCGGCAGCTTGCCCAGCACGGCCACTTCCATCCGGTGCGCGCCGGTGGGCAGATTGCCCATGTAGATCCTCTGGACCCCGCCCTTCTGCAGCGCCTCCAGCTCCTTGAAGCTGTAGATGTGGTGTGCCGCCGTCGCGTCGTCGATGTTCACCTTCACCGCATCGAGCCGGAAGGTTTCACCGGTGCCGAGCGCGACGAACACGGTGACCTGGGTGTTCGAGGGAAAGAGCAGCCGCTCCTCGAGGGTCCGCAGCTCCGCCGCGATGCCCAGCACGTCCGACTTGATCTCCTGGACCTGGTCGTCGAGGCTACGCATCTCGGCCCGGGTATCGTCCTGCGCGAACGCCGGGCCCGGCAGAATGCCGGCCGCGAAGGCAAGGAGTAGCCCGACGAAGAAACCCGGATTACCGTTCACACCCGCTCCTGCGGCATCCGGACCCGATCAGCCCATCCCGATCGAGACTCCCGGTCCGCTCTGCTTGTCTGGGAGCAGAGTGTTTACATTTTTCCTACAGTCCGATGTGACCTAACCCACATCCTGAAATTCTCGGCACAGCGGTTTCGGCGGATTCTGCTAACGCCGTCGCCGGGAGCGGGCGGTGACCAGTCAGTCGAGGAATCCCGACCGCTGCCCGGGCCGGGCGTGGCCGTCCTGGAAGATCGCCCCGGCGGAACCACCGAAGCCCGAGACGACTCTTTCTTCGCCCTCGAGCTCCGTGATCAGTTGAACCTTCAGCCGGTCGCCACCTTCCACGGCCTCGAAAAGTCCGACCACGGTGCTGGCCACGAACTCGATCTCGAAAGGCGTCTCCTCGACGTACAGATCGAGAATGCCGTTGCGGCTGAGCGCCGCCTTGAACGGGACGCGGTGGTGAGCCCAGTGGACCCGAACGGGCGATCCCCCTACCATCCGTTGACCGGCTAATCAGAAAAGGGGGATCGATGGCGGAGCTGGCGATTCGGGACCGGTCGACGGAATTCGACCTGAGCGATCTGGTGGGCCGCCTCGGGCTGCCCGACGACCTGGCCGAGCGGGTCGAGGAGATTCTTCGGGATCCGGAGCGATCTCTGGATGGTCTTCGCGAAGCGCTCGAGGAGGCATTGCCCGCCCGTTTCCGCTTCCTTCTGTCGCGCGTCGACGAGCTCGGCGCTCACGAGCTGGCGCTGGCGGACATCGCCCGAACGCGAACGCCCACGGAGTCCATGGCACTCGAGCTTTCGGCGGAAGCCAAGGTACGTGTTCGCAAACTGGAGAGCGCCACCGGCGAGGCGCTGGTGGGCTACGGCTTCGTGGGCGATCTGAGGACGGGTGCGGCGGCGCAGGCGACGACGTCGCTGCTCAGCGTGGGCATGAACGCGGCATTCCGCCGGGGCCGGCGCATGGAGTTCGCGGTGCACGCGCAGCCGCACCGGCTCGCGCTCGAGACCCTGTCCGATCTGCCCGAGGTTCTCGCCGACCCCTCGAGCTTCTCCGCCCTCGCCGAGCGCATGAGAACCACCCGGTTGCGGCGCGTTCACCGCGTCGGCACGTGGACCAATACCCTCGGCATGACGGTTCGGATGAACCCATCGCTCTCGGAGGCGCTGAGCGCGCTGGGCGTGAGCCTCTCCGCCTCGGGCGGGTCCTCGCTCGAGCTGCACTACCAGGACACGGCCGAGTTCGGCCTCAGCGTCGAGCGGTCGGGCTCGGCCTACCTCGTCCGTCTCGACAAGATGCGCAACACCACCACGAGCAGCGTGCTCGAGCTCGGCATCGACGTCCGGCTCGTGGGCTTGCGGAACGGGTTGCTGAATACGGTGACCGCGGCGCTTCCAGAGGGCGCGGAGGTCCGCAAGCTGCTGACCGCCCTGGACGAGCAGGTGGAACGGCTGCGCAAGGAGAACCTGCAACCCGAGCTGGCCCGGGCTCTCAACGACCGATGGGAAGACGCTGCGCCGCTCTTCGAAACGCTTCTCGGCAGGCAGACCGCGGAGCAGTTCGCCGACGAGATTCGAACGGAGCTCGAGGAGAAGATCGACGACATCGTCAGCGCGAACGTCGATCTGCTCAACGACACGGCCGCGGCGGCCGCCCAGACGGTGCTGGCACGCCTCGCCCGGGAGCTCGGGCTTTCGGGGGACCAGAAGGCCCGGCTCGACGAGTACCTGGCGGAAGGCCTCGAGCGGGGTGTGCAGAAGCTGCAGCAGGCCTTCGGCAAGGCCAGCGTCGTCCGGCGCCTGCTGCCCGACGACGCGCTCACGGCCCTGCTCGGCCCCCTGAAGGGCGTGAGCGCGGTGATTGACCGCACCCTGGAGACGGCGGCCTCGGCGCGGCCGCCCCTCGAGGAGCTCGTCGGGGCGTTGCGGGACGTCTACGGGCGCTACAGCCGGCTGCGCAGCGAGGTCGTCGCGGTGGTCCGGAACGACCTCGAGGAGCGCTTCGCGGTGGCCGTCGTCAGCGAGAAATCCCGCAGCGAAACCGTGAGCCGGACCCTGCACCTGCGAATACCCGAGGCGGACGCATCGTCGTCGGCGGTGGAGGAGCTGTACGCTCACTTGTGGCGCGGGGATCTGCGTCGGCTCGCCGCGCTCATCGGCGCGCTGCCCTCGACGGTGACGCTGGACGGCGAGTACCGCCGCACCGTCGAGCGGCTGGAGCGCTCCGGCATCACTCTCCACGCCTTCGGGCTCGGCCTCTCCAGCAGCACCCTGTTCTCCGACCGGGTCGTCGTGGCCTACGACCTGCAGAACCGGTTGACCGCGGCCACCGGCGAAGCCGAGCTGTCGCGACACTGGAGCGCGCTCACGTTCTGGAGCGACGAGAGCCAGGCGATCCGGGCCCACTGGTCCATCGACTACCTGCGCCAGCCGCACCTCGGCCACCCCGTGACCGTGGAGTTCAGCATCCGCGACGACAGCTTCGAGTCCGGCGACGAGGTGCGGCGCTTCTTCGAGCCGCTGGAAACCGTCGGCATCTTCCGCCCCGGGCTCGGCGAAACGGTGGAACGGACCCTGTTCGAGGGCGGCGCCAAGGCGGTCGGCGACGTGGTCATTGCGGTGAACGTTCCCGTCCCCTGGTCCGGATGGACCCTGCTGCTCGAGGACGGCGACGTCGACGACCTGCTGGCGCGCTACGTCGCGCTGTTCGAGCGCCAGGCGACGGACGAGCGGGAGATCACGCGCCGGCTCCATGCGGAGCACGATGGGGTCCCGCTCCTCGAGTTCCTGCGCTACCTGGGCAGCCGGAGCTCGTTGAAGGCGTGGCGGGAACTGGGCAGCGTGCGGGGACGAAACCCCTCGCCACGATTCATGACGGCCTGGACGGTAGGGAAGACGCTCTACGAGCTGCAGACGGCCATCACGGCGGCCCGCAGCGCCTGGGTTTCGGTGAACGAGGCCGTCGCCGCGGCCGATCCCGCGGAAGATGCGGTGGCGAGCGCCGTCGCCACCTTCAACGACCGGTTCTCCGAGTTCTTCCGCGGCATGATGCTGCGGGTTTACGTCGACGATCGCACGGCCGTGACCTGGCGGGTTGCGGCGCTGCTGGCGTTCTTCCACGAATTGGGTGCGGACGCAGGCGGAGCGAATCCGTATCTGTCTTGCGCCTTCAAGACGCCGACGGGACCGACCCTTCTGCTCGGTTGAAGCGGTGCGAACCGGTCCAAACCCGCCGAGGGACTAGGCGAAGTCCATCAGCCGCTTCAGCGGCACCAGGGCCCGTTCGCGTACGTCGGCGTCGAGCCGAACCTCGTGCGCCGTCATGGCGCTCGGATCGTCGAGACACTCGGCGAGCAGCCCGAGCTCGTTCATGGTCATCCACGGACAGGTTCCCGCGCATCGGCTACCGGCCACCACGGGCGCCAGCGTGAAGATTTTCTCGGGCTGACGCCGGCGCAGCTCGTGCAGCAATCCCTCGGAGGTGGCGACGAGAAAGCTCCGGTTGGGTAGCCGCTCGGCGGCTACCAGGATCTGACTGGTGGAGCCCACCGCGTCGGCCAGATCGATCACCTCCGGCCGGCATTCCGGATGGGCCAGGACGGCCAGCTCCGGCTGCGCAACCTTGATCCGGGCGATGGCGGCCGGATCGAACTCTTCGTGCACCACGCACGCCCCCGTCCACATCAGCATGTCGGCGCCCGTGCGCCGGCGCACGTAGTCGCCGAGGTATCGGTCCGGCGCCCAGAGAATCGTCTCTCCACGCTCGTGCAGGTGGGCCACCACGCGCACGGCTACGCTGCTGGTGACCACCCAGTCGGCCAGGGCCTTCACCGCCGCAGACGTGTTGGCGTACACCACCACCGTCCGTTCCGGGTGCCGCCGGCAGAAGGCCGCGAACTCATCCGCGGGGCACCCCATGTCCAGCGAGCAGTCGGCCTCGCGGGCCGGCAGGATGACCCGCTTTTCCGGCGAGAGGATCTTGGCGGTTTCTGCCATGAACCGCACTCCGGCGATCACCAGGGTGGATGCCGGGTGATCCTTCCCGAAACGCGCCATGTCCAGGGAGTCGCCCACGTGCCCGCCGGTTGCCCGGGCGAGATCCTGAATCTCACCCGCCGTGTAGTAGTGCGCGATCAGCACCGCGTTCAGCTCCGTGAGGCGCCGTGTAATGCGATCTTCCAACCGGGCCCGCTCGGCGGGGTCGAGGCGACGGGGCTGAATCCTCGGAATGCGCTCCGGCGCGATGCGGTGATCCGGCAGGTGCGAAGGCGCGGGTTCCCGCCGCGGCGAGCCGCCGTCCGGCTTGACCGCGGTGAGCGCCAGGAACGCAGCGCCCAGGGTGGTACGGCGACCGAGCCAGGTCTCGAAGCGCGCCAGATGGCGCGCCGCCCACTTCCATCGCGGATAGTAGATCGCGCCGCGGACCTCAACGGGTGTCAGGCCACCTGCTCGCGCCAGGCGCCGGAGCTCCCGCGGCGTCCTGAAGCACGCGGAACCCCACAGTGCCGAGCCGAGCCAGCCCCGGCAACGCCGCGCCGCCGCCCAGGTGCTGAAGCGGCCGAGCTCGCCGATCACCAGGCGGCCGCCGGGGCGCAGCACCCGCCCGATCTCCGCGAACGTCGCCTCCGCCGCCGGGACGAAGCAGAGAATGGTCACCGCGACCACCACGTCGAAACTCCCGTCGGCGAACGGCAGGCGCTCGGCGCGGCCGAGGCAGAGCGCCAGTTCCGCCTGCTCAGCCGACGCCCGGGCCCGCGCAGCCTCCAGCATGGGCCGGGACGCGTCGAGGCCGACCACCGTCGCCCCGCGCTGCTGCAGCGCGAGGGCCAGCTCGCCGTCGCCGCACCCGACATCCAGCACGCGCCGCCCGCTCACCGGACCGACGAGCTGCAGAATCAGGTTCTGCTCCAGGCGATCGGTTATGGCGCCCACCTCGGAATGGCGCCAGCGCTCGTAGAGATCCGGCCCGAAACGGCAAGGGGCACCCCCCGGTGTGCGGCTCATCGCGGCACGTCGATCACGGCACCCAGGCCGCCTTCGACGAACTCCTCCCCCCACGCATCCCGAAACGTCTGGGCGTCGGACGCCACGGCCGCCTGTTGTGACATGAGCTGCACTCCCGCAACGAACAGGGCAATGACCTTGAAGGACCGCATCGCCCTGCAATCTTCGCCCGGGGAGCCGCTCGTTGGAGTACGTGATTTCCGCGACCCGCTCGGGGTGATCCGCGGGACGTCGCCGGGTCAGCCCGGCCCGGGATCGCGCACGATCATGGACTGGCTCGCGGTGGCGAGCAGCGTCCCGGTCTCGCTCCACAGGTGCACCGTGCCGTGACCGAAGCCGTTGCCGGCGTACTCCATGCGGTTGTCGCAGAGGACCCACCGGGTCGGCTCCAGACGGCCGAAGCGGATGGTGTTGTCCAGGCTCGTGCAGTAGACGATACGGCCCAGTGCGTTGCCCACCACCGACGGCATGTAGTCGGCGATGATGGCGAGCGCTCCGGCGTCGTGCTCCACCTCCGGCATCCGGGCCCAGAGCAGGGAGCGGCCGTCCGCGCTCGGCGTGCCGAACCCCGAGAACCCGAAGCAGCCGCGGGCCAGGCGCAGCTCGATGTGCTCGTGCAGGCTCTCGGTCTCCTGGCCGTGGGGGACCGGCGGGCAATCCTCCGGCGGCGGCGGAGCCGGAAACGTCTCCCAGCAACCTTCCGCCGCGGACGGCCGGGAGCCGGCGGCGCCGATGATGGTGATGACTTCCCGATCACCCACGTGACCGACCACCCGCCCCTGCACCACGTTGCGGCCGATGGCGGGCAGGATCACCTCCAGGTCGAGGGTCTCACCCAGTCGAGTGAGCGAGAGGTATTGCCCCGTCGCCCAGATCACCGGCTTGTTGGTGGCGTGCTCGAACGCGACGATGCCGGCCGCGAGCCCGGCGCCGCCGAACAGCGAGCCGCGGCCGCCGCTGACCTTGGAGGTGAGCTCGAGCTGCCAGCGCTGGGTGTCGATGGGATGCTTCAGCGCCAGAAACTCGGCGCAGGACCGTTTCGCCGCGCCGGTGCTGCTCGCGTGCGCCATGGGATCCTCCGGGAAAAGCTCCGCACTTAGCGGAGCACAGCTCCGCACTTAGCGGAGCACAGCTCCGCACT
>JAWLCV010000084.1:13788-16960 GCA_041686955.1 Pseudomonadales bacterium
AGCTCCGCACTTAGCGGAGCACAGCTCCGCACTTAGCGGAGCACAGCTCCGCACTCTAGCGGAGCGCAGGAGGCTGGACAACGTGAGAGGGCATGACAGCAACCATGGACGCCAGCCACGCGATGGGTCAATCTTGCTCCTGAGCACGAAGGCCCATTACCCGGCATGGTTCGGGGCAACTGGGGGTGCGCGTGGGCAGAAGTCGACGCTCAGGGAGTCCGGACACCGCATTCCGCGTTCCCGAGCTCCTGGCGCAGTTTCGCAGCGGCGTTCCCCGCGCCTATCTGATTCGCCTGGCGGCCCAATCGCCCGTCAACGGCAGCGTCACGATAGTCGTTGCCCTGCTGATCGCCGCCTTCCTGCTTTCCCAGCGGTTTTCGGTGGCCATCCTGGTCTGGCTGGTCCTGCAGCTCACCGTGGGCGCGTGGGTTCTGACCCGTCTTCGGGCGCCTTCCGAGCCGCCTCAGCCGCTGCCTGAAACCCGGCGGAGCCGGCGCGGCCTGTACAGGGCGCTCGCCTGGGCAATCGTCTCGGGAAGCTTGTGGGGCGCCTTGACGGGCTTTCTTCCTGCGGCCCCGACGCACGTGCAGATCGTGCTGATCCTGACCATGGGCGGTCTGGCGGCCGGGGCAACGGCCACGCTCGCCGCCGTTCCGCAGGTCGCGGCCGTCTTCATTCTGGGCTGCACGGTGCCGGTCACGCTCTACTACCTCTCCGTGGGCGGTGAAGGCATCACCCTGGCGCTGGTCTTCGCGGTATTCACCGTCGCCATGATCGCCACGTCGCAAGTCGTATTCTCGGCACTCTCCAGGCAATTCAACGCGGAGTGGCACGCACAGCAGCTCGAGGCCATGGGGGCGGCGTTGCGTGAGAGTGAGCAGCGGTTTCGTGCGACCTTTCAGAATGCCGCGGTCGGGATCGCGCACGTGGGGACGGACCGATCCTGGTTGCATGTCAACGACCGGGTCTGCGACATCGTCGGGTACAGCCGCGAGGAACTCACTGCCAGAACGCTCGACGACCTCACCCACCCAGACGATGTGGCCGCTGATGCCGGCCTATTCGACGCCATGCTGCGGGGCGAGCGCAGCGGCTACCAGGTGGAGGAGCGGTATCTCCGGAAGGACGGTCGTGTGGTCTGGGTACTGCTCACGAACGCTCTGCAGCGCGACGATCTGGGCCAGCCCATGTACAGCATCTGCGTGATTCAGGACATCACCGCACGCAAGCTGGCAGAGGAGGCTCTACGGGACTCCGACCGGGCCAAGGACGAGTTCCTGGCGTTTCTCGGACACGAGCTCAGAAATCCGCTCGCCCCCCTGCGCACCGGGTTGGAAATTCTGCAGCAGGCGCCGCGAAACCCGGAGCTGCTCGAGAATCTGCTGCCGGTCATGAATCGGCAACTTTCCCACCTGGTGCGACTGGTCGACGATCTGCTGGACATCTCGCGCATCAGTCGCGGCGTCATCGAGCTGCAACTCGCCGCCCTCGACGTGAAGGCGCCCATCCAGGCTGCCATCGAGCAGGTTCGATCCCTCGTCGATGAGCGCCGGCATCAACTGCGGGTGAACCTGTCGGATGAGCCGATGCAGGTGATGGGCGACCTGGAGCGGCTGACTCAGGTCTTCGCCAACCTTCTGGGCAATGCCGCGAAGTTCATGGATCCGGGAGGAACCATTCGAGTGACGAGCGAATCCCGTCACGGTGAGGCCGTGGTGCGGGTGCGGGACGTGGGCTACGGGATCGCGCCGGAACGCATCGACACCCTGTTCACCCTGTTCAGCAGATTCCCGGAACATCGCGAGCGAGCGGGCGGGGGATTGGGGATCGGTCTCGCGCTGTCCCGGCGACTCATCGAGATGCACGGCGGCAGCCTCGAGGCCGAAAGCGCAGGGCTCGGCCACGGCAGCGAGTTCATCGTGCACTTGCCGATGAGCGGTCCGGTGGCCGAGGAGACACCGGGGGACCTAACCGCGATCCCCGCCGTGGCAGCACACAGGGTGCTCATCGTGGACGACAACGCGGATGCGGTACAGGGGCTGAAGACCCTGCTCGAGATGAACGGCCAGATCACCGAGATCGCCTGCGACGGGCGGACGGCGCTCGCGCAGATCGAGGCATTCGAGCCGGACGTCGTGCTGCTCGATCTCGGTCTGCCGGACATGGACGGCGTGGAGGTGGCGCGGCGCGCGCGGGAACTGGCGCGCGGCCGTGCAATGCGTCTCGTGGCCGTGACCGGGCGCGGTCAGGATCAGGATCGGCAGCAGACGCGGGAGGCGGGGTTCGATCTGCACCTCACCAAGCCCGTCGAGTGGCAGCAACTCGCCACCCTCCTCGCCGAGCGCGGCGAGGGCGCGCCTGGCTGACCGCGAGCGGACGCGTTTCTGCTCTCCCCGCCCGACTGGTATGCTCCGGGAGGTACGTGAGGGAGCCCTGGCGCATGAGCATCGAAATCGACCCCAGATGGCTGGAACCGACCTGGTTCATCGACAGCGACAGCGAGGCCGTGGTCGCCTTCGCCGACGCAGCCGTGGGGGACGAAACGGAACCGGTGGAGATCGCGCGCCGGCTCTTCTACGCCGTGCGCGACGGCATCCGCTACGACCCCTACGCCACCGCCACCGACCCTGCCGCCTATCGCGCCAGCGCCGTCGTCAGCTCCGGGCGCAACTGGTGCATTCCGAAGTCGGTGCTGTTCGCTGCGGCGGCCCGATCCAGGGGCATCCCGGCCCGGCTCGGCTTCGCCGACGTGCGTAACCACCTCACCAGCGAGAAGCTGAGCGCGACCATGGGCACGGACGTGTTCGCGTGGCACGGGTACGCGGAGCTCCTGATCAACGGGCGCTGGCTCAAGCTCAGCACCGCGTTCAACATCGAGCTCTGCGAGAAGTTCGGCACGAAGGCGCTCGAGTTCGATCCCGAGCACGATACGCTCATGCACCCCTTCGACGCCCACGGCCGCAAGCACATGGAATACATCCGCCAGCGAGGCTCTTACGACGATCTGCCGCTCGACGAGATCTTCGCCACCTTCGCGGAGGTCTATCCGGGCTGGGAGCGCGACGAGACCGGCAGCATCCGGCGCGTCGCGGCGGGCCCGCAGATTCGGGACGAAGCCTTCGACGCCGGCTAGCGCCGCCCCCGAACGATCAACCAACACGAGAAGAGGAAG
>JAWLCV010000085.1:0-13295 GCA_041686955.1 Pseudomonadales bacterium
CACCGACGAATCCTTGCCGATGGAGTACAGCATCACGGGGTTCTCGCACTCCGCGAGCACCTCGCGCATGATGTGAATGCTTTCCGCCTCGAGCCGCTCGAGATGTGTCAGAGGTCTCGGCACATTCGGCCCCGGCGATGAGTCAGCCCGGTAATTAGACCGACTTTGTATAACGCTCGCAACGTCCACGTTGTTAAATGCATATACCCGTTTGTAAACTGCCCAGCCGGCCTCCAGGAGACCCGCGCCCCGCATGGCCCTCATCATCTACGTTCTGGCCTTCGTTGGCGGCTTCGCCATCATGTCCCTGGAGCTTCTCGGCGGCCGCGTGCTCGCGCCCTACTTCGGCAGCTCCATCTACGTCTGGGGCAGCATCATCACCGTATTCATGCTGTCGCTGTCCTTCGGCTACCTGCTGGGCGGCCGCCTTTCTCTGCATCATCCGAGCCTGGGGCGATTCGCCGCGATCTTTCTCGCCGCCGCCGTCTGCCTCTACCCGCTGGTGCACTTCAGCGAGCCTCTGATGCGTTGGATCTTCGAGCGGGTGGAAGATCCCCGCTACGGCTCGCTGCTCGCGTCGAGCGCGCTGTTCGTCGTGCCTACCGTGATCATGGGTATGATCTCGCCCTACTCCGTACGCATGCTGGTACGCACCACGGAGCACTCCGGTCAGGTAGCGGGAGTGCTGTACTTCGTCTCCACCCTGGGCAGCGCCCTGGGAACCCTGGCCACCTCGTTCTACCTGGTTCTCTGGTTCGCCATCGACACCATCCTGGTGCTGCTCACCGGTGCCCTTCTCGCCATGGCCGGCGTGGCGACGGCGGCCGCCTGGTGGGGCGAGCACCGGCCGAGAGACTCGCTCGGCCGCAATGCGTCGCACCGTGACAGGGCCCTACCATGACGCGCATGAACGTCCCCGTGTCTTCCCGTTGGTTTGCCATCGCCGCGCTGCTGGCGGTGCTGCCGCTGGCGACGCCCGCCGGGGCGCGCATCATCCACGAGGAGCGCTCGCTCTACAGCACCATCCTGGTCGACCAGCAGGGTCCCCTGCGGTGCCTGCAGTTCAGCGTGCGGCGGGATCAGCGCAACCAGTCCTGCGTGAACGAGCTCCGACCGAAAGAGATGGTGTTCGTCTACCCGCGCATGATGATGGCCAGCCTGCTCCTGGACCCGCAGCCCCGGCGCATCCTGGTGCTCGGGCTCGGCGGCGGAACCCTGCCCATGGCCCTGGACGAGGTGCTGCCGGAAGCGCGCATCGATGTGGTGGAGATCGATCCCGCCGTCGTCCGGGTGGCCCGCGAGTACTTCGCCTTCGCACCCAGCGACCGGGTGAACGTGGTCACCCAGGACGGCCGGGTCTTCGTCAAGCGCGCCGCCTCCCGCGGCGAGCAGTACGACCTGGTGATGCTGGACGCCTTCACCGGCGATTACATTCCCGAGCATCTGATGACACGGGAATTTCTCGCCGAGGTGCAGGCCGTGCTGGCGGACGGCGGCGTGCTCGCCGCCAACACCTTCTCCATCTCGGAGCTCTACGCGCACGAGTCGGCCACCTATCAGGCGGTGTTCGGCGAGTTCTTCAACCTGAAACCCGGCGACAGCGGCAACCGGGTGATCCTCGACCGCAAGGGGCCTCTGCCCTCCCCGGCGGTCCTGGCGGAGCGCGCACGGGCGCTCAAGCCCCGGCTCGAGCCCTACGGCGTGGACTTCCGGCGCCTGCTGCCGCTGATGACCACCGAAACGGACTGGGACAGCGACACCCGCATCCTCACCGATCAGTACTCGCCCGCGAACCTGCTGCGTAACCGCTGAGCGCTCCGGCTCAGGCTGGCGTGGCCCTGGCCCTGGCCCAGTACTCGTCCTTCAGCAACCGTTTGTACAGCTTGCCGGTGGGGTGACGCGGCAGCTCCGGACGGAAATCGATGGAGCGCGGGCACTTGATGTGGGAGAGCTGGCTGCGGCAGTAGTCCATGAGCTCGAGGGCCAGTTCGGGGGTCGCCTGCGCCATGTCCCGGGGCTGCACCACGGCTTTCACTTCCTCGCCGAATTCCTCGTTGGGCACCCCGAACACCGCCACGTCCATCACCGCCGGATGGGTGATGAGCACGTTCTCCGCTTCCTGGGGGTAGATGTTCACCCCGCCGGAAATGATCATGAAGTGCTTCCGGTCGGTCAGGTACAGATAACCGTCCTCGTCCAGATAACCCACGTCCCCCAGGGTGGTCCATCCCTTGGGATGTCGGGAGCCGGCAGTCTTCTCCGGGTCGCCGTAGTACTCGAACTGGCCGCCGCCGCCGAAGTAGATGGTCCCCGATTCCCCCGGCGGCAGCTCTTTGCCCTCGTCGTCGCAGATGTGGATCTCGCAGTTGAGGGGCTTGCCCACGGAGCCCTTGTGGGCCAGCCACTCCTCCGAATCGAGCTGCACGAAGCCGTTGCCCTCGGTGCCGGCGTAGTACTCGTAGAGCACCGGTCCCCACCATTCGATCATCTGCTCCTTGACGGGAATGGGGCACGGTGCGGCGGCGTGGATGGCGCAACGCAGGGACGACAGGTCGTAGCGGCTGCGCACCTCTTCCGGCAGCTTGAGCATGCGTACGAACATGGTGGGCACCCATTGGCTGTGGGTGACCCGATAGCGCTCGATGAACGCGAGCGCCCGCTCCTCGTCGAAATGCTCCATGACGACCACCTGGGTGCCGTTGCGCAGGCAGCTCATGGTGAAACCGAGGGGCGCCGCGTGGTACAGGGGCGCCGGCGACAGGTATACCGAGCTTTCGTCCGCGCCGTAGAGCAGTCCCATGAGGTTGGGCGCGGCGATGTCGCCGTAGGGCTCCTCCGGCAGCGGCTTCTTCACCCCCTTGGGGTATCCGGTGGTGCCGGACGAATAGAGCATGGACTGCCCTTCCGCCTGATCCGCTATCGGGGTATCGGGCATGGCGGCGATGGCCTCTTCCCAGGATTCGAACCCGGGAATCACTCCGTCGACCATGTAGCGGCGCTCCACCCCGGGCATCTTGTCGAGCAGGGGCTCCACCACGGCCCGCCGGCCCACCGAGGTGATGAACACCCGGGCTTCGCAGTTGTCGACGATGTACTCCACCTCCGCCTGCTGCAGGCGGTAGCTGATGGCGGTGTAGTAGAGACCGGATCGCTGGGCCGCCCAGCAGATCTGGAAGAAGCGGGGGTGATTCTCCAGCAGGATGGCGATGTGATCGCCGCGACGAAGCCCCAAAGCCCGGAACAGATGGGCGCCCTGGTTGGCGTTGCGCTCCAGCTCACCGTACGTGAACGTCTCCCCCGACTCGGCCATCACGTAGGCCACCTTGTCGGGATTCTTCTCGGCGATGATACCCGGGTGCAAGTTCCCCTCCTCGACTGCTTCGCGCGACTGCTTCGCGCGACTGCTTCGCGCAACTACCTTCCGCGGGTCTCGCGCCCGCGCGACGCGTTAAATTAGGGGCTTTCGCCGAACAACGCAAACCCCGCCCGGACGGAGGAATCTGCTAGTGTCCGCTCCTCTCCGGCAGCGAGATTCGCCATGAAGCCTCTGGACTGGCAGCAACCCTACCCCTCCAGCCGTTCCCCCGTGTGCGCGGCCAACGTGGTGGCCACCTCTCAGCCCCTGGCGACCCAGGCGGGCCTGGACGCCCTGCGGCGCGGGGGCAATGCCGTGGATGCGATCCTGGCCGCCGCCATCACCCTCACCGTGGTGGAACCCACCAACAACGGCCTCGGCAGCGACGCCTTCTGCATCCTCTGGGACGGCAGCGCGCTGGTGGGCTTGAATGCGTCTGGCCGGGCTCCTGCGGCCTGGACACCCGAACGGTTCGCGGGCCGCGCCGCCATGCCCCGGCTCGGCTGGGACGCGGTGACGGTGCCTGGGGCGGTCAGCGCCTGGGTGGCCATGTCGGAGCGTTATGGGGCACTGCCGTTTCCCGACCTCTTCGAGGCAGCGATCCGCTACGCCGAGGACGGCTTCCAGGTTGGCCCCAAGACGGCGGCCGATTGGGCACGGGCAGCCCACAGCTATGCGGACTTCCCCGAGTTCGCCCGCCATTTCCTTCCAGCCCCCGGCGTGGGCGAGCGCTTTCGTCATCCGGAGCTGGCCCGATCCCTCGAGCAGGTGGCGGAGACTCGCGGCGAGACCTTCTACCGCGGCGACCTCGCACAGCGCATGGCCGAGGCCGCCCGGCAGGATGGTGGCGCCCTCACCCTGGCCGATCTGGATGCACACCGCGCCGATTGGGTCACCCCCATCGGCCAGCGCTACCGCGACGAGGTGCTGCACGAGATTCCGCCCAACGGTCAGGGGCTCGCCGCCCAGATCGCCCTGGGCATCCTCCGCCATCTGGAACCCGAGGCGGTGGATTCCGCCGCCGCCATACACCGCCAGATCGAAGCCATGAAGCTGGCGATCCGAGCCGCCTTCGACCACTTCGCGGACCCCGCCGCCATGCGCCTGCCCCCCGAGGCTCTGCTGGAGCCGGACATGCTCGCCCGGCTGGCCGCCGGCATCGGCGAGCGTGCGGCCCCCGTACCGCCCGCTCCGCTGCCCGTGGGCCCGGACACCGTGTATCTCACGGCCGCGGACGCCGGCGGCATGATGGTGTCGTTCATCCAGTCGAACTACCAGGGCTTCGGCTCCGGGGTCGTCGTGCCGGGCACCGGCATCGCTTTGCAGAACCGGGGCCACGGCTTCTCCCTCGATCCGCACCACCCCAACTGCGTCGGCCCGGGCAAACGCCCCTACCACACCATCATCCCCGGCTTCGTCACCGACACCCCGGAACGCGGCGGCGCCCCGCGGCTGGCGTTCGGCGTGATGGGCGGTCACATGCAGCACCAGGGACACGTGCAGATGGTGACGCGGATCTTCGACCACGGACAGAATCCCCAGGCGGCGAGCGACGCGCCGCGCTGGCACGTGGATCCGGATTACGGGGTGGCGCTCGAGCGCGGATTCCCCGACGACGTGGCCCGGGCGCTGGCGGACCGGGGACACCGGGTGCGCCACGAGCCCGGCGCCCACCTGTTCGGCGGCGCGCAGCTCATTCTGCGTACGGACCATGGGTACGTGGGTGGGTCGGATCACCGCAAGGAGGGGCAGGCGGGAGGCTTCTGAGTCCCTGCCGTGTAGCGTTGCGGCGAGAAAACCAGCGCCGCGCGCGGGGGCGAAAGCCGAATCGTCGCCTCGCGCAGCCCCTCCGGGGTCCCCTCGCTCCCCGGAGTTGCCGCCTGCGGCGTCAATCCGGGTCGCTCGGCTGCGCGACAGTGGCTCCCGATTCGGCTTTCGCCCCCGCGCGCTCCGTCGAACCGCCACGGCGCCACGCTGCACCGAGCGTTCTCCGGAGCGATCTCAAGCCCGGCGGACCTGCCTACAGCTCCGAAGCCAGGAGGCCGACGATCCGGAGACGCTGGTGCGGGGGACGACCCAGCGACACCGTGCGGGCTAGCCTTCGTCCCGCTCGTCGAGATCCAGGGACGCCGAGTTCATGCAGTAGCGCAACCCGGTGGGCTCCGGGCCGTCCGGGAACACGTGTCCCAGGTGCGCCTCGCAGGTGGCGCAGAGCACCTCGGTGCGTCGCATCATCAGGCTGTCGTCGTCCCGGGTGACCACCTTGCCCTCGTCGATGGGCGCGTAGAAGCTGGGCCAACCGCTGCCGGAGTCGTACTTGGTGGAGGAGTCGAACAGCGGCTCACCGCAGCACACGCAGCGGTAGACGCCCGGGGTCTTGGTGTCCCAGTACTTGCCGGTGAAGGCCCGCTCGGTGCCCCCCCGGCGGGCGACCTCGTACTGCTCGGGGGTCAGCTCCTTGCGCCATTCCTCGTCGCTCTTGGTCCCCTTGGCCATGCTGGTTCCTCGTCGTCGTTTACCAGATCCGGTGCGCCGGCTGGCGTGCATCTGTATGGGGCGCGGCGGTTTCGCTACACTTCCCGTGCGTGTCCACGCCGTGGGCGCGAAATCTTATTACGAGCGCCAGAGCAATGAAATCGACTGGGACCTCCCCCGACACGGCATCCTCGGACAAGGTATCGGAGTTTCCCCGGGCCGGCGGGCGGGAGATCCGCAAATCCCACAAGCTCGACAACGTCTGCTACGAGATCCGCGGCCCCGCCATGAAGGAGGCCGAGCGGATGGAGGAAGAAGGCCACCGGATTCTCAAGCTCAACATCGGCAACCCGGCGCCCTTCGGTTTCGAAGCGCCCGAGGAGATCCTGGTGGACGTGATCCACAACCTGCCCACGGCGCAGGGGTATTGCGACTCCAAGGGCTTGTACTCCGCGCGCAAGGCGGTGATGCAGTACTACCAGAGCCGCGGCATCCTCAACGTCGAGATCGACGACATCTACATCGGCAATGGTGTCTCCGAGCTCGTGGTGATGGGTCTGCAGGGACTGCTCGACAACGGCGACGAGGTCCTCGTCCCGGCACCCGACTATCCGCTCTGGACGGCCGCGGTGAGCCTCACCAGCGGCACCCCCGTTCACTACCGCTGCGACGAGCAGGCAGACTGGTTCCCCGACCTGGACGACATCCGCCGGAACATCACGCCCCGCACCAAGGCCATCGTGGTGGTGAATCCCAACAACCCCACGGGAGCGGTGTACAGCCGGGCGTTGCTGGAAGAGCTGGTGGAGATCGCCCGGGTCAACGACCTCATCGTGTTCTCGGACGAGATCTACGACAAGATTCTCTACGACGACGCGGAGCACGTGCCCCTGGCTTCCCTGGCCGACGACCTGCTGATCATCACCTTGAACGGCCTGTCGAAGACCTACCGGGTGGCCGGATTCCGTACCGGCTGGATGATGGTTTCCGGCGCCAAGCACCGGGCACAGGACTACATCGACGGGCTGAACATCCTGGCCTCCATGCGGCTGTGTGCCAACGTTCCGAGCCAGCATGCCGTGCAGACGGCCCTCGGCGGCTATCAGAGCATCAACGAGTTCCTGGTACCCGGCGGCCGCCTGTACGAGCAACGGGAGCTGGCGTGGTCCATGCTGAACGCCATCGACGGCGTCACCTGCGTGAAGCCCCGCGGCGCGCTTTACCTGTTCCCCAAGCTGGACACCCGGCGCTTCAACATCACGAGCGACGAGCGGTTCGCCCTGGACCTGCTGCGCCAGGAGAAGATCCTGGTGGTTCAGGGAACGGGCTTCAACTGGCCCGAGCCGGATCATTTCCGCATCGTCTTCCTGCCCCGGGTCGAGGAGCTCGAGCACGCCGTGGAGAGGCTGGAGCACTTCCTGCGCACCTATCGGCAATGACCGACCTCAACGTCGACGATTTCTGCAAGGACACGGCTCGGGCCCTGACCACGCTCTACGCGGCGTTTCCGCGACCCCACACCCTGTTCGTGGAGGACATCGCGGGCCCCGACGAGATCGACGAGTTCGGGCTGCACAGCCCCCGGCACCTGGCCTGCTTCGCCGGGCTCCTGTGGCTCGCGGAGGAAGGATACCTCCGCTTCGTGGACACCATCCGCCAGGAAGCGGTGGATCAGGCGGTCCTGACCGGGCGCGCCTTCGCGCTGCTCTCGGCGCCGGCGCCCGGCTTCGAGCCCGCCCATGCCGCCGCGCTCCCGGAGTCCGCCCGCGAGGAGCAGCGGACCCGGGTGAACCGCCTGCGCCACGCCCTCGCGCAACGCTCGTCCCCGCTGATCCGCGAGGCCGTGCTGGAACTGGTCAGCGCCTAGCTCGGTTATGTCCCGCTGTCGATGCGGTAGTACAGACTATCCCGGTAGCCGGTGATTACCTCCACCAGGCCGCTCCACTGACGGTCGAGCTCGGCGTCGTCCGTGTCGATGAGCAGCGGGCGGCCGTTCAGGCTCAGGAGCTTCGTCCGCGAGCCGGTCACCCAGAGCCGTTCCCGCCCTACCCGGCGCAGCACCCGCGGCGTCAATTGCAGGTTGCCACGGCCCAGCAGGAAGCCCTGGTTGCGGGTGAAGCTGACGATCAGCGTCGCCGGTTCGTGCGTCTCGGCGAGGTAGCGCTCCAGCCACGCTGCGCTCACGTCCCGGCCCACCTGACTGCCGCCCCTCGAGACGTCGATGCCGATCAGGGTGGCCTCCATGCCCAGCGCCTGCTTGACGGCGGCCACGCTGCTGCCGGGTCCGAGGATGTAGATGCCCGGCTCGGCCTCCATGCGCTCGCGCACCTCGGCGACGATTTCTTCCAGGGCCAGCGCCTCGTTCTCGCGGCCGCTTTCCTTGGTGTGCTGCAGAAAGCCTCCGGCCTCCGGCACCGCCAGCTCGCCGAAGTAACGGGGCTGGACCAGCCCCCGGCGCAGCGCGGCCTCGTCCAGATCGCGCACCTCGCCCACCGCAGCGCGCACCAGACCGCCTTCCACCAGCGACCGGAGCACGGCCGCCGCGGACTCGGGGGTGGCGGCGAAGACGCCGGAATGCATCTTCACGCCGGCGGGCACGCCCAGCACCGGCAGCCCGTCGCCCACCGCCTCCAGCAGATCCCGCGCCGTGCCGTCGCCGCCGCAGAACACCAGCAGATCGGCCCCCGCCGCCCGGATGGCCCGGGCCGCGGCGGCGGTGTCCGCGGCGCTCGGCGGATCACCGGGTTCGCCGAGCACCGTGGCGGGCAGCCCCGCCAGCCCGAGCACGTCCGCGCCCATGGCCCCACCCCAGGTCAACCAGCGCACCTGGCGCGCCGCGCCGCCCATGGCGGCCAGGGTTCGAGCCGCCCGGGCAGCACCTCGCGGCACGCCGCCGCGCTCGCGCGCCCGCCCCTGAACCTCCGCGTCATCGCTGCCCTTGAGCCCCGGGGCACCGCCGATGCCGGCCACGGGGTTGATGAGCAGGCCGAAGGTCAGCATGCCCGCGCCAGCCTTTCGGCCACCGTCTCGGCGATGGCGAGTGACGCGGTGAGACCCGGGGATTCGATGCCCAGCAGATTGACGAGTCCGGGCACGCCGTGCACGGCCGGGTCGTCGATGCGGAAGTCCGCGGCGGGTTCCCCGGGGCCGGAGATCTTGGGGCGGATGCCGGTATAGCCCGGCTGCAGCCGCGCCGGGTCCAGCGCCGGGAAATAGCCCCGTATGGCGGCCGCGAAGGCGTCGCGCCGGCTGTCGTCGAAGGAATAGTCCACCTCGTCGATCCACTCCACGTCGGGACCGAAGCGCACCTGTCCCGCAAGGTCCAGGGTGACGTGGACGCCCAGACCGCCCGCCTCCGCCACCGGGTACACCAGGCGGGAGAAGGGCGCGGCGCCCTGATAGGTGTAGTAGCGGCCCCGGGCGTAGCGGGGACGCGGCACGTCGGCACAGACCCAGCCGGCCACCCCGGGGGCCGAGAGCCCCGCCGCGTTCACCACGGCGCTGGCGAGGAGGTCGACCTCCCCGGTGGTCACGCGCAGTCCGCCGGCCTCCACCGCGAGCCCGAGCACCTCGGTCTCGAAGGCGATGGCGCCGCCGGCGGCCTCCAGATCGCCCTGCAGCGACAGCATGTAGGCATGGGTGTCGACGATGCCCGTGGAGTCGGACAGCACGCCGGCCTCGGCCCTTACCGCCGGCTCCAGGGCCTGCACCTCGGCCCCCGACAGCCACCGCAGGGTACCGGCCCCGTTGCGCCGCGCCTGCGTCCGGTACTGCTCGAGCAGCGGAACCTGTGCCGCGCTGCTGGCGACGATGATCTTGCCGCAAGATCGGTGCGCGATGCCGCGCTCCCGGCAATAACCGTACAGCAGCGTCTTGCCGCGCACGCACAACGCCGCCTTGCGGCTGCCCGCGGGATAGTAGATGCCGGCGTGGATCACCTCGGAGTTGCGGGAGCTGGTCTCGGCGCCGATCTGCCTGTGGCGCTCCAGCACCAGCACGTCCCGGCCGCTTTGCGCCAGCGCCCGGGCGCAGGCGAGGCCGACCACCCCCGCGCCGATCACCACCACGTCCACCCGTTCCGCCACGACGTCAGCTCCCCCCGCCGGCGTCGCGCGCGGACAGCACCGCCGCCGCGGCGCCGCGCCATCCCGGATTCAGCGTCTCCAGAACCTCGCGGGCCAGCGGGCCGGGCCCCCGCGTCAGGAGGTCCCGGCAGGCGGCGCCCACCTGCGCCTCGAAGGCCGCCCGCGCCGGCGCATCGTCCTGGCCCGGATTGTCGCTGCTGAAGTGGAAGATCACGCCGCAGGCCGCGGCGAGCAGCATTTCCAGGGCCTGTACCGGAACCTCCACCGCATAGAACCGCGCCTGATCCGCTGCGCTCCGGGGCGGCGGCTGGTACCACAGGCCGTAATCCACCAGGCGCCGCCGGGCGGGGCTCGCCCGGCACCAGTGCGCCAGCTCGTGAAGCGCGCTCTGCGCATAGTCCCGGGTGTAGCGGATCGTGGCGGGCCGGCCGTGGTCGGGCGGCAGGTACAAGGGCTCATCTGCCCCGCCCACGAGCACCGTGTCCGCCCGCCGGCGGAAACGCGCGTTGAATCGTCCGGCAATCTCACGATGGTCCATCAACAGCCCTCGATGCACTCCCAGACCCGCAGCCTGTCGAGGTACTCGGGGGAGAGAAACGCGCCGCCCGCCAGCAGATGGTTCATGTAGCTGCGCCGGGGCTTCAAACCGGGCCGCCGCACCGCGGGATTGGCGAAATAGGTCCAGGTGGCGATACGGCCCGCCGCCGTAGCCACCTCCACCACCTCCCGGCTGTAGTTGATCGGGGCGCGCTCGAACGGGTCCATCTTCTCGATCTCGGCTGCTCCCGCCAGGCGGTAGAGCACGCCCTCCACGACCTCGCCCGGGGCGTAGACCACGTTCGCGTGTCCCGTCCCCTCGTGCTCGCGGGCGTGCTTGTCGAACTGCAGACGAAAGCCCTCGAGCCGCGCCGGCTCGGCGTTCACGACGTGCAGGCCGCGTTCCCGCACCCGCCGGGGATTCATGTTGGATCCGTAGGCGAAGTAGCGGTCCATCAGCCGCCCTTGCGGATCCAGTATTCCAGCGCGTCTTCCCGCTCCCGGTGCCCCACCAGCTCGTGACCCATGAAACGGCAGAAGTTCTGGAAATCACGCCGGGTGGAAGGGTCCGTGGCCACCACGTACAGCACCTCGCCGGACTGCATCTCCCGGACGCGATTGCGCACGATCATCAGCGGCTCGGGACACACCAGTCCGGTGACGTCCAGCTCGATGTCGGGGTCGGGTATCGGTTCACTCATGCCGCTATTATCCATGGCCCAGCCGGCATTGTCCGGCGCACGGAGCAGGGCCCGTTCGCCGTTGCCGCTCTGCCTTGACTTGGGGTGTGCCCCCTCACACACTCGAACGGTCGCGAAATTCGGCGGTCCAATCCGTTACCAGCCGGATGCGTAAATGCCCGAGGTCTGGGTATGACCATGATCCTGATCATCGCCCCGCCAGCCGACGACCCGGATGCCCCCGAGGCTCCGTCCAATCAGGAACACTCCGGCCGCGTCCGGGTTCGGCGCCACCGACTGTACCTGACCGGGCTCCTCATGGGCCTCGCGAGCGCCGCCGCCGCGGCGGACACCACCTCGACCCCATCGCCCGAAACGGCCCCCGGCGTGGCCGCCGGCGCAGCCGCGGAAACCGTCGCCGAAGCCCCGGCCGGCACCCTTGCAGACGAAGCGGCCGGTGATCCGGCCGCGCCGCGAGGCGGCGACGCCGGCGCCGAGACCCTGGAGTCGATCCTCGGCGAAGTGGCGGATCCCCTGGCGCAGATCGAGCGCCAGATCGAGGCCCGGGAGTACGACTACGCCCTCCGCTGGCTCGAGCAGCGGGTCGACGAGATCGAGAACAGCAGCCACCGCTTCGACGGCCGCCTGGTGCGGCCCCTGGTCCTGCTCGGCGACGCCCACGCCGGGCTCGGCGAGTACGCGGAAGCCCTCGACCAATACCGGCGCGCCATCCATCTCAGCCGCGTCAACAGCGGACTCAACGCACCGGAGCAGGTGGAGATCGTCTACCGCGAAGCCAACACGTTGAAGGCGCTCGGCGACTACGACCAGGCCAACGACCGCGAAGAATACGCCTATCACGTGCTCACCCGCAGCCACGCCCCCACGGACGAGAACCTGCTGCCCGGCATCTATCACCTGGCGCGCTGGTACGAGAAGACCAGCAACGTGTTCGCTGCCCGGGCGCTCTACGAGCAGGCTCTCGAGATCATCGAGGCCAACGAAAAGCAGGGAACGCTGGAAGCCGTCCCCGCCCTGCGAGGCGTGGCGGCCAGCTATCGCATGGAGCGGTTCCCGCCCTACTACGTGCAGGACCTGCCGGAGCCCACCACGAATCTGGTCGACGCCTCCGTGCTGCAGAACCAGTCCTCCATCACCGTCAACAACTTCCCGGCCGGCGAAGAAGCCCTGCAGAAGGTCGTGAGGATTCACCGCGCCCAGGAGAACCCCAACCCGGTGGAGGTGGCCGAGGCGGTGCTGGACCTGGCGGACTGGTACACGCTCTTCGACAAGCGCGACCGCGCCGAGAAGCTCTACGATCACGCCTGGTCGCTGATGGCGGAAGCCGACGGCTTCGACGTGGCGGGTTACTTCGCCGAGCCGCGGCTGCTTTATTTCCCCGCACCCGGCGACCCTTCGCCCCCGCCGCTGGAGGAACGGGGGGAGCCCATCACCGGCTACGTGGAGCTCGCGTTCGACGTCACCCAGGACGGCTACGTGCGCGGGCTGCAGACCGTCGCCTCGGAGCCGCCCGGTCTGATGGACTTCCGCGTGCGCAAGAGCATGCGTCTCGCCCGCTACCGGCCGATGCTGGTGGACGGCGCGCCCATCGCCACCGAGCAGCACAAGTTCCGCCACGAGTTCCCCTACTACCTGGAGCGCGAGGAGCAGGCCGGGCCAGCCCCGGCCACCGCGACCGCGGCGCGAAGTCGATGAGCACTCTATTCCGTTATCTGCAGACAGCCGCCGTGGGCTCCGTGCTCGGCCTCTGCCTGGCCCTGGCCGGCTGCAGCAGCAACAGCACCTCGTCGCCGCCGAGCACGCCGAGCGGGATGCCGGGCGGACTGCCTTCGCCGTCGGGCTCTCCGTCGAGCAGCCCGAGCTCCAGCGGCGGGAAGAGCAGCCCGAGCGGTGGGCAGAGCAGCCCGAGCGGTGGCCAGAGCAGCCCGAGCGGCGGGCAGAGCAGCCCCGGCGGCAGTCAATCCTCCTCCCGCTCCGGCGGCAGCGCCGGAGGCTCCGGCGGGGCTTCCGGCAGCTACGAGAGTCTGCCCGGCGGCGGCGTCCCCGGGGGCGGTGATTCCTCCGGCGGCTCCACCCCCGGGGACGGCAGCCCCACCGGCGGCAGCGAACCCGCGGATGGCTCCGCCGGCGGCTCTGCCGGCG
>JAWLCV010000085.1:13395-16853 GCA_041686955.1 Pseudomonadales bacterium
GCCGGCGGCTCTGCCGGCGTGCCCGGGCAGCAGACCGGCAGCGGCGAGCCCACGGTGAATGCCGGCTGGGAACTCCCCGAGCGATCCTCAGGAACGCCGGGCACGGAGGGCGACGGACCCACGGGGACCGGCGGCACGGCGGGAAGCGCCGGCTCCGAAGAGGAAAGCTGGGAAGACGGGCTGCCCGGCGGCACAGGGTCCGGCAGCGGCGACGACGACTGGGAAACCAGCAACCAGGTGCCCGCGCAATCGGGCACCGCCGACATTCCGCCCATGCCGACGGAGCGCGACCGGGCCGGCTCGGGCGCGGACGGCGAGCTCGACGGCGCCCTGGAGGATTTCGACGGCGAGATTCTCGCGGAGCGCGAGGTGATTCGCTCCCGCTCCAATGAGACGGCAGGAACCAACTCGGGCGGCAGCCTGCCCTCCGGCGGCGGCGAGACGTCGTCCGGCGAGGTGGCAGGCGGGGGTACCGCCGACGGGCCGAGGATGCCGGGGGGACCCGTGGGGGTGCCGAGCAACCGCAACGTGCCACCGCCTCCGAGTCCGGCCGCTACGGCCAGCGTGCCCGACGACATCCCGGATGCCCGGGACGACGACATCATCGCCCGGCAGCTCCGCGAAGCGGCCATGGCCGAGACCGACCCCGAGCTCAAGGAAAAGCTCTGGGACGAGTACCGGCGCTACAAGGGGATCTGACCGCATGCCCGTGAACCGCGCCGAGGCGACGCCCTGGCTCTGGCTGCTGCTGGTGCTGCTCGGCGGCTGCGTCAGCCACGAGGTTCGCACCGTGGACATGACGCCGCCGGAGCAGCTCGCGCTCGCCGAGCAGGAGCTGCTGGACGTCGGGGTGACGGTGTTCGATCCCAACGTGCCCGAGAGCTACGACGAACAGGTCGAGCAGCTCGTGCAGCCGGACATCCGCTCGGCCGAGGCCAACTACATCCCCTACTTCGCCAAGAACCTCCTGCAGAGCACCGGCAACTGGGGGGCCGTGCGGGTGATTCCGCGCCCGACACACGCGGTGGACGTGGTGGTCACCGGCCGGATTCTCCACTCCACCGGCGAGAGCCTGGAGCTCGAGGCCACGGTGAGGGACGCCACGGGGACCACGTGGTTCACCCGGCGGTACCAGGCGCTCGCCAGCAAGTACGCCTACGACAGCAGCATGCCCCGCGACATCGATCCCTTCCAGGCGGTGTACAAATCCCTCGCGGACGACATGCTGGCGTACCGCAAGCAGCTCAGCGCCGAGGAGGTGCAGACCATCCGGGCCACCGCGAAGATGAAGTTCGCCCGCGACTTCGCCCCCGACGCCTTCGCCGACCACGTGACGGAGAACGGGGACGGCGAATTCGTGCTCAAGCGCCTGCCGTCGCCCGACGACCCCATGCTGCAGCGGGTCCAGCGGGTCCGGGAACGGGAGTACCTGTTCATCGACACCCTGGACGAGTACTACGAGAACTTCCATCGCAACATGTACGGCCCCTACCAGGGCTGGCGACGCGCCACCTACGAGGAGGCCATCGCCTACAAGCTGTTGCGGGCCGAGGCGCGGCGGCGCACGCTGGGCGGCGCCGCGGCCATCGTCGGCGGCGTGGCGGCGATGGCGGAAAGCAGCGACGCCGCCGTGGACACGGGCGGCCTGGTGAGCGTGATCGGCGGCGCCATGACGCTGAAGAGCGCCATCGCCAAGCGCCAGGAAGCCGAGATGCATGCCGAGACCATGCGCGAGGTGGGCGTCGCCGCGGAAGCCGAGGTCATGCCTCACACCCTGGAGCTGGAGAATCAGGTGGTCCGGCTCGAGGGCACGGTGGACGAGCAGTACGACCAGCTGCGCGCTATCCTCCGTGATCTGTACTTCGCCGACCTGGACCTGCCCGCGCCGAACGCGTCCGGGCAGGACGAGTCCAACGACGGCGAAACGGCAGATCAGGAAGAGTTCGAAGCCACCCTGGATCCATGAGCGACGATTTCAGCCCCATCAGGCCCAAACAGGTCCCTCTCAGCCACACCGAGCCGGCGGGCGAGACCACGGCGGGCCCTGGGGCGAGCCTGATCACCTGGGCGCTCGGCCTGTTGCTGGCGCTGGGATTGCTGGCGGGCGTGTTCTACCTGCTGCCCGCCTGGCTGGAATCCACCGCCGCGCCCATCGCCGGCGCTCGAAGCGGCGGGAACGGCCCTGCCTCGAGCACCCCCGCGGCGACGCCCGACCCGGCGGGCGAGGCCCAGGGCCAGGTCGCAGAGCAGCCCGGGCTGCCGCCCTACCAGCAGCTTCAGCGGCAGCAGGCGCGGGAGCAGGCGCAGAAGGAACTGGCCCGGTTCGTGGAGCTGCAGATCGAGCTCGAGGAAAACATGCAGGTGGGCGCCTGGGGCAATGACGACTTCGATCGCGCCAAGGAGCTGGCCGCTGCCGGCGACGAGGCGTTCCTGCGCGAGCAGTTCCAGGCTTCCATCGACAGCTATCGGGCCGCCACCGAGGCGCTGTCAGCGCTCATCGAGCGCGGCAGGAACCTGCTCGAGCAGACGCTGGAAGAAGGCGAAGCCGCCCTGGCGGCGCGGGATCAGGCGCGGGCGGTGCAGGCATTCGAGCTGGCGGGCACCATCGCCCCGGAGGACCCGCGGGTAGCCGACGGCCAGGCGCGCGCCGCCAGGCTGCCCCGGATCAGCGAGCTCATGCGTCAGGGCCGCAATCAGGAGCTGGCCGAGGACTGGACCGCTGCCAGCGCCACCTACGCGGAGGTGCGGGACCTGGATGCACAGACCCGGGGACTGCAAGAGGCACTGGCCCGGGTGGCCGAAGGCGAGCGCCGGCAACGCCTCCAGGCCCTGCTGTCGGAGGGATTCACCCGCCTCGACCAGGGCCGGTTCGATGCGGCACGGAAAGCCTTCCGGGACGCGCTGGCCCTGGACCCGGGCAACGCGGTGGCAGACGGCGGCCTGGAGCAGGTGGCCAAGCGCGCCGTGGTGACGCGGGTCACGGCCCTCCAGCAGGAGGCCGCGCAGGCCGCGGCCGAGGAACGCTGGCAGGATGCGGCAGCCCTGTACGCCGAGGTGCTGGAGGTGGACGAAACCATCGCCTTCGCCCGCGCCGGCCGGGCCAACGCGCTGGCCCAGCAGCGCGTCGCGGCCGCGCTCGGCAAGATCATTCAGAGCCCGGACCGCCTCTCGTCCGATCGCCTCTACCAGGAAGCGCGAGAGATTCTCGCCCGGGCCGAGACCCTCGAGCCCCGCGGCCGTAAGCTCGCCAGCCGGATCGAGGACGTTCGCGCGATCCTGCAGACCTATGCCGAGCCGGTCCCCGTGGTGCTGCGCTCGGACAACCAGACGGAGATCACCGTCTCCACCGTGGGCACGCTCGGCAGCTTCACCGAGAAGCGTCTCGAGCTGCGGCCCGGCGCCTACACCGTCGTCGGCAGCCGTGACGGCTGCCGCGCCCGGCGGGAGCCGAACGGGGG
>JAWLCV010000086.1:0-5337 GCA_041686955.1 Pseudomonadales bacterium
CTTACGCTCGTAATTCTCGAAACGCTGCATGGCGTCGTCGATGCTGTGGTCGGCGAGCCGCTGCCGGGCGCCGAGCCGGGACTTGGCCGCCTTGCCGCGCAGGATGATCGCACTCTGGCGCGTCTTGGCATCCTTTATCTTGGCCTGCAGCGCGGCGATGTCGCCGTTCAGCTTGGCGAGGGTGTCGTCCAGGATCTCGAGGTCGCGGTTCACCAGTTCGCCCGCCTCGGCGGCCTTGTTCCGCTCCACCAGGGCGCCCCGGGCCAGATCGTCGCGGCCCTTCTGCACCGCGATCTCGGCCTTGCACTCCCATTCCCGGGCCTCGTTCTGCAGCCATTGCTGGCGGCGCAACAGCTCCTTCCGATCGGCGATGGCGCGGGCGGACGTGCTGCGCACCTCCACCAGAGCTTCCTCCATCTCCTGGATGATGAGACGGACCATCTTCTCCGGATCTTCCGCCTTGTCGAGTATGGCGTTGATGTTGGAATTGATGATGTCCGTTATGCGGGAAAAAATGCCCATCGTTGATCTGCCTCCATTGAATCGAGGTCGTCCTCGTCTGAACCGTCGCGCCTGGGATGAGGCCGCTTCTGCGTTCGTGACCCGGTCATTACAGAAACCGTGCCAGCTCACCCGATTCGCGCAAGCATCTGATTCATAAGGCTTATTTTGTATCCGCGTCAATAGCGTCCATTTTCGGCGTGGCATCGCTCACCAACTATTGGCAGAATCCGCGAATGACCAAGGAGCAGGAACGCCTGCTGGGGGAATCCCCCGCCATCCTCAAAGTCCTCGAGGAGGTGTCGCGCGCGGCCCCTCTGGGCAAGCCCGTGCTCGTGGTGGGAGAGCGCGGCACCGGCAAGGAGCTCATCGCCGCGCGCCTGCACTTCCTCTCCGACCGCTGGGAAGGGCAGTTCCTCAAGATGAACTGCGCCGCCATCAGCGACTCGCTGCTGGAAACGGAGCTGTTCGGCCACGAGGCGGGCGCCTTCACCGGCGCCACGCGTACCCATCATGGCCGGTTCGAGCGGGCCGACGGCGGCACCCTGTTCCTGGACGAGCTGGCGAACACCTCCACCCTGGTGCAGGAAAAGCTGCTGCGGGTCATCGAATACGGCGAGTTCGAGCGCGTGGGCGGCACCAAGACGCTTCGCTGCGACGTGCGCCTGGTGGCCGCGACTAACGAAGACCTGCCCGCCCTGGCTGGGAACGGCCGCTTCCGCTTCGATCTGCTCGACCGCCTGGCGTTCGACGTCATCACCCTGCCGCCCCTGCGCGAGCGGGAGGAGGACATCCTGATCCTGGCGGAGCACTTCGCCATCAACATGGCGGGCGAGCTCGGTCGGGACCTCTTCGCCGGGTTCAGCCAGCGCGCCCGCGAGGCCCTGCAGAGCCATCCCTGGCCCGGCAACGTCCGCGAGCTCAAGAACGTGGTGGAACGCTGCGTGTACCGGACGCCCCCGGACGAGGAGGTGGACGAGATCGTCTTCGATCCCTTCGATTCTCCCTACCGGCCTCGTCCGGGACTCGCCAACGGCGCGGCCGCGGTCAACGGCCCCGCGGTCAATCATTCGGCGAGCCATTCGGCGAGCCATTCGGCTGCCCTTTCGGCGCGGCTGCCTTTGGACATGAAGGAGGCCGTGCAGACCTTCGAGATCGATCTCATCGAGCAGGCCATGGAAGAGGCCCGCCACAATCAGCGCAAGGCCGCCGAGCTGCTGGGCCTCACCTACCACCAGCTGCGTGGTTACCTGAAGAAGTACCAGCTCCTGAAGAAGGACTGATTCCCGCCGACCCCGCCCGCCATGGCCGCCGCGAGGGCTCCGCGACGGGCCGGAACCGCAGACCACAATCGGATCGGTCATTGTGGTTCTCGGGAGTCGGGGGTAAACCGAACGGCATCCGAGGGTGAAGCCGTATGACCACGCGACGCAGAACCAACACGCTGCCGCCGCTCACCTGGCTGCGTGCATTCGAGGCAGCCGGACGCTCTTCGAGCTTTCGAGCCGCCGCCGACGAGTTGCACGTCACACCGTCCACCATCAGCCACCACGTGCGGGACCTGGAGGCCCGGCTCGCGGTACCGTTGTTCGACCGTTCCGGCGGCGGCGTCCGCCTCACGGCCGAAGGCGAGGCGTATCTGGCCCGGGTATCCGCCGGATTCGAGGCGCTGGCGGAAGCTGCCGATGCGCTGGTTGCCGGGCACGCCGCCCACACCCTGCGGATCGGCGCCTTTCCCTTCCTGGCCAGCGAAGTGCTGATCCCCAACCTGGAGGAGCTCCGCGCCCGACTGCCCGGGGTGACGTTGTCGGTGGTCTCGGACACCAGCGTGGCCGCCCTGACGCGCGCCGACCCCGCGGACCGGCTGGACGCCATCGTCCGCTACGGCGACGGCCGGTTCCCCGGCTACCGCGCCAGAAAGCTCACCGACGTGGCGCTGGTGCCCATCGCTTCGCCGGGGCTGCTCACCACCCTCGATTCGGGTTCGGCGGCCATGGCCGCGGCACCGCGCATCACGGTGGCGGGCCCCTACGACGGCTGGGCGGTCTGGTCCGAGGGGAGCGGCATCACGCTTCCGGACGCCGACCTGCTGGTCTTCGACAGCTATCTGGCCGCCATGCGCGCCACGGAGCAGGGACTCGGCATTGGCCTCGGCATTCTCCCCTTCATCCGGAGCTGGCTGGACGAGCGTCGGGTGGTCCCGGTGCTGGAGCAGCCGGTACCCGCGGGACAGTCCTCCTACCTGGTGACGGCCCATCATGCGGGGGACCGCCGGGAGGTGATGGTGCTGGAGGAGTGGCTCCTCGCCCGTTTCGCGTGACGGTGAATTCCGTTCACCCCCGGTGCAGAACTCCCGCTTGCCGGGGCCGCGCGGCGCTTTCAGCATCACCGCGTCATGCCGATGGGACCGAACATGCTCGCACTCGACTTCCTGGGACAGCGCCGACTCGAGTGGCGGGAAATGCCCGCCCCTCGGCTGCAGGGCGCCGCCGAAGCCCTGGTGAGGCCCCTGGCGGTAGCCGCCTGCGACCTCGATGCCGAGATCGTCGCAGGGCGCAGCCCGTTCGCGCCCCCGTTCGTGCTCGGTCACGAGTTCGCCGGAGAGGTGATCGAGGTGGGAGATGCGGTTCGGCGTTTCAAGCCGAGCGACCGGGTGGCCGTGGCCTTTCAGCCGAGCTGCGGCGTGTGCGCGTTCTGCCGGCGTGGCCACACCGCCGCCTGCACCCACGCACCCGGCACCGCCATGTACGGCATCGGCGCAGCGGGCGGGGACTGGGGCGGCGCCCTGTGCGACGTGGTCCGGGTTCCTTACGCCGACGCCATGCTTGCGCCGCTGCCGCCCGGCGTGTCGCCCGCCATGGCGGCCGGCGCGGGAGACAACATCGCCGACGGCTACCGGACGGTGGCCGGGCCGCTGGGGGAGCGTCCCGGGGCCAGCGTGCTCGTCGCCGGCCGCGGTTGCATCGCCCTCTACGCGGCCTACTGGGCCCTGGAACTCGGCGCCGAGCGGGTCACCGTCGCCAGCCGCGACGGTGAGCTGCTGCGTCGGGCGGCGCGGCTGGGAGCGGAGGTCGAAGCGGTAGACCGGTGGCCACGACGCTTTCGCACCCACGGCATCACCGTGGACTGCACCGGCGAGCCCGAAGGCCTGGCCGCGGTCATCCGCTCCACCGAACCCTTCGGCGCGTGTACCAGCGCCGCCATCTACTTCGGCGAACCACCCTGCCTGCCCATGCTCGACATGTACATGAAAGGCATCCGTCTCGAGACGGGCCGGGTCAACTCCGCTGCAGCCCAGCCCGGCGTGCTCGACCTCGTCGCGCGCCACCGCCTGACGCCCGAGCGTATCGGCGCGACCGTGGTGGGATGGGAAGTCATGGGCGAAGCTCTGGTGGACGGCGCCTTCCGGCCCGTCGCCGTGCGTTGACCGCGCCAGGTAGAAGATCACCCCGGTGTAGGCGATACTGCCGCCGCGACCCCGGGTCGCGCCGCCGTGTATCGAGAGGGGGAGAATCATGACGACCTTGCGCCAGTTCCGGCCGGGCTCCACGGCCGCCCGGTCCGCAGCCGCCGCGCTCCTGCTGACGGGCGTGGCCACGCTGGCCGGCTGCTCCGGCGGAGCCGAGCCCGTCACCGGCTGCGAGCCCGCCCACGGCCTCATGCCGGACTGCCGCTTCCAGAATCCGGAAGACATGGTTCCCAGCCCCAGCGGACGCTTCATCGTGATCAGCCAGTTCGGCGACATGACGGCGGCGCGTGCCGGAAGCCTGGCGGCCCTCGAGCCTGCGACAGGAACCCTCACCGAGCTATTCCCCGGCGACGCGGCACCCCGGCGCTCCGAGCCCGGCTGGGGCGATCCCGACTGCCCCGCCCCGCCGGTGGATTCGTTCTCGCCCCACGGCATCGACATCGAGCGGCTCGCCGAAGGGCTTGCCGGAGGGCTCGCCGGAGGGCTCGCCGGAGGGCATGCGCTCTACGCCGTGAATCACGGGGGGCGCGAGTCCGTCGAGATGTTCGAGGTGCAGGACGACGGTGAGCACATCGGCCTCGCGTGGCGGGGCTGTGTGCTCGCTCCCGATGACGGCTATTTCAACGACCTAGTGGTCCTCGAGAACGGCGACTTCTGGGTCTCGCAGATGTTCCCGCGCGGCGCCAGCGTGCTGTGGACGACGCTGCGCATGCGGATCACGGGCTACACGCCCGGCTACGTGTACCACTGGTCGCCGGAAGCCGGCTTCCGCAAGCTGCCGGGCACCGAGAGCAAGTTCGCCAACGGCGTGGAAAAGAGCGCCGACGAGCGATTCCTGTTCGTGAACAGCTACTTCGGCGACGCCGTCATCAAGGTGGACGTGGAGACGGGTCAGGCGGTGGACAGAGCGGAGGTCTCCAGCCCGGACAACCTGGCCTGGTCCCCTACCGGAGAGTTGCTGGCGGCGTCCCACCACGCTTCGGTCCGAGACATGCTGGCTTGTCAGGAGCTCGAGCCGGGGACGAGCTGCGGCCTGCGCTTCCAGATCGTCGCCATCGATCCCGGCACCATGGCCACCCGGGTGCTGCTGGACCACGAGGGTCCCCCCATGGGCGGCGCGACGGTGGCCCTGCCCTTCGGCGACTCGGTCTATCTCGGCACCTTCGCCGGCGACCGGATCGCGCGCGCGCCGGCGTCCATCCTCACGCCTACTGCCGGAGCGGACGCCGCCATCGACTGACCCCGGTGCGCAGCACCGGCGCGGTGCAAAGCACCGGCGCGGTGCAAAGCACCGGCCCGGTGTGAAGCACCGGCGCGGTGCGATCCGGGATTGGTTCCGGTTCGCGCGGCGGGTACACTTCCGGCCT
>JAWLCV010000086.1:5437-16770 GCA_041686955.1 Pseudomonadales bacterium
AAGCACCGGCGCGGTGCAAAGCACCGGCCCGGTGTGAAGCACCGGCGCGGTGCGATCCGGGATTGGTTCCGGTTCGCGCGGCGGGTACACTTCCGGCCTCGCCCGAGGGGACACGATGGCCAGCGACTACATCTCCAGATTGTTCGGCACGTCGCCGGTGCGGCCCATCCAGGAGCACTTCGCCCAGGCCACCGCCTGCGCCATGGAACTGGTGCCGTTCTTCGAGGCCGTCATCGCCGGGGATTGGGACCAGGCAGCCGCGGTCCGCAAACGCATCACCGAGCTCGAGCACGCGGCGGACGAGCTGAAGCGACACCTGCGGCTCGCGCTGCCGAGCAGCCTGATGATGCCGGTCAACCGCTCCGACGTGCTGGAGCTCTTGTCCATGCAGGACGCCATCGCCAATCAGGCCAAGGACATCTCGGGGCTGGTAACCGGCCGGCGAATGCAGGTCCCGCCGTCCCTCGCCGAGCCGTACCTCGAGTTCCTGCGCTGCAGCCTCCGGGCGGTGAGCCAGGCCGAAAAGTCCGTCGGCGAGCTCGACGAGCTGTTCGAAGCGGGCTTCCGGGGCAAAGAGGTCGACGTGGTCATCGCCATGACCGAGGAGCTCGACCGGATCGAGAACGAGAGCGACGAGCAACAGGTGGAGCTGCGCAGCCGACTGTTTCAGATCGAACGGGAGCTGCCGCCGGTGGACGTGATGTTCCTCTACCAGATCATCGAATGGACGGGAGAGCTGGGCGACATCGCCCACCGCGTCGGTAGCCGTCTGCACCTCTTGATCTCGAAATAGCTTCGTGGAACTCGCGCTCCTTTTCATCCTCCTGGCCGCCGGGTTCGGCCTGTTCATGGCCTGGGGCATCGGCGCCAACGACGTGGCCAACGCCATGGCGCCGTCGGTGGGCTCCCGGGCCATCACCATTCCCCAGGCCGTGGTTATCGCCGCAGTATTCGAGTTCGCCGGCGCCGTGCTGGCGGGTGGAGAGGTCACCTCGACCATCCGCAAGGGCATCGTCGACGCCAGCCTGTTCGCCGGCGCGCCGGACCTGCTCATCGTCGGCATGCTGGCCTCGCTCCTCTCCGCGGCCATCTGGCTGCTGGTGGCCTCCCGGTTCGGCTGGCCCGTCTCCACCACCCACTCCATCGTCGGTGCGGTGGTGGGATTCGCGGCCATGGGCATGGGCGTGGAAGCCGTGCACTGGGGGAAGGTCGGGCAGATCGTGATGAGCTGGGTGGCGAGCCCGTTACTGGCCGGCGCCCTCTCCCTGATGCTGTTCCTCAGCATTCAGCGGCTCGTGCTGGGGCGCGACGATCCGCTCGGGGCCGCCCGCCGCTGGTGTCCCTGGTACATCTTTCTCGCGGGTTTCTTCATGACCCTGGTGACGTTGCTGAAGGGCATCGTGCACCTCGGGCTCGACCTCGGTACCGGGACCGCCTACGCCATGGCCGCGGTGCTGGGGCTGGCGGTGGCCCTGGTCGGCCACGTGGCGATACGCCGCATTCCCTACGATCCGCAGGCCAACCGGGATTTCCACTTCGCCACCGTGGAGAAGGTCTTCGCCGTGCCCATGGTGGTCACCGCGTGCGCCATGGCCTTCGCCCACGGCTCCAACGACGTCGCCAACGCGGTGGGGCCGGTGGCCGCCGTGGTGGCCGTAGCCCGCAGCGGGAGCGTGAACGCCGTCTCCGTGGTCTCGCCCTGGCTGCTGCTGCTGGGCGGCGTGGGCATCGTCATCGGCCTGGCCACCTACGGACACAAAGTCATCGCCACCGTGGGCCAGGGTATCACTCAGCTCACCCCGAGCCGGGGCTTCGCGGCCGGCATCGCCGCGGCGGCCACCATCGTGCTGGCCTCCGGCACCGGGCTGCCCATCTCCACCACCCACACCCTGGTGGGCGCCGTGCTCGGGGTCGGCATCGCCCGCGGCATCGCCGCCATCAACATGCGGGTGGTGAGCACCATATTCGTCTCCTGGCTCGTCACCGTACCCGCCGGCGCCGTGCTGGCGGCCGTCTTCTTCTTCGTGGGGCGTGCCCTGCTGAGTTGATGCCCCGCGCCACAGCCTGAAAGGGCGTTGAACAAAGGAGCCGTTACATGACCCGCTCGCTGATGATCGCCGTGGCCAGCCTGCTGCTCGCAGCCGCGCCGGCCGGCGCCGACTGGATCGAGGAGAGCAATCGCCACGCACAGGTCCTGCTCGACGTGGTCGGCCGCTACACACCCGAGTTCGGCACCTTCGTCGGGGCCGAGGGATTCGACACCGGCGTCATCGACCTGAAGCCGGGCTATGCCGAGCGCCAGGAGGCGGATCTCGAGGCGGCGGCTGCCGGGCTACAGACCGCCCGCGACGACGTCACAGACCCCCGGGTCCGTCAGGATCTGGAGATTCTGATCGAGGCCGCGCGCGATCAGCGGGCGAGCTCGGAGCTCCGACGCCGCTACCTGTTGCCGTTCTTCGATCTCGGCCAGACGGTCTACGTCGGTTTTCAGAACCTCATCGACGAGCGGGTACCCGAGACGCGTCAACGGGCGGCTCTGGTTCGGCTCGAGCGGTACGCGGGGACGGCGCCGGGCTACCAGCCCATCACCCGCCTCGCCCGTGCCCGTTATGAGGAGGCCGCCAAGAATCCGGAGCTGCTGGGCCCCTGGGTGGTCGAGGCACAGCAATATCTGGACAACCAGTCGCGTTACCTGGACGGCATCGAGCAACTCCTCGAGCAGAGCCCGCTGGACGGGTGGCAGGAACCCCTGACGACCCTGCGCCGGGAGTTCGACGAGTACGCGGCGTGGGCGCGGGACGTGGTGCTGCCCCGGGCACGGGAGACCTCGCAGTTGCCGGCGCCCATCTACGCCGACAACCTCAAGAGCTTCGGCGTGGACATGGACCCGCGGGAGCTGCTGGAGCGGGCGGCGGCGAACTACGTGCAGACCCGCAGCGAGATGCAGACCCTGGCGGCAGCGGTGGCCGCGGAGCGCGAATGGCCGGAACGCGACTATCGGCAGGTGCTGCGGCGGCTCAAGGCGGAGCGCATTCCCGAGGACCGGCTGCTGGAGCTGTACCGGTCACGGCTGTCCGCCATCGAGGACATCGTACGCCGGGAGGGCATCGTCACCCTGCCCCGCCGCGATGCGGTCATTCGCCTCGCCACCGAAGCCGAGGCGGCCGCCACCCCCGCGCCCCACGTGGATCCGCCGAGACTGGTGGGGAACACGGGGGAGCCGGCGGAGTTCGTCCTCCCCACCCGCAATCCCAACGCCGCGCCGGGCGCCGAGATGGACGATTTCAGCTACGAAGCCATCGCCTGGACCCTCACCGCCCACGAGGCCCGTCCGGGACACGAACTGCAGTTCTCGGCCATGCTGGAGCGCGGCGTCTCCACGGCCCGGGTGGTGTTCGCGTTCAACAGCGCCAACGTGGAAGGTTGGGCGCTCTACGCCGAGGCGCAGATGAAGGAACACTTCCCGCTCGAGGGGCAGGTCGGCGTGCTGCAGCTTCGCATGATGCGCGAGGCGCGGGCCTTCCTCGATCCCATGATCAACCTCGGCATGATCCGGCCCGACCAGGCCCAGCGATTCCTCATGGAGGACGTGGGGCTGTCCGAGCCCATGGCCAAGCAGGAGGTGGACCGCTACAGCTTCGTCGCACCGGGACAGGCGACCAGCTATTTCTACGGGTACTCCAAGCTCAACGCCCTGCGCACCCAGGTGGAGCTCGCCCTGCCCGACGGTTTCGAGGAGCGTGCCTACCACGACTTCATCATCGGCCAGGGGCTGCTGCCCTTCGATCTGCTGGAGCGGGCCGTGATGGAGGAGTTCGTGCCGTCGCAGCGCCCATCCCGCTGAATCCGGCGGCGGCGTGTCGTTCTAAGCATATGGAGAACGATTCTTTCTGCTCGTGAACGGGCCTGCCTAGACTCTGCCGCTCGAGTTCAACCCCGAGCCTGAGGCAGAACCTGCAGGCCCAATGCGAGACAGAACCATGCGCTCCATCCGTGCCGTCCTCTCCACCGCCGCCGTCGCCGCCCTCCTCCCCGCGGCCGGCCACGCCACCAACGGTTACTTCGCCCACGGCTTCGGCATCAAGAGCCGAGCCATGGCCGGTACCGGCACTGCGCACGCCCTGGGATCTTCCGCCGCGGCGATCAATCCCGCGGGCATGGTGCACGTCGGTAACGATCTCGAGCTCGCAGTGGAGCTGTTCAGCCCGCGGCGGCAGTTCACGGTGACGGGGATGCCGAGCTTCGATCCTGACGCCTCAGTGGCACCACCCCTGGTCTTTCCGCTGAACCCGGGCAAGGTGGAGAGCGACAAGGAGCTGTTCGCCATTCCGACCCTCGGCTGGAACCGCATGATCGGCGAGAACAGCACCGTGGGCATCACCATCTACGGCCAGGGTGGAATGAACACCAGCTATGACCACCCGGTGTTCGGCGCCGGTCCCGCGGGGGTGGATCTGTCGCAGATGTTCATCGCCCCGACCTACGCGCGGAAGCTGAGCCCGCGCTTCTCCGTGGGCGTCAGCCCCATCCTCGCCGTCCAGCGCTTCGAGGCCAAAGGCGTCGCGAGCTTCGCGCCCCTGTCGGCGTCCGCCGGCGATCTCTCCGACAACGGTCACGAAACCTCCTTCGGCGGCGGCGTTCGCCTCGGCGTGCAGGGAGCCGTCACGCCGGAGCTCCGGGTGGGTGCCTCGTGGAAAAGCCGCATTCACATGGAGAAGCTCGACGACTACGCCGGGCTGTTCGCGGGGCACGGCGGCTTCGACGTGCCCTCGAGCTTCAACGTCGGCGTCTCCTGGCAGGCGAGCGCAACGAGCCTGCTGCAGTTCGACGTCGAGCACATCAATTACAGCGAGGTGGATTCCGTGAGCGCGCACCTGCTGCCGAACCTGGGGACCGCGCGACTCGGCGACAGCGGCGGAGCCGGCTTCGGCTGGAGCGACATGACGGTGTTCAAGCTCGGCGGCGCCTGGCAGGCGAACGGCGACTGGAGCCTGCGTGCCGGACTCAGCTACGGCAAGCAACCGATACCCGAGAGCGAGGTGCTGTTCAACATCCTGGCGCCCGGGGTGCAGGAGTGGCACTTCACCACCGGCATCACCCGCAGGATCGGCCGGCACGGTGAGCTCGACCTGGGGGTGATGTACTCGCCCGCCGAAACCGTCACCGGCGCCAATCCGCTCAACACGGGGCAGACCATCGAGCTGAAGATGCATCAGCTCTCCGCCCAGATCGGCTACACTGTGCGCCTTTAGCTTCGAGAGCCTAGGTGACCGGATTCACCCCGTATTCCGCGCTGCTCGGCGGCGCGCTCATCGGCGCCGCCGCCAGCCTGCTGCTGCTGCTGAACGGGCGCATCGCCGGGATCTCGGGAATTCTCGGCGGGCTGATTCCGCCCGCCGCCGGCGAGACCGCGTGGCGGCTGGCGTTTCTTCTGGGCCTGCCTCTGGGCATGCTCGCCCTGGACCTGGGACGTGGGGCCACGGCCGTGCCGGAGATCGACACTTCCATGGCCGCCACCGTGGTGGGCGGGCTGCTCGTCGGCTACGGCACGAGCCTCGGCGGCGGCTGCACCAGCGGCCACGGGGTCTGCGGGCTGGCGCGGCTGTCGCTGCGCTCCCTGGTAGCGGTGATGACGTTCATGCTGGCCGCCATGGTGACCGTCTATGTCTGGCGCTGACGCCAGGAAAGCGCTGGCCGCCCTCGTCTGCGGGGTGGTGTTCGGCGCCGGCCTCACGGTTTCTCAGATGGTGAACCCGGACAAGGTCATCGCGTTTCTCGACGTCACCGGCGCCTGGGATCCGAGCCTTGCCCTGGTGATGGCCAGCGCCCTGACGGTGGCGGGACTGACCCAGCGTCTGGTCACCCGGCGCCCGGCGCCCATCTTCGACACCTCGTTTCGCCTGAGCGCGCGGCGCGACATCGATCACCGCCTGCTTGCCGGATCCGCGCTCTTCGGCATCGGCTGGGGCCTGGTGGGCCTGTGCCCGGGACCGGCGCTGGCGCTGCTGGGTTACCTCGACGCCAAGGCAGTGACGTTCGCGGCGGCCATGGTGGCCGGTGCCGCCCTGCACCGCATCGCGCTCCGGGGCAGACGCGCCGCCGAGACGGATTCCGTCATTCCCCACGGCGGCCAGTGACGCACGGACCGGCCGCACCGACAACCTACCGCACGACGGAGATCGGATGGAGATCGTGAGCGTCAACGTGGGCAGCCGGCGCCGGCTGGAGGGCAGGAGCTTCAATGGCGAGACGGGCATCTTCAAGGAGCCGGTAACGCGCCCGGTGCGAGTCGGCGAGTTGGGACTCGAGGGCGACGAGATCGTGGATACCCGCCACCACGGCGGCCCGGACCAGGCCGTCTACGTGTACCGCCAGGAGGACTACGACTGGTGGTCGGCCGAGCTCGACCAAGCGCTCGCCCCCGGCACCTTCGGCGAGAACCTGACCGTCCTTGGCCTCCCGGAGCCCGGCGTCGCGATCGGCAGCCGGCTGCGCTTCGACGCCGTGGTGCTCGAGGTCTCCGCGCCGCGCATCCCCTGCAACACCTTGGCCACCCGCATGAACGACACCGGATTCGTCAAGCGCTTCATGCAGGCGGGGCGTCCGGGATTTTATTGCCGGGTGGTGACGAGCGGCGAGCTCGCCAGCGGCGAGCGGTTTCACCTGGAGGATTACGACGGCGGCAAACCCGTCACCACCACGGAGATGTTCCGGGACTGGCATCGCCGGCTCGAGCCCCGGGAGATACGACGATATCTGGCCGTGCCCATCGACCTGCGCAGCCGCAGCTACCTCGAGAACCAGCTCACACGCAAGGAGCAGGACGACGCCTGAGCGGCGAGTGCCGCGTGCGCGTCAGTCGTTGCTGATGATCACCTTCAGGGCCTGCTCCTTGCCCGCGTTGCCGAATACCTCGTACGCCTCCATGAGCTGATCGAACCCGAACCGGTGGGTGATGAGCTGCTGGGGCTCGAGCTTTTTCGCCTCCACCGTCTTCAGCAACAGCGGCGTGGTGTTGGTGTTGACGAGCCCCGTGGTCAGGGTGATGTTCTGAATCCACAGCTTCTGGAGCTGCAGATCCACGCTGGTGCCGTGCACGCCGATGTTGGCGATGTGACCCCCGGGCCTGACGATGGACTGGCAGACGTCGAAGGTCTGCGGCACGCCCACCGCCTCGATGGCCACGTCCACCCCGTCCTTCGTCGAATCGAGAATCGCCTTTACCGGATCCGTCTTCGAGCTGTCGATGACGTCTGTGGCGCCGAACTGCCGGGCCATCTCCAACCGGGCCGCATCCAGGTCCACCATGATCACCCGGGCGGGTGAGTAGAATCCGGCGGTGAGCAGCGCCGCCATGCCGATGGGTCCGGCGCCGACGATGGCCACCACGTCGCCGGGCTTCACCGCGCCGTAGAGCACGCCGATCTCGAAACCGGTGGGCAGGATGTCACTCAGCATCACCAGGGCCTCTTCGTCCGCGCCCGGTGGAATGGGGTACAGGCTATTGTCGGCGTAAGGAATGCGCACGTACTCCGCCTGGGTACCGTCGATCAGGTGCCCGAGGATCCACCCTCCCTGCTCGCAGTGCGAATACATCTGCTTCTTGCAGTACTCGCAACGGCCGCACGAGGTGATGCACGACAGCAGCACGTGATCGCCCTTCTCGAAGGCGGTCACCGCGTCCCCCACCTCCTCCACCACGCCGACCCCCTCGTGGCCGAGAATCCGGCCTTCGGTGACCGCCGGGACGTCGCCCTTGAGGATGTGCAGATCGGTGCCGCAGATGGTGGTCTTGGTGATGCGCAGAATGGCATCCGTGGGCTCTGAAATGGTGGGCCTCGGCACCGACTCCACGGACTTGCTCCCCGGACCGTGGTACACCAGCGCCTTCATGGTCGAAGCCGAATTCATGCCAACCTCCTTGCCGAGCGGCATTCGGAACCATGGTGTGGCGCCAGCCTACGACCGTCCGTCCCGCGCATTCAAGCGATGGGCTGCGATGGCGCAACCGATATGGACGACGGTTGCTAGGGTGCCCCTCGGCGCTCGCGCTTGTGGGCGTACAGCGCCGCGTCCGCCTGCTTCATCAGCAGCTCCAGCGACACCGGTGCCGTGGGATCGAACACCGCGGCGCCGATGGCCACCGAGATGGGAAACTCCGCCTCGCCTGCCGCGTTGCGCTCGGCGATCCGCGCCTCCAGCCGCGCCCGGTGCAGCGCCTGAGTCTCGGGCCCGGCGCCCACCGCCAGCACCACGAACTCGTCCCCGCCGAGCCGGGCCACCAGGTCGGATTCCCGAAAGCCTTCCCGAAGCAGCGCAGCCAGCTCCGCCAGGGCGCGATCACCCGCGAGGTGCCCGTGCGTGTCGTTGATGGATTTGAAGTCGTTCATGTCGAGAAACAGCAGCAGACAGCCGTTGGCGGAGCGACGCGCCTGGCGCAGCGCCTGCTCTCCCAGCGACACGAAGCCCCGGCGGTTGTACACGCCCGTGAGGTCGTCGGTGAAGGACAGGCTCCGGAGCGCTGCCTCGGTTCGCTTGCGCTCGGAGATGTCGCGGAACACCAGCACCGCGCCTTCCACCCGCCCCCCCAGGTGAAACGGCGTGCTCGTGTACTCCACCGGCATGGCCGTGCCGTCCGCCCGCCAGTAGACGTCGTCGTCACAGCGCGCCGCCACGCCGTCGTGGACCGAGGCCCAGGTGGGGCATTCCTCCACGGGGTAGGGCGTGCCGTCCGCGCGGGTGTGATGGACGAGCGAATGGAGATCCCGGCCATCCAGCGCCTGTGCCTCGAATCCCAACAGGCGCAGCGCCGCCGGATTCGCGAAGGTGACCCGGCCGTCCCGATCGAGGCCGATGATGCCCTCCGCGGCAGATGCGAGAATCGCTTCGGTGTGCTCCCGGGCCCGGGCCAGTTCCTGTTCCGCCCGCACGCGCTCGCTGACGTCCCGCAGAACGGCGATGAAAAGGGTCCTTCCCGCCATGTCCAGCTTCGCGATGGTGACCTCCGCGGGAAAGATCTCGCCATCCCTGCGCCGCCCCGCGATGCGGCCCCGCCGATTCATGTAGCGGGCCGAGTCGCCCGAACGGCCGAAGGCGGCGACGTGGGAGCCGTGGCGCGCCCGCGCGGCCTCGGGCAGAAGCAGCAGCAGGGGCTGTCCCAGCACCTCGCTCTCCCGATAGCCGAAGACGGCCGCGGCCCCTTTGTTGAAGCGCACGATCTGCTGTGACTCGTCGATGACCACCACGGCGTCGGCAGCCACGTCGAGAAATCGGTCGAGGTGCGCCTCGGTTTCGTGCCACGAGCGCTCCGCATTGCGCAGCGCCGTGACGTCGCGCCCCTCCGGCACGAGATGTGCCACAGCGCCATGCTCGTCGCGGACGGGGGTAAGGGAGAACGCCACGGTGACCGCCCTCCCGTCCGCCGCCGCATGCTGGGCCTCGAACCGGACCATCTCGCCGCCGCGGGCGGCCGCGATGGCGTCCCGCAACCGACGGCTCATCCCCGGGTCGTGGGACCACCACGGGGTCTCCCAGAACGGACGGCCGATCACGTCCTCGCGCCGGACGCCGATCAGCGCCAACGACGCCTGATTCGTCTCCAGCAGGACACCCCGCGGGTCGAGAAGCCCCACGTAGTGCGTCACGCCGTCGAGCACCGCCCGGAGGCGGCGCGCGGCGTCCGCCGCGCCGGCGGGTTCTCCGTCGTCGTGCGAGTCGGTCAAATGGCCGTCACCCAACCAAAACGGGCCAGCGTAGTGGCTTCGTCCTACACGCGCCATTCCCAGAAGCAGCAGATTTCGCGTAGGAAATCGAGAAGTCGACCATTTTGCGCCCGGGCAGAAACCACCCTCCGAGCCTCTTATACTGTGCCGATCGAGGTTCCATCGAGGTCGTCAATGAGCGCCGCAACCAGGCCGGCAGATGCGCTGGCTGAGGACAAGCAGGACTGGATCGAGTCCATCGAATACATCTACGGCGCCTACGGCGAGGAGGGCGTCCGGGAGATCCTGCGCAACGTGCAGGATTACGTGCTCTCACGCGGAATTCCGCTGAACGAGGCCACGCTCAACACCCCGTACGTCAACACCATTCCGTTGGCTCAGCAACCGCCCTACCCCGGGGACATGGAGCTCGAGAAACGCATCGAGAACATCATCCGCTGGAACGCCATGGCCATGGTGCTTCAGGCACAGGACGACGGCAGCGGGGTCGGCGGCCACATCGCCACCTACACGTCCGCCGCCACCATGATGGAAGTGGGGTTCAATCACTTCTTCAAGGCCCGCGCCCAGGACTACGGCGGCGATCTGGTGCTGGTTCAGCCGCACGCGTCGCCCGGCGTCTATGCCCGGGCGTTCCTGGAAGGGCGTCTCAGCGAGACGCAACTGCGCAACTTCCGTCGCGAACTCGCCCCCGGGGGCGGTCTCTGCTCGTATCCCCATCCCCGGTCCATGCCCGATTTCTGGCAGGTGCCCAACGCATCCATGGGCCTGTCGACCCCCGCCGCCATCTACCAAGCGCGCTTCGCCAAATACCTGGAGCACCGGGGCCTGAAGCCGGCCAACGGCGGCAAGGTCTGGTGCTTTATCGGTGACGGCGAAGCCGACGAGCCGGAGGTGCTCGGCACCATCAACATCGCCGCCCGGGAGCGCCTCGACAACCTGGTGCTGGTGGTCAACTGCAACCTGCAACGGCTGGACGGACCGGTGCGCGGCAACGGCAAGATCATCCAGGAGCTGGAGCGCAGCTTCCGCGGCGCCGACTGGAACGTCATCAAGGTCATCTGGGGGAGCGGCTGGGACGTGCTGCTTGCCCAGGATGTCCATGGCGTGCTGCGCAAGCGCATGGAGGAGTGTCTGGACGGGGACTACCAGTACCTCTCCATCCTGCCCGGCAACGTGCAGCGGGAACACTGGGTGGAAGACAACCCCGAGCTGAAGGCGATGATGAACTCGCTCTCCGACGAGGAGATCCAGACCATCAAGCGCGGCGGCCAGGATCCGAAGAAGGTCTACGCGGCCTTCCACAGGGCCAGCAGAACCCAGGGCAAGCCCACGGTCATTCTGATCAAGACGGTGAAGGGTGACGGCATGGGCAGCGCCGCCCAGGGACGCAACACCGCCCACCAGAAGAAGAACCTGAGCGAGTCCGAGCGGCTGGAATGCGCCCGCAACTACGGCATTCCCCTCTCCGACGAGGAAGTGAAGGCAGCGAAGTTCTACCGGCCGCCCGATGACAGCGCCGAGATCCGTTACCTGCAACAGCGCCGCGAGGCGTTGAACGGCTACCTGCCCGCGCGCACCGTGGACTGCCCCGGGCTCGAGCCGCCCTCT
>JAWLCV010000087.1:0-16340 GCA_041686955.1 Pseudomonadales bacterium
CGGAGCCCGTGGCGCCCCTGATCCGCTACGCCACCGGAGACATGGCCCGGGTGGCCGGCGGCGACGGCAGTGGCCGGGCCGGGATGCGCCTGGCGTCGCTGGAGGGCCGCGCCTGCGATGCGGTGCTCGACGCCGGGGGTAAGCGGGTATCGCTGTGGTCGTTGGCGGCGAACGGCTTCTGGGCCCGCGACGACATGGCCGCCCGGGTTCGGCGCTGGCAGATCCACCAGCAGCGGGACAGGACGGTTCGGGTTCGGCTCGAGCTTCGGGAGGGCGTGTCGCTGGCCGCCGTGGAGCCCGCCATCCGCGCCTTCCTCGAGCCGGCACTCGCCGGCCTGCCGGTGGTGCTCGAGCCCGTGGAGCGCGTTCACGACCCCGGCGACGGCAAGTTCCGCGCAGTCACGTCGGACGCGGCCGAGCCGGAGCGGACCGCCGCCCGCTAACGCTCCGCGCCGCGTCCCGCCTGGGACAGGGTGCGATGGCCGAGGCTGGAGTCGGCCACCATGCTCGCCGGAAGCCGGCCCCATTTCTCCTCCATGCGCCGCAGCATCAGGTCCACCAGCAGGCGGGCCCCGGCCTCGGACAGATGATCATCGTCCCGGTAGTAGACGTGCTCGCTGTCGTGGGTGATGCAGCGGCCGGGAACCCGGGTGTTGCAGAACAGGGTCTCCGGGTACACGCGGACCAGGTCCGGATGATCGGGAACGGCGTCGTAGACGGCGTAGGTGGACGCGGTGCGCTGCCGGAACACGTCGTAGGACGTGGTCACCATGTGGTTCCTGGCCCACTCGCGCATGTCCTCGGGGGCCGCGTTGGGGAGGAGCTCGGCCAGCCGCTGGGGCACGTTCCAGCCCACCTCCGGAATCGGGTAGACGAGCACCACCTTGATGCCCTCCGCCAGCAGACGTTCCACGGTTTCCCGGAAACGCCGCTGCACCGTCTCCAGGGGCGCTGGGGAAGAACCGGAACCGCCCGGCTCCACGAATGCCCAGTGGTAGTCCTCGCTCTCGATGCCGCCTTCCCGGTTGTCGAAGCCGGTGGACTCGAGGATCAGCGGCAAGCGGCCGCCGAGGATGGCGATGGAGGGCGAGACCTCCTGCAGCACGGCCATGCGGCGCTCGTTGTAACGGGTGGTGCAGGGGAAGGGATTCTTCGTTCCGATGCTCACCCGGTCGATTCCGGCGATGAGCGGGCAGGCGGCCCGGTTCAGCGGGAGAAAGGCGGCATCGGTGCCTTCGGTCACCTCCTGAAGCGGCTCGCTCAAGGTGCGCAGGTGGGAGTCTCCCACGGTGGCGAGCGTGACCCGGCCGAGCCCGTGAGGGAAGACGCAGTAGTCGTCGCCGCCGGCGTAGTCCTCGCACGGGTTCGAAGGCGCGCCGAGTGTCGGAGAATGCTCGGCCTGGGATTTCACCACGTCGAAATAGAAGCTCGGCAGCGACTCGAACCGCGAAGGCAGACCGTCGCTGCCGAACCCGTAGAGCCCCGCTGCCAGGAGCCCCGCCGGGCCCACCGACGCCATGGTCCAGACGAGCCGGCGGTTGATCAGCCGCTTGTTGCGAAACGGCGTTTCCACGGCCCGGTAGGTGAGGGTGGCGAGGAGCACGGCGAGTGCGATCCATATCAGCTTGTCCAGCACCTGCGGCTCGTTGGTGGAGCGGATGCGGGCGAAGGCGAAGATGGGCTGGTGCCACAGGTACAGGGAATAGGAGATGAGCCCCAGCCCCACCGCGACGCGGGAGGTGAGCAAGCGTGAAACACCGTCGCCTCCCCCGGCGAACCAGATCAGCAGCATGGTGCCCACCACCGGCAGCAGGGTGACCAGGCCCGGGTGGGGCGCGTAGTCGTCCAGCACCAGCATGGGGGCGATCACCATCACCGCACCCACTGCCGGCAGTATGGCACTCGCCCGGGGGTAGGCATTGCGCCCCCGCTCCACCTCGAGCTTGGCCAGCATGGCCCCCGCCAGCAGCTCCCAGGCCCGGGAGGGCGCCAGGAAGAAGTTGGCGTTCTGGAAGCGGTCGTTGGCCCACTCCGAAAGGAGCAGCGAAACCGCGAAGCCGGCCAGGAACAGCGCGCCGAGGTAGCGGCGGCAGAACTTCCAGCACACGAGCAGCACCACCGGGAACAGCAGATAGAACTGTTCCTCCACCGCCAGGCTCCAGGTGTGCAGAAATGGCTTCAGCTCGCTGCCGTCCGCCGCGTACTGGTCCTCCCGCCAGAAGTAGATGTTGGAGCCGAAGAGCGTGGTGGCCGCCAGGCTTCCGGCGTAGGACTTGAAGGCGGACGGCAGCATGTACGTCCAGGCGAACGGAATCGACGCCGCCATGACCACGAACAGCGCCGGCAGGATGCGCCGGGCCCGGCGCTCGTAGAAGCCGAGGAAGGTGAAGCTCTCCCGCCCCATCTCCTTGAGCAGAATCAGGGTGATCAGGTAGCCGGAGATGACGAAGAACACGTCCACGCCGAGGTAGCCGCCGGGGAAGAACGCCCGGCCGAGCACGCTGAACCCGGCGTGGTAGAGCAGCACGGCGACCACGGCGATGGCCCGTAAGCCGTCCAGTTCCGGGCGGTAGTTCATGTTCGTCAACGTTCCCTGCTGCGTCATCAGCTGAAGTGAACCACCGGCTGACGGTGACGGTGCCCCAAGTGGTGAGGCAAGATGCAGACCATGCTCTGGAGCCAACGATGCGGTTTCCCTGAGAGCGGGGTGGCACGAACCTTGGAACCTCCGGGCGGCGCTCAATATGGAGGACGCGACGATGGCATCGACGAACGTGCCGGCCCTGGAGCGGAGCATGCAAAAAACGCAGTCGTGGCTCGGCGGCATTTCCACCGAGATGGGCTGGAACGACCCCGAGAAGGGCTATCTGGCCTTGCGGGCGGTGCTGCAGGCGTTGCGGGACAGGCTGCCTCCCAATGAGGCGGTGGATCTCGCGGCTCAATTGCCCATGGTGGTGCGGGGCTTCTACTACGAAGGCTGGCATCCGGCGGACAAGCCGCTCAAGTACCGTCACAAGGAGGAGTTCATCGAGCGGGTGTGCAAGCGCGCGCCGGCCATAACCCGGGAGGAGGCGGAGCGGGCGGTCACCGCCGTGTTTCATCAGCTCACCAGCGAGATCGACAGCGGCGAGCTGGAGCAGGTGCGTGACGCCATGCCGGAAGACATTCGCGCCCTGTGGCCGTGGGAGGGTTTGTAACCCGCCGTGCCGGACCTATTGTCACTACCGAAGATGTGCGAAGGTAAGAGCCGGTGCTGACAAGGAAGAACCACATGAAATATCTACACGGCGCTTGGGTGATGGGGCTGCTGATCCTTGCCGGCTGCGCGTCGGCGCCGCCCTCCGAGGAGCAGCAGGCGAGGACGGAAGCCATCGAGGACATTCTCAGCCAGCCGCTGCCGAGCGAGGAGTACGCCGAGGAAGTGCGCTGTCTTTCCACCCACAGTTACCGCAGCGTGGAGGTGCTCGATCCCGAGCACGTGCTGTTCGAGGGTACCGGCGACCGCGTCTGGGTGAACAAGCTTCGGAACCGCTGCGTGGGCCTGCGGCGCAACGACACCCTGCGTTTCGAGCTGCGCGACAACCGGGTGTGCAATCTCGACAGCTTCGAGGCGGTGGATTCGTTCCTGTGGTTCTGGGAGCGCACCAGCGGCACCTGCACCCTGGGCAACTTCATTCCGGTGACCCCCGAGCAGGTCGCGGCTCTGAAGGCAGCGTTGCGGGACGGCGACTGAGCGTTCAAGGCCGCGCCCGGCGGCGGGGATGGCTCAGGCCGGCGCCTGCAGGATGGCCTGAATGCCCTCCAGGGCGATGCGCACGGCCTGCTCCCGCACCTCGGCGCGGCTGCCGCCGAGCTGATGGCGGGCCGTCTGGATGCAGCGGGGGGAGGGCGCCTGGACCGCCCAGCCGAACCACACCGTGCCGACCGGAGCGAGCAGATCCCCGCCGTCCGGGCCGGCCACCCCGGTGACCGCGACGCTGACGCGGGCATCACAGGCGGCCAGTGCCCCTTCCGCCATCTCCCGGACCGTGGGCTCGCTCACCACGCCGTGCTCCTCCAGGGTCCGCCGGTTCACGCCGATCATGCGCATCTTCGCCGACGGCCGGTAGGTGACGAAGGCGCCCTCGAACCATTCCGAGCTGCCGGGAACGCTGGTGAGCTCCGCGGCGATCATCCCGCCGGTGCAGGACTCCGCGGTGACCAGGGTGACCTCGTTCGCCAGCAGTTGCCGTGCCACCGCTTCGATCAGTGGAGCGTCGCTCATCTCGTCGTCACGTTCGGAACTTGGCCTCGGCCATGGCCGCCGCCCGGAATATGGCGCGGCCCTTGTTCATGGATTCCTTCCATTCCAGTCGCGGCACCGAGTCCGCCACCACCCCGCCGCCGGCCTGGATGTACAGGGTGCCGTCCTTGATTACGGCCGTGCGGATGGCGATGGCCGTGTCCATGTTGCCGTTCCAGGCGAGGTAGCCCACGGCGCCGCCGTAGATGCCACGTTTCACCGGCTCCAGCTCGTCGATGATCTCCATGGCGCGGATCTTCGGCGCCCCGGAGAGGGTCCCCACCGGCAGGGTGGCGCGCAGCACGTCCATGGCGGTCTTGCCGGCGCGCAGCCGCCCGGTGACGTTGCTGGAGATGTGCATGACGTGGGAGTAGCGCTCGATGACGAACCGCTCGGTCACCTCCACCGAGCCGGTCTCCGAGACCCGGCCGACGTCGTTACGGCCGAGGTCGATGAGCATGAGATGCTCGGCGATCTCCTTGGGGTCGTTCAGGAGCTCCTGCTCCATGGCCAGGTCCTCCTCCGCCGTGTGGCCGCGCCGGCGGGTCCCAGCCAGGGGCCTGTTGGTGATGACGCCGTCTTCCAGGCGGGCGAGGATCTCCGGCGAGGAGCTGACGATCTGGAACTCCTCCAGATCCATGAAGTACATGTACGGGGACGGGTTGAGACTGCGCAGCGCCCGGTACAGGTTGATGGGGTCGGCGGCGAAGGGAATGGACATGCGCTGGGCCAGCACCACCTGCATGACGTCGCCGGCGCGTATGTACTCCCGTATCTTCTCCACCGCCTGGGTGAACGCGGCCTCGCCGAACTCGGAGACGAAATCGCTCTCCTCCACGGGCTGATTGGCGCTCGACTCGGGAATGGGCGGCACTGCCCCGGCGAGCCGCTGACTCAGCGTCCGGAGCCGGTCGACGGTGCGTTGATGGATCCCCTCCTCGGCCGGATCCACCAGGCTGATGAGCTGCATACGGCCCTTCAGGTTGTCGAACACCACCACGTCCTCGGACACCATGAGCACCATGTCCGGTGTCCCGAGGGTGTCGGGTGGCGCGCCACCGGCGAGCCGCTTCTCCACGTAGCGCACGCAGTCGTAGCCGAAGTAGCCCACCAGGCCGCCGTAGAACCGTGGCAGCTCCGGCAGCTCCGCCACCCGGTAGCGCTGCTGGAACGCTTCGACGAACGCCAGCGGGTCTTCCGCCTCCAGGGTTTCCACCGTCTCGCCGTCGGTCTGCACCGTGATGCGGTGGCCGGTGACCTTGATGACGGTGCGGCAGGGGAGGCCGATGATGGAGTAACGGCCCCACTTCTCGCCTCCCTGAGCCGACTCCAGCAGGTAGGAGTACGGCCCTTTGGCGAGCTTCAGGTAGGTGGAGAGGGGCGTGTCCAGGTCGGCCAGGGTTTCCACCACCACCGGGATGCGGTTGTAGCCCAAGGCGGCGAGCTCGGCGAAGCGAGACTCGCTCAGGGGTCGCGATTCCGCTTCGGGTTCCTGTTCAGTCATCTCGCGGCCTCACCAGATCCCGGAACGAGGCGATTACGGCGTCCGCGCCGAGAGCGGCGGGAGCGATGCCGTGATTGTAGCCATCCGGCACGCACACCACCGCACAGCCAGCGGCCCGGGCACAGGCCACGTCGGTCTCCGAATCCCCCACGAACAGCACCTCGCCCGGGGCGAGGCCCAGCACGGCGCAGGCGTGCAGCGCGGGGTCGGCGGCGGGCTTGGGCCGGGCGGCGGTGTCGCCGCAGACCACGGTGTCGAAGATACCGTTCCAGCCGAGGGCGTCGAGCAGCGCCGCGGTCAACCGGGTGTTCTTGTTGGTGACGACCGCCAGTCGTGCCCCCCGATCCCGCAGCGCCTCGAGACTCGTCACCACCTCCGGGTACGGGGTGCTGTGCTCGGCGATGTTCCGCTCGTAGTGGTGCAGGAAGCGCTCGAACAATGCCTCCACGTCGGCCTCCGCGCCATGGTAGGCCAGGGCCTGCTCGATCAGCACCCGGGCGCCGTGACCGACCCAGTGCCGGGTCAGGGCGTCGTCCACCGGCGCGAGCTCGACGCTGGCGAGGGCGTGGTTCAGGGCGGCGCGGATGTCGGGTGCGGTGTCCACCAGAGTTCCGTCCAGATCGAAGAGATAGCCGGCGAAGTGCTGCACGTCAGCTCAACGCCTCCCGCATGGCCCCGATGGTGGCGGCGTAGTCGTCGCTGCCGAAGATGGCGGAACCGGCGACGAAGGTGTCCGCCCCCGCATTCGCCACCCGGCGGATGTTGTCGATCTTGATGCCGCCATCGATCTCCAGGCGGATCTCCCGGCCCGAGTCGTCGATGATGTCCCGGGCCCGGGCCAGCTTGCCGAGGCTCGACTCGATGAAGCTCTGGCCGCCGAACCCGGGGTTCACCGACATGATGAGCACCAGGTCCACCATGTCCACTACTTCCTCGAGCACCGTCAATGGCGTGGCGGGGTTGAACACCAGCCCCGGGGAGGCGCCGCCTTCGCGGATCAGGCTGAGGGTGCGGTGCAGGTGCTCGGTGGCTTCGGGATGCACGCTGATGATGTCCGCGCCGGCGCCGATGAAGTCGCCGATCAGCCGGTCCACGGGCTTCACCATCAGGTGCACGTCCATGATGCAGTCGATGCCCGCCTTGCGCAGGGACTCGAGCACCAGCGGACCGATGGTGAGGTTCGGCACGTAGTGGTTGTCCATCACGTCGAAGTGGATGATGTCGGCGCCGGCGCCGAGCACGTCGCGGATCTCGTCGCCGAGGCGGGAGAAATCCGCCGACAGTATGGACGGTGCTATCCAGTGTTCCATGGCCGGGTATTCTACCCGGTTTTGACTCCGGGTTCGGTGGCGGCGGCGAGCAGTGCGTTCAAGGCCTCCCGCAGCTCGCACATCCGGGCCTCGGCCGCGGTGCGGCGGCGCGGGTCCGCGTCCGGGGGCAGGCGATCGGGATGCCAGCGGGCCACCTGACGGCGGTAGGCGAGACGGATGGCGGCGCGGTCCGCCTCCGCTCCCACGCCGAGCAGGGCGCGGGCGTTCTCCAGAAGCGGGTCGCCGGTGCCGGGCGGCGGGCCCGGCGCGACGCGGGCGAGGCAGTTGTCCAGGAGATGCCCCACCGCCAGCCCGCCGGCCAGCCACCAGGCCAGCAGGCCGGGATCCGGAGGCGCGAGCACCAGCGCCGCGGTGGTGGCGAGGGTCTTACCGAGCCAGTGCCCGTAGGAGGCGTGGGTCGCGGACATGAACCCACATTACGCACCGCCATGGGCAGCCACCGTGACCGCTGCACGGCGCGCTGGTGCGCCGGGTCACGGTTTCCGAACGTCGGCCGTGGCGTTCAACGCAGCGAGCTGGGCCGGCGTGCCGACGTCGGTCCAGGCCCCATCCCAGACCTGAGCCGAGAGCCGCCCCCGCGCCATCAGCTGGAAGTACACGTCGCGCAGCGAGAACGGCTCCACCCGGCGCCCGCTGAGCGAGCGGGGGCGGAGCAGCGCGATGCCGCAGTAGACGTAGCCGTCGCCGCGGCCGGTGATGCGGCCGTCCGCCAGGTCGAAGTCGCCGCGCTCGCGGAACGCGGGCCTGGGGGTCAGCACCAGGTGGGCGTCGGTGCCCGGATCCAGATCCCCGGGCAGCCGGCTGAACGGGAAATCCGTGAAGATGTCCCCGTTCAGCACAACGAAAGGCGCGTCGCCGAGAAGGGGTAGCGCTTTGACGATGCCGCCGCCGGTTTCGAGCAGCTCGGCCTCCTCGCTGTAGCGGATGCGCACGCCGCAGGCGCTGCCGTCGCCCATGGCGTCGATGATTCGCGCCCCCAAGTGATGCACGTTGATCACCACGTCGCGGATGCCGGCAGCGGCGAGCCAGCGAAGCTGGTGAGCGAGCAGCGGCTCGCCCCGGACCTCCACCAGAGGCTTGGGCACGGTGTCCGTCAGCGGCCGCAGCCGCTCGCCGCGGCCGGCGGCCAGGATCATGGCCCTCACGCCGGCGCCTCCAGCCGCCGCCGCGCCAGCGGCAGCACCGCCGCCACGTGGCCGGCCAGCGGCGCGAGCGCCGGATAACGCTCGGCCAGGCCGAGGATCCGCGAGAGCACGGGGACGATGTGCGGAAGATGGGAGTCGCGTCCGTCCCGGAGCGACAGCCGGGCGAAGATGCCAACGGCCTTGAGCTGGCGCTGCAGGGCCGTGAGGTCCAGGTCGCGGGCGAAGCGGTCCCGCTCCACCGGGAGCGGCGTGCGCTCCAGGTAGTGCTCCCGCCAGCGGACCACCTCGGCTTCGGCAAAGGTGTGATAGCAGTCCCGCAGCAGGGAGGCGAGATCGTAGGTGGCCGGTCCCATCAGGGCGTCCTGAAAGTCCACCACCCCAACGTGGCCCTCCGGGGTCAGCAGCAGGTTGCGGCAGTGGAAGTCGCGGTGCACGCAGCAGCGGGGCTGCGACTGGGTCGCGTCCACGAGAATCTCGAACGCCTCGAGCAGGGAATCCGGCGCCGCGACCTGCAGCAGGGTCTGCAGAAACCACTCCCGATAGATGGCGAGCTCGTCCGCGAAGCGCTGCCGCGTGTAGGGGGGGATGCGGCCGTCGCGCACGGCCTGCAGGTGCAGCAGGGTGTCGATGGCGCCGGGCAGCACGGTTTCGGCGCCGCCGTCCCGGTAGGCGTCCTCGAAATGGCGCGTGCCCAGATCCGTCATCAGGTACAGGCCTGCGGCGTGGTCCGCCGCCAGCAGCCGCGGCACGCCGACGCCGTGCCCGGCGAAGACGGTGGCCAGGGTGGCGAACTGGGCGTTGTTCTCCAGGGAAGGCGGCGACTGCATCACCACGAAACTGGCCCCGCCCTCGAGCTGCAGCCGGTGGAACCGCCGATGGCTCGCCTCCGCGGGCAGGGCCTCGAAGCGAACGGCGCCCCCGGCCGGCGCGAGATCGAGCTCCGCCAGGCGCTCACGGGCCCAGCTCTGTACTGCTGCATCCATTTGTCGATTCTAGTGTACTGCGCCGCCTGATTTGGCACTTATAGCGTGAGCCCAGGCGGTCAGCTGCCAGGCGTGGGGCTGTTCGCGAAGCGAACAGCTTCGGAAGTTCGCTCCGCGAACTTCCCGCGCGCCGCCATAGCCCAGCTATGGGTAGCGGCCCCAACGACGCAGATGGCCGCCTGGGCTCGCGCCCGCAGGGAGCCCCTCAAAAGCGCCATCGCCGCGTTGCCGTCCTTGGCAATGGAGCAACCATTCCCGGCGGACGGCGCCTTGCGCTGACGCTTTTGAGGGGCTCTATAAGTGCCAAATCAGGCGGCGCAGTACACTAGGTGAAGCGGCCGAACATCTCTTATGATGCGCGCCATGCGAAGTGCGTGGAACAGGGGCGGCCCGCTGGGGGTCTTCGCGGGTCTCTGCCTGACGGGCTCGACCCTGCTCACGTGCGCCGCGGCATCGGTTGCGGCGGCGACCGCCGACGGGGAGGGGGACCTGGCCCGCCGCTACTGGGTGCCCCGGTCGGCGCTGCCGCCGGAACAGGCGGCCCTGGTGCCCGAGTACTGCGGCGGCGGCTACCTGAGCCCGACCTTTGCCTATCCCACCGACGTGGACCAGGAAACGCTCCCCATAGAAGCCCGCGCGGACCAGGCGGCGTACCGCCTGGAAGGCGACGTGGAGCTCTTCGGCAACGTCACCATCGAGCAGGGAAACCGCACCGTCACCGCCGACGAGGCGCGGCTGCATCGGGAGACCCGGCTGGCCACCGCCGCCGGTAAGGTGCAGTTGCTGGAGCCGGGACTGGCGGTGCAGGGGACCCAGGCGACGGTCAACCTGGACACCGAGGCCGCGACCGTGGAGACCGTCCAGTTCCTGCTGCTCGACAGCGGCATGCGCGGCGACGCCCGGGCGCTGGCTCAGGACGAGCAGGGCAGCATGACCATGCGCCGCGGCTCGTTCACCCGCTGCGAGCCGGGCAACGACAGCTGGCGGATCAGCGCCTCCTCGGTGGTGGTGGAGGAGGGCGAGGTGTTCGCCACGGCCCGCAACGCGGTGCTGCGGGTGGGGCCGGTGCCCGTGCTCTACGCGCCCTACATCCGCTTCCCGGTGAGTGACGACCGCCAGTCGGGCTGGCTGTTTCCCACCCTCGGCTACTCGGACGAGGACGGCTACGACATCACTCTGCCTTATTACCTGAATTTGGCCCCCAACTACGATGCCACCGTGATCCCGCGCTACGTGAGCGAGCGCGGCCCGGGAGTGGAGACGGAACTGCGGCACCTGTCGCGCTGGGAGCGCACGGTGCTGTCCGGAGCATTCCTCTACGACGACGACCTCTACGACGGCGAGTTCGAGCGCGACGACTTCGAGGAGCTGCGGGCGGCCGGACTCGTCACCGGCGAGTTCGAGCCCGAGGACCGCTGGCTGCTGGCTCTGAACCACATGGGCGAGCTGGGCCGGTTCAGCACGGTGGTGGACTACACCGCGGTGAGCGACCGGGACTACTTTCACGACCTCGGCACGGACCTTCAGGTGTCGAGCCAGATCGAGCTGGAGCGCCGCGGCGAGCTGCGCTACGACGCCGGCGGGCTCTCCATGCGGCTGTGGGCCCAGCGGTTCCAACGCCTCGATGAGACCCGGGTGGACCCCTATCAGCGGCTGCCGGAGCTGGACATCAACTACCTCGGCGGGTTGCCGGGGCCGTTCGAGTGGTCGCTGGGGGCTTCGGCAGTGACCTTCACCCGGGATAATGATGCGCTGACCGGCGTCAACGCCGTGGTGGGAGATCGATTGCACGTGGAGCCGCGGCTCCGCCTGCCGCTGGCCGCCCCCTGGGGGTTTCTCACCCTGACCGGCGGCTACCGATACACGGCCTACGACCTGCGGGACGTGGCGGAGCCGCTGACGGCTGAGCCGGAACGCACCATCGGCCTCGGCAGTGTCCACGGCGGGCTGTTCTTCGAGCGGGACCTGCGTTGGTTCGGCGCCGATCTGCTCCAGACCCTGGAGCCCCAGCTCTACTATCTGTACCAGGAGTACGAGGCGCAGGACGACCTGCCCCGGTTCGACGCCACCGCCCTCACCTTCGGCTACAGCCAACTCTTCCGCGACAACCGCTTCGCCGGGCTGGACCGAATCGGCGACGCGAACCAGCTCTCCGCGGGGCTCACCACCCGGTTCATGGACCCCGCCAGCGGCCGCGAGTACTTCCGCGCGAGCCTCGGCGAGATCGTCTACTTCGACGACCGCCGGGTCACCCTCGGCGGATCGCCGGGCGAGGCGGAGGGCCGCTCCACCTCGGCGGTTGCCGGGGAGCTCGCCGGCTCGGTGGCCGGCGACTGGCGCCTGAGCGGCAACGCGGTCTGGGATCCTCACGAGAACCGCTGGGAGGAGATCGGCAGCGCCATCCAGTACCGGCGGGACAATCGTCACATCGTCAACCTGGGCTACCGCAAGCGCCTGCAGGACGACATCGACCAGACCGACGTGTCGGTTTACTGGCCGGTGAGCCGGCATTTCGCGGTGCTGGGGCGATGGAACTACGACGTGGTGAGCGGTCGAACGATTGAGGGATTCGGCGGCATCGAGTACAACGACTGCTGCTGGCAGATTCGCTTCATGGCCCGACGCTTCCTCGACAGCCCCACCGGCCGCGCTCTGGATTTCGACACGGTAGACTCGGACGAGGGGGTGTTTCTGCAGGTGGTGTTCAAGGGCCTCGCCGACTTCGGCGACAAGGTGGAGTCGGTGCTGGCGCGGGGGATCCGCGGCTATCGCAAGGAGAACGAGATCGATGGGTACTGACAGGCGCGCGCTGCGCGGCCGGCTGTTGCCGGCACTGGCGCTGGTGGTGACGTCATTGCTGCTCGCGGGCCCGGTTCGGGCCGAGTACCAGCAGCTCGACGGCATCGTGGCGGTGGTCGACGACGACGTGGTGCTGGCCTCGGAGCTGCTCTCGCGGCTCGACGCGGTGAAGAAGCAGATCGCCGAGTCCAACGTCCAGGCGCCGCCCAACGACGTGCTGGTGAGCCAGATCATGGAGCGCCTCATTCTCGAGAGCCTGCAGCTTCAGGAGGCGGACCGGCGCGGCGTGCAGGTGGACGACGAGACCCTGACCCGGGCCGTGCTGTCCTTCGCTGAGCAGAACGGCATGAGCCTGGAACAGTTCCGTCAGGCGCTGGCCATGGACGGCGTCAGTTACGCCGAGTTCCGGGAGCAGATCCGCCGCGAGATGGTGATGACCCGGCTGCAGCGCAATCTGGTCAGCCGGCGCATCGCCATCAGCGACAAGGACATCGACGATCTGCTGAGCTCGCCCTACTACCAGCAGCTCCTTTCCGACGAGTACCGGGTGGGGCACATTCTTCTGACCATCGACGAGGAAGCCACCGACGCGGCGGTGGTGGCGGCTCGGGAGCAGGCCGCGGACATCGTCGAAGAGCTGCGGGCAGGGGCCGAGTTCCGCCAGATGGCCATCACCCATTCCTCGGCGCCGACGGCCCTGGAAGGCGGCGATCTCGGCTGGCGCAAGGCCGGCGAGCTGCCGTCCCTGTTCGCCGAGCAGGTGCTGGGCCTCTCCGTCGGCGAGACCGCGGACCCCATCGAGACCCGGGGCGGCATCCACATCGTCCAGCTCCTGGACGTTCGCGGCGCGAGCACCCAGAGCCAGCAGCAGGCCCACCTGCGCCACATTCTGGTGCAGCCTTCGGCCGTTCGCACCGAGGCGGAGGCCCAGGCCCTGATCGAGGAGATCCATCAACGCCTCCAGGAGGGCGCCGACTTCGCCGAGCTGGCCCGGGAGTATTCCGAGGACCCCGGCAGCGCCCTGAACGGCGGTGATCTCGGCTGGACCGCCGGGGACGAGTTCGTCCCGGAGTTTCGCCAGGCTGCCGAAGCCACCGCCACCGGCGCGGTCTCCGAGCCGTTCCGCTCCCAGTACGGCTGGCACGTGCTCGAGGTGCGCGACCGGCGGGAACAGGACATGAGCGAGGAGGCCCGCCGCAACATGGCGCTGCAGATCCTCCACCAGCGCCGCTTCGACGAGGAGCTTCAGAAGTGGCAGAAGGAGCTGCGGGACGAGGCCTTCGTCGACGTGCGGATCTGAGCCCATGCTAGCCGTCACGCCGGGTGAGCCCGCCGGCATCGGGCCGGATCTGGTGGTCACCCTGGCGAGCCGGCCACGCAGCCTGGACTGGGTGGCGGTGGCGGATCCGGATCTGCTGTCGGCGCGCGCCCGACAGCTCGGTCTCGACCTGTCGGTAGAAACCGATCTTTCGTCCCCCAGCCGGCAGCCCGGCCGCCTGACGGTGGTGCCCGTGCCTCTCTCGGCGCCGGTGCGGGCGGGGCAGCTCGCGGTGGAAAATGCCGCCTACGTGCTGGCGACCCTGGAGCGGGCGGCGGACGGCTGCCTGGCCGGCGCGTTCAGCGGCATGGTCACCGGCCCCGTGCAGAAATCCGTCATCAACGACGCGGGGATTCCCTTCTCCGGCCACACCGAGTTTCTCTGTCAGCGCGCAGGCGCCGACGACGTGCTCATGCTGCTGGTGGCGGGCACCTTGCGCGTGGCGCTGGCTACCACCCACCTGCCGCTGCGCGCCGTGCCCGACGCCATCACGCGACCGCTGCTCACGCGGCGCCTCGCGCTCCTCATCGACGGCCTGCGTCGACGGTTCCGGATCGACGCGCCGCGTGTTCTGGTGGCGGGCCTCAATCCGCACGCCGGGGAAGGAGGGCACCTCGGCCGCGAGGAGATCGACGTCATCGCGCCGGTGTGCGACGCCGCCCGCCGCGCCGGTCACGACGTGCGCGGGCCGTTGCCGGCGGATACCCTGTTCACGCCGGAGCTGCTCGCGGAGGCGGACGCGGTGCTGGCCATGTACCACGACCAGGGTCTGCCCGTGCTCAAGCACGTTGGATTCGGCGAGGCGGTCAACGTGACCCTGGGCCTGCCGTTCGTGCGCACGTCGGTGGACCACGGCACGGCGCTCGACCTGGCGGGCACGGGGCGGGCCCGCAGCGGCAGCCTGGAGGCGGCGCTCGCCCTGGCCGCGCGGCTGGGGTGAGGTGATGAGAGCACGCAAGCGGTTCGGCCAGCATTTTCTCAACGATCAGGGCGTGCTGAGGCAGCTCGTCGGCGCCATCCGCCCGCAGCCCAAGGACCATCTGCTGGAGATCGGACCGGGCCACGGCGCGCTGACGGAGCACCTCTACGGTCTCACGGAGCGTTACCTGGCCGTGGAGATCGACCGCGATCTCGTGCCGTTTCTGAAGGCACGGTTCGCCGAGCTGGAGCTGGTGAACGACGACATCCTGCGGGTGGATCTCGAGCGGCTGCTCGGCAACGGCGAACGGCCTTGGCGGCTCGTGGGCAACCTCCCGTACAACATCTCCACGCCGCTGATGCTGCGGCTGCTCGATCACCTGGACCGCATCCAGGACATGCACTTCATGCTCCAGCGCGAGGTGGCGGCCCGTCTGGCAGCGGCGCCGGGCAGCAAGGCATGGGGGCGGATCACCGTGCTCACTCAATACCACTGCGAGGTCGAGCTGCTCTTCGAGGTGTCGCCGGATAGCTTCACCCCGCCGCCCAAGGTGCACTCGGCCGTGCTTCGGCTGGTGCCGCGGCAGGAAAAACCGGCGCTGAACGACCCGGGTGCGTTCGCGCGTCTGCTGCGGCACGCGTTCGCTCAGCGCCGCAAACAGCTCGGCAACGCTCTGCAGTCCCTCGAGCCCGATTTCTATCGCGCCGGAGTCGACCCCACCCGCCGTGCCGACGACGTCTCCGTGGCCGAGTTCGTCGCATTGGCCAACACCCTGGCGGCCGAGCCGCCCGATGCCGGAGGTTGACGCGGCGTGGCCACCTACGCGGTCGGGGACGTTCAGGGCTGCTATGACGAGCTCAGCGAGCTGCTCGAGCACGTCCGTTTCGATCCGGCTCGCGATCGGCTGTGGCTCGTCGGCGATCTCGTCAACCGGGGTCCGAAATCGTTGGCCGTACTCCGCTTCGTCCGCTCGTTGGGAGATGCGGCCCTCTGCGTGCTCGGCAATCACGACCTGCACCTGCTCGCCATCCGCTACGGCGGCCATCCCGTTCGGCGCAGCGACACGTTCGCCGACGTGCTGGCGGCCGAGGATTGCGACGAGCTCTGCGATTGGCTGCGTCATCTGCCCATGCTGGTCCGGGACGACGCACTGGGATACGTCATGACCCACGCGGGCATTCCGCACATCTGGGATCTCGACCAGGCGGAGGGCTACGCGCGGGAGCTGGAAGCGGTGCTGCGCAGTGACGGGCACCCGGTCTACTTCACCGGACTGTACGGGAATCGGCCGGACATCTGGGAGGATTCCCTGCAGGGGCTCGATCGCTGGCGGGCGGTGACAAACTATCTGACGCGAATGCGTCTGGTGAGCGAGGAAGGCCGTTTGGAGTTCGCTCACAAGGGCGCGGTTGCGGACGCGCCGCCCGGCTGGTTTCCCTGGTACGAGCTGCGCGCGCGGCGGCCCTTGGGCGTTCGCATCGTGTTCGGCCATTGGGCCGCCATCGAGGGCGTGACGAATCAGCCGGACGTGATCGCTCTGGATACCGGTTGCGTCTGGGGGCGACGCTTGACGGCATTGTGCCTGGAGACGGGTGAGCTTTTCAGTATACCCGCGCGCTCGGAAATTTTCTGAGAATTTTTCGCTGGCACTTTTCTCGCATGGGTCTAGTCTAACCGTAGGAGCCGTAGAAGCTGTAAGAAGAACGAAGTTGATGGAACAGAGGGGGAAGCGCAGCAGAGGAGGCTGACAATGGGTGTCTTCGAGCACTACCAGGAACGATACGATGCGGCTCAAGAAGAAGAGCTGACCCTCCAGGAGTACCTCGAGCTTTGTAAGAACGATCCGACCGCCTACGCCACCGCCGCCGAGCGCCTGCTCATGGCCGTGGGCGAGCCGGAGTTCGTCGACACGTCCCACGACCCGCGACTGTCCAGAATCTTTTCCAACAAAGTCATCAAGCGCTACCCGGCGTTCGACGAGTTCTACGGCATGGAGGAGTCCATCGAGCAGATCGTCTCGTTCTTCCGCCACGCCGCCCAGGGCCTCGAGGAGCGCAAG
>JAWLCV010000088.1:0-15586 GCA_041686955.1 Pseudomonadales bacterium
GTCATCTACTGCAACCCGCGCTACCGGGGCAACGACTCCGCGCTGATCATGGAGAAGTGCGTGCTCGACCTCGGCGCCTGCATCCGCGATCTCAAGGAACGCTTCGGCTACGAGAAGGTCGTCCTCGGCGGCTGGTCCGGCGGCGGCAGCCTGAGCCTTTTCTATCAGGATCAGGCGGAGCACCCCACCATCACCCATACCCCCGCCGGGGACCCGTTGAATCTGGTGGAAGCGGGCCTCGAGCCGGCGGACGGCATCATGCTGCTGGCCGCGCACGTGAGCCGGGCCGTGACCTCCACGGAATGGCTGGATCCCTCCATCACGGACGAATCCCGGCCCTTCGACCGCGACCCCGAGCTCAACCTCTACGATCCCGCGAATCCCAATCAGCCCCCGTACAGCGAGGCGTTCGTGCGCCGCTTCCGCGCCGCGCAGCTCGAGCGCAACCGGCGCATCACCCGTTGGGTGAAGGAAACCCTGGCGATGTTGCGCGCCGACCCGGACGGCGTGCCGGAGCGGCCGTTCATCGTCTACGGCACCATGGCCGACGTGCGCTGGCTCGACCCGACCCAGGACCCCTCCGACCGTCCGCCCGGTACCTGTTATCTGGGTGATCCGAAGACGGTGAACGACGGTCCCGTGGGGCTCGCACGCTTCACCACCCTGCGCTCGTGGCTGTCCCAGTGGAGTTACGACGACACGCGGGCGGACGGCGTCGGCAACGCGTCGCGGGTGAGCTGCCCGGTACTGGTGGTGAACAACACCGCCGACCTGGCCTGCACACCCAGTCACGCCCAGCGGCTGTTCGATGCCGTGGCCCACGACGACAAGGAGCTCCGCCAGATCGTCGGCGCGGACCACTACTACACCGTGAGCCGCGAGAAGGTGCACGAGGCGGTGGCCGTGGTTCAGGACTGGCTGGAGCGCAAGGGCTTCGGCGGATAGCGGGGTCGACGCAGCCCGCTCCGTCCCGTTACATTGCCCGATTCCTTGTCAGCCGAGGGCCCCGTGGCCGATCGACAACGAGAATTCCTGCTGAAGGATCTTCTGCACGCCGTCTACTGGTTCGACGAGAGCCTGCAGAATCATCTCGAAGCGGCCGGCTGGCCGCGCATGAGCCGCACCAAGTCGATGATCATGATCAACATCGCCGACGGAGTGACCCGGCCGATTCACATCGCGGCCAATCTGGGCATCAGCCGCCAAGCGGTGCACCTGGCGCTGGCCGAGCTCGAGCAGGAGGGCCTGGTGTGGCTGGAGCCGGACCCGGAAGACCGCCGGGCGAAGCGGGTGCGCTACTCCGACGATCCTCGCGGCATCAAGATGCGCGACGACGCGCTGCGCTCCCTGCATCAGGTGGAAGAGCAGCTCGAGGCGCGGGTCGGCACCGAAGCCTATCGCCAGCTCTGCAAGGTGCTGCGCGCCGACTGGGGCTGCCCGCCCGCGCCTGCCGAGGACTGGTGAGCCTGCCGGCGGACGTGCCTCTCATCGACGGGCGGTCGCCCTCCACCGCGCAAGTTTCGTGCCGAGTGGAATAGCCCGACCGGGTGGTACTGCCGAACGATTGTTTGCCCTATAACGCTCTACAGGGGTGATCAACTCGGAAACGGCGGAGGAAGACATGAGCGGCATTCGACACCCGTCAAATCTGGCCATCCTCGTGGTCGGCGCGCTGGCCCTCGGCGGCTGTGTGGTGCCGGCTGCCGATTACGGCGGCTACGGCGGCTACGGCGGCGGACAGGGAGGAGGCTACCAGCAGCCGGCCCCTCAGGAGCCGCAGGTCTATATCGTCGATGTCAATGGTGACTGGCGCTTCGGCAACAACGTCAACCGCATGCAGGCCACTTACGATGGCATCCTGGTGACGCCGGTGGGACGCGGCAAGGCCGTACGTTACGTGGAGATTGCGCCAAACCTGTACCAGGACGCCAATTCCACCGGTACGTACGAGTTCGTGGCCGACAACCATGCCATCTGGCGCAGCAATAACCAGAAGAACCAGGTGATCCACCTGTACCGTTGAAGACCGCGGGGGCGGTCTCGCGATGGCGCGGTTGCCCCTGCGCGCTCAGCTCAAGCTTGTCCCATCTCCCGGGCGAGCCAGGCCTTGGCGAGCTTGAGATCCTCGAACACGGTGGTCTTCGATACGCCCAGCACGTTCGCCGCCTCGTCGTAGGTGAGCCCGCCGAAGAACATCAGCTCCACCGCCTTCGCGGCCCGCTCGTCGAACGCGGCCAGCTTCTCCAATGCTTCGTCCAGCTCGATCACGGCTGTCTCGGACTCAGGCGAGATGAAGACGGATTCGTCGAAGGTGAGCTGGCGCTGATCGCCGCCGCGTTTGCCGCGGCCTTTCGACCGCGCGTGGTCCACCAGAATGCGGCGCATCATCTGAGCCGCCAGGGCGAAGAAATGGACCCGATCGGCAGCATGCACGTCGCCCCCGGCCATACGCAGGTAAGCCTCGTTGACCAGCGCGGTGGCCTGGAGCGTGTGTCCCTCACGCTCGCGCCGCATGTGACGGGCGGCCAGCCGCCTGAGCTCGTCGTAGACCTGGGGAAGCAACTGCTGGTGGGCGGCTGGGTCGCCGGATCGCGCGGCGGCCAGGAGCTGAGTGACATTATGCGGATCGGCCATTGCGCGCCGCTGACGTGGACGGTGTGACGTGTCGATGGTACGCCGGGCCCATAGACAGGGCAATTGCCGGGTACGGAGAGGAAATTTCCGAACGAATCCCGAGCTGGTGTCGCTTTCTTCAGATGAGCGGCGCATGTGCCCATTTCGGGCCCTGCGCCGGAACCGGGACGACAACAGGAGCGACCATCATGCCATCGACCATCCTCAAAGGACTCGTGCTCGCCGCCACCCTGACCGCCATGGCCGGCTCCGTCCTGGCGGAACAACGCCACGTCCGCTGGGCCGACCAGGGCGCCGCCATGCCTCGATCGGAGGGTGCGCTCGGCCGCCGGCTCGGTCCCGGCACCCGCGCCGCCATGCGTCAGCGTGGCGCCTTGGCACAGGCTGCCCGGGCCCCGGCGCGGCCTGGAGTTCGATTCGACGAGGCGCCCCGTCGGGCCGGAGCGGGCTACAACAACGTCCACTACGACCGCCGGGTAGCACAGCCGAGAAGTATCCTCAAAGGCTCCGCTGCCAATCGAGGGGTGCATGCCGAGCGCCGCTTCACCCGCAACCTGGGGTCGTCCACCCGGGCGACCATGACGCATCGCGGCAACGTGGCCCGGCACGCCCGCAGGAGCAGCGCCATCAAGTCGACGCTGAGCAATACGGCCCGCTCAGGACGCTACGCCCGCACGGCCGGCCGCGTGGGTCGGGCCGCCGCCGGTGGTTTCGTGGCTACCTACGCCGTCGAGTCCGCCCTCGGAGTGGACGTTCCTGACGTGGTGGATGCTGCCGAATGGACCTACGGCACTCTGAGGGATCCCAGCCAGGTACCCCAACGCTTCGAGCGTCTGGGTCGTGACTCCCTACGTACCCTGGATAAGGCGGGACGGACGCTGACCAACCCCGCCCAGATGGGGCGAAACCTGGAAAGTGCAGGCAAGGAGGCCCTGAACGCCGTGAACAAGGCCGGCTGCACGGTGGGCGGCCTGTTCGGAGCCAAGTGCTGATGGTCGCTTCGCTGAGGCCGCCGAGGAGCGCGTCCGCGTCGCGGGCACCTTCACGTTCACGCTCGGCCACTCAGAAACTGGGAAGGCGGAAAACGTCGTCGTCTGCCTCGGTGGACGGCCCGTCCTGCGCTGCTCGGGCCAGGGCGCTGGCGTGACGCTCGGTGGCGGCCTGGAGGCTGCGAAGCGCCGGATCCTCGGGAGCACGTTCGAGCAAGGCGGTCAGATCGGCACGCAGCTGCCGGTAGGTGTCGTCCAGGGCTGCAGCTTCGTCGCCGAGCCAGGCGTTCACCCGGGCGGTCATCCGGGAGATCTCGGCGGCCAGCTTCCGCGCCGCGGCCGCTGCGTCCAGACGTTGCGCGTGTGCCTGGCGGGCTTCCTCCAGCACGGCGCTGGCACGAGGAAGCCGGGGATGGTGGGGTGCAATGCCGCGGGCCTCGTCGAGGTGCGTGATGGCCAGGTCGAAGTCTCCCGCCGTCGCCGCGCGTTCCGCCCGGTTCAGCAGGGCTGCGGTCACGGCGTCGAGACCCGCCACGGCCAAGACGTTGTCGGGATCCACGTCGAGCACCTGGCGGTAGTATCCCAATGCACTGTCCTGCTCCGGGGTGGTCCATCGCCCGGCGCTGGCGGCGGCGCTGGCGCGGGCCAGAAGCGCACCGACGCGGCGCTCCCGATCGGCTCTTGCAACGCGTTGAGAAGCTCGTTCCCGGGCCTGAGCGAGGTTGCCCGCCAGATCCGCAATTCTCCCGTCGTCTGGCCAGGCGTCCTCGAGCTGGGCCAGGTAGGATTCAGCGCGCTCGAAGGAGCCTGCAGCGATTGCATCCTCGGCGCGGGCGAACGTGGTCTCGAAGATGGCCTCGAGACGCGTCCTGGCAGTGTCATGGCCCGGCGCCAGGCGCAGCGCCTCACGAAAGGCATTCACCGCCGTGTCGGGCTCGGGCCCGAACCAGCGGTCCAGCCGGAAGGCTGCGTCGGCGGCGGCCAGGGTACGGTCCAATTCGCTGGGCTTGGTGGGCAGCGGAGCGGCGGATACCGGCGCTTCGACGGCTTCCGCGCCGGTCCGGACGCGTCGATCGCCGCCGAGCCACCAGCCGCCGAAAGCGATGACGGCCGCGGCCACAGCCACCGGAATCGGCCAGAGACCGCGCCGGCTCCGAGGCGCCTGGTAGCCCGACAGAGTGGTCACAGGGCGCCGCAGGGGCGCCTGGTTACTGTGAAGCTCGACGAGCGGCGTCTTCAAGGGAAGCGGTGGATCTCGTTCCAGCCCGGTCAGCGCTGCCCGGAAATCCCCGGCGTTCTGGTAGCGATCCTCCGGCCGCTTCGCCAGCGCGCGATCCAGGCACGCCTGGAACCCCTGGACGATCGACGGCAGCGGCGGCGGCAGAGTGGTGATGTGGGCCAAGCCGGTGCTCATGACCGAGTCGCCGACGAATGGCCGATGGCCGGTGAGCACCTCGTAGAGCACGACACCGAGGCTGTACAGGTCGCTGCGCGCATCCACCTCGCCGCCGCCTACCTGCTCCGGGCTCATGTAGTCCGGGGTCCCGAGCAGAGTGCCGGTCATGGTCATGTGGGTGAGGGAGGCGGTGGTGCGGGCGATGCCGAAGTCAGCCAGCAGGGCCTCATCCGCTGTCCGGAACAGGATGTTGTCGGGCTTGACGTCCCGGTGCACAACACCGTGCTCGTGGGCATAGCCGAGAGCGTCGGTGATCTGGACGAGTGTGGCCAGTGCCTGGCCGAGAGTGATCTCCGGCAGCCGTGCTTTCAGCGTGCCCCTGCCGAGGTACTCCATCGCCATGTAGTAGCTGCCGTCCGGGGCCTCGCCCACATCATGCACAGGCACGATGTGGGGATGGCTGAGTTTGGCGACGATGCGGGCCTCGCGAAGGAAGCGCTGGCCCAGGCGGGGATCGGCGGCGAGCGCACCGTGCAGTACCTTGAGCGCCACCCGCCGGTTGAGCCGGTTGTGCACCGCGAGGAAGACCGTGGCGCTGCCGCCGCGTCCCAGCTCGCGCACGATCGTGTAGTCGGGGTGGGTAAACGCCATGGCCCGTAACCCGAGCGCCAGATTCACGTCAGTGATTGTACACTGGCCACGAGGGGCGCCACCGGGCGCGGTCAATCAGACGGGGAGGTCCGGATGAGGACTTGGAATCGAGCGGCTGCAGGCGCGGCGTTGGCCCTTCTGTGTCCCTTAGCGGGGGCGGATGAGACGGACGGCGGCGTGGATCTGGTGGCAGGTGTGGCGCTGGGGGTTACCCAGCTCGACTTCGACGCCAAGCTGGACGCCGACGCCACCTTCAACACCTATACCCTCTTTGGCTCGGCCGGACTCGGCAAGGCATACGCCAGCGTCAGCTACGCCGATACCTTGCGTGAGCAAAACATTTCCGAGGAGGACGAGGTGGGCGAGGCGGGGCGCACCGACATCGACGTCACCGTTGGGTACCGTGTCAGTGACGCCTGGACCGTATTCCTGGGGTACAAGGATGGCGAGACCGACATCGACTTCCGGGTCCGCGACACCCGTATCGTTCAGGACGAGTCTTACCGTGAGGATGGTTTCTATGGCGGCGCGACGTACACCTGGGCACTGGGCCGGGCCGGGGCGTTGAACTTCACCCTGGCCTACATCTATTTCGACTCCGACCTGCGCTTCACCCAGGGAGTGGACGACGACGATGACGACGAGGATGAGCCGGTGGAGTTCGACGATCTGGAAGGGACGTACTCCGGCGATGCCAGGGGATTCAGCGCCGGCGTGAACTGGGTCATTCCCCTCAGCCGCAGCCTGGCTTTCCGGAGCCAGTACAAAATCAATCAGTACGATCTGGAGGTCACTGCGGACGGGCTCGATTTCGACCCGAAACAGCGGCTGAGCTATTTCGACGTCGGACTGCTATACGCGTTCTAGCGGCGCAACCCGCCGCAGGACGTCCAGCCGGGTCAGTAGATCGGCGGCGTCTGCTGGGCGGCCCGCCGGGGATTTGTCCAGCAGGCTGTCGAGCAGAGCAGCGACGGCGCTGAGGCCATAGCCGTCACAACTTCGTTCCGGCAGTGGCAGCGGCGGCTCCTCGAGCACCCGGGCCGCGACCTGCGCCACGCTGCCGCCAGCGAAAGCCGGCCGACCACAGAGCATCTCGTAAAGCACTACCCCGATCGACCAAAGGTCGGTTCGGGGGTCCAGGGTCTCACCCCGCCACTGTTCCGGTGACATGTAGCCGGGCGTGCCCAGCGCCTGGCCGGTCGCGGTGAGCCGGGTGTCGGCGAACTTCGCGATGCCGAAGTCGATGAGCTTGACCTGGCCGTCGGGTTGGAGCAGGACGTTGCTGGGCTTCACGTCGCGGTGAACGATGCCGTGTCGGTGTGCTAGACCGAGGACCTCCGTCAGAGTCCAGCAGATGTCCAGGGCCGCGTCGTACGGCAAAGGGCGGTCGGCGAGCACGTCCGCCAGCTCGACGCCTTCCACCAGCTCCATGGCCAGCGCCGCGAACCCGTCGGAGACGAAGGCGTCGACCAGCCGGCACAGGGCCGGATGCCGAAGTGATGCCAGCACCCGGGCCTCCTGGCGGAAGCGGCTGGCCGCGACGGGGTCGGCCACGGTGAACGCAGGAAGAAGCTTGAGTGCAACCTCGCCGTACTCCCGATGGGTAGCCCGGTACACCGCGCCCATGCCGCCTCGGCCGAGGGTATCGGCAATCTGGTAGTCGCCTACGCGGCGCGGGGTCGGGGGCACCCCCGCCTCCCAGGGTGCGTGCCCGCCCGTGCCGGCCAGAGCGTCGTTGGCTGCCAGCAGCTCCTCCACTTCCCGGCGCAGCTCGACGTCGTCCTCGCAGACCATGGCCAAATAGTCCAGCCGGTGGCTGGGACTCTTGTCCGCCAGGTGGCCGAAGATCTCCCGGATGCGAGCCCAGCGCGCTTTGTTCATGGCCGTCCAGGGCGAGGGATCATCCCGAGGATAGCTGCCCGGGGTGGGTGCCGCCAGGACCGAAGATTCGTCCGCCGTCGGCCGAACGATTGGCGGACGGGTGGCGCTTTACTGGAGAAGACACTGAACGACCTTACCGAGGAGCCCATCATGAAGATCGTCAGCCACATCGCCGCCCCTTTCGCCCTGTCCCTGTTCCTGTCCGCTGCCGGACTGGCCGCGCCTCCTGCGGCCCATGCAGATGGCGAGGCGTTCCTCGAACGTCTCGCCCACGCCATCGAGCAGGTGGCCGAACGCCGCCGCGCCATGCGCCAGGACGTGGGATATGGCCGGGGCTACGGCGAGGATCCTCGCAGCCTCGAGTTCGACGTCAATGGCAACTGGGTGATGGCGAACGGCAACGTCAACCGCATCCACCGCACCTACGACGGCCTTTACGTAACCCCGGTGGGGCGCGGCAACGGGGTCCACTATCTGGAGATTGGCCCTAACCTGTACCAGGACGCGGATCCGGGACGCTCGGGGACCTATCAGTTCATCGGTGAAGGCCAGGCGGTGTGGTCCAGCAACGACCGGCGCGATCTGACGATCATGCTCTATCGGCGCTAGACGAGGACCGCGAGGCCAGCAAGGTGAGGCGCTGGGCCATCCGCGCCCTGGTGGAAGCGGCGAAGAAGCCCCACTGAATGGCCGGATGCCGTTGCATTCCGGCGCCGATGGGATTCTGATAGACCGACCTTCAACAGGAGTTTCGCTCATGGCCAAGCTTCCCCGTCCCGAAGGTCATCACACCATCACTCCCGGCGTCGTGGTGCCTCATGCGTCCGAGGTCATCGCCTTCATGGAGTCCGCGTTCGGCGGCAAAGTCGTCGACAAGTACGACGGTCCGGATGGCACCATCGCCCACGCCGAGGTGATGATCGGCGATTCCGTGGTCATGCTCGGTGAACCCATGCCGGGGATGAACCCCATGCCGACGAGCCTCACCTACTACGTCGACGACGGTCCCGCGGTGGACGCCACTTACCGGCGGGCGCTGGAGTGCGGCGCCACGTCGCAGAGCGAGCCGGCGGATCAGTTCTACGGGTATCGCTCGGCGAACGTCACCGACATGGGCGGCAACCGCTGGACCATCTGTGCCGTGGTCGAGGAGCTGACCCGGGAGGAGATCGAGCGACGCATGAGCGAGGCGATGCCGAGCTGAACGGGGGGCCGGGCGGCGGTCCCGTCCGGCGCCTGGCCTCGCGCTTGAATCCTGCGGCCGGATGCATGAAGCTCCAACGATTCGACAAGGGGGAGCTTCATGGAATCCGGCATGATCGCACCGGTCCTCGGCCTGGTGGCGTGGACCTTCGTGATGTGGGTCTGGATGTACGCCACCCGCATTCCCGCCATGCGCGAGGCGCAAGTGGACGTGGCCGAGCTGTCGCGTACCGGCGCCAAGCTGTCGCTGCCGCCCGAGGTGGAGCGGGTGGCGGACAACTACAACCATCTGCACGAGCAGCCCACCATCTTCTACGCCGTGGCCCTGGCGGCGCAGTTCGCCGGCGCGGCGGATCCGCTCAGCGTGGGGCTGGCCTGGGGTTACGTGGCCCTGCGGGTGGTGCACTCGCTGATTCAGGCCACCGTAAACGTGATCCCGCTTCGCTTCGGGGTGTTCGTGCTCGGCAGCGTGGTGCTGCTGGCGCTGCTGGTGAGGACGGTGCTGGCGCTGTGAGCCGGCTCCGTTGACCGCACCGGGCAACGACACCGCCGGGCCCCGCGTCAGCGGCCGGTCCCGGCCCTGGGGCGCGTTTCTGTACCGGGATTACCGGTACCTGTGGGCAGCCATGATGACCGCCACCATCGTCATGTGGCTGCGCATTCTGGCGACCGCCCAATGGCTGCTGGACGAGACCGGTTCCGCCGTGCTGGTGGGCTTCATCGGCGTCGTGCAGCTCGTCATGCAGGTTCCGGCGCTGCTGTGGGGCGGCACCCTGGCGGACCGCATCGACCGCAAGCGGCTCATGGCCCTGGCGAACGGCACCAGTTGCCTGGTGATGCTGACGCTGGGGCTGCTGGACGCCGGCGCGCTCCTGACGCCCTGGATGGTATTCGTCGCCATCGCGCTCACCTCCGCGTCGCAGATGCTGGCCAACCCGGCCCGCTCCGCCATGGTGCCCATCGTCGTGCCCGCGAAGGATCTGATGCTGGCGGTGTCCACCGACACCGCATCACAGAACGCGGCGGCCATCGCCGGCCCGCTGCTCTTCGCCCTGGTGGCCGCGACCCTGGGACTCGGGGCGGCGTTCTTCACCGCGGCCGGGGTCGCCCTGCTGGCGACCCTCGTCCCCCAGCTGATCCGCGCGCCGGGCCGCGCCGTCGGACACGACGACGAAGCTCCCCGCTCCACGCTGCACCAGACCTGGGAAGGTCTGCGCTACGTGTCGAAGCACCCCATCCTGCCGGGACTGTTTCTCCTCGACACCGGCATCACCGTGGCCTCCTTCTACCGCGAGATCCTGCCGGTGCTGGCCCTGGGACTGTTCGCCGGGGGCGCCAGTGCCACCGGCCTGCTGGGCGCGGCCAACTCTGCGGGCGCCATCGCCGGCTCGTTCCTGGCGCTGTTCCTGGTGGGCTACCGGGCCAAGGGCATGCTGGTGCTGTACGCGTCGCTGGCCTACGGCTTCGTGCTGTTCGGCTTCGGCACGGCCGGGAGCTTGTGGATGGGTCTGGTCATGATCGCGCTGCTCGGCGCGGCGGATGCGGTGACCGTGGCGGTACGCCAGACCACGGTGATGATCACCACCCCCGACCACATGCGCGGCCGGGCCTTCGCGCTCATGATCCTGGCGGCTCAGACCGCCAACAACGTGGGCACCATCTGGGTCGGCGCCTGGGCCGGCGCCATCGGCGCCGGCAACACCATGGTGCTCGGCGGAGTGATCTCCGTGGTGGCGACCCTCCTGATCTGGCGCCTGTGGCGGCCGATCCGCGACTTCCGCTCGGAGTGAAGCCGCGGCGAACCGGGCGGCTGTGTCAGGCGCTGAGCCCGGCGTCGATGACCAGCTCGGAGCCGGTGATGTAGGCCGACTCGTCGCTGGCCAGGAACAGCACCCCGTTGGCGATGTCGGTGGGCTGCCCCAGCACCCCCGTGGGCACCCGCATCTGTGCCATGGCGTCCACGTCCACGGCATTGGCTCCGTCGCCGAGAGCGCCGGTGGCCACCTTGGTCCAGATGGGGGTGTCGATGATGCCCGGGTGCACGGAGTTCACCCGGACGTTCCAGCGTGCCTGCGCGCATTCCAGGGCCACACCCTTGGTGAGCAGGCGCACCCCGCCCTTGGTGGCGTTGTAGCCGGCGAGCAGCGGGCTGCCCCTCAAGCCGGCCACGGACGACATGTTGATGATGGAGCCGCCGCCGGAGTCGCGCATCAGCGGAATGCCGTGCTTGAGCCCGAGGAACACGCCGTCCAGGTTGATGGCCGTTTGACGCCGCCAGTCCGCGAGGGACATCTCCACGATGCTGGCGCCGATCCCGATGCCGGCGTTGTTCACCAGCACGTCCAGGCGCCCGTGACCGGCGCGGACGGCGGCCATGACCTCGATCCAGGCCTCCTCCGACGTGACGTCGTGGTGCAGGTATTCGGCCGTGCCGCCGGCCTCGCCGATCGCCGCCACCACCTCGGCTCCCATGCCGTCCTGGATGTCCGTGATCACCACCCGGGCGCCTTCCTGTCCCAGCCGCACTGCGCACGCGCGCCCGATGCCGCTCGCACCCCCGGTAATGAGCGCCACTTTGCCTTCGACTCGACCCGCCATGGGAGACTCCTCATTTCGACGCCGGCAAGATTACCCCAGTCGGGGCCCTCGGCGCTTCTCAGATGACGCCCTCGTCGCGCAGCTCGGCAATCTCGTCGGGGCGGTAGCCGAGCTCATGGAGGATTTCCTCGGAGTGCTCGCCCAGCTCCGGTGCCCGGGTGGGGGTAACCTGAGGCGCGCTGGAGACCCGCACGGGATGGTTGATCAACAGGGGCATGCCGACGGTCTCCTGCGCCGGGACCGCCATGCGGTTTTCCAGCACCTGGGGATCCGTCGAGGTTTCCTCCACGGTCGCCACCCGGTTGACCGGCACCCCCAGCTCGGCGAACACCGCGAGCCATTCGTCCGAGGATCGCCGGGCGACGAGATCCTGGATCAGCGCGCCGAGCTCGGCCCGGTTCTCGAGCATGAGCTCCGGGGTCGCGAAGCGTTCGTCGGTCAGCAGGTGCAGGGCATCCAGGCCCGTGAAGGTGAGGGACATGAGCTCCTCGGTGCGCACCATGTTGAACTGAAGCCAGCGTCCATCGGCGGCCCGGTAGACGCGCATGAACGGCGTGGGCACCCGGTTCACCTCCCGGTACTTCGCCATGTCGGCGCTGGCCATGGCGCCCTGGGCGATGCACGACGCCGACCACAGGCCGTTGGCGAGCAGCGACGTCTGCACGTGAGCCCCTTCGCCGGTCTTCTCGCGCTGCAGCAGGGCGGTGACGATGCCGGCGTATACGGCGACGGCCGTGGGGTGATCCCCCATGCCCGGCAGTCCCTGAGTGGGAACGGTGTCCGGCTCACGCATCAGCTCCATCAGACCGCTGCGGGCCCAGTAGGCGAGCTGGTCGAAGCCCTTGCGGCCGCGCTCCGGACCCGCTTCGCCGTAGGCCGTGAGCGAGGCGTAGATCATCCGCGGATTCAGCGGCCGCAGATCCTCGTAGTTCAGCCCGAGAGCATCGCGCACCGGCAGCGGGTGGTTGGTGATGAACACGTCGCAGTCCGCGACCAGCCGGTGCAGCACGTTCATCCCTCGAGGGTCCTTGAGGTTCAGGGTCAGGCTGCGTTTGTTGCGGCCGTCCATCTGCCACAGGTAGCCCACCGGTGCGTCGGGAGGGGTCGTGGCGATGTTGGAGAGCATCCTCAGCATGTCGCCGTCGCCGGGGGTTTCGATCTTGATGACGTCCGCCCCGAAGTCGGCGAGCATCATGGCGGCCGCGGGACCGGCGATCACCGCCGAAACGTCCAGCACTTTCAGGTCGGAGAACACGTAGGGTCGAGTTTCGGCCATGGGATCCGCAGTTCGTGGTGGTGGGCTCATTCAGCCATCCGCGGGCGCCGCTGTCGACGTGCCAGGCGGTGCGCCGGCCGCCCCGGCGCGGGCTATGCCGCCGGGGTCGCGGCCGGTAGAGTGGCGGCGAAGAGCGGAGTGGGGGTGCTTCATGATCGGGGAAAGCCCTGGCGTTCGAGGCGCCGCCGGCGCCCTGGCGGTTGCCCTTTCGGCATCGGCGGCGGTTGCCGGCAATGCGACGGATGACACGCAATGGCCCGCCTACGGCAACGATCCCGGCGGCCGCCGCTACGCCGAGGTGGCGCAGATCACGCCGCGCAACGTCGGCGAGCTCGAAATCGCCTGGACCTACCGCACCGGGGATCGGGGCGAGGGCATTCCCAGCCGGCACCGCATGGCCTTCGAGGCCACCCCCATCCTGCTCGACGGCGTTCTGTACTTCAGCACGCCCTACGATCAGGTGCACGCCATCGACGCCGCCACCGGCCAGCCCCTGTGGCGCTACGACCCGGAGCTGCCCCGCGACCGCCACTACGACGAGAACACCTCCCGGGGCGTGAGCGCCTGGCGCGATCCGCTCGCTTCCCCGGACAGCGCCTGCGCTCTGCGCATCGTCGTCGGGACGCTGGATGCCCGCCTCATCGCGCTGGATGCCGGCACCGGCAAGCCGTGCGACGGCTTCGGTGATGGCGGCACCGTGGAACTGAACACCGGAACCCGGCCGCGGGACGCGGGCAGCTACGTGGTCACCTCGCCGCCGGTGGTCTGGCGCGATCGGCTCATCACCGGCTCGGCGGTGGGGGACAACCGGGCCGTGGACGTGGAGCTCGGCATCGTCCGCGCCTTCGACGCCCGAACGGGCGAGCTCGTGTGGTCGTGGGATCCCATTCCGCGCACGCCGGAGGATGCGCATTTCGCCGAATGGAGCGAGGCCGGCGCCCGCGCCACCGGCGCCGCGAACGCCTGGTCCGTGCTCTCCGTGGACGAGGCCCGGGGACTGGTGTTCGTCCCCACCGGGTCCGCGAGCCCCGACTATTACGGCGGCGAACGCCCCGGCGACAATCGCCATGCCAATTCCCTGGTGGCGCTGCGTGCGGAGACCGGCCGGGTGGTCTGGGCCCGGCAGCTCGTGCACCACGACGTCTGGGACTACGACGTGCCGGCGCAGCCCGTGCTGCTGGAGCTGCAGCGCGGCGGCGCCACCGTGCCCGCGGTGGTGCAGGCGACCAAGACCGGCATGCTCTACGTGTTCCACCGCGAGACCGGCGAGCCGCTGTTCGACATCGAGGAGCGACCGGTGCCCCAGGGCGGCGTGCCCGGTGAGGTGCTCTCGCCGACCCAGCCGTTCTCGACCCTGCCGCCCCTGGTGCCCCACGGGCCGCTCACGGCCGACGACGCCTGGGGGCTCACCTTCTGGGATCGCGGCCGCTGCGCCGAGCGGATCGCCCGCCACCGGTCGGAGGGCATCTTCACCCCGCCATCCACGGAGGGAACCATCGCCTCGCCCGGCAACGCGGGCGGCGCCAACTGGGGCAGCGTGTCGGTGGACCCGGTGCGCCAGCTCGTGATGGTCAACTCCAACCGGCTGCCGTTCGTGGTGCAGCTCATCGAGCGCCAGCGGTTCGAGGAGTTGCGGGAGTCCGGCGCCCATCCCGACTCGGAGTTCGCCCGGCAGACCGGCACGCCGTACGGCATGCGCCGGGAGTTGCTCACCTCGCCCTTGGGCATTCCCTGCACCGCTCCGCCCTGGAGCACCCTGGCGGCGGTGAACCTCCGTACCGGAATGCTGGAATGGGAAGTGCCCCTCGGCACCACCCGGGACATCGCCCCCTGGCCGTTCTGGTACATCGACGGCGTCCCCGCCATCGGCGGTTCGGTGGTGACGTCTGGGGGGCTGGTGTTCATCGGCGCCGCCGCGGACGACTATCTTCGCGCCTTCGACGTCACCAGCGGGGCCGAGCTCTGGCGCGGCCGGCTGCCGGCGGGCGGTCAGGCCACGCCCATGACGTACCTTCGAGGCGGCCGCCAGTTCGTGGTCATCGCCGCCGGCGGCCACCGAGGCGCCGGCACCACCCCCGGAGATTACCTGGTGGCGTTCGCCCTGCCCGACGATTAGCTGGCATGGGGCTTGCTCCATCCGGGTTGGTCTCAAACGACGAAGGAGGACCGGATGAAGCAGCGAGCCATTGCACTCCCCGTCGCCCTGACAGCGACCATGGCGCTCGCCGGAGCGGCGCCGGCGTTCGCTCAGGAGGGCGTCCAGCAGACGAACCAGCAGCAACAGACACAGCAACAGGCGGCCTCACAGCAGGCCGGCCAGCAGCAGACGGATCGGCTCGACACCCAGCGTTGGCGGGAGATCCGTGACCGCACCGTCAGCGCCAAGGATCTCCTGGCCGCAGACGTGACCAGCGGGTTCAATCCGGTGGGTAACGTGCGCGACCTGGTGCTGAACGAGGATTCCAGCCAGGTGGAGTACGTGCTCTACGAGGTGCCCTACCCCTATCAGCTCTACGGCGCCGACAACGGCTACGTGGCCTTCGAGAACGTGGCCGTGGACCCCGGCGCGAGCTTCGATCTGAACCTCCGCTTCGACGATCCCGCCGATTCCGAGGATCCGACCACGCTGGAGCTCACCCGCGAGGAAGCCGACCACCGGCTGGTATCCCGCATCCTGGGCGACACCGTCTCGTTCGCCGGCGAGGAGACCCGTCCCCTTGAGGACATCCTCATCGACCGCCAGTCCGGGCGGATCACCCATTACGTGGTGAACAACAACCCGGATGCCTGGTTCAACGACGAGCCGCGGGCCATCCCGGCGGCCGAGGTGGCCATCAGCGACGAGGGCGAGGTGACCGCCAGCACCGAGTTCGCCGCCCTGGAGCCGGTGGAGCTCCAGTAAGCGGCGTCACGGCGCGCCGGCCATACGTGGCCGGCGCGCCGCCGGCCGTGGCCGGC
>JAWLCV010000089.1:0-14904 GCA_041686955.1 Pseudomonadales bacterium
CCCCGGTTTCCCCACGGGTCTTTGCCGCCGCCGGGCTCGTTCCAGGCCATTAATCACGCTCCATCAACTGCTCGTCGAGTACTGCTGCAAGTGGGTTTTTCCGGGCAGACCGGAAATTCTAGGGGCGCCCCCCAGGGGGTGCAACAAGACCGGTCTCGGAAGCCGCGGCCGCGGGACCCGCGGGCGCGGAACCGGTGCGGCGGTCGAGCCGCGCCAGCAGATCCTGATCGGCTCGAACCGTGAGGGCCAGGCTGCCGTCCTCGTGAATGCGCTCGTCGAGCACCGCGCCGATGCCGTAGAGCCAGGCCCGGGTCTTGCCCTCGCCCGGGGCGAGGAGCACCTCGGTAGGGGCGGTCACGCCGAGACGGGCGGCGATGGCGTCCACCAGATCGTCCAGCCCTTCGCCCGTCAGCGCGCTCACCGCCACTGCATCGAGGCTGCGGCCGAGACCCACGGCCGGCGCGCCGTCGAGCGCATCGACCTTGTTCAGCACCATGAGGGTGGGCACGTCGCGGGCGCCGATCTCCTCGAGCACCGTCTCCACCTGGCGGATGCGGGCGTCCACGTCCTCGGCACTGGCATCCACCACGTGCAGGAGCAGATCCGCATTCGCCACCTCTTCCAGGGTGGCCTTGAACGCCTCCACCAGGGAGTGGGGCAGGTGACTGATGAAACCCACCGTGTCGGCGAGCACCACGTCGCCCACGCCGGGCACGTCGAGACGGCGCATGGTCGGGTCCAGGGTGGCGAAGAGCTTGTTCTCCGCCAGCACGCCGGCGGTGGTGAGCGCATTGAACAGGGTGGACTTGCCGGCGTTGGTGTACCCCACCAGGGACACCGAGCGAACGTGGCCGCGTTGACGCCGCCGCCGTCCCTGGCTTCGCCGCCGCGCCACCGTGGCGAGCTTCTTCTCGAGCCCCTTGATTCGGTCGGTGATCATCCGCTGGTCCAGCTCGAGCTGGGTCTCGCCGGCGCCGCGCAGGCCGATGCCGCCCTTCTGCCGGTCCAGGTGGGTCCAGCCCCGGACCAACCGGGTCTGGGCGTGATTGAGCTGCGCCAGCTCCACCTGCAGCTTGCCTTCGTAGGTGCGGGCCCGGTCGGCGAAGATGTGCAGGATCAGCTCCGTGCGTGTCATCACCCGGCAGCCCAGCCGCTTCTCGAGGTTGCGCTGCTGACCCGGCGACAGCTCGTGGTTCACCAGCAGGAGATCCGCCTCGGCGGCCGCGAGGGTACGGCTAAGCTCCTCGAGCTTGCCTTCGCCCACGTACCAGCGAGGATGGGGCGTCGACCGGGTACCGGTGACGCTGGCCACCACGTCGATCTCGGCGGTACGGGCGAGCTCCGCGCATTCGGCCACCGTATCGAGAGATTCGTCCGCGGCGGGACGCTTTAGGCTCACGTGCAGCAGGACCGCTTTGCGGCCCGCGTCAGGACGTTCGAAAAACAATCTTGCTCCTCAGCGGCGTGCCCTTCGCGGGAGCAAGCGCGCTGTCAACTTGTAGGCGCTTCGTCGGCCGAAGCATTCTGGTGAGTGAGCTTCACGTTGCGCGAGGGCACCACGGTGGAGATGGCGTGCTTGTACACCATCTGGCTCACCGAGTTGCGCAGCAGCACCACGAACTGGTCGAAGGACTCGATCTGCCCCTGCAGCTTGATGCCGTTCACCAGATATATAGACACCGGTATCCGCTCTTTTCTCAATGTGTTGAGATAAGGGTCTTGTAGCGAATGCCCTTTTGACATGGCGGTCTCCTTGGTGCGCCGAGTGTGCGCCGAGCGCCCCCGGCCTGCGCCCCCCATGCACGCTGCATCGGACGGCGCCCACGTAGAGCGGCGGTCATTGTTCTTGTCACGGCTAATATGGAGACACCCTCAGGATATTTCAAGCGAAGCCATGCGCCTCGCCAATACCTCGGGATCCCCCCACGTCAGCCGGTGCAGGTGGCCCCAGCTTCTCAGCCAGGTAACCTGACGTTTTGCGAGCTGGCGGGTGGCGGCGCGGCCGCGCTCGAGGAGTTCGTCGGTGCCGTACGCCCCCTCCAGGTACGCCCAGACCTGCCGGTAGCCCACCGCGCGCATGCTCGGCAGGTCGGGCGACAGGTCGCCCCGCCGCCGCAACGCAGCCACTTCCTCCACCAGGCCGGCTTCGATCATGACGGCGAAGCGGGCGTCCACCCGCCGCGCCAGGGCGGAACGGTCGTCCGCCTCCACGGCCACCTCCACCAGGCGAACGCCGAGCCGTTCGGCGGCGGGGCGGCCGCCGTGGGCGGCCCACCAGCGGGAGATGGGCTGCCCGGTGAGCCGGTACACCTCCAGAGCCCGCTGAATGCGCGGCCGGTTGTGGGGGTGAATGCCCGCGGCGGCCTCGGGATCCACCCGGGCCAACTCCTCGTACAACGCCGGCCAGCCGCGCCGCGCCCCTTCCTCGACGAGCGCGGCGCGAAGCTCCGGATCCGCCGGCGGCAGCTCCGCCAGCCCTTCGCGAAACGCCTTCAGGTAGAGCATGGTGCCCCCCACCAGCACCGGCAGCCGGCCGGCCGCCAGGGCCGCCCGGACCTCGCGGTCGGCATCGGCGACGAAATCCGCCGCCGAGTAGGGCTCCGCGGGGTCGCGGATGTCCACCAGGGCGTGGGGATACCGGGCGAGCACCGCCGCCTCCGGCTTGGCGGTGCCTATGTTCATGTCCCGATAGACCATGGCCGAGTCCATGCTGATGAGGGACACCGCCAGCCGCTCCGCCAGGGCCAGGGCCGCGTCGGTCTTGCCCACTCCGGTGGGGCCGGTCAGCACCAGCACCGCCGGCCGGCCCGTCGCAGGTGCGGGGTTCATTGGCCGCGCAGGAACAGCAGGTCGAGGTCGGCGAGCGACTGCACGAAGTAGGTCGGCCGGCCGTGATTGCACTGGCCGGCGTTGTCCGTGCGCTCCATGTCACGGAGCAGGGCGTTCATTTCCGCGAGGCTCAACGCCCGGCGCGCCCGCACCGAGCCGTGACAGGCCATGGTGGCCAGCAGCTCGTCCTGGCGCGCCGCGAGACGCTGGCTGCCGCCGTACTCGAGGCAGTCCGCCAGGATGTCGCGCACCAGGGCGCCCGCGTCGCCGCCGGCGAGCAGCGCCGGGACCTCCCGCACGGTCACGCTCTGCACGCCGGCCCGGTCCACCACCAGCCCCAGACGGGCCAGCTCCGCTCCCAGGTCTTCCACCAGATCCGCCTCGGCTTCGGACACCTCCAGCGCCAGGGGCACCAGCAACCGCTGGGTGGCGACACGGCTGGCGGCCATCTGCACCTTCAGCCGCTCGTAGGTGATGCGCTCGTGGGCAGCGTGCATGTCCACCACCACGAGACCCTCCGCATTCTCCGCGAGAATATAGATGCCGTGGAGCTGACCCAGGGCATACCCCAGAGGCGGCACCGTTCGGTCGGCCGCCTCATCTGCCGCGGTGGCAGGCTCGGCGGCAGGCTCGGCGGCGACCTCGGCCACAGCCGCCGCGAAGCTGCCCGGCCGCAGCCGCTCCGCATCCTCCGCCCAGCGCAGCGGCGCCTGCTCGACCATGGCCCGATGACCCGCCGGCGCGGACCCCGCCGGGTTCTCCGGGCGGGCCCTCGGCATGGGCGGCTGGATCTGGTCCGGGCGCACGCGGCGCAGCGCCCGGTTGAGGCTGCCGAAGATGAAGTCGTGCACCGCCCGGGCATCGCGGAACCGCACTTCGTGCTTGGTGGGGTGCACGTTCACGTCCACGGCCTCGGCCGGCAGCCGGAGGTAGAGCACGAACACCGGGTGCCGGCCGTGGAACAGCACGTCCCGGTAGGCCTGCCGGATGGCATGAGCCACCAGCTTGTCCCGCACCACCCGGCCGTTGACGAAGAAGTACTGCTGATCCGCCTGGCTGCGGGAATGGGTCGGCAGGCCGACCCAGCCGTGCAGGTGAAGATCGGCGGTGGATTCCTCCACCACCACCGAGCGCCGGACGAACTCCTCGGAAAGCACCCGCGCCAGCCGCTCCTCGGACCGCCCGGCGGGCAGCACCAGGTCGCCCCGGCCGCCGCCCTGAACCAGCTCCACGGCCACGTCGAAATGCCCCAGGGCCAGGCGGCGTACCACCTGGTCGACGTGGCCCTGCTCGGTGCGTTCCGTCTTGAGAAACTTGCGGCGCGCCGGCGTATTGAAGAACAGATCCGCCACTTCCACCGTGGTCCCCCGGGGGTGCGCGGCGGGACCGAACCCTCGCTCGATGCCGCCCTCCACCTCGATGGCGTGGGCCATGGCGCCATCGGCGCCGCGGGAGGTGATCTTGACCCGCGCCACGGCGGCCATGCTGGCCAGGGCCTCGCCGCGAAACCCGAGGCTCGCCACCTGCATGAGGTCGTCGGCGCTCCGGATCTTGCTGGTGGCGTGAGGCGCCAGCGCCAGGCGCAGGTCGTCCGGGTGAATGCCGGCGCCGTCGTCGCGCACCGTCACCCGCTTCACGCCGCCCTGCTCGGTGCTGATGCGGATGCTGCGGGCGCCGGCGTCCAGGCTGTTCTCGACCAGTTCCTTGACCAGGGACGCCGGCCGCTCCACCACCTCGCCGGCGGCGATCTGATTGGCAACGAGGCTGCCGAGCTCGCGGATGCGCTGGGTCATGACGTGGTGTCGCTCGAGCGTTCAGCTCGCCGGTATGACGATGGTCTGGCCCACCCGGATCACGTCGCTGGCCAGGTCATTGGCCTCGCGGATGCGGCGCGCGCTGGTTCCGTAGCGGGCGGCGATTTCCGACAGAGTATCACCCCGCTCGATGGTGTAATGCACGTTTCCCTGCTCGCGGCGCCACGCAAGCAGCGTACCCGGGGGCGCGTACCGCTCCATGTGACGCCGCACGCCCCGAGCCAGCGCCCGGGCCAGCTTGTCCTGGTAGCCTGCGGTGTTCAGCCGCTGGGCTTCGTGCGGGTTGGAGATGTAGCCCGTCTCCACCAGAACGGAGGGAACGTCGGGTGCCTTCAGCACCACGAAGCCCGCCTGCTCCACCCGGTGCTTGTGCAGGCTCGCCACCTCGCCCAGAGCCCGCAGCACCTCGGCACCGGCCTGGATGCTGGCGGAACGGTTGGCATCCATGGAGAGATCCAGGAGCACGTGGGCGAGCACGTCGTCCTTGTCCCCCAGCGTCACGTCACCCACGCCGCCGATGAGGTCCGAGCGGTTCTCCTTCTCGGCCAGCCAGCGCGCGGTTTCACTGGTGGCGCCGCGGTCCGACAGGGTATAGACGGACGCGCCGGACACGCTGGCGCTCTTGAAGGCATCGGCGTGGATGGAAACGAACAGATCGGCCCGCTGGTCCCGCGCCTTCTGGATCCGGTCGCGCAGCGGTATGTAGTAGTCGCCGTTGCGCACCAGCAGGGCCTTGAACCCGGACACGGCATCGATCTGCGCGGCCAGCCGTCGGGCGATGCTGAGCACCACGTCCTTCTCGCGGATGCGGCCCGGCCCCAGGGCGCCCGGATCCTCGCCGCCGTGGCCGGCATCCACCGCCACCAGCACGTCGCGCTTCTCCTCGCGCAGCCGCAGCACCGGCGCCGCGCGCTCCGGCCCGTGAGAGTAGAGGTCCACCACCAGCCGATGACCGTACGGCGCCACCGGCGCCAGGGTGAAGCTCTCCGGCCGCAACCGGCCCACGGTGTCCAGCACCAACCGGTATTCGTCGCCCCGAGGCGCCGCACGCACCGCGCTCACCCGGTCGACGCCGGCCGCCTCCCGGGCAGGATCGAATCCCGGCCGGGCCCGGGCGTTCTTCAGATCGATCACCACCCGGGGCGGATCGTCCAGGGTGAACAGCTCGTACTCCACGGGACCGGACGTGTCGAACACCACCCGCGTGTAATCCGGGGCCTCGTGCACCCGCACACCCTCGATTTCCCGCGGCGCGGCAGCCACCGGCTGCGCCACACCGGCCAGCACCGCGAGCCACAGCAGGCTAGGAACGAAACTCGACCTCAACGCGTCTGCCCTCCCCGACAGCGCACATGCGTATCACCACGTCCGGCGGCGGCAGGCGCTCCCGCACCCGCTCCGGCCACTCCACCAGCTTCAGCGCGTCACTCTCCATGAGCTCGTCGATGCCGATGAATTCCAGCTCCTGGCTGTCCGCTATCCGGTAGAAATCAAAATGATACACCAGACAGCTCGGCAATTCGTAAAGTTCCAGCAAGGTGTAGGTCGGGCTCTTGACCGAGCCGTGGTGACCGAGCCCGCGCAGGATTCCCCGCACCAGCGTGGTCTTGCCGGCGCCCAGGTGCCCCTGCAGGTAGACCAGCGCCCCGGCCGGCAGCCGGCGCGCCAGGCTTGCGCCGTACGCCACGGTGGCCGCCTCGTCCGGCAGATCGATCCGCTCGATCAATGCCGCTCCTCCGCCGCCAGGATCTCCATTAGATCCGCGAGCAGGTCCGTGGCCAGCAGGCTGCGCTGGCCCAGCCGGGCCGCCGCCCGGTCGGCGGCGTAGCTGTGCAGGCAGGTTCCCGACACCGCCGCGGCGGCGGTGGAAAGGCCCTGAGCCAGCAGTCCGCCGATCACCCCGGCGAGGACGTCGCCCATGCCGGCGGAGGCCATGCCGGGATTGCCGTGGGCGCACACCCCCAGCAGCCGCGGCGCGCCCGCATCGCCGACGGCGCTCACCACCGTGCCGGCGCCCTTCAGCACGGCGACGCCGTTCACCCGGCGTGCCAGCGCCAGGGCCGCCGCCGGCCGCCGGCTCTGCACGTCACCGCTGCTCCAGCCGAGCAGTCGCGCCGCCTCCCCGGCGTGGGGCGTGACGATCAGAGGGCCGTGGGCTTCCAGCTCTCTGCGGGCGAAGCCATTCAGCCCGTCGGCGTCCAGCACCGTAGGCTTGGCCAGGCCCAGCGCCTCGTCGAGCAGGCCGCTGCCCCAGGCGCCCGACCCGAGCCCGGGCCCCACGATCAGGCAGGTCGCCTTCTCGAGAACCGCGCGTCGCGCCGCCGCATCGTCCGCATCCACCACCATGACCTCCGGCCGCCGCGCCAGCACGGCCGGACGATGCGCGGCACGGGTGACGAGGCTCACCATCCCGGCCCCGGCGCGGAGCGCCGCTTCCGCCGCCATGGCCGGCGCCCCCCCCATGCTGTGGTCGCCGCCGATCACGGCGATGTGTCCCAGGGCCTGTTTGTACACGTTGGGGTCCCGAGCCGGCAGCCGGTACGGTTCCGGCAGCTCGGGGTAGCGCAGCCAGGGGCAGCCGGGAACGGCGCGGTAGACGGCGCTCGGCACCCCGAGATCGCAGAACACCACGGTGCCCGCGTGGGACACGCCGGGACCGGTGAACAGACCGAGCTTCCGGCCGATGAAGGTGACGGTGACGTCGGCACGCACCGCCCCCGGCACCGCCGCGCCGCTGTCGGCGTCCACCCCGGTGGGAACGTCGATGGCGAGCACCGGCGCGCCGCAGGCGGCGATGGCCGCCGTGGTGGCGGAGAACGGCTCGCGCAGCGGCCCCGCGAGTCCGGTGCCGAGCAGCGCGTCCACCACCACGTCGCCGCCCAGCGTCGACGGCGGGCCCCGATCGATGCAGACGCCGCGGGCCAGCGCCCAATCGCGCGCTCGGGCCGCATCCCCCGTGAGCTCCGCGGGGTCGCCGAGTTGCCAGAGGGCGACGCCGAGTCCGGCCTCCCGAGCCAGACCCGCCACGACGTAGCCGTCACCGGCGTTGTTGCCCCGGCCGCAGCAGACGTCGATGCGCCGCACGTCCGGCCAGTGCCGCAACAGCTCGCGGTACGCCGCCCGGCCGGCGCGCCGCATGAGCTCGAAGCCGGGCAAGCCGTGCTCCTGGATGGCCAGCCGATCGAGCTCCCGGCACTGGGCTGCCGTGTACAACGCCACTGAACTTCCCGCCGGTTTCATGGCCTCTATACTGGCGTCCCAGCCACCCGAATGGAACGTTTCCCGTGACGGCCCTCGAGCATCCACCGGCTACCGCAGCCTCCCTGGACGACCCCACGGCCCTCGCCGCCGACATCAAGCGCTGGGGCCGGGAGCTCGGCTTTCAGAAGGTGGGTATCACCGACACCGATCTCTCTGCCTATCGGCAGAAGGTTCAGGCGTACCTGGATGCGGGACGCCACGGCACCATGACCTACCTCGAGCGCAACCTGGAGAAGCGCCTGGACCCGGCGCTGCTCGAACCCGGCACCTGCCGGGTCATCGCGGCGCGCATGGACTACCTGCCGGCCGGTGCGGAGCCGGTGCGGGTGCTGGAAGACGGCAGCCGGGGGTACGTCTCGCGCTACGCGCTCGGGCGCGACTACCACAAGGTTCTGCGCCGCCGTCTCGCCCGGCTGGCCCGGCGCATCGACCACGCGGCCCGCACCGCGGGCGGCCGCTACCGGGCCTTCACGGACTCGGCCCCGGTGCTGGAGAAGGCGCTGGCGGAAAAGGCGGGCCTCGGCTGGATCGGCAAGCACACCCTGCTGCTCAGCCGCGAGGCCGGCTCCTGGTTCTTCCTCGGCGAGATCTACACCAACCTGCCCTTGCCGGTGGATCCGGTGGAGCAGGTCGACCACTGCGGCAACTGCCGCGCCTGCATGACCGTCTGCCCCACCGGCGCCATCGTCGGCCCCCGGGAGCTGGACGCGCGGCGCTGCATTTCCTATCTCACCATCGAGCACTGCGGCGCCATTCCGGAAGCGCTACGCCCGCTGATCGGCAACCGGGTGTTCGGCTGCGACGACTGTCAGCTCTACTGCCCCTGGAACCGTTACGCCCGACCCACGGGGGAGGAGGATTTCACCCCCCGCCACGGTCTGGACGACCGGGAACTGCTGGAGCTGTTCGACTGGGACGAGGCCGAGTTCCTGGCACGAACCGAAGGCTCCGCCATGCGCCGGATCGGCTTCGAGCAGTGGCAGCGCAACCTGGCGGTCGCCCTCGGCAACGGCCCCGCCACCGACGCTGCGCTTCGGGCCCTGCGGGACCGCAGGGACGGCGCATCACCCATGGTGCGCGAGCACATCGACTGGGCGATACGGCGCCTCGAGGCCCAGCGTGGTTAGTCGCCGCGGCCGTTGCCGTCCGGCGGCTGGTGGCGAATGAAGTGCTCCCGGTAGTAGCGCAGCTCGTCGATGGACTCGCGGATGTCCGCCAGCGCCGTGTGGGCATTCTTCTTGCTGAATCCCGCCACCAGGTCGGGACGCCAGCGCTGCACCAGCTCCTTGATGCTGCTGACGTCCACCATCCGATAGTGCAGGTACGCCTCCAGGGCGGGCATGTAGCGGGAGAGGAAGCGCCGGTCCTGCCAGATCGTGTTGCCGCACAGCGGCGAGCGCTTCTTCTCCACGTGCCGCTCGAGAAAGGCCAGGGTGGCGGCCTCGGCCTCGCGCTCCGAGACGCCCTGCCGGCGCACCCGATCGAGCAGACCCGAGGCGGAGTGGTGGCTCTGGTTCCAGTCGTCCATGGCCGCCAGCAGCGACTCCGGCTGGCGCACCGCCAGCACCGGACCTTCCGCCACCACCTGAAGCTCGCTGTCCGTTATGATGGTGGCGATCTCGATGATGCGCTCCTTGTCCGGATCGAGCCCCGTCATTTCCAGGTCCATCCACACCAGGTGTGCCGCCACGATTGCCTCCAACGACCGGTCTGGCGCCATTATGCAGGCGGCACCGGCCCTGGGCTAACATAGGCGCCCGCCGATCGCCGGTCCCGTACTCTCCCATGGAAGCCCATCGTTGAACGAGCTGTTCGCCCTGCTGCAGCGCCTGCTGCCACAGCACCTCATTTCCCGCCTGGTGGGCCGTCTGGCCAATGCCCGCGCGCCCTGGATCAGGAAGCCCTTCGTGCACGGCTTCGCCCGCTACTACGGCGTCCACATGCACGAGGCGGAGCGGCCGGGTCTCGACGACTACGCGTCGTTCAACGACTTCTTCACCCGGGCCCTGCAAGCCGGGGCGCGGCCCCTCGACCCCGACCCCGCCGCGCTGCTCTCGCCGGCGGACGGCGTGATCAGCCAGGCGGGCTGCATCGAAGACGGCCGCCTGCTCCAGGCCAAAGGCACCCGCTACAGCCTGAGCTCGCTCATCGCCGACGGCGGCGAGGCCTACCGCGGCGGCACCTTCGCCACCGTCTACCTGGCCCCCTGGGATTATCACCGGGTGCACCTGCCGGCGGCGGGCACGCTCACCGCCACCACCGCGATCCCGGGATCCCTGTTCTCCGTCAACGCCCGCACCGAGTCGGCCGTTTCCGACCTGTTCTGCCGCAACGAGCGGCTGGTGTGCCACTTCGAAACCGACCACGGGCCCATGCTGGTGGTGCTGGTGGGGGCGCTCATCGTCGCCAGCATCGAGACGGTGTGGGGCGGACCGGTGTCACCCTATCGGCGCCTGGAACGCCGGCAGTGGCAGGAAACGCTGCCGCGGGGCGCAGAGATCGGCCGCTTCCTGCTCGGCTCGACGGTCATCGTCTGCTGCCCGCCGGGCCGGCTGGAGCTGGATCCGGCCGTGGTGCCGGGGGCCGCGGTGAAGGTGGGGCAGCGGCTGGGACGACTGCGCTGACCCGCGCCGTCAGGCACGATCGCCCGGGAACGCCATGACCTCGGCGAGGCTCGCGGCTCCGAGCTTCAGCATCAGCAGGCGGTCGAAGCCCAGGGCCACGCCGGCGCAGGGGGGCAAGCCGGCGGCCATGGCCTCGAGGAACCGCCGGTCCAGGGCCGGCTCGGCCTGACCGCGGCTGCGCCGCACGGCCAGGTCGCGGCGGAAGCGCGCCGCCAGCGCCTCCGCGTCCCCGAGCTCCCAGTAGCCGTTGGCCAGCTCGAGCCCGTTCACCACCAGCTCGAAGCGGGCCGCCACCGTGGGGTTCTCCGGGCGCAGCCGGGCCAGCGCCGCCTGATCCGCGGGAAAGTCGGTGACGAAGAATCGGCCGGGGCCGAGCCTTTCGATGCCTGTGGCGAAGGCCAGATCCAGCGCGTCACGAGGGTCCAGGGAGGACGCCTCGGGCACCGGCGGGGCGCGCCGCACCACCTGCTCGTAGCTCAGGGTCTCGAAGGCGCCGGGCCCGAGCGCCATGTCCACCAGCTCCGCCACCTCGCCCATGAGCTCCCGGTCGGTGAATCCCAACCGGTACCACTCCAGCATGACGAACTCGGGGTTGTGGTGGCGGCCCGTCTCGCCGGCGCGGTAGACGGGCCCGAGCTGGTAGACCGATGGCGCGCCGGCGGCGAGCAGGCGCTTCAGGTGGTACTCGGGGGACGTCTGCAGATATCCCAGCCCCGGCACGGCGATGGCCTCCACCGCCGGCTCCGTCACCGTGGCGGCGCCGAGGGTCGGGGCCTGCACCTCCAGCACGTCGCGGCTGCGGAAGAACTCCCGCACGGCGTGCAGCAGCTCGGCCCGGGCCTGCAGCGCCTCGAGACTGCAGGCGGGCATCCAGTCGCTCATGAGTCGCCGCCCTCCGGCGCCCCGGCGTCAGCTCTTGGCGCGGCTCACGTACTCGCCACTGCGGGTGTCCACCCTCAGGACGTCGCCGATCTCGATGAACAGGGGCACCTTGACCATGGCGCCGGTGGAGAGGGTGGCGGGCTTGTTGCCGCCCTGGGCCGTGTCACCTTTGAGGCCCGGGTCGGTTTCCACGACCTCGAGCTCCAGGAAGTTGGGCGGCGTGACCGAGATGGGGTCGCCGTTCCACAGGGTGACCTGGTAGGTTTCCTGCTCCTTGAGCCAGTCCTTGGCGTCGGCTACCGCCGCCGGGCCGGCCGCCACCTGCTCGTAGCTGCCGTCGGTCTTCATGAAGTGCCAGAAGTCCCCGTCGGTGTAGAGATACTCCATGTCGATCTCCATCACGTCGGCGCCTTCCAGGGACTCGCCCGATTTGAAGGTGCGTTCCCACACCCGGCCGGAAATGAGGTTGCGGAACTTGACCCGGTTGAACGCCTGACCCTTGCCGGGCTTCACGAACTCGTTCTCCAGGATTGCGCAGGGCTCCCCTTCGAGCAGCACCTTCAGCCCCGATTTGAACTCGTTTGTGGAGTAACTGGCCATACCTGACGATCCGCCTGGGTCGAGAAGCCGCGCATGATAACGCCCTTCGCGCAGCCCTGATAGCCGCCGGCGATTTCTCTATACTAGCGCCGTCCATTCCCACACCTCTCGCGCCGCACGGCACCCCATGAACGGCACCCGATGAAGGAAGTCCCCACAACACGCATCGCGGCTCCTGCCCCGGAGCTCGCGCGGCTGTCGCTCTGCGAGACGTCGCCCGGCGCCCTGGCGGAGTGGGTCATGGGGCTGCCCATGGCGAACACCGCCGAGACGGCGGCCCAGGTGCGCCAGGCCACCTGGGAAATCGCCCGGCTGGACGTCGGCGCCGAGGAACGCATGGCGCTGCTGGAGCAGATCCGGCCGATCCTCCATTACCTGTGCGCCCGGCTCGACCGCAACGCCGGCTCCTCCTCCAGCCAGGCCGACAGCATCGCCCGGCTGGCCCAGCGGCTGCAGACCAACCTCTGCTCCGGCTACAAGTCCGTGGTGGTGGCGGCGCTGGCGCAGCTTCACGACGAGGGACGGCGTGACAAGCCCGACCGGGAGCTCCTGCCGCTCGCCATCCACCGGACGCTATCGGACCTGTCGCGGACCCTGCTGCGCACCCTGCAGTTCTACGTGGCGCCGGCGGAGCGCCTGTGGCTGGAGCTCAACCAGTTGTACCTGCTGGCCGAGCGCCTGGGGGTGGCGGGGCAGAAGCACGAGGATGCGGAGAATCACACCACCCCCCAGACCAGCCCCATGAGCGCCTACCTGCGCTCGCTGCTGCTGGCCATCAGCAAGCCGAACCAGATGCGTCACCGGCAGCTCGCCGAGGTCTTCAACTGCCTGGAGGCCTGGTCGGAGCTCGTCACCCTGGAGCCGGACGCGACTTCGTCACTGTTCGCGGTGGACCTGGAGTCCGATCAGGGCCCGGTTTACAAGCGCCTCATGCGCGACGCCGTGGAGCCCCGGGGCATACGCACCGAGCTTCTCGTCTACCAGATCGAATCGTACCTGCGCGGCATGTCCAGCGCGCTGAAGGTTCCGGAGGGCATGACCACGGCACAGCTTCGCCACCTGGCGGACGCCTGGGGAACCATGCCCGCCCGGGCCCACCGGCGCATGGATGCCTCCGGCATCGTCAAGGTGTGCGTCGGGTTGCGCTCCACCCACTACGCGCTGTCGGGCGGCCGGGAGCTGGCAGACCTGCTCGACGACCCTCGGGATGCGCCGGAGCTCAATCCGTTTCTGCTGAACACCGGCCATCGCAGCCAGCGCGGCGAGACGCCGGACGTCGAGGCGCCGGTCAAGGACGTCTGGGACGAGGCCTTCGACGTGGGCGGCCGCATTCCGCCCAACCCGGCGATCGAGAATCCGGAGCGGATTCTGCGGGTGGCCGTAGAACAGGCGGAGCCGGCCGAGGAAACGCCGGGGCCTGCGCCAGAGCGGGGGCCTGCCGGCGACCGGCAGGGGCCTGCCGCGGACCGGCAGGGGCACGAGGTCTACGAGGCCAGCGCCATCGACACTAGCCCGAGCGGCTACCAGATCCGCTGGATGGATCCCCTGCCGCCGCACTTGCAGACCGGCGAGATCCTGGCGCTTCGCGAGACCGCCGACAGCCGCTGGTGCATCGCCATCATCCGCTGGATCCGCCAGGATCACGACGGCACCGGCATGGGCATCGAGCTGCTGTCGCCCCGGGCCGTTCCCGTGGCGGTGCGGGTGATTCAGAAGATCGGCGGCCCCACCAGCTATGCCCGGGCGCTCATGCTCCCGGAACTGGCCCCCATCGGCCAGCCCGCCACTCTGATCACGCCCCGGATGCCGTTCCAGGCCGGGCAGAAGGTGCACATCCAGGATCGGGGAGTGCGCAGCACGGCACAGCTCGTCAAGTGCGTCCAGAAGACCGAAAGCGTGAATCAGTTCACCTACCGCATGCTGTCTGGTTACTTGGAAAACTCCAACCTCGGCCTGAAGATGGGCGACCTGTGAGACGAGGCTGAGTGCCGAGGACGTGGCGCTCGGCAGTATGGATACGCTGTCTTGAGAAGGATATGTCCGCCGAGCACACTCAACGCGCGCCCGTGCGCCTGCTGATCGCCGAAGCGTCGGAAAACTCAGCCCAGGAATTCGATTCCATGCTGCGGGACGCAGGGATCCCGACCCGCGTGCGTCTGACCGATCTGGCAACGGCAGCCGAGGCCCTCCCCACCGCGGACGTGATGCTGTGCAACACCCGGCTGCCCCAGCTCGAGCAGCTTCTACCGCAGCTGCACCTCAAGGCACCCCACGTCCCCATCATTCTGGTCAACCCCGAGGACGGAGCGCTCTCCACCACGGAGGGCATGCGCCTCGGCGCCGCCGACGTGGTTTCCCGGTCGGATCCCGACGCGCTGGTGCTGGTGTTCAAGCGCGAGCTGGCCCACGTCTGCCGCGGACAGCGGATGAGCGAGCTGCATCGCGCATTGAAGGAGGCGGAGCAGCGATGCCAGCTGCTGCTGCAGAGCTCCGAAGCCGCCATCGCCTACGTCCACGAGGGCATGCACATCCACGCCAACCGCGGTTACCTGGAGCTGTTCGGCTTCGCCGACCCGGACGCCTTGCTCGGCATCCCGCTGATGGATCTGATGACGGAGACGGGTGCGGAAGCTCTCAAGCAGGAGCTCAGGCGCTTTCGCCAGGACGGCGAGGAGCGCACTCTCACGTTCTCCGGCCGGGCAGTCGCCGGAGACGAAATCCACGGCACCATGACGCTCGCGCCTGCCGAGTACGAAGGTGAAGCCTGCATGCAGGTGACGGTGCGGGCCACGGCGAACGTCACCGGCGACGGTGGGCCGACCGCGAACGGCGAGGCGGCAGCGAATGGCGGGGCCACAGCCAACGGCGCGGCCACCACGAACGGCGCGGCCACC
>JAWLCV010000090.1:0-14560 GCA_041686955.1 Pseudomonadales bacterium
CCACTCCACCCCGTACAGCCAGCCCCCGTAGCGATCGTGGATCCAGCCCACGGAATCCAGCATCACGGCCACCACGCTGGCCAGGATGGCGATGATGAGGCCCACGTCGAACGCCTTGCCCGCGGGCGTGTGGGCCTCGAAGATGACGATTCTGACGGTCTCGCGATTCCAGTTCATGGCGGGAGTCTATCGGAAGCCGAGCCGCGCGGGGCGGCGGGCGGGCCTCTTCAGGCGGTCTTGGTGAGCCGGTAGGCCACCTCCACGGCCTCGGAAACGCCTCCTTCGACGAACTTGGGCGGCAGACGGCAGACGGTCCCGCTGCACAGGCGCTCCACGGTGCAGCGGGTACCGAACAGCCGCATGACCTCCGCCTCGCCCACCGCGTGGGGCGGACCGGCCACGAGGCTCTGATCGTATTCCAGGGTCAGAAGCAGCATGCGGGTGCCGTCGGAGACGATGCGCTGCAGGTGGTCCGCGTAGTGCTGGCGCATCTTTTCGGGAAGCGCGATGAGGGAAGCCCGGTCGTAGACCGCGGCGGCGGGCGCCACGTGCATGGCGGCGAGGTCCCAGAAGTCGCCGCAGTAGATGGCGATCTCGTCGTCGTGAAAGAGCTGCAGGTGACGCTGGCGCTCCAGCCGGCAGGGCCGGCGGGCTTCGTGGAAGAACGCCCGAACCGCCGTCTCCGCCAGCTCCACGCCGATCACCGGGTGACCCTGCTCCGCCAGCCAGAGCATGTCGAGGCTCTTGCCGCACAGGGGCACGAAAACGGGTCGCCCGGCGGGCACCGCGAGCTCGGGCCAGAGCCGCTGCAACCACGGGTTCACGTCCGGCTGGTGGAAGCCGATCTCCTGCCTGATCCAGCGTTCGAGCCAGAATTCCCGTTCCACCGGCTGCGCTACAGTCCCCGTCCTGCTCCGATTCTGACCAAAGCCCCCGGAGGGAGCAACCGGTGGATGGCGGGACGTGGATGCTGCCCCCTGGCACAATTCCAGGACCGCGGCCCCGGAGCCGCCAAGACGGAGCCAGCCCATGACCTACCAGCATCCGGAATTTCTCACGGAGCCCGAGACCCTGGCCGAGGAGCTCGGGCGGGACGACCTGCGCGTGCTGGACGCCACCGTGTTTCTCGAGCCCGCGGAGAACGGTTACCGCGCCGCCAGCGGCATCGACCGATACCGCGAGGCGCACATTCCCGGGGCAGCGTTCATGGACCTGATCCGCCGCTTCTCCGACACCAGTACCGGCCTCGGCTTCAGCCTTCCCAGCGCCGACGACCTGGCCGCCGCCCTGGGTCAGCTCGGGGTGGGCAACCACCACCGCGTGGTGGTCTATTCCACCGGACACCTCATGTGGGCCACCCGGGCGTTCTGGCTGCTCCGCTGGGCCGGCCACGACCACGTCTCGGTGCTGAACGGCGGCCTGGCCGGCTGGCGCGACGCCGGCGGCGCCGTGGCCACGGGTGACGAGGCCTATCCGCCCGCCGCGTTCGAGCCGCGCCCGCGTCCGGACATGTTCGTCGACAAGCGGGCAACCCTCGCCGCCATGGACGACCACGCCACCTGCACGGTGAACGCCCTGTCGCCGGGAGTCTACGCCGGCACCAGCCGCATGCACTACGGCCGCCCCGGCCACATTCCGAACAGCCGCAATCTCCACTACGAGCGGCTGCTGGACGGCGACCGCTTCCGCCCCGCGCCGGAGCTCGAAGCCGCCCTGAGCGAGACGGGACTCCTGGACGCGCCCCGGGTGATCAGCTACTGCGGCGGCGGCATCTCCGCCACCATAGACGCCTTCGCCTGCCTGCTGGTGGGCCAGGAGAACGTGGCCGTCTACGACGGCTCCATGTCCGAGTGGGCCCGGGATCCGTCCTTGCCGCTGGTGGTTGGCGAAGCGTGATCGCGGTTCGCTATTGCGATCGGCTATCAGCTATCGGCGATCAGCAAGAAACGTCACGTCAGAATCTGGCGATGTCCCTCTTGCCGAAAGCCGACAGCCGTTAGCCCTCCAGCGGATAGCGGAGAACGGATAGCGACCAATCTCGCGGACAGTACCTATTGGCTCCGCCGACTCGACGACTTTTAATCCCAGTGAGCGTCACGCCAGGAATATCCGGACATGGAGCTCCGCGACCCGTCTCGGAATCGGTGGGGCCATTGCCTTGGTTCCACCTGCAATCGTGCCGGCGAACGGCTGTGGCGGCCGATCCGCCGGGTCGTGTTCATCCTCGCCCCGCTGCTTGCGCCCGGCGGTTGCGGCGCGCCCGCCCCACCCCCGGTCGAGGTCGTCCGCAGCGTCAAGACCATCGTCGTCGGCGATGACGCCGTAGCCGCGCAGCGGCAGATAGCCGGCGTTCTCGCTGCCGCCCGCATTGCCGACCTGAGCTTCGCCGTCCCGGGGACGGTGGAGGAGGTGCTGGTGGACCAGGGGATGACGGTGACCGCCGGTCAGGTCCTGGCACGCCTGGACGCCGAACCGTACGAGCTCGCACTGTCGGCGGCTCGGGCGCGGCTGGCTTCGGCCCGTGCCGAGCTCGAGGAGCGGCGGCTCAATTTCGAACGCCAACAGACGCTGTTCGAGAACGAGCTCATCGCCCGGGCGGCCCTGGACCAGGCCGCTGCCGAGCTCGGCACCGCCCGAGCTCGGGTCGCGGCGGCGGAAACCGAGGTCGGCCGGGCCCGCCGGGACATCGAGCGCACCGCGCTGCTGGCCCCCTACGCCGGCACCATCGCCGACCGCCAGGTCGAGCCCTTCCAGGAAATTACCGTCGGGGCGGTGGTGCTCACCCTGCAAGGCGGCTCCGGGCTCCTCGCGGAGGTGCTCGTTCCGGAGTCGTTGATTCGTCAGGTCGCCTACGGCGACCCCGTAACCGTCCGGTTGCCGACGCTTCCGGATGTGGAGCTTCCCGGGACCGTGACGGAGATCGGCGGCCGCGTGGAGGCCGGAAACGCTTTCCCCGTCCGTGTCCGCGTCGGTGCCCGCGCCGAACCACGCGCCGCCGAGCTGCGCCCGGGCATGTCGGCGCGGGTCGTCTTCGAGCTCGCGCAAACCGACCGCGGCGAGGCGCACCTGATCCCGCTCTCCGCCATTGCGTTCGGCCAGAGGGCTGCGGGTATCGAGCCGGACGCCTCGGCTCCGGCGCAGCCGACGAGTTCGGACGGGCTGACACCGGCGCCAATCTTCGTCTATGACGAAGGCGAAGGAGCGGTTCGCCGGGTCACGGTGCTGGCGGGCGACATTCGCGGAAATCTGGTAGAGGTTCACGAGGGCCTGAAAGCGGGCGATCGAGTGGTGGTCGCCGGAGTCGCGTTCCTGCGCGACGGTATGCCGGCGCGCATCTGGGCGCCGGATCTCTGAGCTCAGCCGAACGACTCATGGAAAGCCTCGCGCGCTTCGCGCTGGACAACGGGCGCTTCCTGGTGCTGCTGATCGTGGCGGTAGTCGCCGCGGGAACGATCACATACCTCGACCAGCCCCGCCAGGAAGACCCGGAGGTCACCATTCGGGTTGCCCAGGTCAGCGCCGCGTTTCCGGGCATGAGCCCCGAACGGGTGGAGCAACTCATCACCCGGCCGCTCGAGGAGGAGATCAAGCGCATTCCCGAAGTAAAGGAGATCCGCTCCATCTCAATGACCGGACTCGCTCTGGTCATGCCGGAGCTGCACGACAGCCAGTTCGACCTCGAGCCCATCTGGGCCGACCTGCGCAACAAGATGGACGACATCGCCCCGCACCTTCCCGAAGGCACCCGGGGGCCCTTCGTCAACGACGACTTCGGGCGGGTTGCGGTGGTGACCCTAGCCCTGCACGGGAGGGACTTCACGCCGCGGGAGCTGCGATGGGCTGCACGGGAGGCGCGGGATGACCTCAGCAAGGCTCCGCTGGTGGCGCGGGTCGACCTGCACGGCATCCAGGAGGAGCGCGTCTGGCTGGAGATGGATCCCCAGGCACTGACCAGAACCGGGCTGACCCCGGACGCCGTGATCGGCGCCCTGCGCGCGCAGAACGTGGTGCTGCCGGGCGGTGACGTGCAGGCCGCGAATCTCAGCATCATGATCGAGCCCACCGGCAACTTCGAGAGCTTGGAGGACATCAGAAGCGTCGCCATCGAGGCTCCAGGGGGCCTGGTGTACGTGCGTGACCTCCTGACGGTGCGGCGCGGTTACGCCGCCCCCCCCGAGCGGCCAGTCATTTACGACGGCAATCCGGCCGTGATCCTCGCGCTCTCCATGGTGCCCGGATCGAACATCTCCGAGCTGGGACGGGGCATCGAACGGCGGCTGGACGCACTGCGCCTGCGGCTGCCTCTGGGCATGAATCTCGACGTGGTGACGTGGCAGCCCGAGCTGGTGGAGGCCGCGGTCTGGGACGCCACCGAGAACCTCGGCCAGACCATCGCCATCGTGCTGCTGGTCGTCGTCGCTTTCCTCGGCCTGCGCACCGGCCTCATCGTCGGAGCCATGGTGCCGTTGACCGTGTTCGCGTCCCTGGTCGGCATGAACCTGCTCGACATCGAACTGCACCGGGTGTCCATCGCCGCGGTGATCGTGGCGCTCGGCCTGCTGGTAGACAACGGCATCGTCGTGGTCGAGGACATCAAGACCCGCATGGTCCGCGGCGCAGAGCGCAGAGCAGCTGCACTCGCCGCGGCTCGCTCCCTGGGGGTGCCGCTCCTGACGTCTTCGCTGACGACGATCCTCGCGTTCATGCCGCTCATGCTGGCGGAGAACAGCTCCGGCGAGTACCTGCGGGCACTTTCCCTGGTGATCACCCTGACCCTGCTGTCCTCCTGGCTCATCTCACTGACCGTCACACCAGCCATGTGCGCCTGGCTGCTGCCCGAATCGGCCGGGCCGGACGGCACCTATCGGGAGCCCGCGGGATCCGGCCTCTACCGAGGTCTGCTGCAGAACCTGCTGCGGGCACGGCTCGCGTTCGTGGCCGTCATGATCGCCCTGCTGGTCTCGTCGCTGTGGATCTTCGGATGGGTCAAGCAGCGGCACATGGCGCCCTCCGAGCGCAACCAGTTCGTCGTGTATCTGAACCTGCCGGCCGGCAGCGCCGTCGCCGAGACGGTGGACGTTGCGGAACGACTGGCCGCCTTTCTGTCGGACGGGACGGCAAACCCCGAGATCCGCTCGAACGTGGTCTACGTGGCCTCCGGCGGGCCCCGCTTCTTCCTGGCGCTCCAGCCGCCGGATGCCCAACCTAATATCGCATTCGGCATCGTCACCAGCGGGACGTCCGAGCAGGTGCCGAAGCTCATGGGGCGCGTCGATGCCTGGATCACGGAGCATCTCCCAGAGGCGACCGGGCGGACGGAGGAGCTGTTCCTGGGACCGGCGCCTCTGGGTACGGTGGAGCTGCGCCTGCACGGACCTTCGATCGAAGAGCTGCAGCGCCTTTCGGAAGAGATGCTCGCCGTCTTCCGCGCCGTCGACGGCACCCTCGGCGTGCGCAGCGACTGGGAGAACCCGGTGCTGAAGGTCCGCGTTCTGGTCGATCAGGAACGCGCCCGGCGGGCCGGCGTGACGTCCGAGGAGATTGCGCGGGCTCTTTCCATGCAGATCGACGGGCTGCGCGTCACCGACTATCGGGAAGGCGACAAGGTGATCCCGGTGATGCTGCGCGCCGGCGCCAGCGAGCGCGGCAACCTCGACCGTATGCGCACGTTGGAGGTCTTCTCGACCAGCCGTGGCGTCGGGGTCCCGCTGCTGCAGGTGGCCGACTTCGAAGGGGTGGTGGAGCCGAGCCAGATCCGGCGCGTGGACCAGGAGCGTGCCGTGACCGTAGCGGCCAAGCACGCGACCATGAGCGCGCGGGAGCTCTATGCCTCGGTGAATTCGGCCCTCGATGCCATAGCACTGCCGGAAGGCTACCGAATCGAGACCGAGGGCGAGATCGAGGCGTCCACCGAGGCCAACGGGGCACTGTTTCGATACGCACCACACTGCCTGGTGGGGATCATCGCACTGCTGGTGCTGCAGTTCGGCTCCTACCGCCGGCCCGCCATCATCGGCCTGACCATCCCCCTGATCCTGATCGGCGCGGCCGTCGGGCTCCTGGTCTTCCGCGCCTGGTTCGACTTCGTGGCGATGCTCGGCCTGTTCTCCCTGGCGGGAATCATCATCAACAACGGCATCGTGCTCATCGACCGGATCGACCATGAACGTCAGCTCGGCAAGGAGGTGGACGCCGCCGTCCTGGACGCGGCCATCGCCCGCGCACGGCCCATCATCATGACCACGCTCACAACGATTCTCGGCCTGGTACCGCTGGCGCTCTTCGGCGGCGAGTTCTGGTTCGGTATGGCCATCGTCATCATGTCCGGACTTGCCGTGGGCACCCTGCTGACGTTGGGGGTGGTGCCGGTGCTCTACAGCCTGATGTTCCGTGGCCGGTGAGCGCCGGTTCCTACTGCCCCGGGGGCCTGCCGCTTCGGTCGATGGCGACGTGCCCCACCAGCCACGCAACCACGACCGCCACGTAGAGCTGGCCCAGCACCGTCTCTATCGATACCAGCACCTGTGCCACGGGATGGTGCGGCACGATTTCGCCGTAGCCGAGGGTGGCCAGGGTCACGAAGCTGAAGTAGTTGAAGAGCTGGTCGGGGTTCGCTTCGAGCTGGCCGCCGAGATGCTCGGGCACTACGAAGCTGTCGGGAATCAGAACGTACAGCCCGGTGAACAACTGGCCGAACGCGGATGCTGCCAGAATGTAGACCACCGCCGCCGCGAACAGGGTGTCCGCCGTGATGCGGCTGGTGAGCAGCACGAAGCGTCCGATGCCGACGACGCATATGGCCAGCAGCAGCGCGCCCAGCGCCCGCCCCACGACCATCGATGCAAGCTCCGCTCCGGGCAAGGGGAAGACCCGCACCAGCACCGTGCACGCCCAAACACCAAGCAGCAGCGCACGAACCCACTTGCCGGCGCCGCTCGCAGACAGAGCCAGCCAAATCGCGTAGAGATACACCAACGTGATCAGCTGGCGGGCGACCACCGATTCGGCGATGGCCGCCTGGGTGACGAAGACGACAACGGTGAACACGAACAGACCCGCGAACTGTTTCGATCGAAAGCGGCTCCAATGGTCGGCTCGCGCTGGATCTCTGGTCATAGATGGTCGCTGTCCGCTGTCCGCTGTCCGCTGAGCAGTGATCGCGATCGGCGATCAGCGACCAGCAAGAAACATTACGTCAGAATCTGGCGACGTCCCTCTTGCCGACAGCCGACCGCCGACCTCCGCCCACAGCCGACAGCCCTCCAGCGGAAAGCGGAAGGCGGACAGCGTACAGCGACAACTACCGATCCTTATACTCCGCCGGCCGCTTCTCCAGAAACGCCGCCACGCCCTCGCGCATGTCGCCGGTGGTGGAGGTGAGGATCTGCTGGCGATCTTCCATGGCGATGACCGCCTCCAGGCTGCCGGCGTCCACGCTCATGTTGAGGCACTCCTTGGTGAGGCGGACCCCCACCGGGGAGTTGGCCAGGATCTCCCCGGCGATCTCGCGCCCCGCCGACGCCAGCGCGTCGTCCTCCACCACGTCCGAAACCAGACCCACCGCCTTCGCCCGCTCGGCGTCGATGAAGCGGCCCGTGAGCAGGAGCTCCGAGGCCAGCGCGCCGCCCACCAGCCGCGGCAGGAAGTAGCTGACCCCGACATCGCAGGCGGTCAGACCGATGCGGATGAACGCGGCGTTCATGCGTGCCTTGGGACCCGCCAGGCGGATGTCCGAGGCCAACGCCAGGGCGAAGCCGCCGCCGCTGGCGGGGCCGTGGATCAGGGAGATGACGGGTTGCGGCGCGCGCCGCATGCGCATCACGATCTCGCTCACCCGGCGCTGCACCCGGAGCCCGGCCACCGCCCCGGCAGGCTCGTCGCTGCGGTCCTCCTTCAGGTCGAGCCCGGCGCAGAAGGCGCGGCCGGCGCCGCGCAGGATCACCACCCGCACCGAGTGGTCGGTGTAGAGCTCGCCGAAGTAGTGCTGCAGCTCCAGCATCATCGTGCGGCTCATGGCATTCAGCGCCTCGGGCCGGTTCAGGGTGAGCCAGTCGATGGCCCCCTCCTTCTCGACCAGCAGGGTCTCGTAGCTGCCGTCGGCATTGCTTCTGGGGGTGTAACGGTGGTCGGCCATGGGTACTCCTGTGGTGACTGATCAGATCTGACGCGCGCGGCCCTGCCAGTAGCGGTCGCGCACCAGGCGGCGCTGAATCTTCCCGCTCGGCAGCCGCGGCAGCTCCTCGACGAATTCCACCGACCTCGGGCACTTGAACCCCGGCAGCCGGGCCCGTGCGAAGCCGAGAATCTCCTCCGCCAGGGCCGGCGACGGGGTGGCGCCGGGCTTGAGCTGAACCACGGCTTTCACCTCCTCGCCCCACTCTTCGTTGGGAACCCCGACGGTGCACAGATCCAGCACCGCCGGGTGCGCGAGCAGCACCGAGTCGATCTCCTGGGGATAGATGTTCACTCCTCCGGAGATGATGGTCTCCGCGCTGCGCCCGGTGAGGAACAGATAGCCGTCCTCGTCCAGATACCCCATGTCCCCCAGGGTGAACCACTCGCCCCGATAGCTTTCCCGGGTCTTCTCCGGCGCCTTGAAATATTCGAAACGGCCCTCCTCGGGGGCCCGGAAGTAGATGGTGCCCACGGTCCCCTGGGGCACGTCGTTACCCGCCTCGTCGAGGATGCGGGTGTTCTCCGGCGTGGGGGTCGTACCGACGCTGCCCGGCTTCCGCAGCCAGGCCTCGGAGTCGATGCCGAAGTTGTTGCCGCCCTCCGTGGCGGCGTAGTACTCGTACACGATGGGCCCGAACCAATCGATGATGGCCCGCTTCACGTGCACCGGGCAGGGCGCCGCCCCGTGCATGACGAGCTTGAGACTCGAGACGTCGTAGCGGGCACGCACCGCCTCCGGTAGCTGCAGCAGCCGGTGGAACATGGTCGCCACCATGTGGGTGTGGGTGATCCGGTAGCGCTCGATCAGCCGCAACGTCTCCTCGGCGTCCCACTGATCCATCATCACCACCCCCACGCCGGCGTTCAGCGGCGCGGTGACGTTGAAGGCCAGCGGCGCCGCGTGGTAGGCGGGCCCGGTGCACAGGCAGCGGTCCCGCTCGGAATCCCCCGCCGCCAGCGCCTGGGCCATGGACCGCTGGGTGGGCGGCTGCCGGCGGTAGACGCCTTTCGGGCGGCCCGTGGTCCCGGAGGTGTAGAGCATCTGCGACCCGCGAACCGGGTGCTCCAGGTCCGCCGGGTCCTCCCCGGCGATGGCCGCTTCGAAATCGTCGAAGCCGGCGATGGCGCCGCCCGCCGCCAGCCGAAGTCGGCAGTTCTCGGCGTGGGCCGCGGCGGCCTCGGCGGTGCCGAGACTGGCGTCGTAGATCACCGCCTTGGCCTCGCAGTTGTCGATGATGTATCCCGTCTCCTCGCCGGTGAGGTGCCAGTTCGCCGGGGTGAAGCGAATGCCGGAGCGCAGGGCCGCGAGGTACGTCTCCACGAACTCCGGCCGGTTCTTCGTCACCACCGCCACGGCATCGCCTTCGCCGATGCCGTGACGCGCGAACAGCCGGGCGAGCCGATTGGCGCGGGCGTTCAGCTCGTCAAAGCTGCGCTCGCCGTAGCGCGTGACGAGCGCCGGCGCGTCCGGGCGGCGCGCCGCGTGATACGCCACCGCCATGCCCCGGGCCAGGGCCTGTTCGAGATTGCCGTACATGCTCCTTCCCCCTTCCCCCTGAAATCAGCCACCGGCCGTCACGTGGCGCGGCGCGCCGTGGTGGCTGGTCATCCACACTCGTCCGTCCTCCCGATACAGCACCAGCGCATCCAGGAAACCGACGGCAGGCCCGCTGGGAGGCTCCCCCAGCAGTACGTCCCGCAAGAGATACAGCGTCATGTCGTGGGATACGCACAGATCGAGCTGGTGCTCCGCCAGCCGCTGGTCGAGCTTCGCAGCCATCACGGTGAGCACGAGGCGGGCGGCCAGCTCCGCCGGCATCATGGCGTCGGCCGGTGCCGCACCGCCGATCCAGGACTCCACGAAGGGCACGAGCCCGCCGCAGGCGTCCATGGCCTTCCACATCTTCATCTGGTCCAGGGCGTAGAACACGCCCAGCGCCTCCAGCGGCCGGTGCCGGGTGACTGCGCCGCCTTCGCGGCGGTGGCCCTCCAGAATCAGCGCAGCGGTTTCCATGCAGCGCTCGGGGGGGCTTGCGTAGGCGCGGACCATCAGCGACTTCGGAAGCCGCTCCCCCAGATCCCGGGCCAAGGTCCGGCCTTCGGCAGTGAGCGGGTTCTCGAGATCGTGGCGATCGGGCGCGAATTCCCGGGCGGAATGTCGCATCAACACCACGCAATGCTCCACGCCGCGCGCGAGCACGCGCTGCAGCAGATCCAACGTCGCCTCTCCGTACTTCTCCACCTGCCCCCCCGATCACCTGCCGTAGCGCCTACCGGTCGGCTGTATTAGTATCAAAATCATTCCGCGTTTCGCATCCCTTTTCACGCGTCGCCGCGCATCACAACAACCTCAAGAGGGGGAACCATGGACCTTGGTATTTCCGACCGCGTCAAACCGCTGATCGACGACATTCAGAGCTTCATCGACGATTGCATCGTCCCCAACGAGCCCGTCTACGTCCGCCAGGTGGCAGAAGGCGGCCGCTGGTGCGAGACGGCCGTGATGGAGGAAGTGAAGGAAAAGGCCAAGGAACGGGGCTTGTGGAACATGTTCCTGCCGGAAAGCGAGCGCGGCGCCGGGCTGACCAACGTGGACTACGCCCACGTCGCCGAGCTGCTCGGCAAGTACCCCCTGGCCTCCGAGGCCACCAACTGCGCCGCACCGGACACGGGCAACATGGAGGTGCTCGAGCGCTACGGCTCCGAAGAGCAGAAGCGGCAGTGGCTGCAGCCCCTGCTCGAGGGCAAGATCCGCTCCGCCTTCGCGATGACCGAGCCCCAGGTGGCGTCGTCGGACGCCACCAACATCAGCATGGAGGCCCGGCTCGAAGGTGACGAGTGGGTGCTGAACGGCGAGAAGTGGTGGACCTCCGGCATCGGCGACCCGCGCTGCAAGGTGATGATCGTCATGTGCGTCACCGAGCCCGACGCGCCGCGCCACTCGCGGCAGAGCCAGATTCTGGTACCGGTGGACGCCCCCGGCGTCGAAGTGCTGAAGATGATGCACGTGTTCGGCTACGACGACGCCCCGCACGGCCACGGCCACGTGCGTTTCACCAACGTGCGGGTGCCCAAGGACAACATCATCCTCGGCTCGGGCCGTGGCTTCGAGATCGCTCAGGGCCGCCTCGGGCCGGGCCGCATCCACCACTGCATGCGCTCCATCGGCGTCGCCGAGCGGGCGCTCGAGCTGATGTGCCGGCGCGCCCAGTCGAAAGAGGCGTTCGGCAAGAAGCTGGCGGATCTGGGCGGCAACTACGACAAGATCGCCGACGCACGCATCAACATCGAGATGGCGCGGCTGCTGACCTTGAAGGCGGCCTGGATGATGGACACCGTGGGCAACAAGGTGGCGCGCAGCGAGATCGCTCAGATCAAGGTCGCCGTGCCCAGCATCGCCCTGAAGGTAATCGACGACGCGATCCAGATACACGGCGGCGCCGGCGTCTCGCAGGTGTTCCCGCTGGCCAAGATGTACGCGGGCATGCGGACCCTGCGGCTGGCGGACGGCCCGGACGAGGTGCACCGCCGCACGGTGGCACGGATGGAACTCGGCAAGTATCCGCCTGAACAGGAGGTTCGCACCGAAGTCTGGAACACCTGAGGCGACGACTGCCGGCGCGGCACGCCGGGTCCCATGCGGACCCACGTCCGCGCCGGTAACCAGAGGGGGAAGGGGAACATGGGTAGATTGGACGACAAGGTGGCCGTGATCACCGGGGCCGGCCGTGGCATCGGCCGTGAGATCGCGCTGTCGATGGCGCGGGAGGGCGCCAGGATCGTGGTCAACGATCTCGGCGGGAACGCCGACGGCACGGGAACGGGCATGATCGCCGACGACGTGGTGGGGGAGATCCGCGCCCTGGGGGGCGAGGCGGTCTCCAACACCGACTCGGTGGCGGAAGTACAGGGGGGCGAGAATCTGCTCCGCACTGCCCTCGAGCACTTCGGCGCCATGGACATCCTGGTGAACAACGCCGGAATCCTGCGCGACCGGACCATCTTCAACATGGAGGAGGAAGACTGGGACCTGGTGCAGGCCGTGCACCTGAAGGGTCACTACTGCTGCTCCCGGCCGTTTGCCCGCTACGTGCGGGAACACAACCGCTCCGGCTGCCGCATCATCAATTTCTCCAGCGTCTCCGGGCTCATCGGGAACTTCGGCCAAGCCAATTACGGCGCCGCCAAGGCCGGCATCGCGGGCTTCTCGCGGGTGCTGGCGCTGGAACTGGCCAAGTACGGCTGCACCGTGAACACCATATCTCCGGGAGCCTTGACCCGGATGACCATCCCGCTTCGGGAGAACCGCGGCGAGAATGTGGGGGAGGACGACCTGGCACAGGGCGGGCCTCAGCACGTGGCGCCGCTGTGCACCTGGTTGGCCACCGACGCCGCCGCGGGCATCAGCGGGCAGATCTTTCACACCGGGCGCGGCGGCATCGCCATCATGCAGCAGCCCGCAGTAATCAAGCAATTTCACAAATCCCGCGGCGTCTGGACCCTCGAGGAGCTGGACCGCTACGTGCCCGAGCTCATGGCCGCCAAACAGGCTCACGATCAGGCCGTGAACGAGGCAGCCACTCCGGTGGAAGTGTGATCCGGCGCGTTGCACCGGCCGGGGCCGTAAGGTAGCTTCACCGGGTTCGGCAACGGGAGCGCCCCACCGTGACGCTGCGGATCGTGGTACTGAATCCCAAAGGCGGCTCGGGCAAAACGACGGTGGCCTGCAATCTGCTGGCTTCCTATGCTCAGGCCGGCCGGCGCACCGCGCTCATGGACCACGACCGCCAGGGGTCGGCCATGCGCTGGCTGAGGCAGCGGAGCGACGAGCTGCCGGCCATCCATGGCATCGCCGCCTTCGAGGAGCCCCCGGCTCACGTCACCCGCTCCTTTGCCCTGCGCATTCCCCCGCAAACCGAGCGCGTGGTGGTGGACACCGCCGCCGCCCTGGATCGGCTCGCCGTGGTCGAGGCGGTGAAGAGTGCGGATAAGGTGCTGGTGCCGGTGCTGCCGTCGGACATCGACATCCACGCAGCCACCCGCTGTATCGGCGATCTCCTGGTGCACGCCAAGATGCCGCGCGCCTCCATCGGCGTGGTGGCGAATCGGGTCAAACGCAACACCCTGGCCTACCGGGCGCTGATGCGCTTCCTGGAGAGCCTGGGCGTGCCCGTGGTGGCGGTGCTCCGCGACGTGCAGGCGTACACCCGGGCGGCGCGGGCCGGTCGGGGCATCTGTGAGCTGAACCCCTCCGACGCGGGCCGCGAGAGTGCGGGCCGCGAGCTGGTGCAATGGCGCCGGCTGTTGCGCTGGATCGAAGAGGACGAGCTGCCCGCACCCGCCGTCACCGTCGAGGACGAGCGCCTGCCGGAACCGCCCCGCCGCACTCACCTGACCCTGGTGCGCTGACCTCGAGCGGCTAGTGCCGCCGTTTCTCCTCCTCCTCCACCCGCTCGTAGCGGTTCTCCATGTCCCGGGCCTCGTCGGGATGCAAAAGGTCGCGGGCCTTCGGAAAGAGCTGGTTTTCCTCCCGCTCCACGTGCCGCTCCACGGCCTCCATCATCTCGCGAAACCGGCCCTGCCAGGTGGCCGTGGACTTGTCCTCGGCGTCGAGCTGTTCGAGCTGATGCTTCACCTGCTCGTGCTCCTGGAGACACTGGGTAACCAGGGGTTCGACCTCGGGAAACCGGCGTAGCTTGGGATAGAACTCCTGCTCCTCGCCGCGGGCGTGGGCCAGCAGGTGCCTGCGAATTTCGGGGAACAGCTCGTCGCGCAGCCGTGAATCCGGGGAAGAGTCCGCCACCCGCTGCATCAGGGTGGCCACTTCGGCGTGCTCGCCGGCCAGATGGTGAAAGATCCCGGGGTACCCGGCGAGCGCCTTGATGGCGCCCTTCGCTGCGCCCGCCGCCTTGGCGGCGGTCTTGGATCCGGTAGCCATGACCGTTACTCCTGTGGTGAACGCAATGGTGGATCGCGGCGGCGCCCCTCACTGGCCGTCGCGGCTCACCAGCTTGTTGAAGTTGCTCTGCTCGCCGCCTTCGGTCTGATCCTGGTACACCAGCGCGAGGCGCTGGCCCTCGAATTTGCGGAACCAGTCGTCCCAGGACCCGGGCCGGGCGCGTCCCTGACGCCCCTCGGCCCAACGCCGGATGGTGTCGTGATCGGTGGTGGTCTGGCTCGCCATGCCGTTACTCCTTGCATGCCTGATGATCGTCCCTGATGCAGCCGGCGTGCCATTCGGCGAGCCATTCGGCGAGCCATCCGGCGAGCCATCCGGCGAGCCATTCGGCATGCCATCCATGCTGGCACGGGCCCTGCACCGCCCCCCCAATGGCAACCGCGTCGGAACCGGAGCCCGGACCCGTCACCGGTGTCGAGGAGCTCC
>JAWLCV010000091.1:0-14432 GCA_041686955.1 Pseudomonadales bacterium
AACCTGCGCCGGGAGGCATCCAGCGCCATCGACGAGTACGGCCGCCTGCGCATCGGCGAGCTGCAGCGGGAGATGAACGCGGGGGACGAGATCGGCGATCTGGCCCGCAGCGTGTCGAGCATGCTGTCGAAGCTGCACCAGCACAACACCTTCCTCGAGAGCATGCCGCGCACCCTGCGCCACGAGATCAACAACCCGCTGAACACGCTTTCCACGTCGCTGCAGAATCTGGCGGAGGAGAACCCCGCGGTGCGCGACAGCAAGTACCTGGAGAGCGCCAAGCGGGGCGTCATGCGCATCGGCGTCATCGTCCAGAACCTGGCGGATGCCGCCAACCTGGAGGAGTCGCTGGAGGCCGAGGAGCGCGAGGTCATCGACATCGCCAAGCTGCTCGAGAACTACGTCGCCAACTGCCGGATCACCCACAAGGACTGCGAGTTCATCTACCGCGGCCCCGGCCGGCCGGTGTACGCCAGCGTCTCCGACTACCGGATCGAGCAGTTACTCGACAAGATCATCGACAACGCCATCGACTTCCACCGCGCCAACAGCCCCATCAAGGTGCAGCTCGACGCCTATCGCGACCAGTTGCAGATCACCGTGGCGAACCGCGGGCCCACGCTGCCCGAGAAAGCCGAGAAGTCGTTGTTCGATTCCATGGTCAGTCACCGCGGGCCGCAGAACCGCCTGCACTTCGGGCTCGGGCTCTACGTGGTGCGGGTGATCGCCGAGCACCACGGCGGGTTCGTGCGGGCGGTGAACCTGGCGGATGGCTCGGGAGTCGCCATCATGGTGCAGCTCCCCACCGCGCAGACGGCTCAGGAGCCGGCCACCGTCAACGGCGGCCGGGAGCCGGCGCGCATCGTCGCCACCTGAGTCCGCTCAGGGCAGGCGGTAGACCCCTTCCAGGGAAACCTCGCCTTCCGCCACCAGGGCGCCGATGTGCACCAGGTACTCCACCGCCGCCAGGGTGCTGCGGGCCGCGGCCGGGTACATGAACTCCGGCGTGCTGGTGTACATGATGGGCACCATGTCGCGGATCCGGTTCACGCCCTGGCTGACGCACTGCAGGATCTGGGCTTCCCGCTCCCGGCGGTGCTCGATGAAGGCGCGGACCAGCTCCTTGGGATGCTCGATGCGCGGACCGTGGGTGGGCCAGTAGACCTCGTCGTCGCGCTCGAGCAGGAGCTCGAGGCTCGCCATGTACGCCGCCATATCACCGTCCGGGGGCGAGATGATGCTGGTGGACCAGCCCATGATGTGGTCGCCGGTGAACAGCGCCTTGTCCTCGCGGAGCTGGTAGCACATGTGGTTTGACGTGTGGCCCGGCGTGTAGACGCACTCCACGGACCAGTCGCCGCCTTGAATGACTTCGCCGTGGCCCACCCGGTGGTCCGGCTGGAACTCCATGTCCCCGCCCTCTTCCACCGGCACCCCCTCCTCCAGCTTGCCCGCCCCGTGGGGCCCGTAGGCGTAGCTGGGGACGTCGATGCGCTTCTTGATCAGCGCGCAGCCCGGGGAATGATCCACGTGGGTGTGCGTGACCAGCAGGTGGGTGATGGTCTCGCCCTGGGTCGCGTCGAAGATCGCCTGGATGTGCTGCGGGTCCGCCGGACCCGGGTCGATCACCGCCACCTCGCCGTTGCCGATGATGTAGGTGCCGGTGCCGTACAGGGTGAAGGGGCTGGGATTCTGGGCGATCACCCGCCGGATCCGCGGACCCACCCGGTCCACCTTGCCGTATTCGAACTCGAGCTCCCGCCGGAACGGAATCTGTACTCCCATGAAGCCTTCCCAGCCACGATCGTCGAGGCGCGGAAGGATAGGGCGGGGGGTGGTTAAAAGCAACGCGAGCGCGGCAGCGCCGTTCGCTGTCCGCTATCCGCCGTCCGCTGGAAGCGACTCGCCGCCCGCTGGCGAAATGCCTCTAGCGGAAAGCGGAGAGCGGACAGCGGATAGCGACAGTCAAATCAATAGCATGACCACCCCCACCCCCAACACCAACGACCCCACCAGCAACGCCACCTGAAGGTGGCGCAGCCAGGGGCGGTCCTCTTCGGCGGGCGGGACGTCCTTGAACACCAGGCTGACGCGGCCGAAACGCAGCACGTCGCCGTCGTGGAGCCGTGCGCTCTGCACTTCCTGGCCATTCACCCGGGTGCCGTTGGTGGCCATCAGGTTGGTGACGGTGACGCCTTCGGCGCGCACGGTGAGCTCCGCGTGCCGTGCCGAGACGGTGCGATCCCGGATCACCAGATCGCAGGTTTCGTCGCGGCCGACGAGGGTGCGGCCCATGGGGGTACGGAAGGTCAGCCCCGCCACCGGCTCGCTGGCCCCCAGCAGAAAGGCGCCGGTCTCGCCCTCGCCGGGCAGCCGGGGCTCCACCGGCAGCGCATCTTCCACCGCCGCGATCTCGGTGGTATCGGCGCTGGAGCTGGCGGCCGAGCGCAGGGCTGCCTTCAAGGACATGGGGCGCGGCGCCTCCGCCAGCGGGCGCACGGGGGTGAGCTCGCCGCCGCGCCCGACGAGCTGAAAGGCGATGGCGTCGAAGCGGATCTCGTCGCCGTGGAACAGGCGGCAGGCGCCGCGGATTCGTTCGCCGTTGACGAAGCTGCCGTTGGAGGAGCCGAGATCGCGCAGCCAGACGACGCCGTGGTGGACCTCCAGCCGGGCGTGGCGCCGGGAGACGTGATCGTCGAGGAGCTGGAGGTCGCTGTCGTCGCCCCGGCCGATGCCGAGGACGCCGTCGATGAGACATCCTTCGCTCGCCGGCGCGCCGCCCGGGGCATCGCCGGGGCGGCTCGGCGATAGCGCCCAGGACTCCGCCTCCGGCGGGTGGCGCGGCTCCACGGCCACCTCCAGGGTGTTCTGGCCGATCTCCACCACGTCTCCGGGCATCAGACCCACGGGCTCGCCGTGCTCCTCGCCGTTCACCCAGAGACTGGATTCCCCCAGGGGAATGGCCCGGGGGCCGCGATGGGTGGTCTCGATGCGCAGGTGGTAGTCCAGCACGTCCTCGCCGGCCAGCAGCACCTCGTTGTCGAGATGGCGGCCCAGCGTCATGTGCACCTCGATGGGAACACGCTCCTCATCAAGCACAAACATGTATTCTAAATCAGTGGCTTGCATCACTTTCTTTCCACTGATTGCGAAGTTCTCGCCACTGCTTCACGTCCGGGTCGACGGTGAGCGCCAGCTCGAGATAGTGCTGCGCATCGGCCTTCATGCCTACAGCATAGGCCTCCCGGGCCACCGCAGCGAGGCGCTCGGCGCTGCGTGTGAGCAGCTCCTCGGCCCGCTCGTTGCCCGGGTCGAGGCGCGCCACTTCGCGCAGCAGGGTCACGGCGTTGCGCTGCTCGGGCTCGGTGACGAATCCCTGGCGCAACAGGTCTTCGGCCAGCGCCAGGTTCTCCTGCACGCTGGCCTGCCGGGCCACCTCGTCGTCGAGGCGCGACTTCAGCCGGTTCACCGTCTGCTGGTCCAGCCCCACCGCGCTGGCGCGGTCGATGAGCGCGCGCATGCCGTCGAGATCGCCGCTCTCCAGCAGCCGGGTCGCCGCGGCCAGCAGTTGCGACTCCACTTCTCCCAGCCCCTGGGTGGCGATGACGTTGTCCGGGTCCGTGGCCAGCACGCGGTGGTACAGCTCGGCGGCGTTCTCGCCCGGCGGGTTGATGAGCGCCCCCTCGGCCCGATACCCGCTGGCCTGCTGCAGCATCTCGTTGATGGCAGACTGCAGCGTGGTGGCCTGCTGGATCTTCTCCCGCACCCCGGCCAGATCCGGCAGGCGCTCGCTGGCTGCGCTCGCCCGGTCGAGCAAGGCGATGGCGCGGTCCACCTCGCCGGCGTCCGCGGCTTCCGCGGCGAGCGCCGCGTAATGTTGCCCCAGGGCATCGAGCTCGGCCCGGGCCACCGCGTTCCCGGGCGCCAGCCGCAGCACCTCCTGGTACGCCTGGATGGCAGCCGTGGCAGAAGGAATGTCCGAGAGGCCGTGGCTGCGCAACAGCCCCTGGGTGCTCGCCAGCAGGCTCTCGGCGTGCTTGCGGTTGGTGAGCTGCTCGGCGAGGCGTTTGAGTCCCGCGTCGTCGGGAAACGCCGTGGTGGATTCGGTCAGCTTCGTTTCCGCCTCGGTCAGGCTGCCTCGGCCGAGCGCCGCCTCGATCTCGTCCTTCCATTGCGCCGCCAGGCCGGAGAGCTCCGCCCTCGCCCCCTCGTGGTCGGGGTCGAGGCTCAGCACCCGCCGATAGGCGGCCACCACCGTGGCGGGACTCTGGTTCGGGTCCTGACGCAGCGAGCGGGCGCTGTTCCAGGCTTCCTGAATCTGCGGATCGTCGATGATCCCCACGGAGGCCGACAGGCGGGTCACCCAATCCGGCTGCTGGATCAGCACCGTGGAAGCGCCGCCGATGACCGCCGCCAGCAACGCCACGGATCCCACCTGACGCGCCATCCGCCGGCGCCGCTGGCGCCGCGACTTGCGTTCCACCCGGCTCGGATCCCGCGCGGTGAAGAGCTCGGAGCCTACGGCGCGGATCTCCTGGGTGGTCACCACCTGGTTGCGCAGGGTGGCGTGAGGCAGGTCCGGCCGCGCCCGCACGGCGTTCAGAGCGGCGGCGAGCTCGGCTCCCGACTGAAAGCGCTGCTCGGGCTTCTTGGCCAAGGCGCGGTCCACCACCTCCTGGAACGCCGAGAGGTAATTGGGCAAGCGGGGAATGGGTTCCTGCAGGTGCTTGATGCCGATGCTGACGGCGGTGTCCGCCTTGTACGGCACATCGCCGGTGAGCACCCGATAGAACACCACCCCCAGGCTGTAGAGGTCCGAGCGCCCGTCGAGCACCCGGCCGGCCGCCTGCTCCGGGCTCATGTACGCCGGCGTTCCGAGCACCGTCCCGGAACGGCTCACGCTGGGGGTGCTGTCGACCACCCGGGCGATGCCGAAATCGGAGAGCACCGCGGTGCCGTCCTCCCGGAACAGGATGTTCTCCGGCTTGATGTCCCGGTGCACGAAGCCGCGGCTGTGGGCGTAATCGAGTGCCCGGCCGATCTCGCCGACCACCCGCAGCAGCTCGCGGATCGGCATGCCGCGCTCGAGGCGCTGATTCAGGTCGCCGCCGCTCACGTACTCCATGACCAGGTAGAGGCCGTCCTTGCAGGCCCCCACGTCGAAGACCTGGACGATGTTGGTGTGGGTCAGGCGGGCGTTGATGCGGCTTTCCTGAACGAATCGCTGCCGGAACTCCGGGTCCTCGGCGATCTTGTCCGAGATCACCTTGAGCGCCACCAGGCGGCCGAACTTCCGCTGTACCGCGAGATAGACCCGCGCCATCCCGCCGCGGCCGATCTCCCGCTGGATCTGCAGACCGGGGAGCTCCATCACGTGTCCTGGGGCCTCAGCACCTTCACCTCACCGGACACCAGGTGACCGAGCACGAAACGGCCGTTCACGACGATGGCCTCGCCGTCGAGCCGCGCCGCCAGCCCGGTGCCATGGGCCAACCCGTTGATGCACGATTCGGCCTCGAACATCCAGGGCTCACCCTCGATGGTGAGCCGGCACCGCGGCTCCGGCTGCAGCGGCTTCACCAGCACCAGTTCCCCCTGCTCCCAGCGCTGCAGCTCCATGGCGCCGTCCGGCGAGCGCTTCACGCCGTACCCGTGCATCCTGTCCGCCGCGAACTGGCCCCGGAACAGCGTGCCGTCGCGCCAGTAGAACAGACCGATACCCGCCCTCACGTCGCCCGCGAACTGGCCGATGTAGCGATTGCCGTTGGCCCAGTGCATCACGCCGACGCCGGTTTTCTGGCCGTTCTCGAAGCTGCCCTCGAAACGCCGCTCGTCCGGCCATTGGAACGTCCCCTTGCCGTGCAGGGCACCGTCGAGAAACTCGCCCTCGTAGCGCTCGCCGGAGCGCCAGCGGAGCTCGCCGCGGCCGGTGCGCCGGCCCTTCAGAAACTGGCCGCTGAAGGTGTCGCCGTTGGCCCAGACGAAGGTGCCCTGGCCGTGCATCTGGTTGTTCTCGAACTCGCCTTCGTAGGTGTCGCCGTTGGGCCAGCGCAGGATCCCCTTACCCTCCCGGCGATCGTTGACGAAGCTGCCGGTGTAGGTGCGCCCGTCGGGCCACGAGTACACCCCGTCTCCGTGCATTCGATTGTTGAGGAACCCGCCTTCGTACCGGTGGCCGTCGGCCCAGACGTAGACGCCCTGGCCGGTGCGGAAGCCGTCTTCCACCTCCCCCCGGTAGACGTCGCCGTTGGGCAGCTCGATCTTGCGCTGAGCGGCCTGCGCCGGAACCACCAGTAGGCAGAGCACCAGCACGAGCCCGGCGGCCCTGGTTGATTGGAGCGTGAGCAGCACCTCGAGTAGACTCCTGCGCGACCTTGCGACCCGATCAGTATTGAATCACTTTTCCTTCATTGGTTCCTGCGTCGCCATCGGCGCCGTGAGCGGTTTCCTCGGCGGCCTGCTGGGCATCGGCGGCGGCGTCGTGATCGTCCCGCTCCTCATCGTTCTGCTCGATCTGCTCGCCTTTCTGCCCCCCGAGGACGTGACCGCCGTCGCGGTGGCGACGTCGCTGGCCTGCGTGGTCTTCACCTCCCTTTCCGCCGCCCTCACGCAGATTCGCGCGCGCATGGTGGAGTGGGCCGTGGTGCGGCGTTGGGCGCCCTTTCTGGTGCTCGGCAGCTTTCTTGCAGGTTGGGTCGCCACGGCCCTGCCGGTCGCCGTATTCCGGGGGTTCATCGGCACGTTTCTGCTGTTCGTCGCCTTCGTGATGCTCACCCGCTGGCGCCCGGACCCTCACCGCAGCGCCCCGGGCGTCGGCCTTTCCGCCCTGTTGGGCAGCGCCGGCGGGCTGGTGTCGGGGCTGGCCGGCATCGGCGGTGGCAACGTGGTCGTGCCCACGCTGGTGTACTTCAACGTTCCGGTCCATCGCGCCGCCGCCACGTCGAGCACGCTGGGGGTTCCCATCGCGCTGGCGGGCACCCTGGGCTACGTCAGCGTCGGCGCCGGCACCGACCTGGGCCCCGGGATGCTGGGCTACGTGTACGTGCCGGGCTTCCTCGCCATCGTCTCAGCGGCCGTGCTCACGGCCCCGGTGGGGGTGAAGGTGGCGCATGCGGTGGAGGCACAGCCGCTCCGCCGCGCGTTCGGCGTTCTGCTGGTGCTGGTGGCGGGCCGCATGCTGGCGAGTGCGATGGGGTAGGTCGATTCTTGCGGTTCGCCTTTCGCTGTCCGCTGTCCGCTTTCCGCTGGAGGGGGCTCGCTGGGGTTGGCATGAATGTGGGCGACTGGGGCATTGTCGGCCGACTGCATGGGTCGAGTGCTGGGGGCGCGGCTTTGGGGGATGCCGCTATGCTTGGGGTCGGTTCATCTGAGGCTGCGGGCTGCAGGACTTTCGGCAACTCGAGGTGTGGCAGAAGGCGCACCGGCTGGTGCTGGCCCTGTACCGGGTGACGGCGGGCTTCCCTCCGTCTGAGCGATATGGTCTGCAGACCCAGATACGGCGATCTGCCGCGTCTATCCCAGCCAATCTGGCGGAAGGTTGCGGCCGACGGGGCGATGCCGACTTCGCGCGCTTCTGCATCATCGCCCGCGGCTCGGCCAGTGAACTCGAGTATCACCTGCTCCTCGCCCGGGACCTCGGTCTCATTCCGCCGGATCGTTATCAGCAGGTTGCGCCGCAAGTGGTTGGAGTGAAGCAGATGCTCTCGAAGTTGGTGCAGAGGTTGGGGTGATGGAGTTGCGCTGTCCGCTATCCGCTATCCGCTTTCCGCTGAGCCCGCGCGTGGCAGGAGTTGAGGCGTAAAGTCTGAGCGGTTCTCGACAACCTAACAACGCGGGGTTAGGTTTTGTGCCGTGTATGTCTTGGACCCCGCAATCAGGAAAGGCACCGCGCGTCACTGGGCTCTTCCGGACCGGATCTTCTTCGGAAATGGCGCATGTCACATTCTGGCGGGTGTATTCCTGGAGCGCTTTCCGGCAGGTGGGTTCGACGCGTACTGGGTCAAACCTGCAGCGGGATTCAGCGGGAACCATGTATTCGTCACCGACGGAGAGGTCGCTTTCGACTATCACGGCTACTCCGCCCTTCCCCGCCTGCTTCGCCATCACGACAAAGTCTGGAGCTCTCGATTCCATGGCTGGACCGCGGAATCCCTTCGCGTCGACTTCCTTCTGCTGAACACCTTTGAGCTGAACGTTCGAGACATGCGCGGTCCGGACCAGTATCCCGGCGACGTGGTCCAGCGCGCACACCGCTACCTCGACCGCATCAATCACCCCCGCCTCCGAAACAAGGCCCAGTCTCTCGTTTGACCGGCGCCGCTACGATCCCCCTCCAGCGGAAAGCGGACAGCGGACAGCGGATAGCGACCCCCCATCGCTATTCCAAGTATCTGAGCTGTATCGCATCCGAATTCCGCTCCGCGAGCACGTCGGAGATCACCACCACCTTATCGGTCGGCGCGTATTCCTCCCGCTCGCGCAGGATCTGCAGCGCCCGCTGAAGGGTCTTTTCGGGCTCGCGGCTGAACTCGATGCGGAAGCTGTAGACCGCACGGTTCAGCGACAGGCGCCGGCGGGTCTGGCTGTGGTTGGTGAAGGCGAAGATGGGCACCCGCTGCGGGCGCGCGCTGGTGACGAGGTCGGCGGTGATGCCGCGGCGGGTGATCACCACGATGCCGACGGCGTGGATGTCCTCGGCGAGCTTCACGGCGTTGGTGGCGATGTGCTGCTTGTCGGTGTCGGCCACCAGCTCCTTCTCGTAGCCGAGCCCGGGCCAGAGCTCGGCGCGTACCGCGATCTCGTGGAGCTGCTGGACGCAGCGCACCGGGTACCGGCCCACGCTGGTCTCGCCGGAGAGCATGATGGCGTCCACGCCCTCGTAGATGGCGTTGGCCACGTCGGTGACCTCGGCGCGGGTGGGAATGGGGTTCTCGATCATGGATTCGAGCAGGTGGGTGGCGACGATGGAGCGCTTGCCCCAGTGGGCGGCCGCCTGAACGATGCGCCGCTGCACGTTGGGCAGGTCGGCGATGTTGGTCTCGATGCCCAGATCGCCCCGGGCCACCATGACGCCGTCGGCGGCGTGGACGATGTCGTGGATGTTGGCCACCCCTTCCTGGTCCTCGATCTTGGCGATGATCTTGATGTTCTGGCCGCGCTGGCCCAGGAGTTCCCGCAGCTCGTGGACGTCGCCCGCGCTGCGCACGAAGCTGAGTGCAATGAAGTCCACCTCGTGCTCCAGGCCGAACTCGATGTCCTTGCGGTCCTTGGCGGTGATGGCCGGAAGATTGACCCGGATGCCGGGGAGGTTCACGTGGCGGCGGCTGCCGAGCTTGCCGCCGTCGATGACCTTGCACACGAGCTGGTGCCGGCCCTTCTTCTCCAGCACCTCGAAGTTCATCAGACCGTTGTCCACGGTGATGCGGTTGCCGACCTCGAGGACGTCCACCAGCTCCTGATAGTTCACGAGGATGGAGCTGGTCTCCACGTCACCGTCGCCGCGCACGCTCACCGTGACCACCTGCCCGGGCTTCAGGTCCATGGGCTCGTTGATCTCGCCGGTGCGGATTTCCGGGCCCTGGGTGTCCAGCAGGATGGGCACCGGGAAGCGCACCTTGCGGTTCAGGGTCTTGATCCAGTTGATGATCTCGGCGGCGCCGCGGTGGTCCGCGTGGGACATGTTCAGCCGTACCAGGTTCATGCCGCCGTGATACAGAGCCTCCAGCTTCTCGAAGCTGTGGGTGGCGGGGCCGATGGTGCAGATGATCTTGGTACGGCGGATGCTCATGAACCCATTTCCTGTTCCAAGCCGCGCAGTTTAGGGACCCGGCTCCCTTCCTTCCAGAAATTCCCGAGGGCGGGCCCCACCGCCGACGCCTTCACGATCCGCGGCCGCCAATGGTCGGGGAAGAACTGGGCGTAGGCCGGATCGCGAAAGCGCGGGTCGACCAGACACAGCACTCCACGGTCGCCGGGGCCGCGCAGCAGCCGCCCCGCCATCTGCAGCACCTTGACCATGGCCGGCTGCTGGTAGGCGACCACCCGGCCGTCGATCCCGGCGGCCTGGAAATGGCGCTCCAGGGCGCGCCGTGCGAGGGAGGGCGGCGGCAGCCCCACCCCCACGCAAACCACGCCGGCCAGGCGCGCCGCAGCGAAGTCCACGGACTCGCCGAACACCCCGCCGAGCACGACGAAGCCCACCTGGGGCGGCGCGTCCGGGGCGAAGCGGGCGAGGAACGCGGCGCGCTCGTCCTCGTCCATCCCGGGGGTCTGCCGCACCACCGCCGTGTCGGGAGACAACGCGGTGAACGCATCGGAGGCCAGGGCCAGATATTCGAACGACGGCAACGCCACCAGGTAGTGGCCGGGCTGGGCCGTAACGACCTCACGGAGCAGCGTCGCGAGCCGCGGCAGGCTGCCCTCGCGGCTGCGCAGGTAGGTAGGCACGTCGTCCACCAGCAGAACCTCGAGCTGCTCGGCGGAAAACGGGTTGCCGGCCCGCTCGGCGGGCCCGTCCGGCTCGCCGTGCAGGTGCGCGTAGAGATCCAGCGGCGACACCGTGCCGGAAAAGCGCACGTGGCCGCCGTACTCGTCGAGCCGGGCACGGATGTAGGGGGCGGGATCGAGGCAGGCCAGGCGCACCACGGTGCCCTTGCCGCCGGCCTCCCGCTCAGCGAGAAACAGGAACCGGTCCGGGTCGTACCAGGTGTCGGAGCGAACCCAGCGGCTACAGACGAACAGCAGGTCCCGGGTGGCCGGCAGCGTCTCCAGCGAAAGCTCCAGGGTGGTCAGGGTCTCGGTGAATCGCTGCATGCTGCGCAGCAGAGGTTCCGGCCGCGGGATCGCCTGCTCGCCGTCGATCCCCGGCGGCGGCGTGAGGGCGCGAAGGGCGCGGTCCAGGGACCGGGTGCGCCGGGCCACCGGGTCCGGCTGGGGCTCCGCCAGGGCCTCCTTCACCTCGCGCCGGCGGATCTCCAACGACAGCATGTCCGCCACGCGGGGCGCGAGCTGATGGCTTTCGTCCACGAGCAGCGCCGCCTGCGGATCGTCGGCGAACCGCTGCAGGCGCACCACCGGGTCGAACAGGTAGTTGTAGTCCCCCACCACCAGGTCGCACCACAGCGCCGCATCGAGCGAAAGCTCGAAGGGACACACCTGGTGCGCGCGCGCCACCTCGGCGGTTTCCTCCGGCCCGATGGCCCGGCGCTGCAGCAGTGCCGTCACCGCGTCGCGCACGCGATCGAAGTAGCCCCGGGCGTAGGGACACGCATCCGGTTCGCAGGGCGTGTCCGGCTGGAAGCACGCCCGCTCCTTCGCGATGAGGGTGATGTGACGAAGAAACCCGCCGCCGGGGTCCATGCGCCGGGCCGCATCCCGGGCCGCCAGCGCGCCGGTGGTGCGGCTGGTGAGGAACAGCACCCGGCGGTAGTCCGCGGCTTCCAGGGCGCGCACCGCCGGATACAGGGTGGCCGCGGTCTTGCCGCTGCCGGTGGGGGCTTCCAGCAGCAGGTGCTCCCGGTCGCGCAGCGCGCGGTACACCCGCCGCGCCATGGCCCGCTGAAACGGGCGGAACTCGGGGAACGGGAACCGAAGCGCCTGCAGCCGGCGGTCGCGGTGGCCTTCGTGGTCGCGCTGCACGGCGAGCCAGGCGTCGTAACTGGACAGGGTCTCGGCGAGAAACTCCAGCATCTCGGCCGCGCTCGCCTGCGTCTCGAAGGGCACCGACTGCAGCGTGTCCGGATGGGCGTAGACCAGCCGCAGCAGAAACCCCCGGCCGTCGTTCAGCTCCCGGGCCAGGAGCCCGGCGTAGAGCCGTGCCTGAGCCCAGTGCACCGAAGCGTGGTGGCCGTGGGCCAGGTGGGCGTCGGCCCGGGTGGTCTTGAATTCCTCCACCAGCACCGTGTCGCCGTCGAGATTGCAGCCGTCGATGCGGCCGCCGATGGTGGCCGGCTCCCCGGCCAGGACGGCCTCCAGACTCACCCCCCGTTCGCGCTGATAACCCGACTCCCGGTCCCGCTGCAGGGCTCGCTGCACCTGGATCCCCTCCTCCGCCCGCGCCCGGCCGTCGAGCCGCGCGTGCAGGTCGCCCCGGCGGTGGACGAACTCGGCCAGGGTTCGCACCGACAGCTTCAGCACGCCGCCTTGAACCTCAGCACCCGGGCCCGCACCCCCAGCTCGCGCAGCCGGGCGAGCCAGATCCGCTGGGCCGGCTGAAGCTGGTCGCCGGGGCCTTTCACTTCCACCAGCTCCCAGGCGTTCCTGCCGTAGATCAGCAGCAGGTCGGGGAAGCCGGTGCGGGCCCGGGGCAGGTCGAGCAGCGTCCGGGTGGCCAGCTCCGCGATGATCGCCTGGGGCACGTTGGCGAGCAGGGCGTCGATCAGGGGTTCCGAGATGGCGCCCCAGTGGACCAGGTCGTTGGCGATCCCGCGCTTGGCCCGGCTGACCGCACGGAGCTCGGCGGCCACGGCGCCGGGGATGGCGAGCTGCCGCGCGCGGGCCGTGAGCAGGGAGCGCCGGGCCCGGACGAAATCGGGCCAGAACAGATCCCGCGGCCCCGCCTGGAACGGATGACTGAAGGCCCCGGGCACCGGCGCGAAGATCACGTCCCAGAACAGGAGCCCGGCGAGCCCCAGGGGAAGCAGGTTCTCGAGATGCCAGCCGCGGCCGCCGTTGGCGGTGAGCAGAGCCACGGCGTGGGCCTCGATGGAAGGCGGCGTAACGTCGCGCAGCCGGCATTCGCTGATCGCGAACGATGCGCGGGAGCGCCGCCCGGAGGAACAGGCGAAACGGACGGCGAAATCCTCCTCCTCCGGGGTCCAGGGGTCCGCCCGCATCTGCTCGAGCACGTCGGCCACCGCGGCCTCGTCGCCCAACCGCCGCAGCACCCTGGCCCGGCGCTCCCGGGCCGGATGACTGGTGCTCGGTTCATAGCAGGCCAACGCCTCGCGGAGCTCGCCGCGTCGCTCGTGCCACTGCCCCAGCCGGTTGAGGACCCGGTCCCGGACCCGCTGCTCCATCCGGCTGCGGGGGGCCGGCTGCAGGATCCCTCGAATGGGCGCGGCCAGGGCCGGGGCCTCGTCCAACCGCCTCGACCAGCTCGACAGCCGCCGGCACAGCAGATACCGGGCGAGCTGGTCGCGGCCGGCGAACGCGCGGGTATGGGGGCCGAGGGGGTAGGCCTCGTAGCGCACCATCCCCAGATCCTGCATCACGAAGGTGGAAAGATCCCGGTGATCGCCGCCGAAGAACAGCACCAGACAGGCGGAGAAGGCCCCCCGGTCCGCCAGCCCCACCCAGGGATGCCTCGCGGCGAGCCGTTCACGGATGGCCGCGTCCGGATACCGCGCGACGCAGCTCGCGATCCAGTCTGCCTTGGTGCGGCCCTGCACCCGCGGAAACGCCGCGTGAAGCTCCGCCCGGGTCAACAGGCCCAGCAGGGCCTCCGCCGGCGCCGCCGGGTGCAGCGCAGTGAGCCCCGCCTCGCACAGCACGTCCAGCGCCGCTGGGACGTCGCCCACCTCGCGGTAACCCAGCGAATCGAGCCGCAGCCACGGCCGGCTGCGCGAGACCAGCCGGGCGAACAGCCGCCGGGCCGGCACGCCGACCCGCCGGAAGCCCTCGATCAGCGCCCATTCCCGGTCGTCGAGCAGGTCCCGGTGGCGGCGCGCCACGTCGTCGAACAGCCGCTCCAGATTGCGGGCGTAGTAGTCGGGCGGCGGCGGTTGCTGTGGGACGAGCTGGGGCACGGCGCTTGCGGTGACGGCGGCGATGGGATTATATGGTCTGCGTCCCGTCGATGTGTACGTTTGTACAGTAGCGATGACCGCCCACCCCTATTGCATCTGCACCACGGTCAGCGAGGAGGCTCTCGAAGCCCTGCTCGAATCGGGCGGACGCGGCAGTTTCAGGGACAGTCATCCGTGGCTGGTGGCCCGGGAGTTTCTGGAGCGGGCCGAGTCGGCCGGCGAGCACCTGCCGGTGCTGTTCGCGGTGGGCACGCCGCCGCGGTTCTCACACTGGGGGTTCGTGGAATCCCTGGACGTGGTGGAACTGCATCGCGCCACGTGGGAGACGGTGTGCACGTTTTCGGCGCTCCAGCCCGTCAACCCCATCTTCGAGGACATCGACAGCCTGTTCCTGAAACCGAGCGGGGAGCAACTGGCCCGGGAGCAGCGGGAGGGCATCCATCAGCATCGTTATCCGCTGACGGTGGCGGAGCTGCACCCGTACGCGATCTGCGAGACTCCGGCGTTCGTTCTGGTGTGACCTCCCCCGCTCAGCCCTTGGCCGGCGCCACGGCCTTGGGTTCCCCATGGATGCGAACCCACACCTCCTTGCGGTGCACGGCCGAATCCCGGGGCGCGTCGATGCCCAGATGCACCTGGCTGCCGCGAATCTTCAGGACCTTGAGCTCGATCTCGTCGTCGATCATG
>JAWLCV010000092.1:0-14263 GCA_041686955.1 Pseudomonadales bacterium
GGTAGCCTGCGTGGTGCCCCACGTCTCCGGGATGCCCATGGCACCATCCGCATTCGCGCGCGATCTGGGGGGCGATCCCCTGTTGATGCTGATGGCGCAGAACGACAGTTTCTACACGGTGGATCAGGCGAATGCCCTTCTCGATGAGGTGCAGGGCATCAACAAGGAGATCCGGTTCTTCGACAGCGGACATTCGTTACCCGCCGAGTACACGACTCAGGCTGTCGAGTGGCTGAGGGCAGAGCTTTAAAGCGAATGTCGTAGCTCCGCGCGACCACCGTGGTGCGCCCACACTTCGCGTCGTATCATCGGCTGGCGCGACCACTGGGCGCTCCCTTTGTCGCCCCAGGGCATCCTCAGGAGACCACGCGATGACAGCCGGGACTCATACGGGAAGTTGCTTCTGCGGCGCGGTGGAGATCGAGGTATCAGGTCCGCCGCTGGAGATGGGATACTGCCACTGCAACTCCTGCCGATCCTACTCGGGGGCGCCGGTGAGCGCATTCATGTTGTGGCGATCCGACAGCGTCCGCATCACGCGAGGCGCCCACCTGGTAGGCCGGTTCAACAAGTCCGGCATGAGCGATCGTCAGCACTGCACCCGATGTGGCGGGCACCTGATGAATGCCCACCCCACGCTCGGTGTTACCGACGTCCGCGCCGGCGTGCTGCCGTCCATCGATTTTCGCCCGGAGGTACATCTGCACTACTCCGAGACCGTGCTTCCCATCAAAGACGGGCTTCCCAAGCTGAAGGATTTTCCTGCGGCGGCCGGGGGGTCAGGCGAGTCGATACCGGAGTAGATGACCGCATGCCCGGAGCCGTTCCCACCCCCAGCACCATCGATCGTGACTGGCTGACGGCCTGCCTGCGCAACGCCGGCCACTCCGGCGTCGAGGTGACGGAGTTCACCGCGCGCCGCATCGGCACCGGCCAGATCGGCCAGTGCATCCAGTTCGAGTTGGCCCTCGCCGGCGCCGGGCCGGAGGTGCCCCGCAGCCTGGTGGGAAAATTTCCCTCGGACGCCCCCGCGAGCCGGGAAACCGGGGTGGCGCTGCGCAACTACTACCGCGAGATCCAGTTCTACGCCACCCTCGCCCACCGCCTGCCCATCGCCACCCCGCGCTGCTACTACGCCGAGATCATCGGGGAAGGGCCGGAGTTCGCCCTCCTCCTGGAGGACATGGGCCCGGCGCGGCCCGGCGACCAGCTCGCCGGCTGCACGCCGGCGGTGGCGCGCAGCGCCGTGCTGGAGCTGGTGAACCTGCAGGCGCCCACCTGGTGCGACGCTGCGCTGATGGAGCACGACTGGCTGTATCAGCCCGCGCCCGCCACCGACCTCCAGGCACTCTACGCCCAGATGCTGCCCGGCTTCGTCGATCGCTATGGCAACCGGCTCGCCGCCGACGAGGTGGCGATCCTCTCCCGAGTCGCCTCGGCGCCCGCCTGCCCGCTGTTCGCTCCCGTGGAATCACCCTTCTGCCTCGAGCACGTGGACTACCGGCTCGACAACCTGCTGATCGACGAGGGCTCCGAGACGCCGCGAGTGACGGTGGTGGACTGGCAGAGCGTCAAGGTGGGGCGGCCTTTGAACGACGTTGCCTACTTCCTGGGCGCAGGTCTGGAGCCGGCCCAGCGCCGCGAGGTGGAGCGGGACATCGTGGCGGAATACCACCGCGCCCTCACCGAAGCGGGGATCCCGGGATTCGACTGGCCAACCTGCTGGGAAGCCTACCGGCAGAGCGCCTTCGCCGGCTTCGGCGTCACCGTCATCGCCTCCATGATCGTGGAGCAGACACCCCGAGGCGATGAGATGTTCCTGACCATGGCGCGGCGTCACGCCCGCCATGCGCTGGATCTCGGCGCCGACGAATTCTTACGTTGAGGACCCGCCATGACCGACTACCCCGACTACGTCTCGAAGTTCCCGGAGCTGGGTTTCTACGGACTGCCCGGCCACACCCGGCAACCGAGGGAGGTGCTCGACCAGGTGCGCGACGCCGAGGCCCTCGGCATCGGCAACGTGATGATCTCCGAACGCGCCGACTACAAGGAGATCGCGTCCATCTGCGGCGCCGTGGCGGCGGTGACCGAGCGAATCTACATCGGCACCTCGGCCACCAACGGCAACACCCGGCACCCGGTCATCACCGCCTCCATGGGCAGCACGCTCCACGCGCTCTCCCGCGGCCGATTCGCGCTGGGACTGGCCAAGGGCGGCGGAGCCGCGCGCTGGCAGTTGTGGGATCTGCCGCCCAACGACTACGCGCGCACCGAGGAGCTCATCGGTCTGCTGCGCCGCCTGTGGAACGGCGAGACCATCGAGCGCCACGACGGCAAGCTCGGCCGCTTCGCCATGCTGAAGCTGGCCGAGTACGTGAAGGCGGACGTTCCGCTTCTCTACGTGGGCTTCGGCCCCCGCAGCCTCGAGCACGCGGGGCGGTTCTTCGACGGGGTGCACCTGCACACCTTCATGAGCGACGACTGCCTCGCGCGCTCCGTGGAGCGCATCCGCGCCGGCGAAACGGCTGCCGGGCGCCCGGCGGGAACCGTCAAGACCTGGTCGGTCCTGGCCACGCTGTGTGAACCCGACGAAGAACGTTACCTGAAGGCGGTGGTCGGGCGCCTCGCCACCTACCTGCAGTTCCCCGGCTACGGCGACATGCTGGTGGCGGTCAACGGCTGGGATCCCGAGGTGCTGCAGCGGTTCCGCACCCACCCTGCCGTGACCTCCGTGGGCGGCTGGATCGACAGCATCGCCACCACGCAGCAGCTCGCTGCCATCGAGCCGCTGATCCCCCAGGAGTGGCGCCCGGCGGCCATCGGCTCGCCGGCGGATTGCGCCCGGCGCTGGGTGGATCAGTTCGAAGCCGGCGCGGACGGCATCATCATTCACGCCAGCACGCCGGAGCAGTTCGAGCCGGTGCTCTCGGCCTACGAGGCAATTCGACCGACCGAGCGGTTTACGGAGCGGACGAACCGGCCGGCGTGACGCTGAGCGGCGTGACGTCGCTACGGCTGCACCTTCTCGCCTTGACCGCTCTGGTAGTCGTAGACGAGCCGAAAACGTTCGCAAACCAGCATCATCTTCGGATCGAACCCGCCGTTCCGCCGAAAGTATCGCTCGTGATCGCGCCGCCACCCGGCCAGATCATCGTTCTCCCCCTCAGCCAGGGCGAACGTTTCATCCACGTCGCAGAACCGCTGCTGGAACACCTCCACGGTCTCGATAACCAACGCGGGAGTCCCGTCCCAGTTGAGGGCGGTATCGCGGCGGCCCACCATAGGCATCGCCTCGCCATCGCCGCCGTAGTCACGCAAGGCGCCGCACGTGGCGGTCTTCTTGCCGGATCTCACCAAGGCGAGGAGCCGATCGCAGAGCTGCTGGTTGTCTCCGAAGGTGAACGTGGTGGAACCTGGATCTAACATTCGCTGTGCGCCATTTCGAGGAATGCCCGTCCCCGGGGCGAAATTTCATAGCCGGTCTCGAGGCTCAGGGTCAAGCCGAGTCCCTTGAGCTTGCGCACGTCGCGCTTGAAGTCCTCGCGGGATCGGTCCAGCTCCTCTGCCAGATCGCCGGCGCGCAGACCGGGATTCGCGGCGATCAGGCTCAGGGTCTTCCGCGTCCACGGGCCCGCGGCGGCGCGCCGGTCCATGGCGTCCAGGCGCTTTGCCAGGTCGGCGAGCTCCGCATCGCTCAGCTCGTCGCGATACGGGAGCTCATCGGCGCCACGCTGACCCAGGTAACGGAAGTGGATGCGAATCACCTCGATCTCGCCCTCGCCCACGCGGTAGCGTCCGCCGACCCTCACGTGGGGGCGCCTCCAGATGCGCACGCTGCAGGTGATCTCTCCGCGCCGTATGGGTTCGTGAAAACGTCGCTGGAACATCATGGTGGTCGCCCCGGCCGCTCGGAGGGTGAGCGGCCCGATTGTGCGACGACCGAGCAACCGAGCGCTACCGCCCGGTAGTTTTCACTGATGCGTTCCGAGCGTGACGATGGCGTTGGGCGCCGTCCCGGCGGGCACCGGCACGTCGATCTCCGCGAGCTGGCCGTCCTCCCCGATACTGAATTGAGAGATGGTGCCGTCAGCATAGTTGGCCGCGTAGACGAAGCGGCCTGAGACGTCCACCACCGCATCGCTCGGCGCGATGCCGGTGTTCACCTCCCCGGGAATCAACCTTATGAGCGAGCCCGAATCGGAGACGCGAAACTGCCCGAGTGTGCTGCCGAGAATCTCCACCGCATAGGCGTAGTCGCCGAGCGGTGACAGCGCCACCGCAACGGGCTGGTCTGCGCCGACCCCGGCGTTAATCATGTGGGTCAGGCTGCCGTCGCTTTCGTCGATGTAGTACTGAACGATCTCGCCACTGCGGGACACGTAAAGATTTCGGCCGGACGCATCGATGGTGACGTCCTCGAGGTTCACGCCCGGATTCACCGTTCCGAGCGATGCAAGCAGACCGTCTTTCCCGATCGCGAAGATCTCCAGCGTCTGGTTCGGGAACATGTCGTCGTTGACCACATAAAGGTACTTGCCCGAAGGATGGACGGCGAGCCCTTTCGGGCCGGCGCTCGCGGATGCCGCCTGGTCCAGCGAGTTCAGCACCCCGTTCGCATCGATGGTGAATATTCCCACACGATCGTGATTGTAATTGGTTATGTAGGCGAATCGCCCCGACGGGTGAACGGCCAGGGCATGACCGGGCAGCAGTCCCGTGGAGGCAAAGCCGTTGTCGAGCAGCTCGCCGTTTTCCGACACGATGTACTGATAGATCCGGTAGTTGTTCTGATTGACGGCGTAGACGAAATTTCCCGTCGGATGCGCGGCGACGTAGTGCGCGCCCGGGGAGAGGTCGTTGTTGCCGGCATCCACCGTGGGAGATGCCATGGGGGTCAGCGCCCCGTCGTTACCGATTCCGTATTGAGAGACGGTCCCGCTGGCGAAATTGGCTGCGTACGCGAAGCGAGGCACCGGTTGCAAGGGTGCGCCGCCTGAAACGAGCCCAATCGCGTTCGGAGCCGGCCCGCCCGTGGGGATGAGTGCGGGCGCCAGCGGCGTCAGGCTGCCGTCGTCTCCGATCGCAAACAGGCTCACGGAATTGGATTCGAAGTTGTTGACGTACGCGAAGCTCGACGAGGGATCGATGACGATCCCGCGCGGGGTTCCTTCCGTCGCCACCGCGTCGCCCATGGCGTTCAACGCGCCGCTCTCGTCGATGCTGTACTGAGAGACGGTGTCCTCGGTGGCGTTGACGATGTATGCGTACTCCCCGGCGGGATCCACGGCCATGGCGATGGGATAGCCGCCGGTGACGCCTCCGCCCACCACATCCAGCGTGCCGTCCTGAGCAATGGCATAGGTCCAGACGACGTCGCTGAACCCGCCCGCCACGTAGAGCCGGCTTCCCGAGGGATGAACCGCAAGCGCCTGGGCACCGCTCGGGGCAACATCGCTGTCGATGAGCGACAGCTCACCGTCGACGCCGACGCTGTACTGAGCGACAGTGTCATCCTGAGCACCGGTGACGTAGACGTAGTTTCCGGTCGGGTGAAAAGCGATGAACCAAGGCCCATCCGGACCGGCAACCGTGGGGTTCGCGAGGGCCGTCAGGGTACCATCCTCCCCCACGGCGTACTGGGAAATGCTGTCGGAGCCGTAGTTCAAGGCATACAGAAACTCACCCGACGGGTGGATGACCGTGCCTTGGGGCGCAGTGCCCGCACTGACGGCCGGAGCCAGTTGCGACAGCGTACCGTCGGCCCCGATGCCGTACTGCGAGATGTTGTCCGTGCCGGCATTGGCGACGTAGACGTAGTCGTTCGAGGGATGGACCGCAATGCTGGCTGGATCGTTGCCCGTCGTCGCCTGTGCCACGAGCTCGAGCCGGCCGGAAGCCGAGTCGACGGCGTAGCTCGAGATGGTATCGTCCCAGTTCACCGTGAACACGTAACGGGCGAATGAGGGCTCGGGCTCGGGAGGCGGCTCCTCAGCCGGGGGCGGTTCGCCTTCGGCGGGAGGCTCCTCGGCAGGCGGGGGCTCCTCAGCGGGCGGGGGCTCCTCGGCAGGGGGCGGCTGATCCCCACCGCCCTGATCCGGCGGGTCGTTCGCCACGTCGTCGATGGCGTCATCGACCAGATTGTCGACGACCCGACTGCTCGATCCGCCACCGCCGCACCCGGCCAGTGTGATGCCGAACGACAGCAGAATCGTGATGGCGCTCACACGCGCGAGGATCAATGCTGAGCTCATGGTGGTTCTCCCGGACTACTTGCGCACACGGCCGACGCCTTCCGGCGCGGCAACAAAGCGGCGCGGAGTCTGAGGGAGGAAACGGGGGAAAGGTATCCCGCGTTCGCGGGGGTCAGTCGTTGGGCGGGATCAGGCCGCGACGTGCAGCCTGCAGCGTGGCTTCCGCTCGATTGCTGACCTCGAGCTTCCTGTAGATGCTCTTCACGTGGTCGCCCACGGTATGCACGCTGATGCCCAGCTCGGCGGCCACTTCCTTCAGGCGCAGCCCGCGGCCGATCGAAGCCAGCACGTCCAGCTCCCGGGGCGTGAGCTCGTGGCGCTTCGGCGGGCAGAAGAACTGCAGCACCCGGCGGGCGACCAGCGGCGAAAGCGGCGGCTGATCCTCGGCGATGCCGCGCAGGTGACGCGCCAACTGCTCGGTGCTCTGATCCTTCAGCAGATAACCCTGTGCCCCCGCCCGAAGCGCATCGAACAGGTGCTCGTCGTCGCTGAACACCGTGGCGATCACGCAGTAGGTCTCGGGAGACCGCGCCGTTATCTCCTCGAGCAGATCGATGCCGTTGCCATCCGGAAGATGGATGTCGATCAACGCCAGGTCGAATTCCTGGGCAGAAAGCAGCTCCCGCGCCCGCTCCAGATGCTCGGCCTCGTGCACGGCCACCTCCGGAAACACCGATCGCACCACCTCCGCCAGCCAGGCACGAGTATCTGCGACATCCTCGACGAGGAGGACATGACGGGGATTCGTCAGCACGACGTTCGCTCCTGGTACGGCTGCATCGGGGCCGGGTTTACCTCCTCGGCTCTGCGCGGCTGCCTTGGCTCGACCGGCAGTTCGATGACGGCCGCAACATGACCCTCCGGCGTGGAGTGCCAGCGAATGTGGCCACCCAGTTCCTCCATGCGTCGGCGCATGCTCATCATTCCGGTGCCCGGGCACCAGCCCGACGGATCTACGGCGGGGGCATCACTGCCGACTTCCACGCGAAGCACCTCGTTGCACCGGCGAAAGAGAACCCACACCCGGCTCGGCTCCCCGTGACGCAGCGCGTTGGAAACGGCTTCACGCAGAACACGCCCCAGGTTGGCACGCTGCGCGGCACTGAGCCGAACCCCGGAGAGCTCATCGTCCATCTGCCAGGTCAAGGCGATGTCGCGAGTCTCCAACCGCTCCATCACCTCATGGCGCCACTCCGCCGCGGCCGCATCCAGCTCCAACCCATCGGGTCGATTCAGGCTGTAGATCGTGTCCCGCAACGACTGCATTGCGCTGCGCACCAGCTCCGCGTTCTCCGGTTCGCGCAGCCGGTGACGGAGGGTGAGCAGGCGGGCTCCGACGTCATCGTGCAGGTCCCGCATGATCCGCTCACGCTCACGCTGGGTGGCCAGATGGCGCTCCTTCTGCACATCCACCGCCGGCCCCGCCATGTGCAGCAGGGACGATACCAGGCCCGCGTCTGCGGGGCTGAACAGCCGCCGGCCGTCGCTACGGTAACTCAATACCACGCTGCCACCGCCGCTGAGTTGCGGGACCAGCAGACGCAAACCATCCTCCTCGATGCGGGGAACAGCCACGGTTTCGGGCTCTGAGAATGCGTGCAGCGGCCTGAACAATCGCTCGAGCAGAAGCTTCCAGTTCTCCCGGAGCGCCGCTTCACCCCGCGCCGAGACGACAGCCTCGAGGAGCTCTTTCGGCAGCCAATCCGTGGGCGCCTTGCCATGCCAGAACAACCGTCGCCAGAGCCACTGACGCAAGGGGAAGTAGACCCAGCCTACGAGAAAAACCGACAACCCGATGACATAGGCAGGTGCGAGATTCAGGGCGTAGGTGATGCCGATGTCGAGCAGAACGACGGATGTTCCACCAAGGAGCCAAAGCCAAGCAGTCAGCCACCAATCGCCGAGCTGGAACAGGCGATATCGAGCCACGGCCATGATTAATCCCAGATACGAGACGATGCCGGTCGCATAGGCCGTCTCCAGTGACAGCATCGGCGGCGCATCCACCAGGCCCGGCAGGAAGTACAGGCCCGTCACCAGTATGGTTCCGCCCATCATGACGAAAACGAACCAGCTCAATGCGGCGCGATCCACGGGATGATCGCGTGACATTCGCCACTGCACGCCGATCAGGCCGATGATCAGCGGAAAGCTCATCACCAGCGGAAAGGCGAACACGTTGCCCGGCCACTGAACGGTCCGCGTGACCTCGTTCAGAAACACGAGCAAGACCACCCCGAGCCCCACCCTCAGCACACGATCGGAGCCCAGCCGGCGGGGATAAACCCAGAAGATTGCGATGTGGGCGAAGAAGAACAGCAGCGCACCCAGCCGGTTGCCGTAGATTGCGAGTTGGAACGTCAGCGGATCGACGCTGGGCTGCCGATACGCATACAGCAGGTTGCTCAGTCCCATGATCATGAAGCTGCTGCCGGCCAGCAGCAGATACCGACTGGCTGCGTCGCCCCGTCGATAACTCCAGACGCCGGCTCCGACCAGAAACGGAACTGCAGTCGCGGCCAGAAGCCAGAACATCGGCGGCAGGCTCGACAAGGGCCTCGGTTGCCGGTGGAGGACAACGACCCGCCCATCGTCGAGATGCGCCTCCGTGGCAGGCTGCCGGGTAGCACGGTAGAGATCATTGCTGTGCGCGAGAAACCCGCCCAACGCGTCGAAGCTGCCGGTCTGATCGGGGTCGCTGATGAGGCTCCAGGGCTGTAGCGCAACGGCCGGTTCACCCGGCGCCGCGAAGGCCAGCACCCGGTCTCCAACCTGCAGGCCGGCATCCCGGGCTGCGGGTTCGACCGATTCGACGCGGCCGAGCGCTGACGGCCCGGTGCCGATCTGCACCCCCAGCCAGGGAGATGACGTGATCACCCAGAGACACAGCAGGACCCCCGAGAGCGCGATGACGGCTGCCAGAAGGAAGCTATGTTGAGGCGTCAGCCTAGGCAGCATCGAGCCAGAGCACGCGCAACAACGACTTCGCAGCGCCTACGCCGACGTCATCAAGGGGCGTAGAGATGGCGCACGTCCTCCGGAATCAGGTCCGGCCGAAGCTCGATCCCATGCGCAGCCGCAATCTCGCCGATGCGCGAGTTTGCCTCACTCGGGCCTTCCGGCGGTCGCTCCCGCAGGGACGTAGCCACCGCGTCGAAGAAGCCTTCGAACCCGCCTTGGGAAACCAGGAAGAGAGCCCGGACGGGCCGGTCGGACGCGTTCCAGAAGGCATGCAGGTTACCGCGAGTCAACGCTGCGACGGTTCCAGGGTCCGCTTCGACGATCTGGTCGCCCAGCATCAGATTCAGCGTGCCGTCGAGGATATAGGCGTACTCGTCTTCATGGGTGTGCGTGTGCGGCGGCGCGCCGCCGGAGTGCGGCTCGACGACGAACTCGTAGATGGATACTCCGCCCTCGCTGCTCGACTCGGACAAAAGGAGTCTGCTTTCGTGGAACGGCACGTCGACGAGGCGTCCTTCCCCCGGCGCCACGACGACGGGCTCATGCGCGACGGCAGCTTCCTGCGAAACACCGGCGCCAGCGATCATGCACACGGCCAGAGCGGATCGAATGCCACCCACAGGGCCCCTCCTCTTTTCTCACTTTCAGAGAAGGGTACCGTCAGCTCCCGTCGAGTTCCATCACAGGCCAGCCCTCGACGCCGAATTGCGGAACTACCGCAAGATCATTTCGGAGCGAACTGTTCGATCACCTGCGCCTCGGTCAGCATTTTCGTCTGGTTGGCGAACTCGTAGTAGTCGGGCTTGCTGTCGACGTAGATCTGTGCGGTCAACGCGAGGCCTTCCTGATTCTGGAACAAACCTGCCGGAAGCTCATACTCATTCGTCGGCTTCAGACGATAGAACAAATGCGTGCCGCAGGTCTTGCAGAATCCCCTTTCGGCCCACTCGGACGAGTCGAATACGGCCACGTTGTTCGCGCCGGAGACCTTCACATCCGAGCCGCCGTGAACGGCGAGCAGGGGCCCGCCGCCCCACCGGCGACACATGCCGCAGTGGCACGCGCCGACTTCGCTGGCCGCGTCAGCCACGATCGAGACGGCACCGCACAAGCATTTCCCTTCCATAGTCTTCGCGCTCATTCGACCTTTCTCCTAGCTGAACGACGTTCGGTCATCGGCTCTGATCTAGTACTCACTCGCCAGTTCTCGAAGTTTGCACACCGTCTTCCAATTGCGGTCCGTCATCGGCACCCCTAGCAGCCGTTCAGACCTTGCAGCCAGTTTCGATCTGCCTATTCCTTCAGGGGCGTGCAGATAGAACACGGACCCGATCAGCCGGAAGCGCTCGCTCTCTTTCTTGAGGGCCTCGAGCCGTTCCAACTCGGGGCTCTCCGGCACAGAGCCCAGAAAGCCCAGATGCAGCCGGCTGCCATCGGCTTCCGCCTCGGGAAACGGATTGTTCGCGATCGCGCGTTCAAGCGCGTCGACCCCCAGGATGAAGACATGAGGCTCGAAGCCCCGATGCCGTTTGATCTCGCTGGCCAAGTACTCCGAGATCTGGGCGCGGTTCGCCGCTGTGCTCCGGAACACCGCGTTGCCACTCTGAACATAGGTCTTGACGCCCCTGGCCCCCATGCCCTCCAGCATGGCGACGAGTTCCTTCATCGGCAGAGTGGTCTTGCCGCCGACATTGATCCCCCTGAGAAGAGCGACCCAGGTCTTCATTCGGCCTCCGCGTACCCGGGATGGAGCATTAACGCGCCACGCATCGGGTCATCCTAGCGGACAGCTACTGACAACGTCATGTCATGAGGAACTTTTGCCCGGATGGCGGCCGGGAACCCCGCGGGTACGATCACCAAGCTACTTCAACGGCAAGTAGACGTCCGTAATCATTTCTTCTTCCTTTACGTCCGGGCCAACGTTCACGTAATGGAAGAACATCGGAAAGCTGCCGAGAGATTCAGCGCTCTGTGGAAACCACACCTCGTACAGGTAGGCGGCGGCCATGTTGTTCGAACGGGATCCCACGTCTCGCGCTCGGGCGCATCGGCACGCCGGGATGACCTTGTCGACGATACCGTAGGGATTCGGGCCAACGTCCTCCTCCACCGAAAGGCAGAAATCGACCCGGTGCTCCGACGGTAGCGCAGTTCGCGAATCGGTGTAATGGATTCCGTAGCTTCGATGCTTCGATTGATCGAGCAGCCCGTTCTGAAGCTTCCATGCGATCAGCTTTCGTACCGTCTCGTGCTCCAGGGCTGGCGAGCCCCGATGCTCGATGACGGCCACCTTCGTCTCTGGAAACGTGACGATCTCGACGTTCATCGTTCTCCTGGCCTCGCTGGCAACCCGCGCCCCGGCGGAACTCGGAACACATCCCGCTCGAGGCCCATCCGGGAATCGCTGCCGCCCGCTCAGCGCCGGTTGTAACCCTTGTCATCGAAGGGTTCCAACTTCTCGACCCAGAGCGCCTCGAGCACCTGCAGATCCTCCGCCGGGTCGTAGCCGGGATCATCGGCCGGCTCGAGCAGATCGATGGCCTCGAACTCGAAGGCATCGGCGCCGAAGGTGTTCCAGTCGTGCTGCAGAGCCGGGTTGCTCTCGCTGTTCATGCGCAGATCCATCCGATGCCTGTTGAGGCGTGAGCGAATGTCCTTGCTCGAGCCGACGAAGCACTTGCCGTTGAGCGTATTGCGGATGAGATACACACCCATGTCCCTGGGGGTGCGCTTGTACTCCCTCGTAAGCTCCTTACGCCGAGCTTTGCCCAGATCGCTCATCTATGATTCTCCGACGAGAGGCGGAATTCTGGCGGTTGTTGGCCTTGGGCACAATCGCGCCAGGCCCCACAACAACGCGCCGGATGCTAGAGAACCTCATCGACGTCCACCACCCGAAATGCTCCGGATTCGGTGGCAAATCGCCGCAGCAGGTAGGCGTGGCCCAAACCGTAGACCACCAACACGCGGTCGCGAGGGCCACTCGTAAGCTGCACGAGGTTGCGAAAGATTCTGAAGTTCCGCGCGTACCAATGGCCCACCCAGTTCGCCCCCGGGTGGAACTCCTCGTCTCCCACCATCGCGATGTCGAAGTACGGCCGATGGGCCTCGGCCAGGCGCTCAGAGGCATTGATTCGCCGCAACCACTCGCCCACAGATTCGTTACCCATAGCGCCGACGGAGCCATTCCGTTTGGTCAGAGCAGCAAGGGCTGATTCGTCGCCTCGTGACTCGAGATAGGCACCCCAATCGTAGTATCGATCGAAGTCGCCCGGCGGATAGTCGTTCCAATCCACCGCGTGTACGCGTTGGTGCCCCACTCTGGCGGCCAGCCGCAAGCCGAGCTGGCTGACCTCACTGCGATCGAGCTCATAACGGCCCGCCAGGTATTCGCGGTATCTCGAGTCGAGCTCGCCTTGCTTCTCCCGCGAAACCTCAACGGCAATATGCGTGGGCTCGAACGCTGCAAGCCGTTCAACCACCTCGTCGAGCTCGGCTTGTCGCTGAGTGGTGCGAACGTCATCAACTTCTATATTGACGACGTCGAGACCCGGATTTGCGAAGTGCGCCGTACCGAGCACCAGCAACGTCGGCCGTTCGTCCGCCCGGCGATCCCGCAGAAGCCGCGGGGCGCTCTGCGCGGCACACAGCATCGGAACGACCACACCCAGCGGCGCGACGAGAAACGCTCTGCGACTGATCGTGCGTGGCCGGGTGTTCACTCGAAACCGCATCCGCCTTCGTAATCCTTTGACCTGTTGAGGATGCGCCTAGTGTAATCCGACTCCTCCCAGAACATGGAAGACAATTCGGACTCCAGCACGGCCCGATTGCACCGGGTGCTGAGCATCAGGTTGCGTCGGACGACTTCGATGTGTCCCAGATCCACCCGCGAAACGGCTTTCTGTCGTCATTGCGAACGTCCCACGGTCCGCAGCGACTGGAGTATCGCCGATCGTGTGAGCGCCTCCTGCTCTTCGCGGCTGATGGTTGCTGTGCCGTCGAATAGCTGATGTCCGTACCGGCCGAACTGCGAGTGATTGCCGCCCGCGACCTCGATCCACCTGGTGTGCGCAGGCAGCAGCTCGCGATTCCCGAGCACTCGATCCGGCGGTGCGATGCCGTCGTTCGTTGCGTAGACCTTCGTGACGGGAATCGGGAGGAACGACAGATCGTCATCCTTCGGATGGGTCGTCGCTACCAGCACCATCGCGGCAAGATCCTGGGGATCCAGACGGGCCATCCGTGCTGCCAATGCACCTCCCAACGAGTGACCTGCAAGAACCCAATGCTCCACTTCGGGATGAGCAGCGATCACCCCTCGCGCCCTTCTCACAGCGGCCTGCTTGTGTGATTCGAATGGCGCAAAACGATACGGCAGTCTCACCACGAACACGGGATATCCCGCATCAGCGACAGGCCGAAGCAAGGGAGCGTAGGCTTCTGCGGCGATGCCCGAACCACAGATGAAGACCAACGCCGTGCGGCCGGTTGAAGAAGCGGGAAGAAACGTCAAGGCGACCGCATCGCTCGACACAGACACCTCATGGCTGCTTCGCAGCCAATCCTCATCGACCCCACGCGTCCGCACGGAATTTCCCAGCCAGGAAACCGCAAAGACAGCCCACCCCACGAATCCCAGACGAATCCAGCGGCGCAGCGGCCAGTGCCTTCGTTCGCGTTTGGCGGTCGAGCGCGTCACGCTACCCGCGCCCTTGGAACCTTACTGGAGGGCAGACAATGCTTTGTCCAGCAATTCGAAATTGGACCGTTCCCGGTATCCATGACTGTGATAGAACTTCCTCGCCTTCTCGTTCCGCCGTGCCAACTGCAAGGACACGTTCGTGCATCCAACACGGGAAAACTCCGTCTCGGCAGCGAGAAGGAGATGGGTGCCGAATCGCAATCCTCGGTGCGAGGGTAGAATGAAGAATTCGTCGATCTCTGCGGTGAGGCCCAGGTGCTCCAGGCTGAACACGTAGACCGCCAGCAGATACCCGACCGGCAAATCACCATCCCGGGCGATCCACGCCGATCCAAGGGCA
>JAWLCV010000093.1:0-8373 GCA_041686955.1 Pseudomonadales bacterium
TGATGTTCCTGCACTTCAACGACCTGAAGGCAGACCTGCCCGGCCAGGTGCGACGCCTGGCCGACTTCGTCGGCGTCGGGCTCACGGACGACGAAGTGGATCGGATCGTCACAGCCAGCTCCATCGAGGCCATGCGCCAGCAGGCCATCGATGCCGGCGACCCACTCGCCGGATTCTTCCGTGACGGCGCCCGCGGCTTCTTCTACCAGGGCACGAACCAGCGCTGGCGCGATGTGCTGAGCGGCGAGGAGCTCGAGCTCTACGAAGCCGCCAAGGCGCGGGTCCTGTCGCCCGACTGCGCCGGATGGTTGGAGCGGGGCGGCCCGGTGTCGTGACCCCGGCGGGGGGGATTCTCGGCGAACCCGCGACAAACGTGACCGTTCTCGGCGATCAGGTCGTCTGCGCCTGCAGCGCCCGTCGCAGGCCACCGAAGCGCTTGCGGTACTGGGCCGGGGTCATCCCGACCCGGCGGCGGAACAGGCGTCCGAAGAAGCTCGCGTCCTCGTAGCCCACGGCCTCGGCGATGGCCTCCACCGGCTCGCGGCCGGTTTCCAGCATGTGCTTGGCTTCCTCGAGCCGCAGGGTGTGGACGTACTCCATGGGCGCCATGCCGGTGGCCTGCTTGAAGCGCCGGTTGAAGCTGCGCTCCGAAAGGCCCGAACGCTGGATCATCGCCTGCACCGGCGCTGCGGTCTCGTAGTTGCGCGCAATCCAGCCCTGGCAGTCGCCGATGACGCCGTCGCCGCGCTGGCGGCCGCCGGTGAGCCGGGCGAACGGGCGCTGGCCGAACTCGTGCCAGTCGATGAGCAACAGCCGCGCCACCTGCATGGCCTCGTCCACCGAGGCGAAGCGCGCGACCAGGTAAAGGGCCAGGTCGTGCCAACTCGTGCCGCCGCCGGCCATGACGATGCGGCCGCCGTCGGTCTGTACCAGGGCGCGGTCTCTGTGCACGCGCACGCCCGGATAGCATGCCAGTCGGTCGCAGTAGAGCCAGTGGGTGGTGGCGTCCCGGCCCTGGAGCAGGCCGGCCTCGGCGAGCAACACGGCGCCGGAGCATACGGTCACGAGGGTGGTGTCCGCCGCGTAGCAGCGGTGCAGCCAGGCCACCTCGGTATCGAAGCGGCCTTCCAGGGGCTCGTCCGGAGCGAACGCCACCTCGGGGATGCAGACGATGTCGGGCGGGTCGCCGAGCGCCGCGTCGGGGTTGAGCCAGATGCCGTTGTTCACGCGCATGGGTTCGGCGCGGGCCGACACCACCCGGGGCTCGAACACCGGCTCGGCCTCCCGGCCTTCCACCAGCATGCGCCAGTCCCGGCCGGCACAGGCGAAGACGTCGAGCATGCCGTAGAGCACCGAGGCCGACACCTCGGGCACGGCCAGCAGGTCCACCGTCACTTTGCGTCGGAGCATGGCAGAAATGAACGGATCGTGTCGGGATCGACCTTATCGCGATCGCCCGGCGAGGGGTAGTTTACGCGCCTCTCGGAACCACACGGAGATCACCAATGAGCACCATCGCGAGCGCGATCGCGCAGCCCGACGCCGCCGCCATGGAGGCGTTCGAGGCGCGTATCACCCGTGCCCTCAACGAGGCCGGCATGCTGCTGATGACCTCCATCGGCCATCGCACCGGACTCTTCGACAGCCTGGCCGACGGCGCGCCGGTCTCCAGCATCGCCCTCGCCGAGCGTACGGGCCTCGACGAGCGTTACCTGCGCGAGTGGCTCGGCGCCATGACCGCCGCCGGCATCGTCGACCTGGATCCCGGTGCCGGCACCTACCGGCTGCCGGCCGAGCATGCGGCTCTGCTGTCGAGCCGGGGTGACGTCAACATGGCGGTGTACGCGCAGTACATCGCGCAGCTCGCCCAGGTCGAGGAAGACATCGTGCGCTGCTTTCGCGAGGGCGGCGGGGTGCCCTACGAGCGCTATCACCGGTTTCACGAGGTCATGGCCGAGGACAGCGGCCAGACCGTGGTGCCGGCCCTCTTCGATGCCATCCTGCCCCTGGTGCCGGAGCTCGTGACGAGGCTGACCTCGGGCATCCGGGTGCTCGATGCCGGCTGCGGCCGCGGCAAGGCACTGCTCACCATGGCCGCGCGATTCCCCCGGAGCGACTTCGTCGGCTATGACCTCTCGGAAGAAGCAGTGGCCTTCGGGCAGGCACTGGCGGCGGAGCGAGGACTCACCAACGTGCGCTTCGAGGCGCGGGATCTGAGCGACTACGACGAGACCGCCGAGCCCGAGGCGTTCGACTTCGTCACCACGTTCGACGCCATCCACGATCAGGCGAAGCCGCTCGCGCTGCTGCGTGGCATCCGCCGGTCGCTCGCGCCCGGCGGTGTCTACCTGGCTCAGGACATCCACGGCAGCAGCCACCACCACCTGGATCGCGAGCATCCCATGGGCGCGTTCCTGTACGCCGTCTCCACCATGCACTGCATGACCGTGTCGCTGGCTCAGGGCGGCGAGGGGCTCGGCACCATGTGGGGCCGGGAGAAGGCGCGGGAGTACTTCGATCGCGCCGGTTTCGGCAGCATCGAGGTGCATCAGCTGCCCCACGATGTGCAGAACGACTACTGGGTGCTGCGGCCTTAGCGGTCAGTCGCCGCGCATCAGCGCCGCCTCCAGCGCCGCGTAGTCCGGGTAGCCGAAGCGCGCGGTGATGTGCTCCGCCCAGAGCGCGTCCATCTCGGCGGCCAGGTCTTCGGTGAGCTCGGTGCGGTGGGAGCCCACCTTGCCCACGCGCACCTTGGCCGAGTCGCTGCCCGGCGGCAGGCCGCAGCGGCGCTCGCTCAGGGTGCGCATGCCGAGGTCGTCGAACTTGTCCTTGTGCGCCAGCATGAACTCGAGCGACGAATGGCGCAGGGTGAGATCGAGCAGCGCGTCGTCGAGGGCAATGCCGCTGTGGGCGGCGACCTGGCGGACCGTGTCCACGGGATCGCGCTGCATGTGCTCGTAGGAGAGCAGGAGCACCGCCGGGTCGTGGCGCACCCCCCACCAGGAGGCCAGGTGCGCCCAGAAGGAGGTTCTCGCGGAGGGCTGCATGTATCCTTCCCGCGCGAACTCGGCGAGAGTGACGGTGCCGGGCTCGATGAACCAACCCTCCATGAAGCGGAACGCCGACACCAGCGCGTCCTTCGGATCCCGGATGGAGACGATGTAGCGGCCGCCCTTCGGCACCGCGTCCCAGCCGAGATGGCTCTTGAACCCCCGCGGGTTCGCCTTCTGCTCGGCGTCCAGGTCGTGGCCCAGCGCCGCAGCGGTCTCGATCCAGGGCACCACGGCCGAGATGTCGTCGAAGTCGGTATCACCCCGGGTGCGCAGGGTGTGGAAGATCTGCTGCAGCCAGGTGGTCCCGCACTTGCCGAAGGGCGCGATGATCACGTCGCTCGGCCGCGGCCGGAACGCGAGGCCGCGGCCGATCTCCTCGGAATGCAGCATGCGGGCCTGCAGGGCGCGCATCTCCGCCATGGTGGTGGCGCGGGGGGTGTACGACACGATCAGCGTTCCAGCAGCGGCTGATAGCGGTCCAGCACCTTCCACACCTCGTCACGCCCGGCCGGCGGCAAGGGCAGAATGGCCCGGCTGATCCTCGCCTGCCGATAACGCTCGAGGGTGCCGGCATCCGGGCGGGCGCCGAACACGCTGACGCTCAGGGTGTCCATGGCGCGGCCGTGCTGCTCCGCCACGCGCGCGAGCCGCTGCATGCTCGCCGCCGCGTCGAAGCCGCCGCGCGCTCGCGGCAGCCAGCCATCGCAGTAGCGCACCACCCGCCGCAGCGTGTGGTCCGACTCGCCGCCGAGCAGGATCGGCGGGTACGGCTGCTGTGCCGGCTTCGGGTAGGCGAGGCTCTCGGAGAACCGCACGAACTTGCCGTCGAAGCCCGCCGCGTCCTCGGTCCACAGCCGCTGCATCGCCCGCACCTGTTCCTCCATGCGCTGAAACCGGGTGCGGTAGTCGGTGCCGTGATGCGCCATCTCCTCCTTGTTCCAGCCGCCGCCGATGCCGAAGACGAAGCGACCGCCGGAGAGGCGATCGAGGCTCGCCACCAGCTTGGCGGTGACCAGGGTGTCCCGCTGCGGCAGCAGGCAGATGCCCGTGCCGACCTTCAGGGTGGTGGTGGCCCGGGCGGCGAAGGAGAGCGCCACGAACGGGTCGTAGGTGTGCGAGTACTCCTGCGGAAGCTCCCCGCCGCCGGGCCACGGCGTCTCCCGGGAGGTGGGAATGTGGGTGTGCTCCGGCACGAACAGCGACTCGTAGCCGCGCCGTTCGAGCTCCGCCGCCAGCTCGTCGGGACGCACGGCGTAGTCGGTGGCGAAGATCAGGGCGCCGATGTGCATGGGGTGCCTCGGTATCGTCGGGAGCGGGTCGTTGAGAGCATACTGGAGCCCGCGGGATGCGTCAGCCCGAGCGGCCGCGCGCCGACGGCGTACGAGCATCCGAATCACACCCAGCGCAAGGAAGTAGCCGTGGTTCGAAACACCAAGATCGTCGCCACCCTGGGCCCCGCCAGTGACGGGCAGATCGAGCGCCTGGTGTCGGAAGGGGTGGCGGTCTTCCGCCTCAACTTCTCCCACGGAAGCCACCAGGAGCACGGCGAGCGGGTGCAGCGGATCCGCGCCGCGGCGTCCCACCTCGGCACGTTCGTGGCGGTCATGGCCGACCTGCAGGGCCCGAAGATCCGCATTCGCGGATTCCAGGGCACGGACGCCGTGGAGCTCACCCAGGGCGCGCCGTTCACCATCGATTGCACCCTCGGTGAACGGGAGGGGACGTCCGAGCGGGTGGGCACAAGCTATCAGACCCTGGCGGACGAGGTGGAGCCGGGCGATGTGCTGGTGCTGGGAGACGGGCTCCTCGAGCTGGAGGTGACGGCGGTGGAGGGGCGCCAGGTTCACTGCCGCGTGCTCACGGGCGGCACGCTCGGATCGGGGAAAGGCATCAACAAGCGTGGCGGCGGCCTTTCCGCCAAGGCGCTGACCGAGAAGGATCGCGAAGACCTGGCGTTCGCCTGCGAGCAGGACGTGGATTACATCGCCGTCTCCTTCCCCGCCTCCGCCGACGACATGAACCAGGCCCGGCAGCTCATCGCCAGCCACGGCGCCAACTGCGGGCTGGTGGCCAAGCTGGAGCGGGCCGAGGCGGTCACCAACCCGAAGGTGCTCGATGCCATCATCATGGCCTCGGACGCGGTGATGGTGGCGCGTGGCGACTTGGGCGTGGAGGTGGGCGACGCGCCGCTCATGGGCCTGCAGAAGCTCATCATCAACCGGGCACGGGCCCTGAATCGCGCCGTCATCACCGCGACCCAGATGATGGAGTCCATGATCACCAACGCCCGGCCCACCCGGGCCGAGGTCATGGACGTGGCCAACGCGGTGGTGGACGGCACCGATGCGGTGATGCTCTCGGCGGAGACCGCCGTGGGCCGCTACCCGGTGGCGACGGTGGCGGCCATGGCGCGCATCATCGAAGGCGCCGAAGCGACGGCCCAGTACACCAACGCGCCCATCGACGGCTTTCGCGGCTCCGCCATCGACGAGTCGGTGGCCATGGCCGCCATGACCGTGGCCAACACCCTGACCGGGGTGCGCGCGGTGGCCTGCCTCACCGCCAGCGGCAACACGCCCAAGCTCATGTCGCGCCGCCGCTCGCGGATGCCCATCTACGCGCTGGCCAACGACCACCGCACCCTCGCCCGGGTGGCGCTGTTCCGCGGCGTGCATCCCGCGTTCTTCGAAACCTACGACGCCGACTACGCCCGGGTGGACCAGGCGGCGGTGGACTGGCTGAAGCACGCGGGCGTGGTCACCACCGGGGACCGGGTGATCGTCGCCAAGGGCGACCGCCGGCACCTGCCTGGCGGCACCAACACCCTGAAGGTGCTGGAGGTGTCCTGACTGCCGCGGTCAGGGTCCGCGGGGCGCCAGAACCGGCGCCGCCAGCGGATTCCCCCGGTCATCGAAGAAGGGGGTGACTCTGTAGCCGCCGCCGAGCCGCGCCGCGGCCACGTGCCAGAGCAACGCGGCAGCCGTCGGAATCGGAAACTGCCGCGTCGGCTTGGGCTCGCCTTTGGCGAACCCGGTGAACACGCGCATCCGCGGCGGTCCGAACGACGCCTCCAGCGCCTCCGCGCCGCCGAGACAACTGTGCAGCAGCCCCACGAAGGCAAGCTTCGGGTTGGCCGGCGTGTTGCCGATGGGCGCGTTGCAGCAGGCGGCGTACCAGCGCAACGGCCCCTTGGGGGTCACCCGAACGCAGGCGAGGTGCTCCCGGCCCTGGCTGAAGGTGACGAACCGCGGCCCCGTCTGGACGATGTCCGACCCGCCCCGCGCGTCCAGAACCTCGTCGGCGCGACCGAGATACTCGGCAAACGCCTGGCAGTCGTCGCAGTAGCAGATCACGCGGTTCGCCCAGGCGGCCCCGTCCAGGGTTCCCGCCAGGGCGCCGCAGGTGCAGCGAACGGGATGAGGGTCAGGCATGGCACTGGTCTCCCTCGGTCACGAGTCGACAGCATACACCCGTCGCCGCAGGGAACCCGCCCGCGCTCGCTGCGCCGCGGCGAATCACGCATACTCGCGGGCGGCGCAACCACCGGAGAATGCCCGATGCTCACCTGGCAGATTGGCGACGTCGCCGTCACCCGCATCCTCGAGTTGGAGATCCCCGTTCCCTACGATCCCCGCTCGGGCTTCCTGAAGGAGGCGACCCCGGAGGCATTGCGCGGCATACCGTGGCTGCACCCGCACTTCGTGACCGAAGACGGTGCCCTCAAGCTGTCGATCCACGCACTGCTGGTGCGTGCGCCCGGCGTGAATCTGCTGGTGGATACCTGCGTCGGCAACGACAAGCCGCGGGCGCTGATCGGCGGGCAGACGCTGCAGACGGAGTTCCTTCAGAGCCTCGAGGCGGTGGGCTGCCCGCGGGAATCCGTAGACACGGTGGTGTGCACCCACCTGCACGTGGACCACGTGGGCTGGAACACCATGCTGCAGAACGGCGAGTGGGTTCCCACCTTCCCCAACGCACGCTACCTGATCGGCCGCCGGGAGTACGAGCACTGGTGCCGCGAGGGTGACGACGACCAGCAGGCGATCCTGGGCGACTCCGTGCAGCCCGTCTTCGATCACGGGCTCGCCACCCTGGTGGAGATGAACCACCGCATCAGCGACGAGATCCGCCTCACCCCGACCCCGGGACACACGCCGGGGCACGTGAGCGTGCTGATCGAATCCAAGGGCGAGCGGGCGATGATCACCGGCGACATGCTGCACCACCCCTGCCAGTTCGCCCACCCGCACTGGTCGCCGGCGTTCGACTCGGACCCGGTGGCCGGGGCCCACATGCGCCGGGCGGTGATGGAAGGGGTGGCCGATGCGCCGGTGCTGGTCATCGGCACCCACTTCGCCGCGCCCACCGCCGGGCATGTCCGCCGCGACGGCGAGGCGTTCAGGTTCGACGTGGGGTGATCGGGCACCCTCGTCCGTCGGCTCTGCGTGCGATGAGAAAAATGGTCGTGACCTTGGATGGGCCCGGCGACCACTGGTAGTCGATGGTGAATCCGGCCTCGTTCATTTCCTGCGTCAGCTCCCTCATGCTGAACGTCTTCAGCAGGGGCATCAAACCCAGAAGCTGGCCGACGGGCGCTACGTACTTGAGCACTCGCAGGGAATCGCCGAGGCACACGGTGCTCGTCACGAATACGCCGCCCGGTTCGAGCAGGGCGTAGACCTTGCGGATGACCGCCTGCCGGTCCGCCAGCAGGTGCAGGACGTTCAGCCCCAGCACGGCATCGAACGTCCGGCCTGGCGTAAAGTCGTCGATGGCCGCGGTTTCGAAGGTGATGTTGCGGATGTCCCGTGCCTGGGCTTTGGCGCGGGCGATCTCGATCATCTTCGAGGAGAAGTCGATGGCCAGAATGTGCTTCACCCAGCGTGCGTGAGCGATGGCCGTGGAGCCAGTGCCGCAGCCGAACTCGAGCACCTCCATCGTTGGCGTCAGATACTCGCGGGTGATCTGCAGCTTCTTCTGATAGACGGCCTCGTTGGCGACCGGCCGCTTGGAATACCCCTCAGCATGCCTGTCCCAGAACCTCGCCGAGTCGCCCACGTGTACCTCCGCCTGCGGCGCCGTCACTGAACGCGCACCAATCAATAGACCATCTCGGGTAACGGCGCAACCGGCGGCTCGCCTCGCTGCCGCGTCGGCTCCCAGGTTCAAAATGACTTATGATCCGAAAGCGGAGGGTCCAGGCGCGAAGGGGAGGGGATGAGACGGTATCGAAGTACCTGGCGCACCAGGTGCGGGGCTGGTGTGCTTGCAGTGATTCTGCTGCCGTGCGGCCCGGCCGGTGCGGCAGCGGGTGACCGGG
>JAWLCV010000093.1:8473-13906 GCA_041686955.1 Pseudomonadales bacterium
GTCGCGGCCGCGGCGGAGCGCGAAGGGCTCGCCGACGCCGAGCTGATCGGGGCCCTGGACGGCATTCCCATGCACCGCATCGTGGTGCCCGTGATCGAGCACGACGCGGCGGGCATTCGCCTCGACGGCGTGGTGGACGAGCCAGTGTGGCAGACCATCGCGCCGCATGACCGCATGCTGGTTGCCGTGCCCGCCACAGCGCGGCCGGGCCGTTACCCCACCGACGTTCGTCTGCTCGCCACCGAGCGTGGCCTGTACGTGGGCGCGATCCTCTATCAGGACCCGGCGACCCTGGTCACGCGTCGCGCGGTGCGCGATCTGCAGATGGACCGCGACACCTTCGGCATCACCCTCGATACCACCGGGGAAGGCAAGTTCGCCTACTGGTTCACCCTCGCCCTCGGCGACTCGGTGCAGGACGGCAAGGTGCTGCCGGAGCGCAACTATTCCACCGACTGGGACGGGCGGTGGATCGGCCGCACGGCGCGGCGCGACGACGGCTGGAGTGCCGAAGCGTATTTTCCCTGGTCGATGATGAACCTGCCGCCGGTGGAGGGTCCGCGCACCATCGGCTTCGCCATCGGCCGCCAGGTCTCCCACGAGAACGCCCGCTATCAGTGGCCCGGGCACGCCTACTCGTCGCCACAGTTCGTGACTGCGCTGAACCTCATGGTGGTGGAGGGCGTGGCGCCGCGCAAGGAGCTGTCGCTGATCCCGTTCACCGCGTATACGGCGGACCGGGCCCACGACGACGACGAGATGCGCCTGGGCGCGGATCTGACCTGGAAGCCCTCGCCGGCCGCCGAGTTCGCGGCCACGGTGCGTCCCGACTTCGGCTCCGTGGAAGCCGACGACGTGGTACTGAACCTGAGCGCTCAGGAGACGTTCTTTCCGGAGAAGCGACTGTTCTTCCTGGAAGGCAGCGAGGTATTCGAAACCAGCACCCGAGCCTCCCCGGGCAATCAGCTCCGGCTCACCACCAACGAGAACTACGCCACCACCTCGCGCCGGGTGTTCATGAGCACCTATCAGCCGGCGCCGGTTTCGCTCTTCAACACCCGGCGTGTCGGAGGCACCCCGACACAGCTGGTAGTGCCGGACGGTGTGTCGCCGATGCGCGGCGAGCTTGCGCTGCCGACCGATCTGCTGGGCGCGCTGAAGGTGACGGGGAGCGCCGCGCCGCTGCGCTATGGCGTGCTCGCTGCGCTGGAGGAAGACGTCGAGCTGCGCGGCGTCGACAGCGCCGGCAACGACGTGAAGATCAGAGCCGACGGCCGCGAATTCGGCGCTGCGCGCATGGTCTACGAGCACGTCGGCGAATCGCGCGCCTCGCTCGGCTACCTGGGCACCCTCGTCCGTGGCCCTGTCTTCGACGCTTATGCGCACGGCATCGACGGCAGGTTCACCAGCGCCGGCGGCAAGTGGAGTGCCGAGAGTCTCTTGATCGCGACGGACCGCGACGACGTGCGGGGCAATGCCGCCCAGATCGACGTGCAGTATGCCGCCGACAGCCGCTATCAGCATCGTGTGTCGCTCGACTGGTTCGATGAGGACGTGGACTTCAACGACCTGGGCTTCCTGCAGCGCAACGACTACCGCGGCGCCCAGTACACGCTGCTCTACGCCCGGCCGAACACCGGTGGGACCGTCACCGACATTCGCGGCACCGTCATCGTCAAGGCCAAGCAGAGCGTCAGCGAGCACCATCTGGTGGACAGCGGCGTGTTCTGGCGTAACTCCATGGTCCTGCCGGGACGCAACACCCTGCGCACCGGCGTCGGGTTTCGGCCCGCGGCTTACGAAGACCGCGACAGCCGCGGCAACGGCGCCTATCGTACCGACGACCGGATCTGGAGCGAGCTGCTGCTGGCCACCAGCGCCAGCCGACCCATGGCCTGGTCGCTGAACCTGGGCGCCGAGCAGGAGAACCTGGGGGACTGGACGTACCTCTTCGGCGGCGGGTTCACCTGGCGGGCCGGTGAGGGCCTGTCGCTGGACTTCGACCTCAGCTACCGCGACCGCGGCGGCTGGATGGTCTACCAGGGCGGACGCAACTTCGGCCGCTTCGAGGCCGACGAGCTCTCCTCCAAGCTGAAGTTCAACTGGTTCGTCACGGCCGCCCACCAGCTCGGCCTGACCATGCAGTGGGTGGGCGCGCGGGCCCGGGAGCGAGGATTCTTCGCGGTGCCCGCAGGCGATGGCCGCCTGGTGCCGGCGGCGCCCACCCGGCCGGATCACGACTTCACGGTGAGCCTGTTCACGGTGCAGGCGCGCTACCGCTGGGAGATCGCGCCGCTGACCGACCTGTACGTGGTGTACAACCGCAGCAACACCCTGCCGAATCAGGTGGATGCCGGCTTCGGCGACCTGCTGCGGGACGTCTACCGCGACCCCATCATCGACAGCTTCGTGGTGAAGCTGCGCTGGCGGTTCGGTAACTGACAGGATCGCGTGGCGGGGCAGCCGTGCTCCGTCAGTAACGCTCGATCAACGTGCCGGTGCCGAGGCCGCCGCCGCAGCACATGCTGATGAGGCCGTAGCGCCCGCGGGTGCGCTCCAGCTCGTGCACCACCTTGGTGGTGAGGAAGCTGCCGGTGGCCCCCAGCGGGTGGCCGAGGGCAATGGCGCCGCCGTTCGGGTTAACCTTGGCGAGATCGGCGCCCACGGTCTTGGCCCACGCCAGCACCACGGCCGCGAAGGCTTCGTTGATCTCGAAGACGTCGATGTCGCCGATGGAGAGCCCCGTCTCCTGCAGCAGGCGCTCGGTGGCGGGTATGGGACCTTCCAGCATGATCACCGGATCGCACCCGACGAGGGTCGCCGCCTTCACCTCGGCGAGGGGCTCGAGCCCCAGGCTCGCGGCCTTGGCGTCGCTCATGATCAGCACCGCGGAGGCGCCGTCGGCGATCTGCGACGACGAGCCGGCGGTGTGAATGCCGTTCTCCCGCGCCACCGGCTTCAGGTTGGCGAGGGCGTCCAGGCTCGTCTCCCGCGGTACCTCGTCGGTATCGAACAGCACCGTGGCGTCGGTGCGCTTGCCGGCCTCGTCGAACACTGGCACCTCGAGGGGGAGGATCTGCGAGGCGAAGCGGCCGTCCTGAATGGCGCGGGCGGCCCGCAGCTGGGATTCGAGCCCGAACGCGTCGGTGTCGCTGCGGGTGATCTGGTACTTCTCCGCCAGCCGCTCGGCGCCTTCGAACTGGCTGGTGAACTCGTAGTGCTCGAAGTAGCTGCGCGAGACGGGTTTGCCGAGCTCGGGCTTCAAGCCGACGGAATCCGAGCCGATGGGCAGCCGCGTCATGTTCTCGACCCCGCAGGCGATCACGACGTCCGCCATGCCGGAGCGCACCAGGCTGGTGGCCAAGGTCACCGCCTCCTGGGAGGAGCCGCACTGGGAGTCGATGGTGATGGCCGGCGTTTCCTGGGCGCCGCCGTGGGCCAGCCAGGCCGTGCGGGTGACGTTCATGCCCTGGGCGCCGAGCTTGTTGATGCAGCCGCCCACCACCTGATCCACCACCGAGGATTCGAGCCCGTGCCGCGCCAGCAGCGCCATCAGCACCGGGCCCAGGACGTCGGTGGGGTGAACGAGCCCCAGGGTGCCGTTGCGTTTGCCGATGGCGGAGCGGACTGCGTCGACGATGACGGCCTGGGGCATGATGACCTCGCGTGCGTTGGCTGGGGCGGGGACTATACCGCAGCGGCCGGGGTCACGTCCGCACGTGCCCCGCCGCATCCAGGTCCTGGCGGATGGTGCGGGCGGCGAGCAGGAAGTGGGCGCCGGCCCAGAAATAGACGCCCGTGCTGATGAGCACCGCGTATCGCAGCGATTCCGCCCCGGCGATGCCGCGGAGCAGGTCGCTGGTCACCCCCACGAGAAACGGCCCGAAGCCGAGGCCGATGATGTTCAGAATGAACAGCAGCAGCGCCGAGGCCAGCGCGCGCATGCGCATGGGCGCGAGGTTCTGGATGGTGCCGAAGGCGGGCCCGAGCCAGAGCGAGTTCAGCAGCGAAGGAGTGACCAGAATGGCGATGGCCAGGTACGGCTGGTCGAGCAGCAGCGCAACGACGAAGAACGGAAAGGCGACGAGCACGCCGGCGGCCGGGAGCCAGGCGTACACCCGCCGGTCGCGTCCGGCCAGCCGGTCGGCAATGGCCCCGCCGAGGATCGTGCCGGCGGCGCTCGCCACGCCGAGCACCAGGCCGAAATAGGTGGCCGTTTCGCCGACGCCGAGCCCGTGGGTGCGGATGAAGAAGGCGGGCAGCCATTGCCCGAGCCCGTAGCCGACGAAGGAGGTCAGCGCGCCGCCCATGGCCATGTGCACCAGGGTGCGGTTCTGCAGCAGGGTGCGCAGGGTGGCGCCCAGGGGCGGCTGGGCGGTCTCCGGGGCGGCCGGTGCATCGGACATGCCGCGGATCGGCTCCCGCACCGTCAGCTTCAACACCACCGCCAGTGCGATCCCGGGCAGGCCCACCAGGAAGAACGCCATCCGCCAGCCGTAGAATTCGGCGATCCAGCCGCCGGCGAGCAGCCCGAGAATGCTGCCGACGGGAATGCCCAGAGCGTAGATGGAAAGCGCCGAAGCGCGCTTGTCCGGCGGAAAGTAGTCGGCGATCAGCGAGTGGGCCGGCGGCGAGCAGCCGGCTTCCCCCACGCCCACGCCGATGCGCGCGGCCAGCAACTGCACGAAGTTCTGCGCCAGGCCGCAGAGGGCGGTCATGCCGCTCCAGACGACCAGAGCAACGGCGATGATGGAGACCCGGTTGGCGCGATCGGCCAGCCGCGCGATGGGAATGCCGAGCACGGTGTAGAAGATGGCGAAGGCGAGCCCCGTCATCAGCCCGATCTGGGTGTCGCTGAGGCCGAGGTCCACCTTGATGGGTTCCGCCAGGATGGTCACGATCTGGCGGTCGAGGAAGTTGAACACGTAGATGACGACCAGCATGGTCAACACGTACGTCCGGTAACGCGCGGCCTGGAGCGGGTTCGCGGCCGCACCGGAGATCGACTGCATGAGGCGGGTCCTTCTGGTCAGCAGCGCAGAAGCATACGGGCGTCGGCGGGGGATGGCGAACGCCGGCCGGAGCCGGCCGGCGCCGGGGTCACCAGTCCAGGTCGTCCGGCACCTTGAACTGGGCGTAGTACTCGTCGTCGGCGTCGGGCTCCGGCTTGCTGCCGTCGTTGGCGACGATGATGCGCTTTGGATCCCGCGCCCGGACCTTCTCCGCCGCCTTTTTCGGCAGCAGATGGTAGATGCCGTCGTTGTTGACGATCACCAGGCTGCCGTTGCTGATCTGATCCCGCTGCGCCTTGGGCACGTAGATGCGCTTGATGCGTTTGCCGTGGACGAAGTTGTAGGCGACGTCGTCGTCGCTCGCGGTCTTCACGCGCTGATCGTGCTTCTCGATGATCTGCTTGATCTCGGCGCGCAGCGC
>JAWLCV010000094.1:0-13894 GCA_041686955.1 Pseudomonadales bacterium
GGGCCTTCCTCGTCGAACAGGTTCTGCGCACCGACGATGAAGTCGTAGCGGCCGTTCAGCGTGTAGCCCACCTCGGCGTCGAAGATCCACTCGCCGTCGTAGCAGTTGTCCACCCCGAGGGTGCAGTCGAGGTCGTAATTGGTACCGCCCGGCGTGTAGGTGGGATCACCACTGTTGCTGGCCTCCACCCAATCGTCGTAGTAGCTGGCCCGCACCATGAAGCGGAAGTCCTGCACCATGTGATTAACGGTGAAGATGCCGCGGTTCTCCGGATTGAAGTTCTCGAGGTCGAGAATCCGGTTGCGGCCCACCTCCTCGCCGGCCCGGTCCACGTCGGTCTCGGTCCAGTTCCAGGCGGCGGTGAAGGTGCTGATGCCCGCATCACCCCAGTCCCGGGTGTAGGTGGCCACCAGATCCAGCCCGGTGGTGGTGGTGTCGAAGTCGTTGGTGAAGAACGACACGCTGGTGAGGTCCGAGGCGCCGGGGATGCCCAGGATCTCCAGGCACTGGGCCAGATCGGTGGCGCCGGGGCAGTCCACCCCTGCCGGCACCGGCCGGCCGGCAATGTCGATCTGACCGGTCTGGGAGATCCGGTCCTCCAGCTCGATCTGGTAGAAGTCCGCCGTCAGGGTGATGTCGTCGGTGACGTCCCAGACCACGCCCAGGGTGAAGTTGGTGGCGTCCTCCGCGTCCAGCGGCTCACCGCCCAGGAACTGGGCGATGGGGTTGGTGGGCGGAATCTGCCCGCTCTGGCGCAGCACCCCGTCCACCGTACGGGTGGAGACCTTGGTGACGTTTGACTGACCCGGCGTGGGTGCCCGGAAGCCGGTGCTGGCGGAGCCGCGCACCGCGAACTGCGGCACGATCTGCCAGCGCGCCGACAGCTTGCCGTTCAAGGTATCGCCGAAGTCGTCGAAATCCTCGTAGCGCAGGGCGAAGCCCACCAGCACGTTCTCGGTGACGTCCGCTTCCAGGTCCACGTAAGCCGCGTAGTTGGCGCGGTCGAACTCGCCCACCTGGGTGGGGCCGAAGCCGGCGAAACCGTTGGCGCCGATGCTCATGGCGGGCATGGAGGTCACGCCGTCGGCGTAGAAGAGCTCGTTCTGGAAGGCGAACTCACCGGCCTCCCAGGAGGCTTCCTCGCCCTGGCGGATCTCGAAGGTCTCCACCCGGTACTCGAGGCCGAAGGCCACGTTCAGGTCCGAGTAGAACGCATCCACCGCCACCGGATAGACGAAGTTGGCGTTGTAGTTCTGGTCGGTCTGCACGTACTTGCCCACGGAAAACTCGGTGGGGCTGTCCGGGCCCATGGAGGGGTTGATGGTGTCGAACAGGAAGAACTCCACCTCGTTACGGCCCAGGCTCACGCTGAAGTCGTAGGAGAGGCCGCTGTCCCAGGTGCCGCGCAGGCCCACCACGCCGCTGATGTCCTCCACGTCGCCGCCGAAGGTGGGGGTGAAGCCGCCGGGGAACCACTGGTTGAACAGGAAGCAATCCGACGGCAGGGCGGCCATGGCGGCACGGTCCGCATCCACGGCGGCCTGATCCGACGGAGCGCCCCCCGGGCTCGGCAACGCCGGGCAGTTGGAGACGTTACCGGTGTTGTTGGAGAGATCCGTATCCATGATGGCGCGGTTGCCGTCGGCCGTGAACACGCCGCCGCGGTTGTTCGGATTGCGGTAGAAGAACCCGCCCCGCACCTTGCGCTCGGCGTAGTTGCCGAAGGCGTACAGCTCCTGAGTGTCGGTGAGCTCGATGCCCGAGTTCAGGAAGAAGGCCCAGTCGTCGTCCACCTCGGGGGCGCCCCACACCTGGGCCGGATCCGCCACGTCGGTGTTGCCGGTGGCAATCAGCGCCGCCGCATCGGTGCGCTGCACGCTGCGATTGGTGGGGTCGGACTGCTTGTACTGCAGCGTGGCGTTGGCGAAGCCGTTGGGGCCGAGCGGCATGCCCACGTTCACGGCGCCCTGCCAGAGCTCGCCGTCGCCTTCGAACATCTCGCCCCACTTGCCCTCGAAGGTGACCCCTTCCCGATCTTCCTTGAGGACGAAGTTGATCACCCCGGCGATGGCGTCGGAGCCGTACTGGGCGGCAGCGCCGTCGCGCAGCACTTCCACCCGCTCGATGGCCATGGCGGGGATCACCGACACGTCCGGGCCCTGGGAACCGGCGGCGAGGGACCCGCCGAGCTCGGCGATGACCGCGGAGCGGTGACGGCGCTTGCCGTTCACCAGGATCAGGGTGTTGTCCGGCGGCAGCCCCCGCAGGGTCGCCGGCCGGGTGATGGTCGCCGCGTCGCTGATGGGCAGCCGCTGAACGTTGTAGGAAGGCAGCAGGTTTCTCAACATGTCGTCCATGTCGGACGTGCCCTGCGCCTGGAAATCGTCACCGGTGACCACGTCCACCGGAACCGGCGAGTCGGTGGCTGTCCGGCCGGCCCGGCGGGACCCCACCACCACGACCTCCTCGATGGACGCTGCGGCTTCCTGGGCCAGCGCGGCGGGAGCCGCGACCGGGGAAACTGCCAGCGCACCGACGAGGGAGGCTCGAAGGATTGAAAATTTCGATTCACCCATGCTTGGTACTCTCCATTTTTCCGCTGCACCGCTCTGGTGCAGGCTGTTCTCTCTCCCCACTTGTACCGCTTCGACTCCAGGTCGCCAGAACGGCGGGACCCCCCAACCAAGCGGGCCTGTGCGAGGTTACATCATCCGGAAACACAGCGGAATCACTTTGGAAACATGTTGAAATCCATGTAAGGGGCCGGCAACGTAGTTGTATTTGGGGAAAACCAGACGATGAACAGCCTGCCGAGCCTCCGCATCCTGATCCTGGCGGCGGTGCTCTGCGGTGCCGGCGGGGCCGCGCTCGCCGCCGGCGGCGCGGATCTCATACTCACCAACGCCCGGGTCTACACCGCGGATCCCGCCCACCCCTGGGCCGAGGCGGTGGCCGTGGCCGGCGACCGAATCCTCGCGGTGGGAGACGCGTCGACCGTGCTCGGCACCCGCAGTGACGCCACCCGGGTGCTGGACCTGAACGGCGCCTTCGTCACCCCGGGCTTCGACGACGCGCACGTGCACGTGGACGCCACGGGACGCCTGCTCACCGGCGTGAATCTGCTGGACGTTCACGAGCCCGTGGCTTTCGTCGCGCGGGTGAAGGCCGCGGCCGGTCGGCTGCCGAAAGGAAGCTGGATCCTGCGCGGCGACTGGGGGGCCTACGAGCAGTGGGGGCAGGGCTCCGCGGGCCGGAGCGCAGGCAACGGAGCGGGACCGGAGCGGTTCACGCCCCACCGCGACCTCATCGATCCCGTCACCCCGGAGCACCCGGTGCTGCTGTCCCGGTTCGACCGCGAGGTGTTCCTGGCCAACAGCCTGGCACTGGACCTGGCGGGGATCACCCCGGAGACGCCCGACCCCCTGGGCGGCGCCATCGACAAGGACGCCGACGGCCGGATCACCGGCATTCTGCGCGGCAGCGCCGCCGCACTGGTGGAGGACGTGGTCCCGCCCATGCCATTCGAGCAGCGCCTCGTGGGCGTGCGGGCGGTGCTCGAGGAGGCGCGCCGGGGCGGCGTCACCACCATTCAGGATCTGAGCTCCGCGGAGCAGGTGATGGCCTACCAGCACCTGCGCGAGAGCGGCGAGCTCACGGCGCGGATCATGATCCGCCCGGACATCTTCCAGGTGGAGCACGTGGCGGCGCTGGGCCTGTCCCGGGGCTTCGGCGACCCCTGGCTCCGGCTCGTCGGCTACAAGGGCTGGGTGGACGGCATCATGGGCAACTCCAGCGCCATGTTCTTCCAGCCTTACGACCACGATCCGGAGAATCGCGGCCGGCTGCGCCCGCCCATGCTGCCGGAGGGCGAGGAAGGCGCGGCGTTCTCCATGACGACAGGGGACCACTACACGGAATTCCCGCCGGGCTCCATGGAACGACTCATCGAAGCCTGGCTGCCTACCGGGGTACCGCCCCACATCCACGCCATCGGCGACCTCGGCAACCGCATCATCCTCGACATCTACGAGCGGGTGCTGAACCGCCACGAGATGGTGGACGCAGACCACCGCTGGCGGGTCATCCACGCCCAGGTGGTGCGCGACGAGGACGTGCCCCGATTCGGGCAGCTCAATCTGGTGGCCGAGGTGAATCCCTACCACGTCTCCGACGACATGCGCTGGATGGAGGAGCGCATCGGCGCCCGCCGCTCGGCCGGCGCGTACGCGTTCCGCAAGCTGAAGGACGCGGGGGCGGTCCTGATCTTCGGCAGCGACTCGCCCGGCACCAACGCCGCGCGCTACTACCTGAGCCCCGTGTACGGGCTCTATGCCGCGGTGTCGCGGCAGACCCTCGGCGGCGAGCCTGCGGAGGGCTGGTTTCCCGACCAGCGGCTGACCATCGAGGAGGCCATCGACGCCTACACCCGGGCACCGGCCTGGGCCACCTTCCAGGAAGACCTGAAGGGCACCGTGACCCCGGGCAAGCTCGCCGACATGGCAGTGTTCGACACGGACCTGGTGGCGGCCGGGCACAACGACCCGGCGAAACTTCTCGAAGCCCGGGTGCTCTACACCATCGTGGGCGGCCGCATCGTCTACCAGGGCGAGCCGTCGCCGTAACACGGAGGGCCGACGTGAGAGCGATGAAGCTGATCCTGGTCGCCGCCCTGGCGGCCGCCCTGCCCACCCTGCAGGCGGTCGGCGCGACGCCTGCGGCCGTGGCGGGCCCTCCCGCCCCGCCCACGGTGGAGGAGTGGAAGGTACCCTGGGAGAACACCCGTCCGCGGGACCCCTACGTGGGTCCCGCCGGCGCCGTGTGGTTCGTCGGCCAGCGGGGCCACTACGTGGCGGCCCTGAACCCGGAGACCGGCGACTTCCAGCGCATGGACCTGGCCCCCGGCACCGGGCCCCACAACCTGATCGTCGGCGAGGACGGCACCATCTGGTACGCCGGCAACCTGGCACGCCACATCGGGCGCATCGATCCGGCCACCGGCGAGATCGGCACCATCGACATGCCGGACCCGGCGGCCCGGGACCCCCACACCCTGGTGTTCGACCGCACCGGGCGAATCTTCTTCACCGTGCAGGGCGGCAACTTCGTGGGCCGCCTGGATCCCGCCAGCGGCAATGTGAAGCTGGCGGAGGTGCCCACCGAGAACGCCCGCCCCTACGGCATCACCGTGGATCGCGGCGGGCGAATCTGGGTCGCGGCCTTCGGCACCAGCAAGCTGCTGGCGCTGCACCCGGAGACCCTGGATCTCACCGAGGTGGAGCTGCCCCGGGAAGAGGCGCGGCCGCGGCGCCTGGAGGCCACCAGCGACGGCCGCATCTGGTACGTGGACTACGCCGGCGGGATGCTGGGCTTCTTCCACCCGGACAGCGGCTTGTTCAAGGAGTATCCCGTCCCCGGCGGCCGCGACAGCCGGCCCTACGGCATGGCCGTGGACGGCGACGACGTGCTGTGGTTCGTGGAGACCGGCTCGTCCCCCAACCGCCTGGTGGGCTTCGACCCGGTGAGCGAGTCGTTCTCCGAACCGGTGGAGATCCCCAGCGGCGGCGGCACGGTTCGCCACATGCACTACGACCCCGCCGGCCATGCCATCTGGTTCGGCACCGACACCAACACCATCGGCCGCGCCGGGCTCGCCCGCTGACCGGCCATGCCCTCGTCCAAGGAGACCGGCGCCGGCGGCATTCCGACGGACGCCATCAGCTTCCAGTTCGTGCGCTCGAGCGGACCCGGCGGGCAGAACGTCAACAAGGTGGCCACCGCGGTTCAGCTCCGGGTCGACCTGGACCGCGCCGGCCTCGACGAGCCGGTGCGCCGGCGGCTGGAACGCCTGGTGCCGGGGCAGATCACCCAGGCCGGCGAGCTCGTCATCTCGGCCCAGCGCTTCCGCTCCCAGCACCGCAACCGGCAGGACGCCCTGGAGCGGCTGGACGCCCTGGTGGCCCAGGCCCGGCGGGCGCCGAAGAAGCGGGTGAAGACCCGGCCGACCCTGGCGGCGAAGCGCCGGCGCGAAGCCGAGAAGAAGCAGCGGGGGGATCTGAAGAAGCTGCGGGAAAAGCCGAGGCCCGATTGATCCCTCAGGGGCCGATGGGGGCCGTGCCCTCCAGGCGCAGGGGTGCCGGCTCCCGGCCACCGATGCCGGCCAGTCGCTCGAGCTCGTCACGGGAGATCTCGCCGCCGTGGGAGAACCGCATGAAGCGCCGCCATCCTTCCAGGTAGACGCGTCCCTCGAGCTCATAGCTGAAGGCGTCCCGCGCGGTGAGCTCCAGGAGCTGCCGCGCCACCTGAAAGAGGGAGGTGCTCACCACGGCGCTGACCCGCGTTTCCCCCAGGCGTTCGAGCTGAAACGATTGCGCCGTCACCCCCCGCGCCAGAGGCCGCCCGTTCACGTTCAGCGCGATGTCGAGCCCTGTGGCGCGGATCGGCCGCTCGCTGAAGTTCTGCAGGCGGAAGTCGAGCCGCATGCGCTGCTCGAGCAGGGTGGACTCCAGGGGGGCGAGCCCCACCAGGGCCACCTCCACCACGGGTCGCCCGGCGCATCCCGCCGCCGTCAGCACGACGAGCAACACGAATGCCGGAAAGCGGGAGGGCCGATGGCGTATCATCCGCGAACCTTTCGATGCCGGTGCAGGTCGTAGGTTAATCCGGGTGACGACGGTGGCAAAGACGAGACCGCAATCCACAGAACGCTTCGCCGACGCGAAGCCCCTGAACGGCTACCGCAAGCACTGGGCCCACAAGCTCACGCCGGCGCCGGTGCTGCCCATGAGCCGCGCCGAGATGGACATCCTGGGCTGGGACAGCTGCGACGTGATCCTCGTGACCGGGGACGCCTACGTCGATCACCCCAGCTTCGGCATGGCCATCGTCGGCCGCTTCCTCGAATCCCAGGGGTTCCGCGTGGGCATCATCGCCCAACCCGACTGGCGCACCACCGCCGATTTCATGGCCCTGGGTCCGCCCAACCTGTTCTTCGGGGTGACGGCGGGCAACATGGACTCCATGGTCAACCGCTACACCGCGGATCGTAAGATCCGCCGTGACGACGCCTATACCCCCCACGGCGAAGGCGGCCGGCGGCCGGACCGCAGCGTCATCGTCTACTGCCAGCGGCTGCGCGAGGCATTCAAGGACGTGCCCCTGGTGGTCGGCGGCATCGAAGCGAGCCTCCGGCGCATCGCGCACTTCGACTACTGGCAGGAGAAGGTGCGGCGCTCGGTGCTGCTGGACGCCCGGGCGGACATCCTGCTGTTCGGCAACGCCGAGCGGGCCCTGGCGGAGGTGGCCCATCGGCTGGCGGCGGGCGAGGCCGTGGCAGACATCACCGACGTGCGGGGCACGGCGTACGTTCGCGACCGGGTTCCCGCGGGCTGGATCGAGATCGACTCCACCCACCTGGACACCCCCGGGCCCATCGATCCGCCGGTGAACCCGTACGCCGAAGACAGCCCGGTGTCGCCGCCGCCGGACGCGGCGGCCGACGGAGTTCAGGTGGTGCGCTTCGTGCGCGAGGTGCAGGCGGCGGACCGCCACCGCAGCGTCATCCGGCTGCCGGGCTACGAGCAGGTGCGCGATGACCCGGTGCTCTACGCCCACGCGTCGCGGATCCTCCATCAGGAGGCCAATCCGGGAAACGCCCGGGCGCTGGTGCAACGCCACGGCGACAAGGAGCTGTGGCTGAATCCGCCGCCCGTGCCGCTGACCACCGCGGAGATGGACGCGCTCTACGAGCTGCCCTACACCCGGCAACCCCACCCGAGCTACGGCGACGCGCGGATTCCCGCCTACGAGATGATCCGCTTCTCCATCGCCATTCAACGCGGCTGCTTCGGAGGCTGCACCTTCTGCTCCATCACCGAGCACGAGGGACGGATCATCCAGAACCGTTCGGAGGACTCCATCCTCCGGGAGATCGAGACCATCCGCGACACGGTCCCCGGCTTCACGGGAGTGATCTCCGATCTCGGCGGGCCCACCGCCAACATGTACCGGCTGCACTGCAAGAGCCCGAAGATCGAGGCGGCCTGCCGGCGGCCGTCCTGCGTCTATCCCGGAATCTGCGCCAACCTCGAGACCAACCACGCTCCGCTGATCTCGCTGTACCGCAAGGCCCGCGAGCTTCCCGGGATCAAGAAGGTGCTCATCGCCTCCGGGGTGCGCTACGACCTGGCCGTGGAATCCCCGGAGTACGTGCGGGAGCTGGCTGCCCACCACACCGGCGGCTACCTGAAGATCGCCCCGGAAGCCCTCTCCGAGGGACCGCTGTCGAAGATGATGAAGCCGGGCATGGCCAGCTACTACCGGTTCAAGGAATTGTTCGACCGCTACTCGGCCCAAGCGGGCAAGGAGCAGTACCTGATTCCCTACTTCATTGCCGCCCACCCGGGCACCACCGACGAGGACATGCTGGAGCTGGCCCTGTGGCTCAAGCAGAACGGCTTCCGCGCCGATCAGGTGCAGGCCTTCCTGCCCTCCCCCATGGCCACCGCCACCGCCATGTACCACAGCGGCGTGAACCCGCTGGTCAAGGTGACCCGGAACGGCGAGCCAGTGATCGTGCCCAAGGGTCTGAAGAAGCGGCGCCTGCACAAGGCGTTTCTGCGCTACCACGACCCGGACAACTGGCCCATGCTGCGCGAGGCACTGAAGCGCATGGGCCGCGCCGACCTGATCGGCAACGGCAAGCGCCACCTGGTACCGAGCTTCCAGCCCCGAGGCACCGGCCGCGGCGGCGAGGGGCGGCGAAAGAAGGGGACGTTCAGGACGCAGCATACGAGGGTGGAGAAGGGCGACGGGCAGTGATGGTGTTCGCTTTCCGCTGTCCGCTGTCCGCTTTCCGCTGGAGGGCTTTCAGCTGTCAGCTTTCGGCTTTCGGCTTTCGGCTTTCGGCTTTCGGCAAGAGAGGCATCGCCAGAATCTGGCGTAATGCTTCCTGCTGATAGCCGATAGCCGATCGCCGATCGCCGATCGCCTAACGCAGCCGCAGCCAGCGCCCCCGCACCCTGGCGAGCCCCCTCCAGCGGAAAGCGGACAGCGGATAGCGGACAGCGACTATCTCCTCCTCATCAACCCTTCCTGCATCGTCGACGCCACCAGCTTGCCGTCTTCGGTGAAGATCAGGCCGCGGTTGTAACCGCGGGCGGCGGAGGACGACGGGCTGTCCAGCGCGTAGAGCAGCCAGCGGTCCGCGCGCCAGGCGGCGAGCGGCGGGTGGTGAAACCACATGGCGTGGTCGAGGCTGGCCGCCTGCATTCGGTCGCGCCGGAACGAGCCGCGGTGGGGCAGCCGGGCGGTGGAGAGCAGCGCGTTGTCGGATTCGTACACCAAAAGGCAGGTGTGCAGCACCGGGTCGTCGGCCAGGGCACCGCTGGCCCGGAACCAGACGTGCTGGCGGGGCGGGTGCGGCGCGTCGTCCTTCAGAAGCTTGTGCTCGTGGCGCCAGGCGATGAAGGGCTGCTCCCGGAGCGCCGCCGGGATCTTGCGCTCGGGCGGGGGCACGAGCTCGGGCATCTCCACCTGATGCTCGAAGCCCGGTTCCGCCACCTGGAACGACGCATCCATGTTGAAGATGGCCTGGCCGTGCTGGATGACCACCACGCGCCGGGTGGTGAACGAGCGGCCGTCGCGGATCCGCTCCACGTCGATGAGCGCCGGCACCCCCGGATCGCCGGGCCGCAGGAAGTAGCCGTGCAGGGAATGCGGCGCCCGGTCGGGCTCTACGGTGCAGGCCGCCGCCTTCAGCGCCTGAGCCATGATCTGGCCGCCGTAGAGCCGTCCGGTGCGTCCCTCGGGGTGATGGGCGCGAAACAGATTCTGCTCGATGCGTTCGAGTTCCAGCAGGCGCACCAGCTCCTCGAGCCGGCGGGAAGTCGGTTCGGCCATGAAATGCTCGACGTGTGTCCGATCGGAAGAAGCCGGGCATGCTACCCGATCGCCGGCGCGGCGGAAAACCGCCCCCAAGGCGTGTATGGTTGCGTTTGCAGAGTCGTTCAGCACGAGGGCGGCCATGACGACCAACTCCGCTGAGCCCATGCCCCGCACCCCGGGCAAGGTGATCCTTCCCGGCGGCAGCGGCTTCATCGGCAGCCACCTGGCGCGGGTGCTGGCCGCGGCCGGACACGAGGTGGTGGTGCTGACCCGTCAGCGGCGGCCGGACACGCCGCATGCCCGAGTGGTGCAGTGGAATCCTCCAGCGCCCGGCCCCTGGCAGCAGGAACTCTCCGGCGCCGATGCGGTGATCAATCTCAGCGGCGCGAGCGTGGGGGCGAAGCGCTGGAGCGCGTCCCGCAAACGCGTTCTGGTGGAGAGCCGCACCGAGCCCAGCAAGGCCCTGGTGGCTGCCTGCAATCGTCTGGACGACCCGCCCGCGGCGCTGCTGCAGGCATCGGGGGTGAATTACTACGGCGTCGGCGAGGAGCCGAAGGACGAGACCTGTCCGCCCGGCTCCGACTTCCTCGCCCGCCTGGCCATCGACTGGGAAGCGCCGCTGGAAAGCACGCCCATACGCACCGTGGCCATGCGCTTCGGTGCCGTGCTCGATGCCGAGGACGGCGCCCTGCCGCAGATGCTGCGGCCGTTCCGCTGGTACGTGGGCGGGCCGCTCGGCCGGGGAGATCAGTGGCTGTCGTGGATTCACGTGCGCGATCTGGTGAGCGCCATCCTGTTCGTCATGGACTCTCCCCTGGCGGGCGCGGTGAACGTCACCTCCCCCAATCCGGTGCGCAACCGCGACTTCGCCCGAGCCGCCGCCCGGGCGCTGCGCCGCCCCGATTGGCTGCCCACACCGCGCTTCGTCCTGCAGGCCATGCTCGGGGAGCAGGCCACCCTGGTGTGCGACGGCGTGCAGGCGCTGCCGGTCAAGCTCCTCGGCGCCGGGTTCGAGTTCCGCCACCCCGACATCGGGCCCGCGCTGGCCGACCTGGTGCACGGGCCATCCCAGGGCCGGCGAACGGGAGGACCACCATGACCCGACACGACGATCTCGATCCCGACGGCCTGCGGCTGCCCATCAAGATCGACAGCACGTCCAACGGCGAGTTCGTGCCGATCCCGCTGTCCCGGGCCAACCGGCTGGGCAACCGGACCGCCCTTCAGCAGGCCACCGACAACGCGCGCCGGGTGGGCAGGAGCCGGCGCGACTTCCTCGTCTCGAGCTGTGGGGCGGCTACGACGCTCCTCGCCATGAACCAGGTGAACGCCGCCGCCGGCAAGGTGGGCGGCTTCTTCGATCTGCCGGGCGACGCCGCATACGACGCGGAGCTGGCGGCCGCGAAGGTGGACGGCAACGAGCTGATCTTCGACGTGCAGGGCCACTACGTGGATCCCGACGGTCCCTGGCTCGACCAGATACCCGAGTTCGCGCGGCCCTTCTCCGGCATGCCCAAGGCGGACTGCGACCGCGGCTACGGCGGTGACCCCATGTCGTACCTGAACTGCCTGGGGCCGGACGAGTTCGTCAAGGACGTGTTCCTGGATTCCGACACCGACATGATGGTGCTGTCCTTCGTGCCGTCGGCACCCGACGCCGAGCCGGTCACCATCGAGGCTGCCGACGCGGTGCGGCGCATCGTCGACGAAATGGAGGGGACCCACCGGTTGCTGCTGCACGGACGGGTCAACCCCAACCAGGCGGGGGACGTGGAGCGCATGGAGAGCCTGGCCCGGGACTGGAAGATCAGCGCCTGGAAGACCTACACCCAGTTCGGTCCCGGCGGCGGCTACTGGTTGAGCGACGACGCCGGGCTCGCGTTCATCGAGCGCGCCCGGGAGCTGGGCGTGAAAGTGATCTGCGTGCACAAGGGCCTGCCGCTGGCGGAGAGCGGCTACGAGTACAGCACCTGCCGGGACATCGGCGTGGTGGCCCGGCAGTATCCGGACGTCACCTTCATCGTCTATCACTCGGGCTACGTGGCGGGGAAGCGGGAACGCGCCTTCGAGCCGGGCGCGGGCCGGGACGGGGTGGACACCCTGATCCAGTCGCTCGAGGACAACGGCATCGGCCCGGGCAGCAACGTCTACGCCGAGCTCGGCAGCACCTGGCGCTTTCTCATGCGCGAGCCCGACGACGCCGCCCATGTGCTGGGCAAGCTCCTGAAGCACGTGGGGGAGGACAACGTCCTGTGGGGCACCGACAGCATCTGGTACGGATCGCCCCAGGATCAGATCCAGGCGTTCCGCACGTTCCAGATCGCCGAGCCCCTGCGGGAGGCCCACGGCTATCCGGAGATCACCCCGGAGATCCGCGCCAAGGTGTTCGGGCTCAACGCCACCGTGCCGTACCGCATCAGCCCAGAGGAGGTGAAGCTCCGCGCCGGTGCCGACAAGGTGGCCGCGGCCAGGGCCGAGTACCGTCAGGCGGCGAACCCGCGCTACGCGACCTACGGCCCCCGGACGCGGCGCGAGTTCTTCAGGCTGCTGCGGTCGGGTCACGGCTGACGCCGCGCTAGTGCCCGGGCGGCTCCACCCGCTTGCCGAGGCGGGAGGTGCGGAAGTCGTCCTCCTCGTGGCCTCGTTCATACCGTGGCCGATGACCCAGACGCCTGACGGTGCGGCCAAGACTTCATCGACGTCCACCGCGTCGGGAATGGAGAGCGATACAGGCGTTCCCGGCGCTCCATCGACGTCAATGGGCAGGATCAGCGCTTCGAAATCGGCGCGGCTCCTCCCTTCCGCGAACAGATACATCTCACCATCGGCGCCTGCGGCGAAATCTTCGAACTGTACTTTCAGGTCATCGCCGATCGGCTTCAGATAATGCCGCTGGCGGATCCCGTCCATGGTCAGCTCGACAAAATGACGGCCGTTGACGGGCGGTTCCATTTCCAGGCGATTGGTCCCCATGCCGACCATATCGCCCTCGGGTGTCACCTCCATCCAGCCGGCGACGGATACCGGCGGATCGTTGCGCCGGCCGCTGGACTGCGTGGTGGCGAAGACCGCATTGCCGCCCGAGGTGATGGTTCTGAACTCCGACTAGGTCCAGCGGCGGTCATCCGGGCCCAAACGCGAAGGAATCTCGGCCGAGGACAGAACGTTCCCCTCCGGCACCGACCAGACTTCCAGCCGCTCCGGCTTTCCCGGCCCCAGGGCGCGCATCTGGACGAGAGTCCTGTCCTCGCCCGGAAGCAGTGCCATGGTGACGGTTTCGAGCTCTTCCTTGCTGTACAAGCGATGCTGGGTCGCCTCTCCATCTGCGGAGACTTCGACCACATAGACATTGGCCGTCCACGGCCCGGCCTGTCCCTGTTCCAGCGACGGCGAGGTGGTATAGAGCACACGCAGCGTGTCGCCCATGTGGTCCACATCCTGGTACCAGTACTGGAACATGTCTTCCGGTCGGTCGATGCGTTGCCCGCGCCCGGATGCTTCGACAACAGACGTCGCAGGCGCGGATTCCGTCCGGCGCTCCGAGGACGCCGGTCGTGCCCGGGTCTGGCCGGGCAGGGGAGAGCCGATGCCGGGCGCGTTCAGCATGGCATCCAATCGCTCCAGCATTCTGCGAATGTCCGCTTCCTGACCCGCGCTGCACAGATAATCGGCAGATTGGCGCATGCCTTGGACGATCTGACGCTGCTTGTCGGTCAGTTTCGGGTCCTCGAGGCGCCTGTCCAGTTCCGCCAGTTCCGCTTCGCAGGCGGCCTTGGCGGGTGCGGCGCCAAGGATCGCTCCCATGGCGATGGCGAGCGAGGCGAGAAGGCGAAGCCGCAACCTACCGGCCATTCCGGATTTCCTGGCGTTTGGGATGTCGACGCCCGGCATCAATCGACCGGTTGCAGCTGGGAACACATCAAGGCGACCCCGGTCAGATAGTCCCTCGGGGCCATCCCGTCGGCGAAATATAGCTTCACGCCCGTGGCAACCGTCTGGCGCGTGCAGCTCG
>JAWLCV010000095.1:0-13312 GCA_041686955.1 Pseudomonadales bacterium
GATCTTCGAAGCCTACAGCGATTTCTCCATCGAGGTGGCCGCCCGCACCCGGGGTCTCAAGCTCATCATCCAGAACGCGCCGGCCAGCGCCTTCGTCGATGGCCGCATCGTCGAGGGGATTCGCGAGCACCTGTTCGCGGTGCTGCGGGACGTGGTCTACAGCGGCACCGAGCTCGCGAACGGCGAGCTGTTCGAACTCGGCACGTCCGCCGGCATCACCGACGCCGTGTTTCACATGCTGAAGAACGCGCGGGTCCTCACGCCCAACGTGCCGCCGAAGCTGGTGGTGTGCTGGGGCGGCCACTCCATCAGCCGCAACGAGTACGAGTACACCAAGAACGTGGGCTACGAGCTCGGTCTGCGTGGGCTAGACATCTGCACCGGCTGCGGCCCCGGGGCCATGAAGGGTCCCATGAAGGGCGCGGCCGTGGGCCACGCCAAGCAACGCCTGCGCGACGGCCGTTACCTGGGACTGTCGGAGCCCGGCATCATCGCCGCCGAGCCGCCGAACCCCATGGTGAGCCACCTGGTGGTGATGCCCGACATCGAGAAGCGCCTGGAGGCGTTCCTGCGGGTGGGGCACGGGGTGGTGGTGTTCCCCGGGGGCGTGGGCACCGCCGAGGAGGTGCTGTACCTGCTCGGCGTGCTGCTCGACCCGGCCAACGAGCACCAGGAGATGCCCGTCATCTTCACCGGCCCGCCGGAGAGCGCCGGCTACTTCCGCGAGCTCGACGCGTTCCTGCGGCTGGCGCTCGGGGAGGAGATCGCCGAGACCTACGAGATCGTCATCGGCAATCCGCCGCGGGTGGGAGCCCTGATGGGGGAGCGCATCCGGGCGGTGGGCCGCCAGCGCCGGCGGGACGGCGACGCCTACTACTTTAACTGGCTGCTGAACATTCCCTTCGATCACCAGATGCCGTTCGTGGTGAACCACGAGAACGTGGCGTCCCTGCGGCTGTCCCGGGACCTGCCGCCGCATGAGCTGGCCGTGGCGTTGCGGCGCGCCTTCTCCGCCATCGTCACGGGCAACGTCAAGGACTACGGCATTCGCATGATCGAGGCCCACGGCCCCTTCGAGCTGCACAGCGACACCTCGCTCACCGAAGCCCTCGACCACCTGCTGCGCCAGTTCGTGGTTCAGGGCCGAATGAAGCTGGAGAGCGCGTGCTACGATCCCTGCTACCGCGTGGTGCGTCACTGAAGCCGCTGCTCTCCATCGAGAACCTGGGCTGCGAGCGCGACGGACGGCTGCTGTTCGGTGGCCTGACCCTCTGCCTCGCCGCCGGCGAGTGCCTGGAGCTCAAGGGGCCCAACGGCAGCGGCAAGTCCACCCTGCTGCGGGCCGTGGCGGGGCTGTACCCCGACTACACGGGAACCATCGAGGCCGCGCAAAGTCTCTACTTTGGCCATCGGCCCGGCGTGAGCGCCGTGCTGACGGCGGAAGAGAATCTGCGCTGGTACGCCGCGTTGTGCTCCGGCTCGGGAGCGGCGGCCGACGCTCTGGCCCGGGTGGGCATGGCGGGGTACGAGCGGGTGGCCTGCCAGCACATGTCGGCGGGGCAGCAGCGCCGGGTGGCGTTGGCGCGGCTGGTCGTGTGCGAGGCGCCGCTGTGGCTGCTCGACGAGCCGTTGACGGCGCTGGACGCATCGGGCCAGGCCCTGGTGCGGGCGCTCATCGCCGACCAGCTCCACCGCGGCGGCGCGGTGGTGTGCGCCACCCATCAGTCTCTGGAGGTGAGCGGCGCGCGGGTTCTGGAACTCGGTGTCCGCGAGCCGGCGGCCCAGGCGGCGCCCGGGTGAAGGGGCCGGTGGGCGTGTTCTTGGGGCAGCTCCGCCGCGAGCTCGTGGCGGCGCTGCGGTCGCTGCAGGAGGTGCTGAATCCACTGGTGTTCCTGTTTCTCGCCATCACCCTGTTCGCGCTGGGGGTGGGGGTGGAGCCGGAGACCCTGGGGCGCTACGCGCCGGGCATCATCTGGGTGCTGGTGCTGCTGTCGAATCTGCTGGCTCTGGAGGGCCTGTTCCGCCGCGACTACGACGACGGCACGCTCGAACAGATGGTGCTGCTGGGACGCCCCGGATTCCTGCCGGTGCTGGCGAAGGTGACGGCGCAATGGCTGTTCTCGGGGCTGGCGATGACGGTTCTGGCGCCGCTGGCGGCGTTGCTGCTGTTCCTGCCCGGCGAGGTGCTCGGCATCACCATGCTGACGCTGTTGGTGGGCAGCCCGGCGCTGACCCTGCTGGGCGCCGTGGGCGCGGCCCTGACGGTGGGTCTCAAGCGCGGCGGCGTGCTGCTGGCGCTGCTGATTTTGCCGCTGTACGTGCCCACATTAATATTCGGCGCCGGCGCGGTTACCCTGGCCATGGCGGGCGTCGACGTGACGGCGCAGGTGTACTGGCTCATGGCCGTCAGCATGCTGGCGCTGACGGTGGCGCCTTTCGCCGTGCAGGCCGCTTTGCGGATCAGTCTGGAGCAGTCGTGACCCTGAAGGAACTCTGGCATCGCCTCGGCTCGCCGCGCTGGTTCTACCGGTTCAGCGGCCCGTGGCACGTGGCCCTGGGCGTGCTGGCGGCGCTGCTGCTCACCGCGGGCACGGTCTGGGGGCTGGTGTTCGCCCCCCCGGACTACCAGCAGGGCGAGAGCTTCCGCATCATCTACGTGCACGTGCCCAGCGCCATCGTCGCGCAGTCCGCCTACCTGCTGATGGGGGCGGCAGGGCTGGTGCTGCTGGTGTGGCGGATGAAGCTCGCCGACATGGTGCTGGCCGCCACCGTGCCCTTCGGCATGACCATGACCGCCCTGGCCCTGTTCTCCGGGGCCGCGTGGGGGAAGCCCACCTGGGGCACCTGGTGGGTGTGGGACGCCCGCATCACCTCCATGCTCGTGCTGCTGTTCCTCTACATGGGGCTCTACGCCCTGCGCCAGGCCATCCCCCGCCAGGAGACCGCGGGCCGCGCCTGCGCCGTGCTCGCCCTGGTGGGCGTGATCAACATTCCCATCATCAAGTACAGCGTCGACTGGTGGCTGACCCTGCACCAGGGCGCCACCTTCACCCTCACCGAGCCGCCGAGCATGCCGCCGCAGATGTGGATTCCGCTCGCCATCAACGTGCTGGGCGTGTACTGCCTGTTCGGCGCGAACCTCATCGGCCGGCTGCGGGTGGAGATTCTCGAGCGCGAGCAGGGGACCCAGTGGGTGCGGGAGCTGGTGGCCCGGCAGGCCGCAGGAGGCGGGCGGTGAGCTTCTCGAGCCTCGCCGAGTTCCTCGCCATGGGAGGCCACGGACTCTACGTATGGTCGAGCTACGGCGCGGCCGTGATAATCGTGATCTACAACGTCGTCTCGGTGCGGTTGCGGCTGCGCCGATTCTTCCGCGAAGCCCGGGACCGGCAGCGGCGCCAGCCGTACCCGCCCGGCCATGCCGGCAGTGCCGGGCCCGCCGCGGAGCTCGTCACAGGAGATTCCACACGCTCATGAATCCCAAGCGTCGCAATCGTCTCGTCGTCGTGCTGTTCCTGATCGCCGGCGCCGCGGTCACCGCAGGCCTGGTGCTCACGGCGTTGAACGAGAACCTGAACCTGTTCTATCCGCCGGATCAGATCGTCTCCGGCGAGGCGCCGGTGGGGACGCGGATCCGTGCCGGCGGCATGGTGCAGGACGGCAGCGTGGTGCGCGCTGCCAACGGCCTGGACGTGACCTTCGTGGTCACGGACCACCGGGGCGCCGAGTTTCCGGTGCGCTACGGCGGCATCCTTCCGGATTTGTTCCGGGAAGGGCAGGGCATTCTCGTCACCGGCGAGCTGGGCGCTGACGGCGTGTTCCAGGCCCAGGAGGTGCTGGCCAAGCACGACGAGAACTACATGCCGCCCGAGCTTTCGAACATGGCGCGGGCGGCGGAGGAGGGCTCGTGATTCCGGAGCTCGGCCAGCTCGCGCTGGCCCTGTCATTGTGTCTGGCCGGCGCCATCGCCTGGTTCGGCCTGGCGGGGGCGGCCACGGGGCGGGAGCGCTGGGTCGGCGCCCTCGGCTCCATGGTGACGGGGCAGCTTGTGTTCGTGGGCCTCGCCTTCGCCGCCCTGGTGCAGGGGTTCGTCACCGACGACTTCTCCGTGGCCTACGTCGCCAACAACAGCAACAGCCTTCTGCCCTGGTACTACAAGGTGAGCGCGGTCTGGGGCGCCCACGAGGGCTCGTTTCTGCTCTGGGTGCTCATCATGGCGGGCTGGACCCTGGCGGTGGCGGTACGCGGCGGGCATCTGCCCTGGCAGTTCCTCGGCCGGGTGCTGGGGGTGATGGGCCTGCTGAACGTGGGCTTCCTGGCGTTTCTGCTGTGGACCAGCAACCCGTTCGAGCGGCTGGTGCCCATGACGCCCGCCGACGGCGCCGATCTGAATCCGCTGCTGCAGGATTTCGGTCTCATCGTCCATCCGCCCATGTTGTACATGGGCTACGTGGGCTTCTCCGTGGCCTTCGCCTTCGCGGTGGCCGCGCTCCTCTCCGGCCGCCTGGACGCCGCCTGGGCCCGCTGGTCGCGGCCGTGGAGTAACGTGGCCTGGGCCTTTCTGACCCTGGGCATCGTGCTCGGCAGCTGGTGGGCGTACTACGAGCTGGGCTGGGGCGGCTGGTGGTTCTGGGACCCGGTGGAGAACGCTTCTTTCATGCCGTGGCTGGTGGGCACGGCGCTGGTTCACTCCCTGGCCGTGACCGAGAAGCGCGGCACCTTCAAGAGCTGGACCCTGCTGCTCGCCATCACCACCTTCTCGCTCAGCCTGCTCGGTGCCTTCATCGTCCGCTCCGGGGTGTTGACCTCGGTGCACGCCTTCGCCGTGGATCCCACCCGCGGGCTGTTCATCCTGGTGTTCCTGCTGCTGGTGGTGGGCGGCTCCCTGACCCTGTACGCGTTTCGCGCCACGGTGATCCGCTCCCGGGTGCGCTACGGTCTGTGGAGCCGGGAGGCGTTCCTGCTGCTCAACAACATCCTGCTGGTGGTGGCCATGGGGCTGGTGCTGCTCGGCACCCTCTACCCGCTGGCCTACGAAGCCGTCACCGGCGGCGACAAGATCTCCGTGGGGGTGCCGTACTTCAACGCCGGCTTCGTGCCGCTGATGCTGGTGCTCGCCGCCGCTCTGGGGGTCGCCCCCGTGCTGCAGTGGAAGCGCACCGCGCCGGAGCGCCTCTGGCGGGAGCTTTCCTGGGTCGCCGCGGCCAGCCTGGTGCTGGGGTTGGTGGCGCCCCTCGCGCTTTCCGGCGCCCTCGGCGGGCAGCTCCTGCTGGCGCTGACCCTGGGCTTCTGGGTGCTCGGCAGCCACGGCAGGGATCTGGCGGGCCGGCTGCGGCTCGGCTGGCGGCGCATCCCGCCCGCCTACTGGGGCATGTTTCTCGCCCATGCCGGCTTCGCCTTCGCCCTGTTCGGCATCGCCCTGACCAGCGTGCTGTCGGTGGAGAAGGACCTGCGCATGTCGCCGGGGGAGTCGGTTGAGCTCGGGCCGGTGGCGGTGCGCTTCGACGGCGTCAGCACCCGGCAGGGGCCCAATTTCCTCGCCGAGCGTGGCACCTTCACCGTCACGGAAGGCGGCACGAGTTACCCCCTGCATCCGGAGAAACGCCGTTACCTGGCGCGCAACAACGTGATGACCGAGGCGGCCATCGCCCCCGGCTTCACCCGGGACGTCTACATCTCGCTGGGGGAGCCGCTGACGGGTAGTGCCGCCGGCGACTGGTCCGTGCGCATGCAGCACAAGCCCTTCGTGCGCTGGATCTGGCTCGGCGGGCTGCTCATGGCCCTGGGCGGTGCCGTGGCGGTGGCCGACCCCCGTTACCGGCGCCTGCGTCAGCGCCAGGACCTGCGGGCGGCGCCGGAGGCCGCCGCGCCGGTGGCCGGAGGCGGCGCATGAGCCGGGCGAGCCTGTTCGTGCCCCTCGGGGTGTTCGTGCTCATCGTCGCCATCGGTTACGCCGGGTTCAGCCTGAACGATCCCCACGAGCTGCCGAGCGCGCTCCTCGGCGACCCCTTCCCCGAGTTCCGGGCGCCGCGGCTGGGGGCGCCCGGCGAGACGGTGGAGCGCAGCGACCTGATCGGCGAGCCCGTGCTGGTGAACGTCTGGGCCACCTGGTGCCCCACCTGCAAGGCGGAGCACGACGAGCTGCTGCGGATTCGCGAGACCACCGGGCTGCGCATCGTCGGCGTCAACTACAAGGACGATCCGGCGGCCGCCCAGGACTGGCTGCGGCGCTACGGCAACCCCTACGACCTGGTGATCGAGGATCGTGACGGCTCGCTCGGCGTGGAGCTCGGGGTGTACGGGGCGCCCGAGAGCTTCCTGCTCGACCGGGCGGGCACCGTGGTCTACAAGCGGGTGGGGGAGATCAACACCCGGGTCTGGCGTGACGAGCTGGGCCCTCTGGTTGCGCGGTTCGAGGATGGCTGAGGTGGCGATGACGACGAGAGCGCGGCGTGGGCGGCGCGGACGCGCCGGGGCCATGGCATGGCTCGCCGCCCTGGTGTTGCTCGGCCTCGGCGGGCCGGCCTCGGCCGGGAGCCCGGTGGATCTGTATGCGTTCGAGACGGCGGAGCAGGAAGTCCGTTACCGCACGCTGATCGCCGAGCTGCGCTGCCCCAAATGTCTGAACACGAATCTCGCGGGCTCGGATGCCCCCATCGCCGCCGACCTGCGGCGCACGGTGCATCGGCTGATCACCGAAGAGGAAATGAGCGACGCGGAGATCCGCAGCTACCTGCAGGCCCGTTACGGCGACTTCGTGCTCTACGACCCACCGTTCCGCCCGGATACCTGGATTCTCTGGCTGGGGCCGCTGGTGTTCCTGCTGCTGGGCGCGCTGGTGCTCTGGCGCATGCTCCGGCAGCCGCCCCGGGAGCCGCTCTCCGCGGCGGAGGCGGACCGGCTCCGCACCATGCTGGACGACCGATGATGTTCTGGGTTCTCGCTGCCGTTCTGGTTGGGCTGGCGGCCGCCTTCGTGGTCGGTCCGCTGCTGCGCGGGCGGGCGGCCGGCGCGCGCTCCGGGAGCGAGGGCTCCGGCGAGCGCCGCGGTCTCATGCGCGCGCTGTATCGCGACCGGGTGACGGAGCTCGAAGCGGAAGCCCGCGCCGGCGTGGTGGATGCACAGGTGCGCGCCGAGGTGGAAGAAGAGCTCGGCGCGAGCCTGCTCGACGAGTACGAGAGTGCGCTCCAGCGGGAGGCCGACGCCCCCTCGCCATCCCGGAGTGGCGGACGGCGCGCGGCGGCGTGGGTGATGCTGGTGCTGCTGCCGCTGGCCGGGTTCGGCATCTATCTCTCCGCCGGCGATCCAACCGCGGTGGATCTGGCCGGCGCCAGCGAGGTGCTGCGCCTGGATCCCCGCGAGCATGGGCAGGCGCTCGAGACGTGGCGCTCCCGGCTCACCCGCCGGGTCGAGGCTCACCCGGACGATGCCCACTCCTGGTACCTGCTGGGCATCAGCCGCCTGCAGCTCGGCGACTTCGAGCAGGCCGCCGATGCATTCGCCGCCGCCCACGGGCTGGTGGGTCCGGACCCCAACGTCATGCTGTACTGGTTGCAGGCCCGGTATCTGGCCCAGGGCGGCGAGCTCGACGAGCGCAGCCGCGGCCTCGCCGAGCGCCTCCTGGAACGGCAGCCGAGCCAGCCGCTGGTGCTCGAGCTTCTCGCCATCGACGCCTACCGGGCGGGCCGGTTCCGCGAGGCGGTGGAGTACCTGAACCGCGCGCTCAACAACCCGCTGCCCCGGGCCCAGCTCACGGCGATGCTGGAAGGCCTCGGCCGCGCGCGCAGCCAGATGGGGGTGCTGCAGCCCAGCGTGGACGTGACCATTCCGGCACCGGACGGCGCTCCCCGGGACGCCACCCTGTTCGTCATCGCGCGGCCGCCGGGCGGCGGCATGCCCTACGCCGTGGTGCGGCGCCCGGCGGAGCTGCTGCCGCTTTCCGTGCGCCTCGACGACACCGTGAGCATGAGCCCGGCGCGCAGTCTCTCCCAGGCCGGCGCCATCGAGGTGGTGGTGCGCCTGTCGCGCAGCGGCCGCCCCACGGCGGAGCCCGGAGACTGGGAGTGGAGCTCCGGGGTGGTCGATCTCGCCGACCTGGCGGAGCCCGTCGAGCTGGACGCCGCCCTGGCCCCACGCCCCGCCGAGGCCGCCCAGGGACGCTGATCCGGACTCATGGAACCCGGTGCCGGCGCCTGGGTCGAAGCATCTAGGCAGTCTGAGGCAGCAAGATGCACTTCCAACCGGCCGTGAGCTTGACCGAGAAGATCGCCGATCACCTGGGCAGTGAGATCATCGCCGGCCGGCTGCGGCCCCGGGCCCGGATCCAGGAACTGAAAGTCGCCTCCGAGCTCGGGGTGTCCCGGGGCTCCGTTCGCGAGGCCCTCCTGATTCTCGAACGCCGCCATCTGGTGGAAATCCTCCCTCGCCGGGGTGCCATGGTCAGCACCCTGGAAGCGGAGGAGCTCGCCAACTGCTCCGAGCTGGTCACGGAGCTGCAGACCTCCTTCTACAGCAAGCTGGCCGTGCGCCGGAACCTGGAGCTCGAGCCGTTCGAGCTGGCGCTGCGGGAGATGGCCGGCGCGGTTCACGCCCAGGACCTGGACGCCACCCTTCATGCCCGCAAGGCCTTCGCCGATGCCGGCTTCCGCCAGCTCAACAATTACTATCTGGTCTCGGTGCTCAGGGGCCTGATCCCCGCCGCGCTGCGCCTCACCCATCTGGCCGCCGCCCACGCCGACTACGACCTGCGCGACAACCTGCGCTACCACCAGTCGCTCTTGAACGCGGTGGGCGAGAGCAACCTGGAGCAGATCCAGCAACTCGTCCATGCCTTCAACGGCCGGGAGCGCAAGCTGGCGTTGGGGTGTTTGGAGCGGAGTTAGATATCCGCTATCCGCTGTCCGCTGTCCGCTCTCCGCTTTCCGCTGGAGAGTCCTCGCCAGAGTCTGGCGATCCGGCTCTTGCGGACGGCGGAAAGCGGATAGCGGACAGCGACCCCACGACATCCGCCACATATTTGCTTTAGACTTGCCGCTTTGTAAGGGCTGGGGGACTCGCTCCGTACCCAATGCGGCTGAAGCAGATCAAACTCGCGGGTTTCAAATCCTTCGTCGATCCGACCACAGTCACCCTCCCCGGCAGCCGCTGTGCGGTGGTGGGGCCCAATGGCTGCGGCAAATCCAACATCATCGATGCGGTGCGCTGGGTCATGGGCGAGAGCTCGGCCAAGCAGCTCCGGGGTGAGAATCTCACCGACGTCATCTTCAACGGGTCCAACACCCGCAAACCCACCGCCCAGGCCAGCATCGAGCTGATCTTCGACAACAGCGACGGGCGGATCGGCGGCGAGTACTCGGCGTATGCCGAGATCTCGGTACGCCGCCAGGTGACCCGGGACGCCCAGTCGAACTACTTCCTGAACGGCAATCGCTGCCGCCGCCGGGACATCGTCGACATCTTCCTCGGCACCGGGTTCGGCCCGCGCAGCTACTCCATCATCGAGCAGGGCATGATCAGCCAGCTCGTGGAGGCGAAGCCGGAGGACCTGCGGGTGTACCTGGAAGAGGCCGCGGGGATCTCCAAGTACAAGGAGCGGCGGCGCGAGACCGAGAACCGCATCCGCCATACCCGGGACAACCTGCACCGGTTGAAGGACCTGCGCGAGGAGCTCGGGCGCCAGCTCGACCGGCTGCAGCGCCAGGCGCGCGCGGCGGAGCGCTACAAGGAGCAGAAGCAGGAGGAGCGCCGGCTCACGGCGGAGCTGCACACCCTGCGCTACGTGAATCTGCACCGGCGGCTCGAGGAGCGCCAGCAGGAGATCCGCGAGCTCGAGGTGGCGCTGGAGAAGGCCGCCGCCGAGCAGCAGCACGTGGAGACCGAGATCGAGCGCCGGCGGGCCAAGCACGGCGACGCCTCGGAGGAGTTCAACCGGGTGCAGGGCCGCTACTACCAGATCGGCGCCGAGATCGCCCGCATCGAGGAAGCCATTCAGTTCAACCAGCAGCGGGTGAAGCAGCTCGAGCTGGATCTTTCCACGGTGGCGCAGCGCTCCGAGGAGGCCAACCGTCAGCTCGAGATGGACGAGGCGGAGATCCACGGCCTCGAGAGCCGCATCGCCGAGCTCGAGCCTCAGGTGGCCGTGGCCGCGGAGACCGACGAGGCCAGCGCCGAGGCGCTGGAAACCCTGGAAGGGCGCCATCGCGAGTGGCAGGCAGCGTGGGAGAGCCTGAGCGCCCGGGTGGCCGAGCACCAGCGGGGCGCGGAAGTGCAGGCGTCGCGGGTGGAGCACCTCGAGCAGCTCCTGCAGCGGCTTCGGGGCCGCCTGGCTCAGCTCGAGGAGGACGCGGACAGCGTTCCCGTGGTGGCCAGCGACGACGTGGACAGCCTGGCCCGGGAGATCATGGCCAAGGACGCGGAGCGTCGTGCGGCGGAGGAAGAGATCGACCGCTGCCTCGCCGAGCTGGGCGCGGCCCGGGAGCAGGTGCTCGACACCGAGCGGGTGCTGGACGAGGCCCGCGGCGAGGTGCAGCGTCTGCGCCACGAGCTGGCGAGCCTGGAAGCCGTGCAGCAGGCGGCGCTGGGCCGCGACGAGCGGGAATCCCAGAACTGGCTGGTGGAGCAGGGGCTCGACCGTGCCCAGCGCCTGGGCGAGGTGCTGGCGGTGGTGCCGGGCTGGGAACGGGCCGTGGAGACGGTGCTCGGCGAGTATCTGCAGGCCATTCGGGTCGAGCGGGTGGACGACTTCGAGAACGCCCTGGGCAGCCTGGGCGAGGGGGGCGTCACCCTGGTGGAAGGCCGCGTGGAGGCCGAGTATCACGGCGAGCTGCCGAGCCTGGCGTCGCTGGTGCGCAGCCACCACGTGAAGCTGGGTTCCCTGCTCCACGGGGTGTACGCCGCGGAGACCGCCGACGTGGCCTTCGCCGAGCGCCACCGGCTGGAACCGGGAGACAGCATCATCACCCGCCAGGGCATCTGGATCGGCCCGGACTGGGTCCGCGTGCTGCCGCGGGCCGAGGACGAAGCCGGGATCATCGAGCGCGCCCAGGCCATCGAGACTCTCACCATGCAGGTGGAGGAGGCGGAGCGGCATCTGGGCGCTCTGCAGGGCCAGGTGGCCGAGGGCCGCGGCCGGGTGGAATCCCTGGAGGCGGAGCGGGAGCGTCTGCAGACCCGGGTGAACGAGCTCAATCAGGTGCTCGGCGAGCTCAAGGCCGATCACGGCGTGCGCCGGGTGCAGAAGGAGGAAGCGGACGCCCGCCGCGAGCGCGTGCGCCGGGAGCGGGAAGAGATCGAAGGGCAGATCGCCGAGGAATCGGAGCGGCTGACCGAGGCCCGGGCGCGGCTGGCCGAGGCCGAGCAGGCGCGCGAGCACCATGCACAGGAGCGGGCCGCGTTCGCGCTGACCCGCGACGACAACGAGCGGGAGCTGACCGAGGCCCGCCAGGCGGCACGGGCGAGCCGCGACCGCTACCACGCCCTCTCCAGCGAGATCGGCAGCCTCAAGTCCCGTCTGGCGGCGGGCCAGACCGCCCGCGAGCGGCTGCTGCGCCAGCGCCGGGAGCTCGAGGAGCAACAGCGCGCGCTGGAAAGCGGCATCAAGGACAACGCGCGTCCGCTGCCGGAGCTCGAGGCGGAGCTCGAGAGCAAGCTGGCAGAGCGGGTGGCCGAAGAGGAGCGCCTCGCCGAGGTGCGCCGGAGCCTGGAGGCCATCGACGCCGAGGTCCGCGAGCTCGAGGAGGCCCGCGGCCAGGCAGAGTCCCGGCTCGGCGAGCTGCGCAGCCGCCTGGAAGGGGCCCGTGTGGACCGCCAGGGCCTGGCGGTCGAGGAGCGCAACCTGCTCCAGCAGATCGCGGCCACCGGCTACGAGCAGGAGGCGGTGAAGGCCGGCCTCGCGGAGGACGCCACGGAGGCGGCGGCGGAGGAGGCCCTAGCCGCCGTGGACCGCCGCATCCAGCGGCTCGGCCCCATCAACCTGGCGGCCATCGAGGAATACGAGACGCAATCGGAGCGCAAGCAATATCTCGATCAGCAGAACGAAGACCTGGAACAGGCGCTGGAAACGCTGCTGACCGCGATTCGGAAGATCGACAAGGAAACGCGGGCGCGTTTCAAGGAGACTTTCGAGAAGGTGAATGCTCGTCTGGGCGAGCTGTTTCCGAAGATTTTCGGCGGAGGACACGCTTATCTGGAACTGACAGGGGAGGATCTGCTCGATACCGGGGTCTCGCTGATGGCGCGGCCGCCGGGCAAGCGAAACGCGAGTGTGCATCTGCTCTCGGGGGGCGAAAAGGCGATGACGGCGGTAGCGCTGATCTTCGCCATTTTCCATCTCAATCCCAGCCCGGTTTGTCTGCTGGACGAGGTGGACGCGCCGCTGGACGATGCCAACGTCTCACGATTCGCCGAGTTGATTAAGGAAATGTCGGCCGACGTGCAGTTCGTCGTCATCACCCACAACAAGATAACCATGGAGATGGCCGACCATCTCATGGGGGTGACGATGCACGAGCCGGGGGTTTCCCGGCTGGTGTCGGTGGACGTGGAGGAAGCTGCGGCCATGGCGGTGGTCTAGAGGCCGCGGCTCGTCGAAAGCAACGCCCTGTTCTGGGAGCTGTCGGGTCGTGTCGCACGACCGAGGAGCCGAAAGTGGACATCAAAGACTTCATCCTGATCGGTGGAGGCCTGCTGATCGCGGCGGTCGTGGCCCACGGGTTCTGGATCGCCTGGCGCGCGCGCCGGGATCCCTTGCGCCTGGATCTGGTCAAGACCCTGCCCCCCGACTACGACGAGGGTGACGATCTGGTGCGCCTGCGGGCGGAACTGCCCAACGGCGGCGCCCGGGTGGTGGCGCGCCGGGAGCCGCCAGAGCAGGCGCGCCGGGAGCCGCCGGAGCAGGCGACCCTGCCACTTCAGCCCGACGACGCTGCCGCACCGGCCGCCGCTGCTGCGCCGGCCGCCGCTCTGCCGGAGCGTGACGCCCCCCGCCGGCCCGCCGCCCGCCGCACGGAACCGCGCCTGAACACGACTTCGGCAGCGAGCGCCCCGCCCGTCCCGGAGCCGGAGCCCGCCGGGGAATCGACCGCCGGGGACGAGCCGGCGCAGCCGCCCAAGGTGAAGGACGTGATCATGCCGGAGCGGCCCATCAAGGCGGAGGAACCGAAGGAGCCGCGCCGTCACCTTGCGCGGAAGTCCGTTGGCGAGCCCGCTGGCGAGCCCGCTGGCGAGCCCTCTGACGGGCCCACCGCAGAGTCGGCCGAATCCGCCGGCCGTTCCGTGGCGCGCCAGGCCGCCCGCACCCTGAACCGCCTGGCGGACC